>JBGVIL010000043.1:0-5937 GCA_045123185.1 Bacilli bacterium | reverse complement strand
TTCTTTATTTAATAAAATGTTAGAAACACAAGATAAAATGACTAAAAGATTTTGTAAAACTATTATTGTTGCAACAGCGATATTAATGATACCTATTGTGATATGGTCACTTGGGTATTTTCTTTTATATAATTGAAGGGGTGATAAAATGAGTAAAATAATAAAAGCGATTAAAAAAGCATTCTACTTTGGAGTAGCTAAAGTTACTGGAAATAAAAAAAGAGGATAAATAATGGAACGACAAGAATATATTAACAATCAATTTGATGAGAGGTTAGATAAATTAGAAAATAAGGTTGATGATTTAAAAAGAGAAGTAACAGAATTAAAAGTCGATAGTGCTAAGCAAACTATTATACTTGAAAAAATAGAAAATAACGTCAACCAAAATAATAATAAAATGTTAGCTGCTCAAAATAAAGTTTTTTGGGGAATAGTTGGTGGAATTGGGGCATTAATCTTAGCGTTTTTACAACAATTATTTTTGGGATAGGAGGTAAGTTTATGATAGAAATAATGGAATCAAATATAAACGGTGTTTATAATTTATCAGGAAACAGCAACGATGAAATTAACTTAACTGGCATCCCATTAGAGTTATCAAACGGGAAAATATTAAAAAATATTACTACAGGGAGTACATTTTTAAATGTAGAAACTAGAAATATAAAATTCTTTGACAAAGAAAGTAATGAATGGATGTGATGCAATGAATATAGGAATGGTAATGGCCTTAATTAAAAATGCCCTAACTGAAACTGTTACCACTATAAACGGTATTGAGGTTATAGGCAATGATTTAATTTTTAAAACTGCTTCAGATACATTCACTATTACAATTCCTGAGCCTAAACTTGGAGTTGATAAAATTGAAATTGAAAATAAAAATCTAAAAATAACATATAATGATAGTTCTGTTGAAAATTTAGATTTATCTTTTTTAAAAGGCGATAAAGGTGATTTAGGAGTAATTGGCGATAATTTAATAACAAAATCAAATGAAAATCCAAGCCTTTTATATGGTGGCACATGGGAACTTGAAGGTATAAGTGGGAGTGCTTATTTAATAGAAGATAATTTATTAATAGATTTCGAAGAAAATGGAAGAATAAATTATAATTATACTTTAAGTACAACAAATAATTATATGACTTTGACTTTCCCGTTCGAATTTCAACAAATTCCATTTGCAACCGGAACAGGTATATTTAATTCCATGAGTGTTAATATTATAGGTATAAAAACTATAAATACTAAAACAATTACGATTAATATTCCTTTAAGTGGGCAAGGTTGTTTGGCAGTTCAAGGTATATATAAAGAAATAGGATCTAATGGAACAGGGAAATTAAATATTGATAAATTAATAGAATTAGGAGCAAATATAAAATATCATTGGTGTAAGGTAGGCTGATACAATGATAAGAATAGTAAGAAGTTATAAAAATTTATATGAATTTACAGGTAACTCCGAAGATACAAAAACTTTAGATTACCTGTTCTTGTATTATCCAACAATTGTAGACGGCAGAGTATTATATGATGTGTCTACTGGAAGTAATTACACAGATACAGATACAGGAACTGTTTATATATTTAATGCTGCTAAAAATAAATGGTCTGTAAATCAAGGTGGAAGTGGTGGAACAAGTGGAAATTGTGAAGGTATTTTAACGGAAGATATAACTGTTATGGGAACTACCGTTGGAAATTTTAAAGAAAACGATATTTTACTTGAAGGTGATACTTTCACCACAGTGATGAAAAATATGCTTACTAAAGAAATCGTACCAAGTTATTCGATGCCTACTATTTCAATTAATAGTAACGTAAGTGGAATTAAAGAAGTTGGAATATCAGTAAATCCAATTATATCAGTTACATTCAATAAAAATGATGGTGGTACTATTACATTGGTTGAGATTTATAGAGGAAATGAATTGATAAATTCAAAAACAAATCCAATTTCACCATATAGTTTCACAGAATCTATAACTTTAACAACTGCACAAGTAACTTACAAAGCTAAAATATCATACGAAGATGGGCCAATTAAAAATACAAATTTAGGCAATCCTTATCCAACAGGACAAATTAAAGCAGGGTCTAAAACTAGCGGCAATACTTCTGCCATTGTTCCAGTTTATGCTTCTTATATAGGTGTTATTGATAGCGCTTACGAAGTTTCTAGTTTGAATAAAATCGTTAAAAATACTAAAGCATATACCTATAAATATTCAATGTCAAATCAAAGAATTGTTTATTTATATCCTTCATCTTTTGGTGAACTTACAAGTATAAAAGACGAAAACAATTTTGAAAACCTAGATAGTTTTGCTAAAACGTTAATAACAATAAATGGAGTTTCATATATAGAATATAAATTAATTAATACAGCTAGTAATAGTGATGGAACATTATTCTTCAATTAAGGAGGTGGGAAAATGCCTAAGATTATAGGTGCATTTGATTACTCCGGTGTTGATTATTTAGATAAAAGAAAAAAATGGAATTCATTAGCAGAACTTAAAGCACAAAATACCATTCTATTCCCGAATGGGTTTGAATGCTGGTGTGAAAAAGAAAAAAGTAAATATGTATTATCTACAACTAATGCTGATGATATTAGCACTTATATCTGGAAAAAAATCGAAGCAGCTGGTGGAAGTTTTGAATTAGAATTAAACGAACAGTATACTTCAGACTATGATATTTCTATAAATACTAAAGAAGTTTCTGAGGGATATGGCTCGATAGATAAAAATTTATATGAGCAATTTGCAACATTATTTAAAAATATGCAAAGTGTTATAGATGCTCAACAAACTAAAATTAATGATTTAGAAGCTAGAGTATTTGCACTTGAACAAGGAAGTATTATTAAACCTCCTATAATTGACGATAGTACTTCTATAGTTGATTACAATGGAGATATATTAGCCGATTATGATGGAAATGCATTAAGTGATTATAGCAATAATCAATCAGATATTAATTACATAGCATTAACAGATTACGATGGCGATACATTAGTTGATTATGATGGTAATGCTTTAGGAGATTATTCTGATACTAGTAGTGATACATCTACTGTAAATCAATTAGCAGATTACGATGGCGATATATTAATCGATTATGATGGAAATATATTAAGTGATTATATAACTACTGAAACAACAGCTTATACACAAATAACTGATTATAACGGTAATGCAATAGTTGATTATGACGACAATACATTAACAGATTATGATACTACTAATGTTGTTTATTTAAGTGATTATTTAAATAACTCATTAGTTGATTATGACAACAATTATCTTATAGAAAAGGAAGGGTGATATTAATTGGCAAATAAAACGATAGATCAGTATAGTTTAAGTACTTCTTTAAATGATGATGATCTTTTATTGGTTGCAAAATACGATTCATCTACAAGTAAATATACTGCTTATAACAAATATAAAATATCAGCTTTAAAAACATTAATCAAAAGTACAGCTGGTACATCATCAAGTAGTGGAACTAATGCTGAATTGGATTTCAATGCTTATAGTCAAGTTTTAAGTGCTGCTGATGAAGATTTGATTTTAATAGGTCGTTATGATGAACTAACTGAAACTTATTCTGAAATCAAATCGATAAAAGTAAGTGATTTAAAAGGTGCTGGCAAAATAGAAAAAGACTATGTAATACTGCAAGACGATAAAGGTGTTGAATATAGAGTTTATTTAGCACCTAATGGGAATAGTATTAAAATAGAAAAAGAAAGCAATTTCAATGAAAGAGAATTAACAGAATCATTAAGTGATAATTACAGAGGTTTATTGGTTAATACTATTTACGGAGCTGGTGCAAATTTAACTAAAATGCCTGTATCACATAATTTTATAGAGTTATATAACCTGACTCCTAATGAATTAAACTTAACTGGATTACATATCCACTACAAAGATACCGCCACTTATACTGATTGGCAAACATTAGAATTAAACGGATCTATTCCAGCTTATAGTTCATACTTAATAGTTGGTGGTAGATGTGCTAACCCTTGGGATACTCAATGTAGACACCAAATAAAAGAATATGACCTAGAGTGGAGAGATGGCTTAGGAAACGGAATGAAATTCAGCGATAATGGTTTCTCAGTTGTTCTTTCTATAACTGATACATTAGAAGGTACTCCAGACATATTCTTAAAAGACGGATTTGGACAATACACAAGCAATCCAACACCTAATATCATAGATGTATTTGGAGTAGGTGGAGAAAGTTCTGCTCCGCCAGTATGTGATATATTCTACAGAATGGGTATGAATAAAAATAAAGCTGGTAGAAGAGTTGACTTCTATAACAGACAAGGCTTTAAAGATTTCTCTACTTATATTATTAAAGATTGGTGTGCTAATGGATGGGTTGAAACTGAAATAGTTGACTTAAGATATTGTCCAGAGGGCAAATTCCCTAAATCTACACATGATGGAGTTTGGGATATGTTCGATAACTACAATGATATGTTTGATGAAAATGGCATTAACTATTTCAACCTAGGACTAGGAGAAACAGAAGATGTAAGAACATTTGTATTCCAAACTAAAGCTGGAAGAGATAAATCATTTGTATGGTATAGAAAGCAAGGAGAACAAGACTGGAAGTCTAAAGAATGTGAAATTACTAAATGGTCACATCCTCACTTAGATGTTAATATTAATAAAGCTATAATAAAAGGATTAGAACTAGGAATAACTTATGAGTATCAAGTAGGTACAGAAGGAATTAAATCTGGTATTCACACTTTTAAAACTTATAATAAAGACTTAGAAAATGGTGATACTATAAGAATGTTATGGACAAGCGACCCTCAATCTTGGAACGAAACAGAGCTTCATGCGTACAATAATGTGTGCAGTAAGATACTTTCAGATTGGGAGGCTAATGAAGATGGCACTCCAAACTTTGACTTCTGGTGGAGCACTGGAGATGAAGTTCAAAATGGTAATAGACAAAATCCAGAAATGTACGGAACAAATATAGCTAGAGGAGAAACTAGATGGAGTATTCCATTCATGGAAAATATCGGGAATAACGATTTATACTTAAAAAAATACGGAAAATTATTCCAAGTTAACTTCTGTAATGACCAAACTAATCCTAAGACAGCATGGAGTGGATTCTTCCATTGCCAAATAGATGATGTGTTATTTATCGCTTACTCTAGTAATGAGGATAGAGACTATGTTTCCGGTGATGTTGATGGAGCATATGCTGATGATGAAAACTTAGGAGGATATGCTACTTGGGATGCCTTTTTACAAGCTGAAGCAGATGCTTTAGATGCTTTATTAGCCGAAAAATGTGGTGGTGAAAATCCACCAAGATGGATAATTGCATCTACTCACCAAATGCCATTTACCTGCGTTAGACAGCAAAAAATGCAGAAGTTTATTCCTATATTAGAAAAGTATAATGTTGACTTACACATGGGAGGCCATCAACACAATGTATCAGTATCTAAACCTATAAAGACTGGATATAACGGAACAGACCCATATAACTATTATTACGACCCTAACCAAAGCGGAACTCAACAAACTTATGTAGATGAAACTGGAATTAATAAGAAAGGTAACTTATCTGAGGGCGTTACTTATGTATCAGTAAATTCAAGTGGTTGGAAATGTTCAGGTAAACAAAAAAATATAACTAAGAAAGAATGGTACATTGCTACAGCAGTTGCTGGAAATGATAGTACTACAGGAAATTGGGATTACTATAGTGATAGTTTCTCGCCTTGGTGGTATGACAACGGAGATTACAACGAAGGAAACTACAAAGGAAGCAATTCTATAACATCGCCAACTTACGCAACAATAGAAATAAGCAAAGATTCTATAAAATTCACTATATATCAAGTAGAAGGTTCTAAAACAGTTGAGG
>JBGVIL010000042.1:0-57047 GCA_045123185.1 Bacilli bacterium | reverse complement strand
AAATCTTTTTCACTAACTACTTCATTCCATAAATTTAATACTACATCACTGTGTTCACATAATTTAAATTGCTTAATTTCCATTGTAAATTTCCTCCTTAATACTTTCTAAGTTTGCAATTAAATAATTTGCGACTTTTGGTCTTAATTCCATATGTTTTAAATTGTTTCTAGTTGGATGAACTCGGTTACTTAATAAACAGAATCCAACTTCATTATCACGATCGATCCAAATATTAGTTCCAGTAAAACCAGTATGTTGAATTGTATTGTTACTTACTAAATCGCCACTTGCAGGATTATAGTCTTTTATAATCCAACCAACACTTCTTTGAAGTGGTAAAACCGATAAACCAACAGGTTCTTTAACAAGTGGTGTATACATCATATCGATAATACATTTTGGAAATACTTTTGTATTTTTATACATACCATCATTTAAAATCATTTGAATAAATTTTGCTATATCGTTAGCAGTTGAGAAAAGTCCAGCATGTCCTGCTACACCACCAAGTGTATAAGCAGTTTCATCATGTACTTTACCACGAACAATTCCTTGAACAACTAAATCATTTCTTTCTTCAGTTGGTGCACATCTATTAATATCTTTTGGATTATATCCTGTATCATACATTTCTAGTTTATCGAATATTTCACACTTAACAAACTCATCAAGTGGTTTTCCACTTTCTCGTTTAATAATTTCACCTAGTAAAATGAAATTCAAATCAGAATATTTAATATGTTCATTAGATGGAAATGGTTTTTCGGCATTCATTACCTTTTCCCATATTTCATCACTATCTTTAATATTAGCATGATTTGGTACACATTCAACAAGGCCAGATGTATGTGTTACTAAATTCCATACAGTTAAATCTTTATGAATAAACTCCGGTATAATTTCAGATACTTTCGTAAATAGTCTAATCTTACCAGTTTCAATAAGTTTTAAAATACCACTAGCTGTTGATATAACTTTAGAACATGACGCCATGTCATAAATAGTATCAACACTATTTGGTTCAATACTTGGATATAGTGCTTTATTACCAACATAGTTAGTATATATCTTATCTTTAAATACTATTGCAAATGTCGCGCCAGGAAATGCACCATTGTCGACACCACTTTGAATTAAATTTTCAAGTTCTTTAAGTTTCATATAAATCTCCATTTTATATATTATATCACTTTTATAAGATAATTTCAATAGATAATAATAAAAAAAGTGTCAGTTTTTTTAGTCTGACACTTTCTTTATTATTTCTTTATAGGTTGATATTCATAGTTATTTAAAATTACTTGCCAACAATTATTTTTATAATAAATAACAGAAACTTCAAATTCACATGTAATTCCAATATATTCTTCTAATAGTTGTTGTTCATATTCAGTATATGACTTGTTATAAATTTTAAAATAATTATCACTATAATTAGATTTAATTAAGTATTCAATAGAACCGTTTGTTTCCTGTTTAATTAAAGTACCTTCGATTTTAATTCTTTTGCCTGAGATAGTATGGACAGTATCACTGTTAGGAAAATCATCATACCAATCATCTATACTGATTTTATCCGGTTCTACAATTTTATTACCAGAACTAATGATTTTAACACTATTAAACATATTAATACAAACACTGCCATTTAGAATAACTGGTTTTCCAATTACTGATACTTTATCACCAATGTTTACACAATCATTAGGACCATATATATATAAACTGTTACCTGATTCATCGGTAATCACAAATGAGTGTGCATCGTATCCATCGCCAAATAATTGATCAGTAACAACTCCTGTAACGATCACATTAGATATACTACCATTTGATATTTCACCTTTATTAATAACTACATATTGTAATAGTTTTTCGACTGATAATTCGATCATAGTTTCTGAATCATATTTTGGCACTACCATATTATATACTTTTTGATATACAGCATATTTAATTTTACCTTCATCAGTAAATGGTGCTTTTAGAGTAAATGTTACAGCAATTAGATTATTGCTATTATCTTGGTTTACATCGAAAATATATTGGTTTGTTTCAACATATTCGATACCAATAACTTTTGATGAATCAACTTCATCATATTTATAAACTCTTTGAACTTTCTTAACCCATTTAGTTGATAAAACATCTTCATTTGATGTATCAATTTCAAGAGTTACTCCATAGTCAAATAGCGAATATGTATTATTGTCTAAATCTGATTGTGAAACTCTTTTATTTGTTGTATCAAAAATAACAAAATCATTATCAATGTATTCAACAACCATATTATCAATTACTGTTCCTAAGTCAATACTATGAAAATAATACTTTGCATTGTTTAAAGCTTCTGTTTTGTTTTTACTAATTTCAACTTTATCACCACATATACACTGATACTCAACATATTCATGAACATGTTCTGGATTTAATTCACCACATGAACAATAATCATTATTAAGATACTCGTGTTTATGTTGTGGTTTTTGACAACCGGTAACTATTACTAGAATCATTAAAAATAAAACTATTTTTTTCATATTGTTCACCTCTAGTATAATTATACCATATATATTTTTTTCTAACAATTAATCTTTAAATTATTTTTTAACTACTTTTCCTTTACAACCAACTACCGTATTAAGAGACTCAATATTATTTAAGACTGTTGCGTTTGCTCCTATTTTAACATTATCACCTATATATATATTACCAAGAATTTTTGAACCTGCACCTATCATGACATTGTTGCCTATGGTTGGGTGTCTTTTACCAGTTTCTTTTCCTGTCCCCCCTAATGTTACTCCTTGATAAATCAAACAATCATTACCTATTACTGTAGTTTCACCAATCACTACTCCAACTCCATGATCAATAAGTAAGTTCTTTCCAATTGTACATCCTGGATGAATTTCAATGCCTCTTTTGATTTTGACTCTATGCATTATAAACAAAGCAACTATTTTTAAATGATGGCGATATAACCAATGAGAAATTTTATACCATACAATTGCCCAAAAACCATCATTAAATAATAGTATTTGTAAATATGATTTCATTGCAGGATCTTTTGACTTAATATACTTTAGATATTTAAACAAGTCGATCACTATACTTAAAACTGTTATCAGAGGATATTACCAAAATGTTTGTTTCTTTGTTTTCTTCTTTAATCTTTTCTGCAACATATATATTTGCACCCGTTGATAGGCCTACATTGTAGCCATCTTTTAATAGTTCTTTAGTTTTATTGTAGGCATCTTGTTCTCTTACCTTATATATATTTAAATCTTTAATTCTACTTTTTAGTCCCCATTTCGTATTACTACCAATTCCATCAATTATGTTGTTTTCTTTTGGTTCTACACCTATTATTTTAATATTTGGATAAACTTTCTTTAAACATCTAGAAATCATATAATATGTGCCACAACTTCCAACACCTGTTACTACATAGTCTAACTGTTTAAAATCTTTCATTATTTCTTTTACTAAAGATATATATCCAAGTGGATTATATAAACTAGTAAATTGGTTTACTACAATATAATCATTGGTCTTAAATTCTTTTAACTTTTTTATTGTTCCTTTCATGCCGTCTTCTTTTTTTGTTTCTATTACTTTTGTTCCAAAAGACTCCATAATATGTTTTTTATTTGAATAACCTTCTGGCATTATAACAATTAACTTTTGTTTTAAATATCCACATATACAAGATAAAGATATACCAAAGTTTCCACTAGTGGAAGTTACTAATGTTTTGTCTTTATCTAGATTATTTAATACAATTGACAATGCAGATCGATCTTTAATTGAATTTGTTAAGTTATAACCTTCTAACTTAATATATATATTTTTATATTTTACTACTGGTGTATTTCCAATAAGTTCTAAGGGGTTTTCATATATCATTTAATCACCTATTACAATATATGAAAATGTTGTAATAATATGTCAAAATAAAAAAGGTACTAAATTAGTACCTTAGTGTTTTAATAAATAGTAGTTTTTCTTACCACGTCTAACAACAGTATATTTATTACCAATTGCGTTTTCTTTTGAAACAACAAATTCTAAACTCTTTTGTTGTTCGCCATTAACAAGTACTGCGCCATTATTAATAAACTCTCTTGCTTCACGTTTTGATCCAGCTGCTTTACATTGAACAAGTGCATCAATTAAAAGTGTACCATCTTCAACATCTACTTGTGGCATACCATCAAAAGCCATTTCAACTTCTTCAAGTGTTAATTCATTAACTTTACCACTGAATAATGCGTTAGTAATTTTTAATGCACTTTCAAGTCCAGCTTCACCATGAATAAGTTTTGTAATATCTGCAGCTAAAGCTTTTTGAGCTTTTCTTAAATGTGGTTCAGTTTTTAGTGATTCTTCTAATGCCATAATTTCTTCAACAGATAAGAATGTGAATTGTTTTAAACGCATTACAACATCACTGTCTGGAGTATTAATCCAGAATTGATAAAAATGATATGGACTAGTTTTCTTAGGATCTACCCAAACTGCACCTGATTCAGATTTACCAAATTTTGTACCATCTGATTTTAATACTAGTGGAACAGTAACACCATATGCCATTGCATCTGAACCATTCATTTTTCTAATTAATTCAAGTCCTGATGTAATATTACCCCATTGGTCTTGTCCACCAACTTGTAATGTACATCCTTTAGTTCTATATAAATGTTCAAAGTCTAAAGCTTGAAGAATTTGGTATGAGAATTCAGCATACGAAATTCCAGAGTCAAGTCTTGCTTTTACTGTTTCTTTATTAATCATATAGTTAACGTTAAAGAATTTACCATATGTTCTAAGGAAAGTTAAAATGTCAAGATCTTTTGTCCAATTATAGTTATTAACCATTTCTGCTGGGAAAAGGTTAGATACTTGATTAAATAAACAACTTGCATTATGATCAATTGTTTCTCTTGATAGTAATTGACGTTCTGCACCTGGTTTAGGATCACCAATAGAAGCAGTTGCTCCACCAATTAAGAAGATTGGTTTATTACCTACAGATTCAAGTCTTTTTGCAAATAAATATACAAGTAAGTGACCAACGTGTAAACTATCTCCAGTTGGGTCTGCACCTAAATAGAATGTAACTTCTCCATTGTTAATTTTTTCAATTACTGCTTCATCTGTTACTGAATGGATAAGTCCACGCCATTTTAATTCTTCAAACAAATTCATTTTTCTAGTTCTCCTTTTTTGTACTATCACGCCATACTACACTATAATCAACATATTGTTTTAAGTCTGGCATTTCTTCTGTTTCTTCTTCTCTTTCCATTAGATTTGTAAGTAAGTCCATGGCTTTTTCACCAATGTCATAAATTGGTGTTTCAACACATGTTAATTTTGGTCTTGATAATTCTGCATATCTTGTATTTTGGAAACCAATTACTTGCATATCATCAGGAATATGAATATGTAAAAGTCTTGCTACATTAATAAATGATACCGCCATTGAGTCACGAACAACAATTGCTACTTCTGGATGTTCATTCTTTAAAATCTCATTATAGTCTACTTCATTAAGTTCAGTCTTACCTGATACAGAAATAACACGTGGTTCAAGGTTTGCTTCTTTCATTGCTTCTAGATAACCATCAACTTTTAAGTCATTCATCACATACTTACGTAAAGTAGTAATCATCCAAATCTTAGTATTTCCACGTTTAATCATATCTTTAGTAATTTCATATGCTGCTTTCTTGTAGTCAAGTGAAGCCATCGCGATACGAGGATTAGAACAAACAGTGTTTGTTAATACTACATCCATTGGAATATTTAATAACATTTTTTCGTGTTCTTCTGTAATTTCATCATTGATGTATAATACGCCATCAACACCAGACGCAACAACATCTTTCCATAATTCGCGTTCTTTTTCTAATGCGTCATTGTCACGAATGTTTTTATTGTTAACAAATAATCTTAATAAATAACCACGACGTCTTGCACAGTCAGCAATCCCGTTGATCATTTCAGCAATACTACTTCTAGTTAGTTCAGGTACAACAACCGCAACCGTAGTTGATTTAGAACTAGCTAGTCCTTTGGCATTTAAGTTAGGCTTGTACCCCAATTCTTTAATAATACGTTCAATCTTTTCTCTTGTTGCTGGTTTAACTTTTTCTGGATGATTCAAAACTCTCGATACTGTTGCTAAAGAAACACCAGCTGCACCCGCTACATCATAAATCTTGATTTGGTTCATTGAGCACCTCCTAAAATATATTACATCTTATTATACTATTAATACATATTTTTTTCAATAAAAATGAAAATATTTTCATTCTTTTTCATTTTTAAGTTTTTCTTTAAAACGAATGTGTACATCGCCTGCGCCTAACAAGACTATAATTTGTTCATTATCCAAATTTATATCTTCTATTTTTAAGTCAACAAAACTATCAAACATATTAAATAAATAATTCACTTGATTTTGTTTATTTAGGTCATATGGCTCTCTTTTAGATGTAAATACTTTGTCTATATATACTTTATCAAAACTTTCTAAACTTTTAATAAACTCTTTATAAAAACAAATAGTTCTAGAGTACGTATGTGGCTGAAATATGCAAGTTACAAAATAACCAGGATATTTTAACTTTATCATTTCGTTTAATGAATCAATTTCTTTTGGATGATGGCCATAATCTTCTATTATAATTGTATTTTTAATTTTTGTTTCTTCACTTCTTCTTTTTGGAAGACGCAACTTATTTAAATGAGATTCAATATAATCTTGATTAAATCCAAGTTTAGTTAAAACCTTTAACGCAAGTATTAGATCTTCAATTAAATGAGTTCCAATAAGACTTACTTTATATATGTTATCTAAATATTTAAATGTTGTATTATTAGTCGTTTTTTCTAAGATTTCATAATCAGTATTATTTAACTCAATAACGTATTTAGATTTTTCTTTTAGTTTATCAAAAGAGTTTTGAACATCATATATATCTTTAAAATAATCTGGGTGATCAAAATCAATATTTGTAATAACTAAAATATCTGGGTTATATGCTAAAAAATGATCTCGATATTCACATGCTTCATAAATTAAGTATTTATAATTTTTACTTCCCCCGCCTGTTCCATCTCCTACAATATATCCAATTGGTTCATCAATTAACAAATCTTTTAAAAAAGTAGTAGTTGTAGTTTTTCCATGTGTTCCACTAATTGCTATATGAATTCCATCTAAAGTACTAATAAAATCATGATAGTAAAAATAAGTATAATTATTTTTTATTATTTCGTTAACTTCTACAAAATCAGCATTGTATGCATTACTAATAATATATATATAATCAGGTGTTATATTATTTTTTGAAAAAGGTATTATTTTTATTCCAAGTTCTTTTAGTTTAGTTTCAAAACCATAATCATTTACCGTATCACTACCAATTACATCATGACCTATCGACTTTAAAAAACAAGCAAGTCCAGACATTCCACTACCTTTAATACCTACTAAATAATATTTCATTAAAAAATCACCACTTTCATTATATGTAAGTGGTGATATTAATATTTGAAATTAAGTTTATTAATTTATCTAAATCTTTAATATTTTTTAATTTAGGAACATGAATAAAAATAGCATTTCTATTTTTTTGTAAAACTTTATGATAAGCATAATTACATAGATAATTTGTTGGTTTATCATTGACTATACATGAAATATCATTATCATTAAAATATCTTTTTACATTACAATAATTTAAATTTGTAGCCAATAATTCGTCATTCAACATACTATTAATTTCTACTCTAATACTTTTCTTTAGATTACTCCTTAATCCCAACATTATTATTAGATCATATTCTTCAAGATTACTGTTAACTAACTGATTATCTATTTCTTTATATGAATTGTTGAATAATAACTTATCATAATTAGTTCTAACAACAATTACTTTAGATGGATTATTGTGTCCATTAAAACCTGTGAACAAAATTTTCATATATTTTATTCATCTCCCTTATTTTGTAAAGATTGTTTCCATTTAATCATTGGATGATTTTTCACATTATTATCGACTAAATCACTCTCAAAAAGATTAATAGAAGAAATATTAGGGAAACTTTTTATAAAAGCCAATTCGCTATCGGTAATACTATCTATAATTTTGTCTAAGAGAATATTAATATTATCCACTGCAGTGGTTATATCAAACTTTTCATTTAATTTTAGTGTTGATGTTAAATATTGAGGAACTGTTTTACCTATAAAAGCACACATTCTTTTTTTGCACTCATTAAATAATGTTTTAATATCTACATTATCTTCAGAAGATAACAGAAAATAGAAAATTATACTCTTTTTAAATACAATAAATTCTTCATCTAGTATAGTATTGTTTTTAATCATATTATCAACATCATAGATATCTCTAATAGTTGTTCTATATATTAAAGCGCAAGTTTTTGATGCAAATAAATCAATTTTATTTAATAATAAAACTTCTATATGGTCTTTAGAAGGTAAAGTAATTGTTCTTTTCTCACAATCAAACAAATGAATTCTATTCATATAATTTATTTCAACTTTTATCATATCTATAGCACTAAACATATTTGAATAATTAAAAACAAAAGAATCTAAAGCATGAGTCTTTTTTGTTTTATCACTACGATATTGCATTTTAGATTCTTGCATATAGTTTAATATTTTTGTTTCAATTATTCTTCTATCTATTATCATTTGTTCTTTATCAATAGAACCAACATAATCCAAGTCAATATCAACACTTAATCTTAAATAATCATAAAATGTTAAATTAATTGCAGTACCGCCTTTTAATACCAATTTATCTTTTAAAAATATATCTGTATTGATAAATTCTAAAACATCAATTAATCTTAGTACTCTCTCAAGAGTTTGCTTTTGAACATTTAATTCTTGTGCCAGTATGATTATTTCTTTTTTTGTATATGAAAACATTAAAATACCTCAATATCCTTATAAACATACAAACGCCATTTTGCATTAAATATTAATACATCTTTTGCTTTTAAATTATAATATCCAACTGTATTTCCACTTCTTTTATTGCATTCGTTAAAAAATTCATCTTTTATATTAAGTGTCTCTTTAAATTTTTCTAGAACATAACCTACTTTTTTATATAACAATTTGTTATTTAAACTTTCTAAGTATTTCATTATTTTTGTTTCATCGATTATATTAATATTATTTATACACTCCAATAATTCATAGTATTCAAAATTAGCACTATCTTTAATACAATCCACAATAGCTCTTTCAATGCTACTAATCGTTATGCTAGTTAATTTATTCACTTGAATTAAATTATCACTTTTGTGATATTTATATAAAACATTATCAAAAACAAAATCACGTTTAAATGTATTTGTTGTGACATCTACAATATTATAAACTTGATTATTTAATCCATAAAATTCGAAAACACTATGATGTGAAATAAAATCATTATCTCCATTCCCACATGCGATTTCATATTTATTTGCAGCAGGCGTATCATTAACTAGATCATTAATGACGAAATAATCTTTTTTTATTTTTGTTATATAACCTTTATCTATATATGATTTTAAAACATAATTAGCATTATGAATGTTTCCACATACACTTATTACATCTTTTTTATTAAACATTTTTAAACTTGATAATTCTTTTAAATATTTCATAAGTATAACCTCAATATTATTATACATCTTTTTGAAAAATTAATCAACTAAATTGTTTAACTTTTTTGCTCATTATTTAGTTTTATTTATATGTTGTATTAATTTTTTTAAACTTTTTTGCCAGACAAAATGCAATACCAGAGCCTTTAATTCATACTAAATAATATTTCATAAAAAAATCACCACTTTCATTATATGTAAGTGGTGATATTAATATATAATATTTAATTAATTAGTTGACATTTCATTTAAAGATTTTCTGAATTTAAATATAAATAAAATTATCGTAAATATTACTGCTGATACATCAGCTATTGGTTCAGCTAGATAAACACCTAATATTTTATTATCCATCATTAGAGGTACTAAATAAATTAAAGGTATTAAAACTATACACTTTCTAAATACCGCAACTACTATCGAACTTAATGAACTTCCAATAGATACAAATGTCATTTGACATGCTATTTGTATTCCAAATAATCCAATACCTGCGCAATATACTCTTAACATTTTAGCAGCAAAGTTAACAAGTTCTTGGTTGTCCGTAAAGATTCCAGCAAAACCTTTTGGGAATAACATGATACTTGTACATAAAATTAGTGAGTAAGTTAAACAAACTATTAATAATAGTTTAAATATTGATACAACTCTGGATTTGTTTTTCGCGCCATAATTATAACTAATAATTGGTTGTGCACCTTGTGCTACTCCTTGCATTGGCATCATTGCAAATTGCATGACACTAGTTAGAATTGTCATTGCGCCTACTTCCAAATCACCACCATAATTTTGAAGTGATGAGTTAAAACAAATGGCAATTGCACTTTCACTTGCTTGCATAATAAATGTTGCAAGTCCTAATAAAACACATGGAACAATAACATTAACTTTTAGTTTCATAAAACTTGGTTTAAGTTTAATAAATGTTTTTTTACTTCTTAAAAAACTTAAGACCCAAATAGTAGATGCTGCTTGTGCAATTATTGTTGCTAGTGCCGCACCTGATACTCCCATCTTAAATCCATATATAAAAATTGGATCTAAGATAATATTTGTAACAGCGCCGATTGCAACACTAATCATACTATGTTTTGTGAAACCTTGACATGAAATAAAACCGTTCATTCCAAGTGTAAGTTGAACAAAAATTGTTCCAATGGCATATATATTCATGTAGCTAGTAGCATATTCAATTGTTTTACTACTTCCTCCAAAAGCAAGTAATAATGGTCGATTGAAAATTAGTAACAGTATTGTAAGTATTATTGAAATTAGAATTTGTAATGTAAAACAATTACCAAGTATTTCTTCGGCACCTTGATAATCTTTTTCACCAAGTTTAATTGAAGCTCTAGGAGCTCCACCTGAAGATACTAATGCGGCAAAAGCTGAAACAATTAAAATTAAAGGTAAACATACACCAACACCAGTTAGTGCTTGACTACCAACATCAGGCATATGACCGATATATATTCTATCGATAATATTATAAAGCATATTTACAAGTTGAGCGATAACTGATGGTATGGCAAGTTTTACAAGTAATTTTCCAATTCTTTCTTTTCCTAAATATTCTTTATTATTCATAATCTTCACCCAAGTATAATTTATTAGTATATATATTATAACACATTTTAAAAAAATAAACAAAAAAAATAAAGTGCAAAAATTTGCACTTTACTTTTCTTTAGCAAGATCAATTAACACTTTACCATCAATTCTATATGTTGTCCATTCATCCATTGGTTTAGCCCCAAGTGATAAATAAAAGTCAATACTTGGTTTATTCCAATTAAGACAACACCATTCAAATCTTCCACATTCTCTTTCAATACAAATACTTGCTAGTTTTTTAATTAAAGCTTTACCATATCCTTTATGACGATATTTTGGTAAAACATACAAGTCTTCTAAGTAAATACCTGCGCGACCAACAAATGTAGAATAATTATGAAAGAATAAAGCAAAACCTACTTCTTTATCATTTTCCATTACAAAGATAACTTCAGCAATCTTTTCTTCAAAAAGCCATTTTTTTAAAAGGTCTTTTGTGACTACTACTTCATCTAACATTTTTTCATATATTGCAAGTTCTGTTATAAAGTATATTATTTTATCTAAGTCGTTAATATTAGCAAATCTTATTTGATGTTTCATATATAATCCTTACTTTTGAAACTGTGCATCATACATACTACGGTAATGTCCATTAGCATTATATAATTCTTCATGTGTTCCATGTTCAGCAATCTCACCAGCATTTAATACATATATTTGATCAGCATGTTGAATTGTTGATAAACGGTGTGCTACGACAAATGTAGTTCTTCCTTTTGCAAGTACGGCTAAAGCTTTTTGAATAATTGATTCTGTTTGTGTATCAATGTTTGCTGTTGCTTCATCTAGGATAATAATCTTTGGATCTCTTAATAAGATTCTCGCAAATGATAATAATTGTTTTTCGCCAGTTGAAAGATTTGAACCTAAGTGATCTAGTTCGGTATGAATTCCTTTTGTAAATCCATTAACAAACTTTTCTGCACCAATCATCATTAATACTTTTTCAACTTCTTCATCACTAAATTCTTCATTCATTGTAATATTAGATTTGATTGTTCCTGAGAATATCGCAGGTTCTTGAATTACGTAACCAATATTACTTCTAACTTCTTGTTTAGTGTATTCCATAAAGTCAACGCCATCAATAATAATTTGACCATCTTGAAGGTCGTAGAATCTTTGAAGAAGTGTCATAATTGTAGTTTTACCTGAACCTGTATGTCCGGCTAAACCAATAAAATCTCCACTTTTTACACTAAATGAAATATCTTTTAAAACTGGGTTTACACCATCATAACTAAATGTAATGTTTTTAAATTCGACATTACCTTTAAAATTAGGTTTTTCATTAAATCCTAAATATAAGTCTTCTGGTTGATCTAATAAATCAAATATTCTAGCTGATGCAACAAACGAATCTTCAAGCGCATTTAAGTTAAAGAAGATCATCATAATCGGATCAACTATTCTTTCAATATATGTAACATATAAATATAATAGACCTGCACTAATTACAGAATTTCCAGTTAAAATGTTTCGACCAAAATAGAAAATTACTAAAGCTGTAAGACCATTTCGAATTAATCCTAAAAGTTCTGAACCAAATACTGAGTTAATTTTTAATGAATTCATTTTGTTTTTGTAGTTAGTTTTTAACAGTTCATCATATTCATCATGCATCTGCTCTTCTTTTTCAAATTGTTGGATAATTTCCATTCCACCAACATATTGAGCCATATTCGCATTAATAATAGAATTCATTTCTCTAATTCTATGATTATATTTATTATTAACTTTTCTATAGACTGTCATCCAAACTAAGATGATAGGAGCAACACAAATACAAATTAATGCAAGTTTCCATTCGGCCATAAATAACGCAATTAATACCATCACAAGTGATATAACGGCTGCGATAATTTGGAAGATAACTGAATATAATCCTCGAACACCTTCAGAGTCAGAAATAATCTTTGTAACAATTTTACCACTTGGTTCTTGAACAAAGTAATTCATTGGAAGGCGATTTAATTTATCAAAAGCACTTCTTCGCATATCAAGAGTAAGTCTCATAGATGCATTTTCAAAGAAGATATTTTGGAAGAATCTTAGTATTGTAATTATAATTGTAAGAATTGCGTAAATTATAATTACTTTGATTATTAATGGTATTACCGGATTAAAGAAACATCTAAGTTCATCTTTATTTAAAATACGACCATTAAATTTAGAATCACTAGTATTAATAATTAATTTGTTTTCAAGATCTGTTGTTTCAATACTTTCGATGTTTTCTTTTTGAATCTCAGTATCAATTAAAATATATTTTGATTCATAATAAACTATTGTATATAAGTTATTAGGATCACTATTTTCAGTTTTCTTTTGATAATATTCATTTTCAAATAAAACTTCACTTCCTGCTTTTTCCCATGTTGTTTGAACACTTAATAAATAATCATCAACTAGTTTACTAACAAGTTTTGGTTGAAATAATTCTAAAACTGTAAAGATTGATAAAAATAATAATGAAAGCCCAATTAATAATCTACTCTTCCATGCATATTTAACAACTCTTTTTAAAACAACTTCTGGTGGATAGTTTTGATAACGATCATTCTTACTCATTATCTTCACCTCCCATTAATTGTTTTTGGTATTGTTCAAAATACCATCCTTTTTTAGCCATTAATTCTTGGTGTGTTCCAATTTCTTTAACACTACCATTGTCAATAACAATTATTTTATCTGCGTGTTCAACTGCACTTAATCTGTGTGCAACAATTAGATTTGTTTTATGACTTCTAATTTTCTTTAGGTTTGCGATAATGTTTGCTTCTGTTGTTCCATCAACGGCACTTAAAGAATCATCTAAGATTAGAATTTCTGAGTCTTTATACAAAGCTCTCGCAATTGATAATCTTTGTTTTTGACCACCAGATAAAGTTACACCATATTCACCAACAATTGTATTTAATCCATCAGGTAAAAAATCAATGTCTTTTTTGAAGTCAGCCATTAATACTGCATCTTCTAGTGTAAGTGATGTATCTTTACTTTTACCAATTTCTAAATTTTGTTCAATTGTTCTTGAGAATAATGCATGTTCTTGTGGAACATAACATACTAAACTTCTAATACTTGATTTAGTAATATCATTTATAGATTTACTGTCAATTGTGAAATTATCACTAGCAGGATATTGTCTTAAAAACTGTTTGATTAAAGTAGTTTTACCACTTCCAGTTTTTCCAACAATCCCAATTGTTTCACCTTTGTTGATTGTTAAGTTAAAGTTGTTTAAAATATCAATATCAGTTTCTGGATATCTAAAAGTAAAATTATCAAACTTGATTGTTTCAAAAGTATTAATCTCTTTTGCGTTATTTTTATCTTTAACATCAGGAAGAGAATCCATGATTTCATTAATTCTATCAAATGCTACTTTACTTTGAACAAACATCGCCATTTGATTTCCAAGTTGAATCATTGGACTAGAAAATTGAGCTAAATATAAATTAAAAGTAATAAGTTCTCCGACTGTGATTTCTTGATTCATAACACAATATGATCCAAAAATAAACGCAACCATTTGACTAATGATCGTACATAGTCTAAATGTAGGACCAAATACTGATCTTAAGTATACAGCTTTCTTTTCAATGTCATAGCATTCTTTAGCAACATTGTCTAATCGATTATAGTCTTTTTCTTCATTGACAAAAGATCTAATTAATTTAACATGTTGAACACTTTCCATGGTGATATCAGATAACTCACTATTCTTTTTTCTTACAAGTCGCCAGTTTTTAGATATATATGGACGAATCTTGTAAACTACTAAAAAGATAAATGGAAGTGGAATAATCGAATAAATTGCAAGTAACGGATGAATAGTAAACATCATAACTGCAGATATACCAATCATTAAGATTACTTCAAAAATATTAAGTAGAAACTGTGTACTATTATTTGCCATTTGGAATGTATCGGCAGTTGCACGATTCATTAAATCTCCCGAATGGTGTTTAGTAAAAAAAGTTGAATCTTGAATAAGAACTTTATTCATAAATCTAATTTTTAATTCATAGTAGATTGAATGAAATAAATGTCCTGAAATTATTCTTTTAAAAATACTAACAACAAATCGACTGATAAATACAATTGCTATAATAATCATTAATAATGTAAAATTCGCAAATGTAATTTCTGATAAACCAATTAAATCAATTACTTGACCTACAAGCTTAGGTTTTACTACATCTAATACTACTGATAAAACTGTAAGTAAGACTGCAATAATATATTTATACCAGCTTTTCTTTAAAAACCATTTGATGGATTTAAAACGGCCCATTTCCATCACCTCCTATATATAGACAATATTATACAACTTTTTTATTGCGCGCGCAACATTTATGCTTTTTATATTTTTATAATTAAAAAAAGAGATAGTTTACACTATCTCTAAGCAGCTTTTCTTAGTAAACCATTAAGGGTTTTTTGATACTCTATTTGTTTCGTATTCAATAAATTTTCAATTGATTCAACATCATTCATAATAATGGATAGTGACCAATCATGATAACCAATAAAATAAGCCCAACAATCTACTGTAAAATTTAGATATGTATCAACTACTGACATGTAGTCATAATAAAGGTATTTATCTAAGTTATCTTCTATAGTCATAATTGCGTTGATGCTTGCTTCTTTATATTCACTAGTTTCACTAAATAATGTTTCTAAATATTGAACATATTCATCTCTAGATTCATTATCTTGATTTTTATTTACTCCATGTTGTAAATCATCTACTATATTTACAAGAACTTTTGATGAAATATCATCACCATTCGCAAATACAAAACAAATGTTACCATAAGATGGAACTAAATAATTATCAACAACTTCTCCTATTGGTCTTGCTGAACCATCACGAGCAGGATATGGAACAATGCCAATTTCAAAATCAACATTATTTTTAAACATCATTGATGATAATAAATACCATAATGCACCTGATGTAAATAATTGTTGTCCATTAACAAAATTCATTGATATATCAGAAATAACTGAATCTCTGGCCCATTTATTATTGTGATAAATTTCATTTAAATCTTTATAAATACTTAAATTATTTTCATTGACAAAATTTACTGTATTAGTTTCTTCATCAATTAGTTTGTAACCACTACCTGATAGTATTCCAAGCGTAATATCGCCAACTTTGCCACCCAGTGGATACATTTCTTTAGAAACTGATGCAAAAGATTCTGATGCTGTTTGTAAATAATCTTTGAAACTTGTATAATCCCATTTACCTTCATTCCATAAAGTTGCTGGATTTTCTAAACCAAACTTTTCAATTAAGTCTAGATTGTAATATAAAAAATGGTCTGCATGTATCGTTTCATATTCATAACCATATACTTTTGAATTTACGGAATATAACTTTTTAAAATTTTCATTAAAATTATTTTCTATTTCATTTAATATTCCTGATTGAGTTGTTTCGTCATATATATCTGCAAGTAAACCACTGCTAGAAAGAGTAACAAGCCAATCTGATGACACAACAAAAATATGCCCTTTTTCACTTGATTTATTTTCTTTTAAATTACTTTCAATATAGTTGATTCGATAATAACCATAATAAGCCGTTTTAGGATATTCTTTAAATACTAAATTAATTTTATAAGCCTTTTCAATTTCATTAATACGTGCTTGTTTTATCGTTTGATCAGACTTTGTATATGATTCATGAAAAGGATCAAGATCATCAGGAGCACAATAAATTAACACATCCATTCCTTTTCCATCAAATCCAGTTTGATTATATACAATTTCATTTTCAACAATTTGAATTTCACCGCATTTAATACATACGTTATTTTCATAAGTATGTTCACATGTAAGATTGTCATCTTGAGTATTACAACCTACAAGTGTTAATATAAATACAAAAACTAGTAAAGTCTTAAATAATCTTCTCATGATTTCACCTCTCATATATTATAACGATAATTTAACTAAATTTGTTTGAAAAAGTTAAATAATTTCTATTATTACTATAACAGATATATTTTTAAGTGTAAAAAAAATACCCTTACGGGTATTCTTTTATCGACGTTCTTTAATTCTTGCAGCTCTTGCAGATAAAGTTCTGATGTAATGTAATTTAGCACGACGTACTTTACCATGACGTAATACTTCGATTTTTGCAACCATTGGAGTATGAACTGGGAAAGTTCTTTCTACACCAACACCTGAAGAAATCTTACGTACAGTATAAGTTTCGCTAATTCCACCACCACGGCGAGCGATAACTAATCCTTCGAATACTTGGATTCTTTCGCGATCTCCTTCTTTAATTCTAACATGAACTTTAACATTATCACCAGGTCTGAATGCTGGGATATCTGATCTTAAGTAACCTTTAGTTACTGCATCAATTAATGCTTGACTCATATTAACACTCCTTTTCTCATTTGAAATTTTTCAAACTTATATTCATTCCTATCATAACAATAGTAGCGGAATATCACTACGATTTACGCAGCTTATTTATTATAACATATTTTATCAATTTTATCAAGTAATTTAATTATATTTTATAGTAGTTGATCTAAAGCATTATTGAAAGCATCTTCAACATTAAAATTTGCATACAATACTGCTTCAATTAAGTTTTCAACTTCTTCACGACAATAAGAAGATCCTATAAATGATGGAGCACTATAGAAATATTCACGTTGTTCTAATGCAATTTTTTGAGCAATACCATTTAAAGATCCTTCTTGTAAAAATTTATTATATTCCAATGAATTTCTTACACTATTCAAAACTGGGAAATAACCAGTTCTAGTATTCCATATATAAGCAGGTTGTTTTTCTACAGGAAGTCCTTCAGTCCATGTTGTTAAATATTTTATAAACAACCAACCAGCTAATTCTTCTAATACAGATTCTGAATGAAATAAAGTTAAATCTACAGAATTTAAAAAAGCATATTTATTTTCACTATTTTCTCTTTGAGGGTAAGGTAAAATACCTAAAACGAATTTGTCATCAGGGTTTTGGTAATTAGCACCTGCTGATGAACCGATAACCATCTTAACTTGACCATTAACGAATCTTTCAGATGAATAAGCATCAGGACCCCATGCAGAAGCAGTTGCAAAGTAACCAGCATCAAATGCATCTTTATACCATTGAACCATAGCTTTAGATTGAGCATTATAAAATACAAATTCACCTTGATTTGTTCCAGTAAGTTTTGTATATTCACCACCCCATTGTTTAGTAAGTGTAATAAACAAGTTAGCTTCGTCATCATATGACATAAAATAGTAATCAGATTTTTCAGCAGTAGATAAAGCTTTATATTCAGGTTGTTCAACAAAGAATTTTCCAATTTCTTCGATTTGTTCCCAAGTTAAAACAGCTCCTTCATTTCGAACAAATGTTGGAATATCATCTACATATTCAATTTCACCTAAATTATATTTTTCTAATAATCCTTTTTCTTCAAACCATGTAGCATTAAAATATAGTACTTCTGTATTTCTGTTAAATGGTACTGAATAGAATTTTCCATTATCATCAAAAGATGTAGATTGTTTTAAACTGTTTAGATCAAAGTCTTCTAATTGTTTTTTTGTTAATCCATATACTGGATGATTAATAAACTCATCTAAAGCCATTGAACCATGATACCCACTACCAACTTTTTTTTCTAAATATAAAGATATGTCATCTGGGGTTGCTTGTGCAATTGTAGGGGTTTGTCCACCTATCATACTTTTTAATATCTTGTGTCTTAAATCATAATAAGAACCATGAGAACTATGTTGAATAGTAATATTTGGATAAATGTTATTAAATTCCTTTATAATGTCATTAAGAACTTGTTGGTTTGCATATCCGTTTGTATGCCAGAAAGTTACAGTAGCAGTTAAATTTTTTAACTCTTCTTCAGATAAATTAGGAAGACTACTATCAGATAATTTATAACCACATTTACATGTACCATTGACAAACTCATGAACGTGTGGTTTTGTTTTAATTACAAGTTCAATATTTGATTCTACAATATCATTTTCAAAATCCCATGGTTGGCCATTATAAAGCCATGAAATAGTATCATATCCATCAATACTATAACTTGGTTCATTGATAGTTTTGTTTTTTTCTACTTTTTCAATTCCTAAAACATTTCCTTTTTCATCTAAAAACTTTACTTCATATGTTTGATCATTTGGTTTGTCATTTGGTTTGTTATTTGGTAACTCACAAGATGCTACACAAACAATCAATAATGAAATAAATAAAATTGAAAATAATTTTTTCATATTGCCTCCTATAATCATATGTAATAGTATACCATAAATATAAACTTATATGTTATTTTATAGAAATAAATTAAATTTTTTGATATAATAAACTTAGGTGATATATATGAATTTAATATACGGAAATATTAATAATTTACAAGTAATAAAAGAAACTGATATTAGTTATACATTAAGTAATGGTATTGATACTGTCTTCTTACATTTTAATCAAACACCAAAAAAATTAAAAATTGGTGATAAAGTAAAAGCATTTCTTTATTTTGATCAAAAGAAAAGACTTTGTGCAACACTTGAAAAACCGCTTATTACATCAACTAAACCAGGTTTTGTAAAAGTTGTAGATATATGTGATGCAGGGGTCTTTGTGAACATTGGTATTGCTAAAGACATATTAGTGTCAAAGGATTTCTTACCTGATAATAAAGGTTTATGGCCAAGTATTGATGATGAAATACCTTGTATTATAAAAGTTAAAACTAATCAGTTAGTTGCAAAACCTCTTTCTACTGAAGATCACTTTAACAAAGAACTACCAAATGTTAAAGATAAATTAAGTGGTACAGTTGTTTCTGTTAATCAAAATGGTATACAAGTTTGTACTAGTGATTTAATGGTTTGTTTCATTAATAAGAACTTATTAAGAGATACTTATAAAGTAGGTCAAATTATTGATTTTCATATCATTAGTATTAAAGGCAACTTATTGTATGCATCAACAGGTGAAAACAAAGAAAAAGCAAGACTTAGTGATAGTGAAGTAATTCTTAACTATTTAAGAAATATGGGTGGAAGTTTACCACTTGGTAATTTATCTACACCAGAAGAAATATATAAAAAACTTCATATTAGTAAAAGTGCTTTTAAAAGAGCAGTTGGTCATCTTTATAAATTAAAGTTAATTACAATTGAAGATTATTTAATTACATTAAATGAATAAAAGGCAACCCTTTGGGTTGCCTTTTTTTAACATCCACAGTCATCAGTGCCTGTTTTAACTTCGACCATTTGTTTAAATTCATTTGTTTCTTTTAAAGTATCATAACCTAAAGTATAAGCTAGAACTTTTTTAAATCCTGCTTTTTTTAAATACTCCATAATTATAACATGTTCATTTTGACCATAGTCAATTAATAAAATTTGTGTGTCTGTACTTTTTAATCCAGTAATCCAAGTTATGAAATGTTCTTCACTTTGATTTTTAAAATTATAACTTAATGATCCTAATATATGACCAGTAGCGTAATCTGTTTCTAAATCTCTTAAATCAATTACTGCACCTCTTTTTATTTCTCCACGAGAGATATCATATATATATTCACAAAACTCTTTGGAGTCTGATGTTGTTTTAACTTTTGCACAACTTGTTAAAGAAAGCATTAATATAAATATTAAAAGTAAACTAATTTTTTTCATTTTTTAACTCCCAAAGATATTTATAATCATTTAGGTCAAGATTTGCCTTTTTCAATAAATCAGGTCTTACTTTTAAAGTTTTTTCTAAAGCTTTTTCTCTTTGCCATTTCTTGATATTCGCATGATGTCCACTAAGTAAAACATCAGGTACACCTAAACCTTCATAAATAGCAGGTCTTGTGTATTGAGGATGTTCAAGTAAACTATCACTAAAAGATTCATTAACTGGTGAATCTTCACTAATTACTCCAGGTACTAATCTTGAAACTGCTTCTAAGATCGTCATTGCTGGTACTTCACCACCCATTAATACATAATCACCAATTGATACTTCTTCATCAATAAAATTAAGAATTCTCGCGTCGATTCCTTCATAGTGACCACATACCATGACAATATGTTCTTCTTTAGAAAGTTCAATGGCTTTTGCTTGATTAAAAGTATTGCCGCTTGGACTCATTAAAAGTTTTTTTGCATGTTCAAGGTTTGGAATAGTTTTCATTGCAAGGTGAACTGGTTCAACACTAATTAACATTCCTGCACCACCACCATATGAATAATCATCAACGGTATGATGTTTATTTGTAGAAAACTCTCTAAAATCAATTAAGTTTACTTCAATTAGTTTCTTTTCAATTGCACGTTTGATAATTGAATCTTCGATTAACCCTTTAAACATATTTGGGAATAATGTTAGTATATCAAATCTAATCATCTGAATCCCTCAATTTCATTGATAAAGATAACTTCATCAGTAACATCTTCAATGTATTCTTTAACAAACGGAATCATACATTTTTTATCGCTTTTTAGTTTAATCTCTAATACCGCAGATGTTGGTAAATCTAAAACATCAATGACAGTACCCAATTCTTCTTTATGTTGATTAATTACTTTTAAACCAATTAAATCAGTAAAATAATATTCATTATCATTTAAATCATCTAATTCTTCACGGTCAATATAGAAATTACAACCAACATATTTTTCGACTAGGTTAATATCAAATAAATCATCAATTGTTACTAAGTACATTCCTTTATGAAGTCTACTTGATGATATTTTAACTTTCGTTAATTTTGTTTCTTTTTTACCTAAATATAAATAATTATCTTTTATAAAGCGATTAGTTGATGAATCACTTAAAACTTTAAGTTCTCCTTTTAAACCAAATACTCCAACAATTTTTCCTGTTTCTAAATACTTACTCATTTTTTGGTTCCTCATTATTTGTTTCTTTAAATTCTTTTTTAAAGATACCAGTAATTCTTAAAGAGTTGATAATTGCAAGTAAACTAACACCAACATCTGAGAAGATTGCGAACCAAATCATTGATGGAATATTTACAAAGTTTAAAATAAATACAACTAGTTTAATTCCTAAAGCTAAAATAATATTTTGTTTTACAATTCTTCTTGTTGCATGTGAGATTGTAATTGCATCTGTTACTTTTTCTAAATTATCACCCATAATAACTACGTCCGCAATTGCAATTGAACCTTCCGATCCAGTAGCTCCCATTGCGATACCGACATCTGCTGCACTAATAACTGGCGCATCATTAATTCCATCACCTACATAAATAGTTGCAGCTTTTTTATTAGTTGATTCATCCTTAATAGTTTGTAAGTGTTCAACTTTTTCATTTGGTAAAAGTTCAGCATGAACTTCTTCAAGTTTTAAAATCTTACCAACCTTGGTACTTGTTTGTGCATTGTCACCTGTTAACATGACAATTTTACGCGCTCCAAGTTTTCTTAACTTAACAAGTGTTTCCGGAACTTCTTCACGAATACTATCACCAATAACTGCATAACCAATAACTTGTTTTTCTTTTACTAAATATATTACTAAGTCATCATTAATAACTTGATCAAATAAAATTTTATTTTCAACAAGTTGTCGATAGTTACATGCAATATAACGATATCCATTAATTTCTGCTCTTACCCCACGACCTGGAACTTGAACAAAGTCTTCGATTATTTCTGTAAAGATTTGTTCTCTTCCATATGAATCTGTAATCGAAACACCAATTGGGTGAGTTGAGTGATATTCAACATAGGCTAGTAATTTATGAATTTCTTCTTTACTATATGTTTCTTCATTTAAAGATACAATTTCTTTTACGCCAAATTCACCTTTTGTAAGTGTACCAGTTTTATCAAAAATAACATTTTCAACATTATTTAAAGCTTCAAGATAATTACTACCTTTAACTAAAATACCACGTTTACTAGCAAGTCCAATTCCGCCAAAAAAGGCCAGTGGAATTGAAATTACTAATGCACAAGGACATGATATTACTAAGAATACCATACCATGATATATTGACCCTTGAGTAAGTTCATTACCCAAGAATAAATCACGAATAGATTCTGTTGAACCACTAAGTCTTGCGATAAATGGCCATGCAGTAATTACAATTAATGCAATAGCAACAATTACAGGAGTATAAATCTTTGCAAATTTAGTAATGAAGTTTTCACTTTTAGCTTTAGTCGCAGAAGCATTTTCAACCATATCTAAAATTTGTGACATTGTTGATTCTTTATATAACTTCTTCGCTTCAACTTCAATCACACTACCCATATTAATTGAACCAGATCTTACTTTATCACCAGGTTTTGCGTTTTGATAATCAGCTTCCCCTGTTAACGCTTTTAAATCTAAATATGTTTTACCATTTCTAATTACACCATCTACTGGAATCATTTCACCAGTTTTAACAATTAATATATCGCCTGGCATTACACTATCAACTTCAATTTCCATTTCTTCTTCATCAACTTTTAGTCTTGCACTTGCAACATCAAAAGTTAATAATTCAGAAATTGATTTACGAGAGTGATTAACTGCCATTTCTTGTAAATATTGACCAATTTGATAAAAGGCCATAACCGCAACTGCTTCAATATTATGTGATGTTGCTATCGCACCAACAGTTGCAATTGTCATTAAGAACTTTTCATCCATTTCATGACGTTTAATAATATTCTTAAAGAAATCTAATATTACTTTATATCCAACTAAAACAAATGAAACTGACAAAATAATTTTATCAACTAAGATTAAACTATCATGTTCAAAAAGCCATAAGATACTATTTTGTGAAATAGATTTATATGAGATAAAACCTAAAGTTAAAGCTAAACCAACGACAAATAAAATTAATTGGACTTTATCAAGTGGTTTTGTTTCGATACTTGCAGTCTTATGACTTGAAGCGTTATCCATAACTTCAATGTTTGGATCAATTTTTCTAGCTACTTGTGTTACTTCTTTAATCGCATTATTAAATAGTTTTTGATCTTTTGTTTCTAAAATAAATCTTTCTGTTGAAAAGTCAACAACAATCTTTTCGTGATCAAATGTCTTTTGTGCTAAACTTTCAATTCTAGAAGCACAATGACCACAGTCTAAACCTTTTAGTCTTAATACTTTACGGTATACTTCAGTTTGAACTACTTCTTCTAAGTCAACTTGTTTTTCATAATAGTTAAAACATTTAAGTAAACGATCTTTTAAATCATCTATATTGTTATATTCAATGTGAATGATATTTCTTTCTTTGTTTAAACTAACATTTTCAATGCCTTGAATCTTTCTAATATCACCTAAGATTCTACGGTAATTGTTTTTATTATTTAATTTTAATACTTGATATGTTATCTTCATAATTACTCCTCATGACCCATATGTATTAAACCATTATTAACAATAGTTTCTACATGTTCGTCATTGATACTATAATACACACATTTACCAATCTTTGTTGCTTTTAGAATATGTGCATTTCTTAATATTCTTAATTGATGTGAAACAGCAGATTGGCTCATCCCAATGTGTTCAGTAATATTTGAGACAGTTTGTTTGCCATCCATTAAATATACAACAATATGTAATCTATTAGGATCACTTAACATGTCAAACATGTTAGCTAAACGTTCTAATTTTACACTTTCTTCCATATAATTTTACCTCCATATATGAACATATGAATAAATCTTCATATATTATAACACTAAATATTATATATATCAAATAATATGATAATAGATGATTTAAATATAACAAAAAAAGATCCACAAATAATGTGGATCTTACTTTTCTTCGTCTTCTTCTGAGCCTAGATCAATTTCTAGTCTTACGTTCTCACGAACAGCTGCAGCATGAGCGATTGTTCTAATTGCGTTAGCAATACGACCTTTACGTCCAATAATACGACCAAGATCTTCTTTGTTTACTTTAACAGCAATTTTACAATATTTGTCATTTGATTCTACTGCAATAGTTTCAACATCTTCAGGATGTGCAACTAGTGGCTTAATTAATTCAGCAAGAAGATTTTCGTAATTAACTTGGCCCATTGTTTCACCTATTTAGCTTTGCTTTCAGTGAATTTAGCAATGATACCTTCTTTAGATAATAATGATTTAACAGTGTCAGTTGGTTTAGCACCATTAGCTAACCATTTTAAAACTTTTTCTTCATCAAATTTTACAGTTGCAGGAGTTGTTAATGGATTGTAAGTACCTACAATTTCAATAAAACGACCATCACGAGGATTGTGTGAGTCAGTTGCAACAATACGATAGAAAGGTTTTTTAGCACTACCAAATCTTTGAGCTCTTAATTTTACCATGTTATATGTCCTCCTCTATTTTTTACTATAGTATTATACCATAATTTAATAAAGGTGTCAAGTAAAATAACTTGACATTAGTTAGAATTTAGATATTTAATAATTCCATTAATAAAATTAATTTGTTTTTTTAGGTTTTCTATTTTATCATAGGTTGTTATTTTTAAGTCCTTTTTAAGCTCATTTTCAAATTCTTTGAATAGATGTGGGTTCTTTTCTAGTATCATATACCATTTAGGATGATATCGTAAATAATTTAAGTATGTTGGGTTTTGATATATCACACCTAATATTCTTTGATCCATTAATCCCACCAACTATTGTAGTTTGCATTATATATACTAGGTCTACCATTAAAGCTTTGAGATATTTGTAATACTTTTTGAATCGTATTCAATGTTTTACTAATCGAGTCAGGATTTATCTTTTTAACATAGTTCATAATATTTTTAATACTATCACTTGATAAGAAGTCATTAGTTTCTTTCTTTTGTTCTTTATATATATTCCAGATGTCACTTTGTTCTCCTAAGATTACCCAATCTTCATATATATTCTGCCAAGTCTTTTTACCACTTACTACATCATCACGTATTTTTGGATACTTACTGACAAACTGTCTAAACTCTTCCATTCTACTTGTCATTTTATCACCTCATTATAATTTATTAATCTTTTTGAATAATGTGACAAATTATTCACATTTTAATAAATTAACCATATTCTATACTGAGGTGATCAAATGTTAAAAAGAATTTTTAATCCAAACCCTAATCCTAATTTTAATAACAATCCTAATTTTTATATGCCAAACTATGACTTACAAAGACTTGAGACAGAACTTAATGAATCAAGAAGATTAATTAGTGATTTGTCTAAAAGAGTTTCTAGACTTGAAAGTTATTTAGGAGTTAATAAAGATAATTATTATAATTAGGTTTATGTTTATGCAATTTAAATACTTAAAACATACTATAAAGTAGTTAAAGAGTTACTCTTTACAGAATGGGGGGAAAAGAATGTATCAACCAAATTATGGATATAACTGTTGTACACCAACTAATACTTGTAATTCAGGTAGCTTTGGCGGTTATGGATATGCATTAATTCTTGTATTATTCATCCTATTAGTTATTATCGGAACAGCAAGATGGTAAATTAAAAAAGGGAAGTTTACTTCCCTTTTTTTATTCTTCTTCATCAAATTCTTTAAATACAACCGGTGTTGAATTTTTAGGAACATCAAATGGAGTTACTGGATTAATACGATCAACAAATAATGTTCCAAATAAATGGTCATATTCATGTTGGAAAACAATTGCAAGATATCCTTTTAGTTTAATTGTTTTTTCAACAAGTTTTCCTTGTTCTAAAAAATGTCCTTTTACTGTTACTCTTTTATGTCTGTGAATTAGACCTGGCGCTTCACGTTCAACTGATAAACAACCTTCTCCACCTTGGAGGTATGTTAATTCATCAGAATAGCTCATTAATTTTGGATTAACGATTGCGTAAAAGTTTTCATTGCCATCTTCATCAAAAGCATTTACAACAATCATTTTCTTAAGTATTCCAATTTGAGGTGCTGCAATACCTACAGCTGGTCTTAATCCATATTTTTCTGAAACTTCAGGATCAATTGAATTAAAGATGTATTCAATCATAGAATTAAGAGTTTCTGCATCTTCTGTTGATATTGGAAGTTCAACATCAATAGATTTTTGTTTTAATATTGGGTTACCTTCTTTAATTATATCTTTCATTAAAATCATAATTTCTACCATTTACCTTTTATAATGTTATCAAGTGCGAGTTCTAGGCCGCATTCTTCTTGAGTTAGAGTTATATATTTTGCGTTTGCTTTAGCGTGTTCTGTTGCATTACCCATTGCGATTGGTGTATTAACAAGTTTAAACATTGGTACATCATTTGATGAATCACCAATAGCATATGTGTTATTTAAATCATACCCCATCTTTTCAAGAACTTTTTTGATTCCTTTTGCTTTAGTAATACTTTTAACAATGATATCTGCACCTCGACTGCCCCATTTAAAGAAATCAAATTCGGGTAATTCTTTTTCCATATGATCAATAATATTGGTTTCTTCAAATGTCCAGGCCATATTATACTTAATATCTAAATAGTTATATCCATTTAAATCAATTAGTGAACCTTCATCTCTTGGTGTTAGTGCTTTATCAACATAATAATTAATTACATTTGTATATATATGTTCATGTGTTAATAAAGATAATGTAGCGTTATATTTTTTTGCAACTTCAATTAGTTTATCTTTTAATTCATTTTCAATTACTGATTCAAATATAATTTCATTATCAATCATAACAATTGATCCGTTAGAAACCACATAACCTTTAAATAAATGTTTAACATCATTTAAACAAGTAAGTACATTATAAGCTCTGCCAGTTGCGATATACAAATCAACATACTTTGATGCTTCTTTTAATTTTTCTTTTACTGAATCAGTTAAACTTAAATCATGGGCTTTATATAGTGTTCCGTCTACATCGATAAATACAGCTTTCTTCATAACTCTTCCTCTTATACAATATCTATTGTATCATAAATTGAGTTTTTTTTAAACTCATTTACAAATAAATTATTTGACTATATTAACTACTTTACTTTTTTTAATAAAATTGATATAATATACTAAATTAAATATTTATGAAAGGAGGACTAAATGCAAAAGAAGAAAAAAAATACCAATGATATATTAGTGTTCTCTTTAGGTGGTCTGGGAGCTGTCGGTATGAATATGTATATTGTACAGTGCCTTGATGAGATTATTATTATGGATGCAGGAGTTTTATTTGCCGGTGGTGAAACGCCTGGAGTAGATTATATTATTCCAGACTTTACTTATCTTATTGAAAACCAAGATAAAATTAAAGCAATGTTTATTACTCACGGACATGAAGACCATATTGGTGGATTACCATTTTTACTTGAAAAAGTTAATGTTCCAGTAATTTATGCTAGTGGTATTGCGTTTAACTTAATCAAAAACAAAATGTTTGAGTATCCTAACATTTCATACAATCTAAAAAACTACTATGACGATTCAGTATTTGAATACAATAATTTTACAGTAAGTTTCTTTAGAACAAATCATAGTATTCCAGATTCATTTGGTGTTGCTATTAAAACAAGATTAGGATATATTGTTAACACTGGGGACTTTAAGTTTGACTTTACTCCTGTTGGACCTGCCAGTGATTATTACAAAATGACAAAATTAGGTCATGAAGGTGTTTTATGTTTAATGGCCGATAGTACTAATGCAGATATCAAGACTTTTTCCCAATCTGAAAAAAGAATTGCAGAAAATATTCGTCATACATTTGCTCAAGTAAAGGGTAGAATTATTGTTGCAACATTTGCATCTAATGTATACCGTGTTCAACATATTTTAGAAGCATGTCAAGAATGTGGCAGAAAGGTTGCAATTTTCGGTCACAGTATGGAAAAGAATATTGAAGCCGCAATGAGATTAAAATATATTAATATTAACAAAGACTTATTAATCTCTCAACGTGATATTCATAATTATGAACCACATGAATTAACAATTCTATGTACAGGTTCACAAGGTGAACCACTTGCCGCTTTATCAAGAATCGCGAATGGCACACATAAACAAATTAAATTATTAGAAAATGATACAATTATTTATTCAAGTAAACCAATTCCAGGTAATGAACAATTCATTAATAGAAACATTAATAAACTTATTCGTAATGGTGCAACAATTATTCTAAATAATCCATTAACCGATACTCATACTACTGGTCATGCCAGTCGTGAAGAGATGAAATTAATGTTACAATTTATGAAACCTAAATATTTTATGCCAGTTCATGGTGAATACAATATGCTAAAACAACATGCGAATATTGCAATTGATCTAGGTCTTAGCAAAAACAATTGTTTCTGTTTAAATTCTGGCGATGTATTACACTTTAATGAAAAGGGTGCAAAAGTTGTTAGAGACGAAATATATGCAGCTGATGTATTCTTAGATTCTAATTTTAGTGATGTTAATAGTAACATTTTGAAAGAAAGAAAACATTTAGCTGATGAAGGTATGTTATCTTTAGTTTTTACAATTAATAAACAAAAAGAAATTCTTTCTCCGGTTCGTTTAGATGCAAAAGGATTTATTGACTTTACGAAAGAAACAAAATTAAAAGATGACATTATTAAAAAAGCAACCTCTTTATTTGTTCAATTAATTAACAAACATAAGACACTTAATCTAAAGTTTATCCGTAATAATATTACACTTGCTGTATCTAATTACATATATGAATTGACTGAAAGAAATCCATTTATTATCGCAACAGTAAATATTATATAAATAAAAAACATTAGTAAATAATTACTAATGTTTTTTTATTTCCTATTTGCATATTCTTTAAAACAATGATAAACCATGCTAGTAACAAGTGCATCTGCTAAAGCATCATGTTCTTGTAATAAATTAAAATCATCTTGAAAATAATTAAGTGCGTTGAATAAACCAATGTCTGATTTTAAACCATAATAGTTTTTTAATAACTGCATCAAATTTATAAAAGATGCTCTTGTTGTAATTGGTGGTAGATTATTTCTTTCATAAAAACTATCGAGCATACTGATATCATTCTTTCCCCATACCATAATAATTGGGTTGTATTTTTCTAAACAATCTTTAAAAATTTTATAGAATTGTTTAGGTGTCGCAGCATATTTAAAGTCTTCTGGTTTACGATTTAAGAAGTCTAATGTTCTACTATTAATACCTTGTTTATTATTTACTTTGACTAATGATGAATCTTCATAAATGATTTGACCATCATTATCTTCTAAAATAAATCCATATTGAACAATTTCACTAGGATATGTTCCACCTGCATAGTCGTATGGTGGCATTGTAAATTCTAAATCAATAAATAGTTTATAACCTTCACGATTTAATACTTTTAATACTCCACGTTTAATTGTGTCCATATCAAAGTAAACAATTCTTTTAAGTTTTGTAACTGCGATTAGTTTGGTAAAGCCTATTACATCATAAGCTTTAATCTTGCCACGTTTAATTAATTCATTTTTATATTCAAGTTCTACAAGTAAATCTTCTTGTAGGTATGCTTTAAATTTTTTCATTTGGGAACGAGTTAAATAGAAAAATTCGACTTTACGTTTTTTAACGATTTCGAACGTTCTTTCTTCTAAATCAACGTTCCTAATTCTACCACATATTTTTTCCATGTTTATTCTCACTTTAATTTAATTTCATTCATTCTTATTAATTCAAGAATAGCTTGGCTTCTACTTTTAACTCCAAGTTTTTGTATTACGTTAGATATATGATTTCTAACTGTTTTACTACTAATTGATAAAACATCAGCAATCTTTTCTGTATCATAGTTTTGAATTAATAATGTAAATATTTGTTTTTCACGATTTGTTAAAAAGCTAACACGTTTCACAATATTCCCCCATATCAATTTATATTATGATAGGAGAAATTAATTTGTGACTACAATTGTTCTTTTAACTTAGTTATTATGTCACTTGGTATACCAAGTGATTTTAATTTTTCATTTGAAGCATTCTTAATATCTTCAATATTATCAAATGTAGATAATAGTTTAATTTTACGCATTTTACCTATACCATCTATTTGATCTAGTTTAGATGCGATCATATTCTCTGATTGAACTTTTCTAAAGAAAGTAATTGCGAAACGATGAACTTCTTCTTGCATTGCTTCCAAAAGTAAAAATAGGTTACTTTTTTTATCAATATTGATCTCTTTTAAATTACTTGTAACAATTGCACGAGTACGGTGTTTATCATCTTTTGCAAGTCCAATAACTGGAATATTTACATCAATATCTTTTAATGCAAGAGTTGCTGCTTTTACTTGTGGTTCACCACCATCAACAATTATTAAATTTGGTTTAGTTAAATTATCCGTAATAACTCTTTTATATCTTCTTGTTATTACTTCTTGCATTGTGTGATAATCGTCTGCGCCTTCAATTGTTTTAACTTTGTATTTTCGATATTCTTTAGGCACAGATACACCATCAATATATGTAACCATTGCACTAACAGAACTTGTACCTTGAATGTTAGAGTTATCAAATATTTCAATTCGTTTTGGATATGAAATATTTAATAGTTCACCTAGTTCAGTTACTGTATCTTGTGTTTTACTAATTTTTATTAGTTTTTCTTTTTTTCTATTTTCAATTGTTGTTTTAGCATTCTCACATACTAAATCTAATAGTTTCTTTTTATCACCAATAATTGGTATGGTAATCTTACAATTAAGTGTTGCTTCTAGAATTTCTTTATTTTCTATGTATGGTATTACTATTTCATCTGGAATAATATTTGATGGAAGTTCATAGAACTGCATTATATATGTAATCAAAGTATCTTCAATCGAATCATATATATCAAATACTTCTCCACTTCGCATAATTACTTTACCAAAACGAATATGGAAGACTTGAATATTAATAATTCCATTTTCTTCATAATAACCAAAAATATCCCGATTGCCAAGATCTGTTGAAGTTATCTTTTGATGATTATGAAGTGTTCTAATGCTTTCTAACATATCCCGAAACATAATTGCTTTTTCAAATTCCATGTTATCTGATGCAGCATACATCCATTCTTCAATGGTTTTAAAAAGTTCACTATCGGTTGAAGTTAAAAATTTATGAATTTGTGTACTTATATTTTGATAAGTATCTGGTTCTATTTTATTTATACATGGTGCAAGACATTGTCCTAGTGAATAATATAAACATTCTTTCTTAGGAATATTTACACATTTTCTTAAAGGATATATTTTATTTAAAAATTGAACAGTATCTTTACATGCTTTAACGTTTGGATATGGACCATATAATTTACCTTTTTGACGTTTTTGAAATTTCGCAGGATCTCTTGTTAGTATTAATCTTGGATGTGTCTCACCTGTTAAATATATATATGGATATGTTTTATCATCCATCAACATAATATTGTATTTTGGACGATGTTCTTTAATTAAGTTAAGTTCAAGTAAGAAAGCTTCAATTTCGGAGTTCGTAATAATATATTCAAAATCATCAATATTTTCAACAAGCTTTCTAGTTTTACCAGTGTGATTGCCAGTAAAATAACTCTTTAATCTATTTTGTAAAACTTTTGCTTTACCAACATAAATGATTTGACCAGTAGAATCTTTCATTTGATAACATCCTGGTTTTTTAGGCACAAGCGATAATTTTTCTTTAAAATCTTTCATATAGTCCACCATATATAATTCTTTTATATTATACCATAGTTAGATTAATTTTAAAAGAAAAATATAAAAAAGTCTCTTCTATGTATTTATAAACATAAAAGAGACTATATTTATTCTAATTTAAAATTGAAAAGTTCAACATCATAAGTTGTTATATCATTATGATCTGCCATTGGTATTAAGTATCCATTATTTGATGTTGATACATCACCAATTAAAGTAACATTTAATTTATTATTAATTGATTGATATGTTAGTTCATTTAAACTGTTTTTGGAAATTACCATTAATAAACTATTATTTTCAAAAAACATTTCATCATATTCTAATAATAAACTGTTATCTAAGTTATTTTCTATTACTAGTTTTTCAAACTGTTTAAAAGAATTAAACGATACAACTTGTTCAGTTAAAGCTTTTGAGTCAATAGTATTAAAACTATTTACTAAATTAATATCATAGTTTTCAATATCTCGACCAACTAAGATATTTAATTTATACAGTGGTTTATCATCACCTACAGCTTTTTCATATATTGTGAAAGTATTCATTCCAAATGAAAGGGGAATGTTTTCTTTATCAATTTGATTATTATTAGAATAAACCTCCCAGTAGTTATCACTAAAATTAATCTTATCTTCAATATTACATTTAGTAGTGAACATTGGATAGTCAACATATATTGAATCGCCTAATAAATATACATCTTCATCCCAAGATACTAATTTCATTTCTTTGACACTATCTGTAATAACTGGTTCTGTGTAAAAGTTTCCTTTAAAATAAGTTCCAATACAAATCATAATTATACAAAAACCAAGCATACCAAATGATAATTTATGCCATGGTTGTAATCTATGGTGTTTTGTCACAGCCCAAGTATAAGTTAACTTTTTCTTAATTTGATTAAAGTTTCCGTTACTTGGTTGTTTTCTATCTATTTTTTCAATAATTGAAGCTTTTAATTTTTTCATTAAAAATCTCCCTTCTTGTAATGTTTCTTAAGGGTTTTAATTGCTTTTTGATAGATTGAATATATATCATTAATACTAGTCTCATAGTATTCAGCAATGTCTTTTAATTTCATATCATAGTAAACTCGAAATAAAATGATATTAGATTCTTGTATTGTTAAATATTGTCTAAAGTCTTTGATTAGTTCATCAAAATCAGTTGGTGTTTCACTTTCTAAATTCATAATATAATCAAAATCTAAAGTAGTATTTGACTTTTTGTTTTTATTGTATTGGTTGATTGCGGTGTTTTTTGCGATCTGTACAATCCAAGATTTCAAACTTGTGTCTTCTTTAAATTTAGTAATATTATTAAAAGCTTTTAAAAATGTGTCATTTACTAACTCTTCCGTCTCTTCTTTATTTTTAATTATTTGTAAAATAACAAAATAAATTAATTTATAATATTCATTATAAATCTCTTCATATACTTCATCAATAATTAATTTATCTTTCGACTTTAGAGCAATCTTTAATTTCTTTTCGAGTTTCATTATTTGCCCTTTCACTTAACATAACAAAAAATATTATTGTTTTTTTAAATTTTTTATTATTATATCATATTTTGATATTTTTATCAAGTTCATAACTTAAAAGAAAAGAAACAAACAAATGTTTGTTTCTTTAAAATTTACATGTCAAATTCTATCTCTACTTTATTATCACTTATTAAAGTATATTTTAAAGTAACATATTGACTATTATAATACTTATAAATTGGTGTTTGTTGTTCTTCATCAAATGATTCATAAAAAGCATAAAAATATAATTTTAAATAACCACTTTCTTCTGTAAATAGTTCTTTATTTATTGTAAATTGTTCTACTTTACTATATTTTACTTGATCATTTATTGTACATCTATATTCATCAGTTTCAAATAATTGATATTCAGTTAATTCTTTTAATAAAGAATGATTATCTAACTCTAAATAATTATTTGTTTGTTGAACTAAGTTAGTATTATACTCACTACTAGTTAAAGCATACAAACCAAAATACAAATCATATTTTTCTAAATTTGAATCAGTATAATATCTTGTCTTAGCATAATCATCTGTGACACCATAATGTAAATTAATTACAATATTTTCTAAATCAAAAACATTAGTATTAGATGATGCACCTAGATACATTTCTTGTTTATTTATTGTAAATCCTTTAACTGTTTGATATTCAAATCCAGAATTTGTTATTTGAGCGCTCGTTGCGCGTTGAAAGCATCCTGATATTAATAGCAATAACATTATTAAAATTAAATACTTTATTTTCATACAAGTTCCTCTTATTCTTTTGTTATGTCCTAATTATTCAATAGGATTAAACATAACATTATCCTTTTACCAAATAAAATTTAATTCTATCGTTTCTAAATCTATTTTTTCGTACCAAATATCTACATAGTTTCGAATACTTATATAGTATCGATTATTGTTGTAATACAATTGTTGAATAGACAAACAAAAAGAGTCCGAATTATTTATAAATACTTCTGAAGGAATGATATATTCCTCAAAATAATTATATTCAATACCACCTTTATCGTTAATCGAGCATACATATTTGTTTGAAGAAATCAATTCATTATAACTAATTGTTTTTAATAAAAAAAGATTAGGTATATTAGTTAAATCTTCAATATTTTCTATTTCCCTCAACGAAAAGTCATTTTGTACAACACTTATTATATAAGAATAATTACTATATTCTTCACCTTCACCAATATATTTTTCAAGAATGCCACAGTGTATTTTTAATTTAACTTCATTAATGTTAAATATTAATTCATTACTACTAGCACCTATGTATGCAGGAGGGCCCGATGGAAATTCATCAAATCCTTTTTTTGTTTGGTATTTATCTCCGGTATTTGTTGGTGTATTTGGTGGAAATAAACAACCAGATAAACTTAGTGTTAATAATAATAAAATTAATATATGTAATTTCTTCATATTAATACTCCTTTGATTAACTCATTATAACATATATATATCTATATGTCAAAAAAATAAGGTCATTTATATGACCTTATTTTGTTTGTTTTAAAAGTTCTTCAATTCGTTTACCATATTCTAAAGATTCATCATATTTAAACTTTAAATCAGGGGCTTTTTTAGTATCAATTCTTTTTGAAAGAACAGATCTTAAAAAACCTTTTGAATCTTCTAATGCTTTAGAAGTCGCTGCAATTTCATTTTGATTTCCGATTACTGTAAACCAAATAGTAGCTAAACTTAAGTCATTAGTTAATGCAACTTTAGTAATTGAAACATATTTTAATAATTGATTTTTTGCTTCAAAAAGAAGGATTTGTGAAAGTTCTCTTTCAATTATTTTAGCTACACGTTCAACATGATATGCCATTAACGTTCAACCTCTTCCATGATGAAACATTCAATTACATCACCAATCTTAATATCGTTAAAGTTTTCAATTGTTAGACCACAGTCATAGCCTTGTTTAACTTCTTTAACATCATCTTTAAATCTCTTAAGTGATGAAAGTTTACCTGTGTAAATTACAATACTATCTCTGATTAGTCTTACACCTGCACCACGTGGGATGTATCCGCTTGTAACATAGCATCCGGCAATAGTACCAATTTTTGATACTTTGTAAGTTTCTCTAACTTCAGCTTGACCTGTATTCTTTTCTTCAAATACTGGATCAAGTAATCCTTTAACGGCTTTTTCAATATCTTCTTGTAATTTATAAATAATTGAATACAATCTAATTTCAATACCATGATCTTTGGCCATATCAGCAACATATGCAATTGGACGAACATTGAAACAAATAATAATAGCATTTGATGCAATCGCTAAGTTAACATCTGATTCAACAACACCACCAACACTTGATGCAATAATGTTAATTTGTGTACCTTCAATTTCAATTTTTTGAAGTAACCCTTTAACAGCTTCAATAGAACCTTGAACGTCACATTTTAAAATTAAGTTAAGTTGTTTTAAGCTATCATCTTTTTTATTCTTTAACATTTCGCTAAGAGAAACGTTTTTACCAATTCCTTTTTCAAGTTGGAATTTATTAAATGCTCTTGTTTCTGCAACTTCTCTAGCTTTCTTTTCATTATTGTAGATCATGAATTTTTCACCAGCAAATGGTACTTCTTCAATACCTGTTACTTCGACTGGTTTAGCTGGTCCAGCTGCTTGGACTGGTTTACCTTTTTCGTCAGTCATTGTACGAATCTTACCATAAGTATTACCAACAACTAAAATATCGCCAACTTTAATTGTTCCGTTACTTACAAGTAAACTTGCAAGTGGTCCACGGTTTTTATCAAGTCTTGCTTCAATAACTGTACCCATACCAAGTCTATTAGGATTTGCTTTATATTCTTTAATATCTGCAACTAATAAAATCATTTCTAAAAGTTCTGGAATACCATCACCTTTTAATGCAGAAATTGGAACAACAATTGTATCTCCTCCCCATTCTTCAGGAAGTAAACCAAATTCTGTTAATTCTTGTTTTATACGATCAGGGTTTGCTGTTGGTTTATCCATTTTATTGATTGCAACAATGATTGGAACGTCAGCTGCTTTAGCATGTTGAATTGCTTCTTTAGTTTGAGGCATAATACCATCATCAGCTGCAACAATTAAAACTACGATATCTGTTACTTGTGCTCCACGTGCACGCATTTCAGTGAATGCAGCATGTCCTGGAGTATCAATAAATGTAATAAGTCTGCCATTTTTTTCAACTTGATAAGCCCCGATATGTTGAGTGATACCACCGGCTTCACCAGCTGTAACATGTGTTGATCTGATTGTATCAATTAAAGTTGTTTTACCATGGTCAACGTGTCCCATTACAGTAACAATTGGTGGACGTGAAACTAAGTCTTTTTCATCATCAACAAATTCCATTTCATCAAATCTAGTCATGTCAGTAATTTGTTTATCTTTTAGTTCATATCCATATTCAAGTGCTAAAAGTTCTGCAGTTTCTCTATCCATTGATGAGTTTGCAGAAACCATCATTCCCATAGACACAAATAACTTTTTAACTAAATCAGTAACTGAAACATTCATCTCTTCACTGATTTCTAATACACTCATACCATTTTCATAGTATAATACTTTTTCTTCGTTTTCTTGTTTCTTAGGAAGATTACTCTTTCTACTTTCAGCTTGTTTATTATTTTTATTATTTTTAACATTCTTTTTACGACGACTTGAATCAGCTTCTTTATTACCATAAGTATTTTTCTTAGGTCTATTTTCTCTTGTAATATTATATTCATCATCATCTAAGAAATGAGAATATTTATTTAGAGTTTCTTCATCAACGCGTGGTGCAACAATTTCATCTTTTTGTAAAATTATTGTTTGTGGTTTTTGTTGTTTAACTTCTTTTTGCTCTTTAACTTCTGGTTTTGGAGCTTGAGGTTTTTTTGTTGCAACTTGTTTTGCTGCTTCATTTCTTCCATTATCGCTTGGAACCTTTTTGTTATTTGTTTCTTTATTAGTTCCTTTTGGATCAGCTTTCTTTGTTTGAGGAGCAGATTGTTTTGGCGCTCCAGTTTGTTTTGGAGTTTCTTTTGTTTCTTTAGCATTTGGTATTACCACCTTATTTACAGGTTTTGGTTTTGGTGCAGTTTTAAATGGATAAGGAACTCCATATCTTTTAGCTAGTTTCTTTTCCATTGTTGAATCAATATTTGTTTCTTCTTGTTTATCTAAATTAACACCAACGTTAGATAACATTGCTAGTAATTCAGATACTTCAACTTTAAATATGACTGCTAAATCTTTGACTTTCATTGGTCCACCTTCTTTCAATTATTAGCTTCTTTCGAATCAAGAATTGCTTTCGCAAGACCTGCATCATCAATACCGGAAACAACAGGATTTTTTATTCCAGTTGCTTGACTAATTGTTGAGGCATCATATATATCTAAAACAGGTACTTTATAAAAGTAAGCTTTTCTAGTTACTTTGTCTTTTGTACTAAGTGATGCGTCACTTGCTAAAACAATTAAATGTAATTTATTATTTTGTAGGGCTGATAGAGTTGAATCAGTTCCAGCAATTAAGTGTCTACTTCTTCTTGCTAGCCCTAAGTAATTTAATACTTTATCCATGTATCACCTATAGTTTTTCTATAAGTTCATCATAAATTTTTTCTGGTACTTCAATTTCTAATGCACGATTAAGTGTTTTCTTCTTTCTTGCCATTTCGATAACTTTTTTGTCTTTAGACACATATGCACCGTGTCCTCTAACTTTACCAGTTAAATCAATTACAACATCACCTTCAGGTGTTCTAACTACTCTAAACATTTCACCTTTTGGATGTTGTTCTCCAGTTATAACACACTTTCTAAGAGGGATCTTTTTTTCTTTCATTTGATCACCTTATAGAACATTAATTTTGAATTTTAATTTTTCACGGTAAGCAGAAGATTCATCTTTGATATCAATTTTCCATCCTGTTACTTGTGAAGCTAGGCGAGCATTTTGTCCGGCACGTCCGATTGCAAGTGAGTATTGCATATCAGGAACGATTACTAATGCTTGACGAGTTTCAGGTGTAACTAATACACTCATTGCACGCGCTGGTGTTAAAGCTTGTGCAACTAATTGTACTGGATCATTTTGCCATACAAAGATATCTACTCTTTCACCATTTAATGCATCATTAATTTGTTTAATTCTTGAGCCTTGTAAACCAACACAAGCTCCTTTAGGTTCTAAGTTTACATCATCTGTACGAATACCAATCTTTGTTCTAGAACCTGCGTCTCTTGCAATATTTACAATTTCAATTGTACCATCAGATACTTCAGGAATATATGTTTCAAATAATCTTTTAACAATTCCAACATTTGTTCTTGAAACAAATACTTTTGGACCTTTACCTGTTTCTTCAACTTTAACTACGTATACTTTAACTTCATCACCAACTTTTAATGTTTCAGTAGGTAATGCTTCTTTTTTAGGCATATAAGCATCATAATCTAAACCAATGCCTAAGATGTATGCATCATCAAGTACTTTATGAACTTTTGCAGTAATCATTTCATTTTCACGTTCTTTGAAGAATTCATAAGCACGTTTTCTACCAAGTTCTTTTAAACCTTGTGTAAAGACTTGTTTAAATTGTGTTGCACCTTTACGACCAATATTTTTTTCAATACTAATTTCATGTCTAATAGTTGAACCTACTCTTACACGATCTTTAATTAGTTTTGCATCTTCTAATAAGATTTGTCCAACAGGTCCTTCAGGATCAATTTCAGCTACAACATATTTATATTCGATTGCACGAATCTTTTTCTTTTCAGGGAAATATTCAATTTGGATATCACCACTGAATCCTTCTAAAGCACATGCTTTTTTTAAAGCAACTGCAACTTTATCCATTACATCTTCAACAACAAGATTTCTTTCTTGTGCAACTAATTCTATCATTTCATATAAAACTTTGCTTGTCATAATTCACCTCTAAAATTTTATAGCTAGTCTAATTTTCGCAACTAGCTGTCTTTTTACATTTACTGTTACTTTTCTAGTTTTAATCATTGTCTCAATAACATATTCTTCTTCATTAAAAGAAACGAGATCACCTTCGAATTCTTTTACTAAATATTTATCGATTTGTATTTTTTCATAAGTTTTAACATTGACATATTTACCAATTGCTTTAGATAAATGGTCATCATTTTTAAGTTCTCGTTCTGCACCAACAGATGATACTTCTAAACAATAACTAGTATCAATTGGATCAACAACATCTAGTAAATCACTTAACTCTTGATTAACATTTGTTGCGTCATCTAGTGTTATACCTTCTTCACTGTCAATTAGAATTTCTAAGATATATTCATTATGAACTTTCTTGAAATTTACTTCGACTAATTCAACATTGTTTTTTTCACAAATTGGTAATGTCATATCCCAAATCTTTTTTTCTAATTCGGTCATTTTTAAAACCTCACTTTCCAAATTAAAGAGTGAGCCGAAAGCTCACTCGAATTAGCATGATTAATCAGGTAATATAATAATACCATATAATTAATAAATAGTCAAGTAAAGCATCATATTATTAATTAGTGTAACATAATATTTATAAATATTATGTTGAAATCTGTTGATTGCAAAATACTTGATAGAATTTAACTTTTCGGTTAAAATATAGTTGGTGATTATATGATAAGAATTAAATTAAATGAAACAACACAAGAAATTAAAAAAGGAACACGTTTGTTAGATCTATTAGATCCAAGTGTTCAAAAAAATTATTACACATGTAAAGTTAACGGAAGACTTAGAGAACTTACTTATCCACTTAATAAAAATGCTGAAATCGAATTCTTAGGAATTGAAAATACTGAATCAATGAAAACCTATGAAGCAACACTTAGATATATGGTTGCAAAAGCATTTCACGAATTATATCCTAATGTAATTGTTCGATTTAATTACAATGTTTCTCGCTCTATTTTTGTTAAATCAGAAACACCTAATTTTATTATTGATATGAATGTTTCTAATAACATTAAAAAATATATTCAAAAATTAGTTGAAGAAGACTTACCAATCGAAAGAGTAACTGTTGATTTAGATGAAGCAGAAAGAATTTATAAAGAATTTAATTTACATGACAAATTAGACATTTTAGCCTATCGACCAGAAACTACTGTTCACTTATATAAATGTGGTAATTATTATAACTATATGCATGCTTATATGGCGCCAAGTACAGGTTATATTAATAAGTTTGAAATTAGACCATATTCACCTGGTTTAATCATCCAATATCCAAGATCAGAATATAAAGGTGAAATTCCTCCATTTGAAGAATCTATTGTTTATGGCAAAACATTAAAAGCTGCATCTAAATGGGCTCATACGATTAATGCTGAAACAGTTGATAAAATTAATGATCGAGTAACAGAAAATACCCGTGACTTTATTCAAATATGTGAAACTAAACATAACAATATGTTAGCAGAACTTAGTGATATGATTGCGAAAGATATTGAAAATATTCGCTTAATTTTAATTGCAGGGCCTAGTAGTAGTGGTAAAACAACTTTCTCTAATCGTTTAAGAATTGCCTTAATGTCAAGAGGTATTACTCCATATACTATATCAATGGATGACTACTACATTGACCGAGATAAAATTTTACCTGGTCCAGATGGTAAACTTGATTTAGAAGATATTAATACATTAGATATTGAATTATTTAATGAACATATGTATAAACTAATTAATGGTGAAGAAGTTGATGTTCCAAGATTTGATTTCACCATCGCAAGACGTGTTAAAGGTCATACTGTAAAAGTGCCTGAGAATTCACCAATTATTATTGAAGGAATTCATGCTTTAAATGAACAAATGAGTTCTTCTATTCCAAAGCATCAAAAATTTAAAATTTTCATTTCTCCACAAATTCAAGTAAATATGGACAATCATACGCCAATATCAACTACTGATTTACGATTACTCAGAAGAATCGTTCGTGACAAAGAATTTAGAAATGCTAGTGCAGAAAAGACAATGGATATGTGGAAATCAGTTCGTAGTGGAGAATTTAAATGGATCTATCCACATCAAGAACAATCTAATTATGTGTACAACTCTGAGCTTTCATATGAACTTTGTGTACTTAAAAAATATGCAATGCCACTATTGAAAGAAATTTCAAGTGAAAGTGAATTTTATATTACTGCAAATAGACTAATTAAATATTTAAAATATTTCAAAGAAATTGATGAATCAGCAATCCCATGTAATTCTTTAATTAGAGAATTTATTGGTGGTAGTTGTTTTAATGTGTAATAAACAAAAAGGAAAGATAAAATTGTTATCTTTCCTTTTTTAGTTAAATGTATCGTTTGATTTTTTATATATGTATTTATTAATTAGCTTACTTGAATAGCTAACAATATATCCAACAAATATAAATGTTAATACTGTATTAATTCCAAAGATATAATGTTGTTTTAAATATAATGTACCTATTAAAACACCTAATACTATACAAGTTCCATCAACTATTTTTCTTGCGATATGATATTTGATTGTTTTATTAAATGGTTTAAAGTATTTGACAATTATTAATGGAATTGAGTCATATGGTGTTACACCAAGATCAGCATTGGCGTATAATGCAACACCAAGTGATAAGAATAGAACTCCAAGTAAACCAAATAAAATATTAATAATTAATAGTTCAGAATGTGTTAAATGAATTATTTTAAACAAGTACATAAAAATATCACAAAATACTCCAGTTAACAAATAATTTAAAACACTTCCTAAACCAATTTGTTTTCTTAAGAATATCAACATGATAATTAAAAATAATAAATTAACTAATAAATATGCTAGTGAATAAGATGTATTAATAAGTTTTTGTACTGCAACAACTAAACATGATAGTCCATCATATCCAAGACTAGATACTTCAAAAAAAGCAACTCCAAGTCCAAGAATCATTGTTCCTATTAATACACCAATTATTTTTTTAAATAGTGTCATATATATTTCCTCTTGTTTAGATTATACCACATTCTTAAACTTAAGTCATTATAATTGCAATTAATATAATAAAAGCTTAGTGTTTATTACACTAAGCTCTTAATCTTTTTTTAAGTTCATCTTTAGTTGTTTTAGTTGGAAATAAAAACATTCCAATAATTACAAATAAACCGAATGCACTTGCGGCAACAATTGGCCAATCAACTGATACTTTATTAAATACAACAAATAAAATTTGTGTAATTGCAAAAAGTGATATTAAAATCATATAAATAAAAAACTCTGCATATTTCTTTGGTTTAATCATTGCGTATAAAACAAGAGTAGAAAGATATGATACTGTAAGTATTGGCATCATATATGTAACAGACCAGTCAGGTTTTAAATTTTTTAAATCAATGACTTCAATTGACATTAACATCAATTGTAATAACAATACCACAAATAAAAGTCTTTCTGCAAAATATCTATTAGAAATTATAATACCTCTAATAAAGACCCACAATAAAATTATACCTATTAAAACTATAATACTCCATAAAGATTTATGACCAGCTTGATAATCATAATAGTTTGATATTGCACATACAATAACTGCAATAATACTTAAAAATATAAATATTTTCTCAACTAATCGTTTTTTGTTTTTTGATTCTTTATAAGCTGGATAATCTTGAAACTTTGATTCACTAATCTCTTCTAAGACATTTCTACAAAAAGGGCAAGACTTTCTATCAGTATCAAAATATATATTACATGTTGGACATTTCTTCATCTTACACCTCCAAGTCATTAGTTTCAATGTAAAGATTAATACCATCATTTAACATTAACTCTATGACTTTCTTTTGTAATTTTCTTTCGATTATTGCATCTGCAAAAGTTAAGACCGCTTTGTTATTATAAGTAACTAAGCTTGCATTAACTGGTGATGTACTTGATGCACCATTAGCAAAATCAAATCTTTCAACATATTGAATCATTTCACTTGGAACATCTATTATTCCTAAATTTGAAAAAGAGATTGTGTTTGATCCAGTTCCAATAAAACTATATACTAATCGAATAATTAATATTTTAATAGCAAGTGGCATAAAACGAACCATAAAATTCTTTTCTAATTTCATATTTGTTTTAAGTCTTGCTAACATTTGTTCTTCATTAATTTCATTTTTAAATGTTTCTTTAACATGTGATACTACTTCTTCAAAAGTAACATCATCTTTAAAATTAGATGTTGTTCGAATAAATAAAACAAAGTTTCTAAGGGTTTTAGATTTAAAATATTTTCTAATATTTACCGGAACAAATAATCTAATTGGTCTTTTCTTATTCTTTTTATTTTTTTCTTTATTACGATATTCTTTTTGAATTGAATAAATTAGTAAAGAACCAATATATTCAGTTATAGTTGCATTATATTTTTTAGATGCAAGTTTCAATGTGTCTAAATCTATAATTGCTTGAATCGCACCAGTCCAATGGTCTTTGTGAACTTTGCCAGTTATTTTGAATGCCTTTGATTCTTGACTTTTTTGTTTAACATCTTTTTGATAGTTGTAAACAAAACTATCTTGATCTTCATCGAGTAGTTGTTCAAAATCATTAGTTAATACTTTTCCTTCATCTGGTATATTATAACCCTTTAATATTAAGTAATTATAAACTAATGATTTTAAGAATTCCATTCCGCCATTTCCATCAGTTAAGCCATGGAAAACGTCAATTGAAATTCTTCTACCATGATACATTACATTAAATAAATAATAGTTTTGTTTTCTAAAGTTTTGTGATTCACAAAAATATGGGTCTTCTTTTCGTACTACCGGTTCAAAATGATTTTCATTTAAATAGTACCAAAATAAACCTTTACGAAGTAACACTTTAAATGTTGGATATCTTTCTAATGTTTTAGATACCGCTTTTTTTAAAATTTCGGGATCAACAGTTTCATATAAAAGTGCAGATAATCTAAATGAATTAGTATCATGTTTTTTGATTAATGCGGGAAATATTTGTGCTGCGTTATCTAATGGATACCATTTGCCCATATATGTGTCTCCTTTCTTTAGTTAGTTAAATTATATAAAACAATACTGAATGCAACAGCAACATTTAAAGATTCTATATCATTTTGTAATGGTATAATAATAGATTCATCACTATACATTTTAGATATATCACTAATGCCTCTTGCTTCATTACCAAGCACAACTGCAAAGTTACTTTGTTTATTAATATCTTTTAATTGTTTATTCGTATCAAGACTAGTAGTTATTATTTTAACATTTTCTGATTTTAATTTTTGATAAGCATCTTCTAAATTCATTCTTATGATGTTTGCTTTAAAGATTGCTCCTTGAGTTGCACGAAGTGTTTTCTCATTATATTCGTCAACTGTATTTGGACTAACAATAATATCTTTAACACCCAGTGCAAGTGATGTTCTAATGATAGTACCAAAGTTTCCTGGATCATTGACATCATCTAATACAATATATTTATTACTTTGGGAAAATACTTGTTCTTTCATTTTTACAACACCAATAATATTTTGTGGTGTAGTTGTTGTTGATAGTTTATTAATAACAGCATCGCTTACTAAAATTTGTTTTACATTTTCAAATTGTTTCAACAAACTTTGATCAGTTGATAAAACTGTTTCTAATAAATTGTTTTTATATGCTTCTATAGTTAAATGAAGTCCTTCAACTAAAAACTTATGTTCATTGTATCTTTCTGTTTTTTTTCTTAATGCTAATAAGTTTTTAATTTTTAAATTTGTAACAGAAGTAATTTGTTCCATATTATTTAAACACCGGTACAATAAATGAAATAGTACCCCAAATCAATCCAATTAATAATAAACCTAAGAAAATTAAATTCCAAACAAAATATAGTTTTTTATTTTCTTTTGATTTTGCAAAGATAATTCCAACTAAGAAATTTATAATTGTTATCGCAACTGGATAAATTAAGAAACCAATTATTACAAGTGTTTGAATTTGTAATACTGTGTAATCTTTACCAGCTTCAATTAAAGCTGATATCTTAGTTAACATTGCAAGAGTTGTTTCATTTCCAATTAAATAAATTGTTAGTGGAAAAACTAACATAAACATTACAACAAAGTAGAAAAAGAATCCCATAGATACTTTATTAAAGAATGAGTCTGTTTTTTCTTTATTATCATTTTTTAATAATTCTTTTAAAGATTCGTATTCATTTTGTAAAGAACGATATTCTTGTTCAAATTCTTCAGTTAAAGAAGCTGGATCATTTTCAATTATTAAATTATTATATTCAGATAATTTTCCTTCTACTTCAAGTAAACGGTTTTTAACTTGTTCCAAATTTTCCATAAAATTTCTCCTTATATGCTTATTAATAATATCACATATTTATTTATTTGTAAAGAAAAAAAGTACTTTGACAAGTACTTTTTTAATTAATATTAACTATTTTGAATTTAAGTTAGATTTAGCCATAGAAACTAAACGTTTTGTCATTTCGCCACCAACTGTACCGTTTTCACGAGCAGTTGCGTCAGGACCTAAGTTAACGCCTAATTCGTTAGCAATTTCATACTTCATACCAGATGCTTGGTTTTGTTGGTAGTTAGCATTTGATCTGCTTTTTGAAGTTGTACTATTCATGATTCGCACCTCCTGTCAAATTTATTATTTGTCAAGATTTTGTTTTTATGAATAAATCTATTTGTAATTTTTACCAATTAAAATAAATCTTCAGTATCTGATTTAATAACTTGATATTTAACATCTGCACGAACAACAATATGTTCAATATTTTGAATGGCTTCTTCAATTAAAGATTCAAAATCAAATTTATTTTCAAGTTCAATTGCTGTATCAAGTCTTGGTTTAATTTGTGGATGTTTTGGCACAAATACTGTACAACAATCTTCATATGGTCTAATTGAAATATCATATGTTCCAAACTCTCTTGCTTTTTCAATGATGTCACTTTTATCTAAAGTTGCAAGTGGTCTAATAACAGGTATATTAGTAACTTGATTAATGACTTTAACACTTTCTAATGTTTGACTAGCAACTTGGCCTAAGTTTTCCCCATTAATTAAAACAAGACATTTTTGTTTTTCTGCGACTCTTTCAGCAATTCGATACATCATTCTTCGCATTATTGTAATACCATAATCTTCACGAACATGTTTATAAATTGATTCTTGAATCTTGGTGAATGGAACAACATGTAATAAAATCTTTTGGTCATGTTTATAATGTGATCCAACTTCTAATAAATCAACAACTTTTTGTAATGCCATATCACTTGTGTATGGTGGAGAAGCATAATGGATAGCTTCAACATCCATTCCCTTTTTAATTGCTTCAATTCCTGAAACAATACTATCAATTCCTCCACTAATCATTAACATTGCACGACCTAATGATCCACTAGGAAGTCCACCCATACCATAATAAATTTTAGTAAAAACAAATGTACCTTCATCTCTTACATCAATATTTACTGTGATATCTGGATTATGAACATTAGCTTTTAAGTTTGGAATAGTTCTAAATAATTCTCTTGATACTTCTTTTGATATTTCTAAAGAAGACATTGTAAAAGATTTATTTGCTCTATTTGTTTCAACTTTAATAGTTTTGTTTTCTAAATCTTCTTCTTTTAAAACTTTAACAGCTAGTTTCTTAATATCTTCTAAAACTGAATCACATCTTGCAACTAAACTAAATGAATAAAGTCCAGGAATGTTTTTTAATACTGGAATAATGTTCTCAGGATTTTCGCCATTTAAAATTATATAAAAACGCATACCTCTACTTTCATATGATAATTGTTCATATTTTTTTAGTGCATTTTTAATATGAGTTGTAATTGTTTTAATAAATTGATTACGATTAGATTTTTTTAAACTAAGTTCTCCGTATCTAATTAAAATATGATCGTACATGTTAACTCCTACTACTAATAAAATTCTTTAATTCTTTTACTAACGTATCTAAATCATTTTTTGATATATATTTAGATAAACTAATTCTTATTGATGTTGTGGCACGTTGTTCATCACTTGTAACTGCAAGGACAGTTTTTTCTGGTTTTTTTATTTTGGAGTTACATGCTGATCCAACTGCAACATATATTTCTTTTTGTTCTAAATAATGCATAACAGTTTCTGCATTATATTTTGGAATACTAATATTTAATATATATGGTGATACATTTTGTTTTGGACTATTAATATATATTCCATCAACTAAAGACAATTGACTTCTTAAATAGTTATTTAATTCTAATACTTTTTTGTAACTTTCATCTTTTGATTCTAAAGAAAGTCTAATAGTTTTCGCTGCTGATACAGCATTTGCTAAATCAATCGTACCAGGATTAATTCCAAGTTGTTGACTAGATCCTACTAAATGATTACCTAAATTAATATTTTCTTTAAAACCTAAAATTCCACAACCTTTTAATCCTTCAATTTTGTGCATACTTATACTAAATAAGTCAATATCACTAAATTTAAATTTTGGATCTATTTTGGTAAAACCTTGTACTAAGTCTACATGTAAACGACATCTTGGATATTGTTTAACAATTTTGATAATTTCTTCAATTGGTTCAATTGTTCCAATAATATTATTAACCCACATAATTGAAACTAAAAGTGTGTCTTGATCAATTTCTTTTTTTAACTGTTCTAAATTAATTATTCCACATTCGTCAACATTTAAGTAAACAACATTGAATCCTTTTTCTTCCAAACTTTTAAATGGATTATATACTGATGGATGTTCAATTTTGGAAGTTATAACTTTCATTTGTTTATTTTGATATTTATTAGTAACGCCAAAAATTGCAAGATTATTTGATATTGTTGCAGATTGTGTGAATACAATATTATGGTTTGGTGTATCAATTAGTCTTTTAATATGATTAATGGAATCTTGAAATAAATTGTTAGCAATTTGTCCTAGTGTATATGGGCTACTTGGATTATGCCAAAAATCTGTTAATACTTTTTGATAAGTTTTGATTACTTCTTCATTTGGCTTGGTTGTTGCAGTACTATCTAAGTAAATCATCTATATCACCTCTAGTATATAATTATATCTAAAAAGCAAACTTTTTGCAAAGAAAATTAAAAAAATGTATAATGTAGGTAGAATTTAAAAAAGGAGAATAATATGAAACATATTGAATTTAAACCATCTCAAATGGTATGTACTAAACAAATTAGTTTTGATCTTGATGAAAACAATAACATTCATAATCTAACTTTTTTGGGTGGCTGTAATGGTAACCTAAAAGCAATTTCTAAACTTTGTGAAGGTCAAAATGCTGAAAACATTAAAAATATTTTAGCTGGTAATACATGTGGTATGCGTCCTACAAGTTGTGCAGACCAATTATCAAAAGCCTTATTAGAAGCTCTTAATGCCTAGTACAAATCGAGTATTTGAAAAAATAGATAAAGATTTAATAAAAGAAAGTATTGGGACTCAAAAAGAAAAAACTATTCATCATTTTTTAAAATATTGTATTAGTGATGATCCTGTTTTTCATGAGATTAAACTTGGTAATCATATTGTTGATGTTTTTATTAATAATCATGTTTACGAAATTCAAACGCAAGGATTTGATAAACTACGTAAAAAACTTGAATACTTATTAAACTTATATCCTGTTACAATTGTTTATCCAATAATGATTGATAAAACAATTTATAAAGTTGACAGTGATGGCGTAATTTCTAATGGTAGAAAATCACCCAAGAGAATTAGTCCCCTTTCTATTGGTTTTGAACTTTACAAAATTAAAGATTATTTATTAAATACTAATTTAACATTTAAATTAGTTTTATTAAAAGGCGATGAATATCAAACAACAAGGTTAGATCGATATAAAAGAATAAGATCAACTAGAATTGATCAGTATCCAAATGAAATTGTTGATATTATAGATATTAATAACTACCATGAATTTAATAAACTTATTCCTGATTTAGGTTTGTTTACTGCGAAAGACTTTGGTAAAGTATCAAAACTAAGTGGTAGAAAACTTTCAAGTGCATTACTTGCATTTAGACATCTTGGTGTAATTGAAATTACTGGTAAAGATGGTAAAGCTTATGTATACAAAAAAAGTGATTGTTAACAATCACTTTTTTATTTTCTAAATCTTTTTTTAATTAAGTATACGATAACTGATATTATATATATTACTAGATTTACAACAACGATTGATGCAGCTGAAGAAAACTCTGAGAAAAAGAAAAATGCTGTTGTAAACGCAATACATGCAACTACTACAGATGAAATTACAACTCTTTTAAAGTTTGTAAATAATCGTTTTGAGCTAAGAGCTGGGAAAATAATTAAACTTGAAATTAATAAAGTTCCCATTACTTTAATACCAATAACAACTACCATTGCAGTACCTAGTGCAAATATAATACTATATAGTCTTGTATTCATACCAGTTGCTTTAGCAAACGATTCATCGAATGTTACAGCAAAGATTCGATTATACATAAATATATACATTACAATTATACAAATTGTAATTGGCAAAATATAATATAAATCTTTAACTGTTGCAGTTGTGATACTTCCAAACATATAACTATTAATATCAGTTGAGAAACCATTTGTTAAGTTACCAACTAAATATCCAATAGCAAGTGCACTTGAAGATATTAAAGCAATCGCAGCATCGCCGTTTACTTTTTTACTTTCACCAAGTCTAAGTAGTACATAAGCTGCAAGCATTACAACTGGAATTGATATTAATAGTGGTGTTTGTCCAAGAGCAAGTGCAATCGCAACAGAACCAAATCCCACATGTGATAAGCCATCACCAATCATTGAATATTTTTTAACAACTAAAATAATACCAAGTAGTGCTGCACTAATAGATAATAACAATCCTACTAAAAGTGGCACTTTCATATACTTTAAAATATCAATAAAACTACTGTTGGTAATGATCATGATGATCTTCACCTCCAATATAAGTTTGTGCATATTTACTTTCTAAGAACTCTTTAGGTGTACCTACAAAACTATCACCAATTTCTAAATACACAATCTTACTAATATATTTTAAAGCAATTTCAATATTGTGAGTAATCATAACAATTGTTACGCCATACTCTTTATTGATATGTGAAATAATTTCAAATAACTGATTAGATGCGTTAACATCTAAACCTTTTAAAGGTTCATCTAAAAACAAGATTTTTTCAGTCGAACAAAGCGCTCTAGCAATTAATACTCTTTGTTGTTGACCGCCAGATAATCTTTTAAATGGTCGATTTTTTAATTCTAAAATGCCAAGTTCTTTCATGTAACTTAAAGCAAGTTCTTTTTCTTTTTTACCATAAAACATTCGGTAACCAAGTTTACTAAGACAACCTGATAAGACTATTTCATATACAGTTGCAGGAAACTCTTCATTGATTGATAAATTTTGTTGAAGATATCCCATTGTATTTTTAACTGTATGGTCATATATAATTTTACCAGAAATTGCTGGGATTAATCTTAGTAGTGTTTTAACTAAAGTAGATTTTCCTGTTCCGTTGTTTCCAACAATACAAATGAATTCACCATTGTTAATTTCAAGATTTATATTATTTAATACCTTATTACTTGTATAACCAATCTTTAGGTTTTCACATTTGATTAAACTCATACTAAGGCCCTCTTTAATGCGTTAACATTCTTTTCAATTAAACTTAATAATGTTACACCATTTTCAAAATCTTGTTTTGATAAATTGTGTCCAGAATGAAGTTCAACGATTTGACAGTTAGTGCCTAAGACAATACTTTCTGCAACATCTCTTGATGTTAATTCTTTTACAAAAAGTACAGGAACATTATTTTTAACAATGTTATTATTCATTTCAATTATATCATCAATAGATGGATCTACTTCCATTGAACATGTTACATAAACAGATTCATAATTTAATCCAAATTCTTTGAATAAATAGTAGAACGCAAATGGTGTACCAAAATAAAATGTTTTTCCTTCTGCTTGTTCTTTAATTTTGTTCATTTCTGTAATAATTAAATCTACTTTATTTAAATATGTTTGTTCATTAGTTTTAATAGTATCAACATGATCTGGTAAAATTGCTTGAAGTTTTTCGCTAATAGCTTGTACCATATATTTTAAATGGGTAAGACTTGTCCAAATATGTGGATCAATATCATGATCATGATGTTCATGATGTTCATGTTTTTCTTCCATTTGAGAAAGTTCAATACCATTTACTTTAGATAAATCAAGTGGATTTGGTGCACCTATTGTACTAGCCCAGTTTTCCATAAAGTCCCCAGTATAAACAAATAGAGAACTTTTCTTAATTAAAATCATATCATCAACTGAAGGATCGTAATTATGCGTATCTACGCCAGGAAGTACTGCCATATGTAAGTCTACATATTCACCAGCCAAACTTCTTACGATATCATATTGAGGAAAAATAGTACAAACAACAATAGGAGATTTATTTTTATCGTTATTACAACTAGTTAAAGTAATTGTAAATAACAATAATAATACTATAAGAATTTTACGCATATTTCTACCTTCCTTTCTTATGTTTATTATATCATATTTTTAATTTTTTATCTAGCAAATTACAATAATTTTTAAATATAAAAAAGACTGAATAAAATTTTATTCAGTCTTTTCAAATTTTACAGATTCAAGTTTCTTTTTTACTTCTTCAATTTGTTCTTTAAGTTTAAAATCATGAGTTAGTTCATATGCAATATTTAAGAAGTAATAATAAATTGGATATGACTCTTTAGTTTTTTGATCAGCAAGTAACTTCTTTAAAGTATTTAATATTTTAGGACTTGGACCAAATTGAATTTTATTACTTTGTAAAATCTCTTGAAGTTTTTTAACATCTTTGAAATCTAGATTATTACCATTCATTTGGCGTACTTTATTAAACAATTCATCAAGTTCTTTAGTAATAACAAAGTTACGTGAAAGCAAACAACAAGCATATGCAACATCTTTATTGTTTAATTCATAGTAATATTTAGCAAGTAAAAAGTAACAATTTGCAATTTGGAATTTATTATTTGCATCTAGTAAAGCTCTATCGATATTATCTAAAAATTTATTAACATATCCTAGTTTTAAATATGCTTCTGATTGTAATAAAACCGAATCAACTTGAATTGGATTTAATTCAATTGATTTATCTAAAACTTCAATTGCTTCTTCATAGTCTTCTAAATTAAATAAATTGTAACCTAAATGAAAATAGTAATTAGCAATCGGTTCTTCTAACTTAATTACATTTTTATGTTCAGGATTATAATTTAATAAAAAATACATGTGTTCAAATAAATTATTAAACGAATACACTACATCATTATCTTGTAAAGGTCTTTCCATTGGAAATGTATCAATTAACTTAACAACAATGTCTTGAGCTTTAAGATACTCTTTATTCTTTTCTAAGTTAACCATTTCCTTATACATTTCTTTACGTTTCTTAATGTTATTTTGTGCAGCTTCAACTAACATTTTTTTGCCGTCTTCACCGTATCTTTTTTCCAACAACAAAATAATATCTTTCATTACATCAAATCTTGTTAGTTTTCGGTAATGTTCTGCTTCTTTTAGAACAAGCTTAAAGTCTTCATGAATATTACCACTAAAACGATTAAGAACTTCACTTAATATTTGTTCTTTATCCATTTTAATCCCTCATTTGTTGATATTGTTCTTTTGATAAATCTAATAAATCATTTGATGCAGCAACTTGTTGGATTAGCTTTTTAACAATAATTTCAAGTTCTGAATCTTTTTGATAGTCACCTTCACAAATGAAGTTAACTCTTTCGTCTACTAAAAGTTGTTCAACTTTTTTCTTTTCTTTTTTGTTGTAAATCGCAATAGAATGACCACCATATTGTTTAACAAGTTTCATACATGGAACATCAGTTAATCCATCACCAAAGTAAATCATGTTGTAATATGGGATTCTTCTTTCTTCATCCTTAATCTTTGTATTAAGTCTAACATCATCTGTAACATCTAAAACACCTTTAGAAATTCTAAATAAGAATTGTGTTTTAGTTGTGAAATTGACTGTTTGTTGTGGCCAGTCAGCATTTCCTCTTTCATTGTAGTGGAATTCACACGCATAAATCTTTTTAAATTCTTTTGCGATTGGTGTTCCTTCAATAATTTCTTTTAATCCACTTGATAAAATGTAGTGTTCAATTTCAACACCTAATGATCTTCCATAATCGTTAATTCTTTTAAACCATGATTTTACGCCTTTGTATAATACAACATCTTGTCCTAATTCTTGGAATGCTTCTTTTGTAATTGGTAGATCTTTCTTTTTAGCAGTTTTTAACATCAAATACATATATGCTAAAATTCTATCCATATTATTTTTAACAGAAATTTTATTTGCTTCAAACCAAAATTCATCTGCTTTCATTCCAATGTTTGGAATAAAACTATATTCTTGCATGTCTTTTGCACATAGTGTTTTATCAAAATCATACATTAACGCAATAATATGTTTTTTCTTTTCCATAGTTTTTCACCTCAATGTAATTATAAACTATTTGTTTTAAATAATCAAGTAATAATAATATAGTTCACTTATTTTTCAGTTTTTAGAAAACATGTGTTTTAAAACTTTAAAATAATGTCAAAATTTCACGAATATCAAACTTTTGAGTTTTTTTCTAATAACTAGCCAAATATTAATAAAACTCTCAAATTGAGCAAATTTAAAGGGTTTTTAAAGATATGTTTTTATTACTTCTGCTGAATTAATTGTTTTTATAGTATTATTATGATTTATTATTAATTCACCAGAATTATTAATACCTTCAACAAAACAATCAATAACACTAGATGTTGTTTGTAATTTAATCTTTTTACCAATAATAAATGATCGAGAAATATATTGTTTCATATATTCTTCAAAATTATAATCTTTTAGATAATTGGATAGTTCAGACAAGATATCTTCAATTAATTGTTTTTTAGATATTTTAATATTTGTTTCTTTTTCGATGTTGGATGCAATCTTACTTAATTCTTCATCAAACTCTTGGTTATATAGATTAATACCAATACCAATAATTAAATAATCAAACTGATTTGTATTAAAGTTTATTTTAGATTCAACTAAGATACCAGAGACTTTAAAATGGTTGATATATATATCGTTAACCCATTTAATATCAACTAGTCGTTTAATTTGTTTTTCAATACATATTGAAACTATTGATGAAACTACACATGTAATGTTATTAAGTTTATCAATAGAAACATTTGGTTTAATTCTTACGCTCATATATAAGCCAACATCTTTATTAGAAACAAATGTTCTAGTAAGTCTACCAGTTCCGTTTGTTTGAGAGTTTGCGATTAAGACATAATTATCATATTGATTATATTTATCTTTCTTTAGTTCTTTATTTGTTGAATCGATTATATCGATATATTCAACATATTTAAAATATTCGTTCATTTTATCACCACTTTAATTATATCACAGAAAAAGAAAAAAAGGTAAGAAATTCTTACCTTTTTATTATCCTAACATACCTAGTAGTAAACCAGCCGCAACTGCACTACCAATAACACCAGCAACGTTTGGACCCATTGCATGCATTAATAAGTAATTAGATTTATCTTCTTCAAGACCAATTTTATGAACTACACGAGCTGCCATTGGAACAGCAGATACACCGGCTGCACCAATCATTGGATTAACTTTACCTTTTGTAAGTTTACACATAAGTTTACCAACTAAAACACCTGTAGCTGTTGCCATACCAAATGCAACCATACCAAGTACTAAGATTTTAACAAAATCAAGTACTTGATTTAAATCATTAAATGTTGCTTTAGCACCTACGGCAAGTCCTAATAAAACTGTAACCATATACATGATTGTTTTAGATGCCGCATCAACTAAGTTAGGTACAACACCAGATTCTTTAATTAAGTTTCCAAGCATTAAACATCCAATTAATGGAGTAGCTGCAGGAACGATTAAACAAACGATTAATGTAACAACAATTGGGAATAAGATTTTTTCTTTTTTAGAAACTTCTCTTAGTTGTTCCATTTTAATAAGTCTTTCTTTTTTAGTAGTGAATAATCTAATAATTGGTGGGAAGATTACTGGAACTAATGCCATATAAGAATAAGCCGCTAAAGCAATAGGAGCTTGATATCCTAAAGAATTACCGCCAGAAGCAGATAACATTTTAGAAGATACTAAAATAGCTGTAGGCCCATCAGCGCCACCGATGATACCAATTGAAGCGGCTTCATATGAATTAAATCCTAAAGCTAAAGCTAAGAAGAATGCTGCAAAGATACCAACTTGAGCTGCTGCCCCAAGTAACATAGTTTTCTTGTTAGCAATTAGTGGACCAAAGTCTGTTGTAGCACCAATTCCCAAGAAGATAAGACAAGGATAAATTTCATATTT
>JBGVIL010000041.1:0-4064 GCA_045123185.1 Bacilli bacterium | reverse complement strand
TATGTTTAAGTTATACCAAAGTTATAACAACTATAAAGAATACGAAACAAACTGCTTAGAAAACGGATATACGTTTAGAGTTTGTAAAGAAAGTCACGAAATTACTTCTAGTCGTGCCAATTATCAAATGACACAAGATATGGAATTAACGGATGAACAAATTAAAGAAATGTTACAACCAAGTATCGACCATTTAGGTAACATTACAGGTCGTGATTGGTTATCAACTGTACTTTACTTAAACGGACAAAGTTTAACAGAAAATACTAAAGTGAATGGATTAGAACAAGCTTTAATGGTTGAATCAAGATTGATTAACGATAAACACATTATCGGATTAATTAATAAAATGGTCTTTACTAGAAAACAAGAGTTATGCTTAGGTAGATTTAATGTAAGTAGTAGTTATCAAATCATTTGTTCAGACCCTTACCACTTAATCCAAAGTGCTTGTGGAATAGATGGTAAAGGATTACTAAAAAAAGGTGAGATTTTTACTAAATGGCATATTGATAACGGATGCGATAAAGTGGTTTTATATAGAAGTCCAATGATTAGTAAAGAAAATATTGCACAACAAACAGTAGTGGTAGATGATAAAATGCAACAATATTATAGATATATCACAGAGTTGGTTGTCTTAAATGACTGGGATTTGACTTGTGAACAACTTGCAGGAGCAGATAAAGACGGAGATTCAGTAATGTGTCTTGCAGATAAAGCATTAAACGAAGTATTTATTAAAACTTTACCTGTCAAATGTGAAGCAGTAAAAGGTGTTAAAGTTATTTGTGATACAGTAAAACCATTAATTACAGCATCAAAACTTGGATGTAACGATAAATATAGTATAGGAACTTGTATCAACCACATCACTTGTATGTTTAGTAAAAGAAGTTTATTTCCAGTAGACAGCGAAGAGTATAAAGAACTTTCTAGACGTGCTTTAATGGGGTTAATGATTAGTCAATCATATATCGACTTTAAAAAACTTGGACAAGTCGTGATGGAAATGCCAAAACATTGGTATAGTTTAAAACATTGCCAAACAGAATTTGATAAACGTATCTGTGCTGATAAAAAATCATACTTTATGTTATACAATCCAGAGAATGCAGACGTTAAACGTAAATTTAACGAATGGAAAAATAAAAACAATATGAAAACTTTGGCACATTGGAACATTACATTTGATGAATTATTAGAATTAGACGATTTATTAGACGAACAAAGACAATTCTTAGAATACGTAGAGGCAACTTGCCCTATCCAATTATTAGACAATTCCACACAACATCGTATCTGTAAACAAGCAGAACAGATGTTAAAAGAAAGTGCTAGAACTTCTTCAGATGGTGAAGATTATTCAAGTTTACTAAAATGTACCGATATAGAAGTAGATAAAGTTATTTTAAACAAAGCTAAAAAAGTTTATTCAAATTATTTAAGAAAAGTTAAACAAGTTCAAAGTAAAAAATATTACGGAGAAGAACGCAAAGTTCAAGAACATAAAAATTGGTTGTGTAAAGAACTTCAAGATGAACTAATTTTAGATTTATTAGAACTTTGTGATAGAGACAGAAAAGTATTAACAAATGTCTTAATTGATATTACTTATAATTCAGCTTCTAGCATACTGTGGGATAACGTAGGCGACGTTATTGTAGAGAACTTATTAAAGTTAAACAATAACACTATTACGATTCCTACGCGAGATGTAGCGGGAGAATACGAATACTTAGGTAGAAAATTTAATGTTAAAACAGTTGTAACAAAATAAGAAAGGATGATTCATTTATGGAAATCAAGGTACAAAATATGATTTTAAACGAATATGAAGTAGTAGAGGAAATGGTACATACGAGTACCATTCCAGACTTCTACAAAAATATAGATATTTTAGTAAATAGATTATATCGTTACTTCTATGAGATGGATAAAGATAATGCAGTTGATTTACTAAAACAAGAGTTGGATAAACTAGATGTTGCATACGAAGATGAATATTTGGAAGATAAAGTAATAAGATATACTGTAGTGCAACCACTCAAACACACGAACGGAATCAATATTTACCAAGCAGAGGTAGATGCAATCAATAGAATTAAGGGTAGAAGTAATCAAAGGGTTGCATTTGGTTTATTGGTTATTCAAAAAGCTTTATCACCACACAGCAACAGATTATATTTAGATAATTGGAACGATGTTTTTAAAGTAGTAAAAAAAATCACTAAACAGTCAGAACGTAACAATACTTTGTACCAGTTACAACAGCAAGAGGTGATAGACGTACCTCTGTTTGATAATTATTTAGAGGTTAAGATTGCTAAGGCAGATGGAAGGGTACATACTACTATTAAAGATGGATTCGATAAAGTTGATGGTTGGTTTGATAAGATATTCACAGAGAATACTAACTTAGAAACTATCATTATGATAGATGAAGATGGAAGCACAAGGGAGTTCAGACATACTGGATTTGCAGGAGTGGCCAAAATACTGCAAGGAGAAGGTGTTAAGATAGACAGACAGGCAATCTCTAAAATTTGCAAACTTCAGAGAGAGCAATTGAACGGAGCATTCTTCTTTGTGTTAGATGAAAGATGGTGTGGTAAAGGTGATTACGAGTTAAGAAAGGCAAATTATATAGATGCGATGAAACAAGCAAGAGAAATCTTAATCAAATGTAAGAGAAATCCGAATAAAAAATTGAAATTATATGTAAGAGTAGATGGTGGAGATGAAATGTTAACGGTAAGGATTAAATAGTCCTTACCTTTTTTTTTTGCTTAATGTACCACAATTGATATAATTCCTAATAGTAGAGCAAAGGATAGTGGTTACAACATCCTCCTCAAAATTTTGCTCTATAATTATCTCCTTTCATATTCATACAAATATCTCTCAATTTAATTTCTAATTAATTTAATTTTTCCTTTTCCTTGACGTGGCGCATCTATAATTTCCCTCTCGTCTCCTCTCATTGCAGTAGGTGCGTCATACAAGGCAAAGAAAGCAAATCAAAATCAAAATATGAAGTAGGTGCAAGATATGGAACAACCAGTAAAAATTATTTACTCAAAAAAATTAGCTGAACATCTACTGTCACATAAATGTGAGTTAAGAGAAGTCATTCCACATCCATATAAAGATGGTTTTACTGCATGGGTATTCGTTGATGACGACAAACTACATTTTCATATGACAGAATATACAGCTATGGTACATAAGTAAAATTTCAAAGTTTGATAGATGACACTAAAATTTTAGTGTTATTCATTGAGACTTTGAAAGTCTCAGTTCTCACATCTCCCTTTAAATTACAACAACAATATTTCATAATAATAATATCCCAACATTTTATGTGTTTAATGGGATCAATCTCTCCTTTCTTATATAAAAAGAACTTGATAAGTGACATTAATGATTAGTGTCACTACTTGAGGTTCTTTACGGAGAATCTCATTTCCATTTTTCGTTTCTCAAAACATATACTCCCTCTCCTTTCTTAATTGGCTAGTAACTTCACGAGAGTTACTATTACTACTTTTAACATTTTTATTGACTAGGAGTTCCCTTTCGTCTCCTAGTCATCATAAAATGCTAAAACATATAGGAGGTGTTGCTATGAACAGTGAGCTATTAATGGCATTAATTGTAAGCAAAGAAAAGTTCGAAGCAACCACTGGACATACAGCAACAGTGTTCGTATGCAGCAAAGAATTAGCCGACGAAATTGGAACAGAAACTGTGCTTAGATGTCCAGTTGAAGTGGACGAAACTTTATTTGGTGTTAATGATTGGTTTTGGATGTAAGGCTATGCCATGACTGGTATAGCCTTTTTTTATGCAATTTTTATACTTAGATAAAATCACCAATGTGGATAATGGGTAGTGGTGGGATAATTATTGGTGATTTAATTGTGAGTGTAAAAAAAATATATTACGTTTTAATTACGATGGAGGTGAAGTTAAATGGCTAAATTGAAAAAAGGTTTAACTCAAAAAGAAAGATTGTTTGCAGAGTTATATGTAACTACTGGTAATGCAACACAATCATATAT
>JBGVIL010000040.1:0-2158 GCA_045123185.1 Bacilli bacterium | reverse complement strand
CTTATTTATTCCTAGAGAGATGACTAAACAAGGAATTCCATCAGTATTAGCAGAAGGAATTAATATGTTCAATGAAGAAGATGTACGATACATGATGACAGAGAAGTATGCTAACGATTATGCAGAAGCAGTTATTGAAGCCATTGTAAAACAATATAATTTAATTTATAAATAAATAGGCACTCTACGGAGTGTCTTTTTTCTATCTTCAATCATATGATATATTGAAAGGGGAAAAGAGAAATGAAATATATTAAATTATTATGTGGTCAATTAGTTGCTTCATTTGGAATTGCTTGTGTATTAAAAGCTTCAATAGGAGTATTCCCAGTTAGTGGAACTAATTTAGCTATTAGCAATTGGTTTGGCATCTCATATGGATTAGCCAATTCATTAGTAGAGATTTGTATGATGCTATATGCTATGTATAGAGGGGAGAGAATTGGTTGGGCTACATTATTAAATGGATTTCTTGGTGGATTTATTGTTGATGGTTTTGTATTTATTTTACCAACTTTACCATTGACATTTAGAATAGCAATGGCTATAATAGGATTAGTATTACTACCATTTGGATATGCTATAATAGGTTCTTGTGGCTTAGGGGAGTGTGGTTCTTGTATGTTTCAAACTGCATTGCAAAAACAATTTAATAAGTCAACGGGATTCATTAGAAACTGCATGGAGATTATATTCTTATTGATTAGTTTATTAGGAGCAAGAAATAGTATTACATGGTTTTCAATAGTATTAAGCCTAACGTTTGGTACGGTAATGAATACGATATATAAACTAGTTAGATATGAACCAACCAAAATAAAACAACAATATATAAAACTTCCGTTGACAAAACGTACACACTAGCATATAATAAGAGTGTAGTAAGTGATGCACTCTTAATCTTGTTTCATAATAATGAACTAGGAGATGGTGCTATGAGTAAATTAGCTTTATTGTTAAGTTGCTTATTGTTAGGTAGTTGTAAGAATGATACACAAATTAATACGGTTGACGAGATTATGCAATGTGAGGGCGTAGAAAGTACGTGTGAGGTTTTAATTAATGAAGTAGTTGACAAACTACCATTAGAATTACAAGACAAAATTGTAGATACTTCTGATAGATTAATTATTTATACAAAAGAAAAAGAAGATAAAATTAAGTCACAAGGAGTAAGTGGTATTACACTATATGCCTACCAAAAACCAACGAGAATTCATTCAATAGCAAAAAGCCATGTATTATTCCACGAATTAGGACACGCATACGATATAACATATTTGCATGAAGGTAATAAACAATTACTTTCAGATTCAGAAGAATGGGTTAATGCTTATTCTACCGAATTCATTAGTCAATATGGACAAACAAGTGCACAAGAATTCTACGCAGAAACATTTGCCATGTACTTTAAAAACCCAAAAGCGTTACAAAAGTCATGCCCTAAAGCATATGCGTTACATGATGAAGAGTTTAAAGATTTTAAATAAAGTTTTCTTAAATAGGAAACTTTAAATCATGCCTTGCATAGAATGTAATGTAAGGCAAATGAGAAAAGGGGATAGATAATATGTTAGGTAAACGAGTGACTTTAAAAAGCTTTAGTGATTTATATAATGATGGAACATTAAGTGATAAAGGATTAGTTTTTAGAGGTGGAATTTTAACTGATAAAGAAAGTATTGTTCTTCTTCAAGGTGAATTCCAATATTTAGGTCAAAGTGGAACAGTTGTTGCTTACAGTCATGATGTAACATTCGTTAGCATGGATGGTGAAGATGATTATATGGCAACAGATGCAATGAGACCACTAGCAATTCAAATGGATGATGGTTATATTCTACGATTGTTACCAATATATTTAGTAGCAGATGTGGTTGAACAACCTAGAACTAAATATGTAGTAGATAAACATGAAGTTTATGTTAAAGAGTTAGAACAAGAGGTGTTACGATTAAGACGTGTGTTAGCATATTATAAAGCTCAACATAAATTAAATAAATAAGGAGAATGATAATATGAAGTTTGTTAAAACAGTTCAATTAAAAACTTTAGAGGAAGTATTAAAAATTAAAGGTGTTAGCAAAGTAGAAACTGGAATTGTTTTATTTGAAGGTACAACATTAAAAGAGTGGTTAAACCCAGAAGAATTGCATAT
>JBGVIL010000039.1:0-2221 GCA_045123185.1 Bacilli bacterium | reverse complement strand
AACTCTTACTCTTAATCTATTATCATTTACATTAACTAATTGAGGTTTTATTAATAAAGGTGGATTAATATAATCAGTAATTATATAATAAGTAAATGGATACATCTGTAATTTAGGATCATATGGATAATCTTGACTATCGTATACACTTTTATCTTGAAACAGTTCAATAATACCTATTTCTTTTTCTATTTTATCAAAACTTTCTATTCTATAACACCTAGGTATACCAGTATCTGGTCTGCCATATTTATCTGTATTAAATGGACAGTCTATAAGTATTCTTATATCTGTTTCATCAATGAACGGGTTGAATGTTAAACTTTGAATGGTATCAACATAACCCAAATAAGTTGCGTCATTAATATGAAGTTTAGGAATAAGATAGTAGTAAAAACCTAGTGGTAAACTTGAAATAGTACTTGTATCTCTTTCGTCTCTAACGATTGTAGACATTTTTAATACCTCCTTAATCTCCTATTAGATTTCTAAACATGTATTGACTGTCGGGTATTCTATCATTATACATTATATTTGTACCTGTTTGTTTAGCCTCTATAACATGAATTGAACCATCATCATTGTGACTTAAAAACATTACAACGTGTCCATTATCTCCGTAACCACGTGTAAACACTAAATCTCCTGCTCTTGCCTCAGCTTGAGTTATTAATTTACCCTCTTTTATTTGTGTATAAGTAGTTCTAGATATGCTAATACCATTGTCATTATACGCCCACTGACACAACCCAGAACAATCTGTGCCATCTGAATTACCAAGTGGAGGATAATTACCACCGTATCTATAAGGTTTACCAAGCAACTTTTCAGCACTTGCCACAATTTTACTTCTTATATCATTACTTTGTGTGCCTCTATATTCAGGTGGTATATACCCCATACCCTCATTTTCTGTAACAACTCCACCAGCTCCACCATTAATTGAAATATCTTTCCAATAATAAGAACCCATAGAGTAAACATTTGTTTCAGCTACACGTCTATTTTTTAAACCTTGTGATACAACTCCATTTGATTTTATATAGTAACTTTTCCAAAAATTTACTATACTTTCATCACTATCACCACGATAAACCATTGTAAATAAATCACCATTTAAAATACCAACACCACAGTTGTAAACAAGTGAAACTAAAGCGTCAAATTTTTGTTGATTTATCTTACTAAAGTCAGAACATCTTGACTTTAGAGCGTCATAAGTTGGCTTAGAATAATTACTATATAATTTATCACCTAATATTTCACTTGCTTTTTGCTCGTTACAACCTTTCAATAGTTCATTGTATGCGTCCGGTTCTCCATGTTTTGTTGTTCCATAACCTATAGTCATATAACCATAACCGTCATCATAAGCATGATCATAATAACCTTCTGATTGTTTTATAAACCATAAACCCTTATCAGAACATCTACCATCCTTATATAAATCTGATGATGAAACATAACCTCCAGAACTAGAACCCCCAGTCCCATTACCTCCAGTTTTAGCACTTAAAGGAGATGAAGACGTAGCAATAAAACTTCCTCTACCTGAATAATCAAATATTGTTTTTCTATTTCTTAATTCATATTCTCCAACCTCTAAACCCTCATCTTCTAACATTAAGTGTGTATTAGGTAAATTAGTTGTATTATTCCATCTAGGCAAATGAACTCTATCTATTAAAGAGTCGAATTTACTAAAAGATATATCAAAATAATATGTCTGAAAAACATCTAGTTTTAAATAAAGTTTAGTATTATATTCATTAACATATTCTCTTTCAACTATAAAATAATATTCAATTCTATTTTCATCATTTACAAAGTAACAATAATTACAATATTGCAATTTGTTATCATAATAAGATACAGGCACTATTACTGTTTGTCCTTTCTTTAAATGCTTACATTCTTTCATATAATATAAACATTTTGAATTAAACCATTGCAGCTGTGATTGTCTGCTATTGAAATTTACTGTATGCTCATGGTTAACATCTAACATATAACAATTACATAAATATACTATATTATCGTCCATTTTATCACCTCGAATAAAAATAATAGAGAAGTGAAATACACTTCTCTATATATTATGCCAAATAAAATTTTAAAGCGTTAGCAAAGTGACAACTTGCTATGATACCCCATCTATCAAACCAAATATTTGTGTATTTTGCTTGTGGATTTCTAAAACTTTCAGATTCGTTTAATGTTT
>JBGVIL010000038.1:0-5023 GCA_045123185.1 Bacilli bacterium | reverse complement strand
TTTGACAGTGTAGCAATGTTTAAACAAAGGTTAATGTCTAAATTAAATGATATATTTCCATATTATAAACAACTTTATGAAACAGAAATAGCGTCGAAAAAAGTTGACTTCTTATTAAATAAAGATTTGAAGGAGAGTTATGTTAGAGAATTAACTTCAAATAGTAACTCTAGTCAAGAAAGTAATGCTACAAGTAACGGACTTTCAACTGCTGGACAATTAACTCCTAGTTTAATATCAAACTCACAAAAGATTGACAAGTTCATGGACACTGCTCAAAAAGATGAAAGTTCAAGTAATGCAACTTCTACTGGTGAAAGCACTGGAAACAGTAAAGAAGAATACACATTAACTAGTCAAGGTAATATAGGTATTACATCTAGTGCAGAACTATTAGCTAAATGGAGAGAAGTGTTATTAAATATTGATTTAATGATTTTTGAAGAGTGTAACGACTTATTTATGCAAATTTTTTAAAAGAGGGTAAAAAATTCCCTCTTTTTGTAATATATATTAATTATAAGGAGTGATACAAATGAACATTGAAAACAACAAAATGCAAGTTGACATTGAGAATTTAATCAAACAAAATGTTAATGACTTATCTTCTATAAAAGAACTTTATAGTAAATTAAAAGAAGTACAAGGAAAAATTTCACAGATTAAATATATTGATAGTAATTTAGCTAATAAAATAAAAAAAGAATATGAAAAATTAGAAAAAATAATTTTGGACGAAAATATTCAAATTAAATTAACTAATGATGTTGAAGCAATTAATTCACAAATGGATAATATTGTAAACGTAAGACAAACTATTCATGTTAGTGATTATATAACTAATTCTATCGATAACACAGAAGACATTCAAAATGTTGTTGACAGAATCAATTCAACTAAAGGTGGAGTACATGTTTTATTTGATGTAAAAAGAATAATAGTCAAAAAAAGTTTTGTTGTATCGGTCAGTAATGTAACTATAGATTTTTGTAACTGCGAAGTTGTATTTAATGGAGTTATATCGGGGAATAATGGTGGTACTATTGGATTTCTTACATTTAATGGTAATATAGAGGGTGAACAAATTAAAATTACTAATATAGAAAAAGAAATAGGCAACATATTTTCAAATGGTTTTATGAAACTAACGTTAGAAGATACTTCGACTATTAGTAAAGGTGATTTTATATTTGTTGCTGTTGGTGATAACAATAATTTAGGTTTAGACACTGATATATTAGAACCGAGGTTTAAGAGATTATGCAAAGTTATATATAAAACCGATAATGTAATAGGAATTGATTATTATAATCCATGGAGTTCATTAAAGACAACAACTGTAAATGAATATTCTACTAGATATATACAAAAAGTAAATCCTTTATTTAATATTAAATTGTCAAATTTTAACTTTAAAGATGAAACTATTGCAAATAATAATTGGACTAATTTAATTTGTGGGTTAACTTTTACTTATGCTTTTAATATTGAATTAAAAAACATTAATGGAGTAAATACAACTCAAAACTTAGTTAATATAATAAAATCACAAAAAATATTATTAGATAATTTAAACATTAAAAACCCTCAAGTAATATCCGATGGTGGTAAAGGATATGGCATTCAATTTGTTGAGTGTCATAATATATACGCTAAAAATTTAAAAGGAGAAAACGAACGACATGTAATAGACATAGCTGATGGTTCTAACGCTATTATAGAAAATGTTACATCTAATACAACAGCATTTGGCATATCTTTACATGGAGTTTATGAACATGATATAACTTATAAAAATATAATAGGTTCATTACAAATAGGTCAAAGTGGAACTGAATTTGGGAATGCATCTATGAATATATTTATAGAAAGTAGCACTGCAAGGATATTAGGGTTATTTTGTGATAATTTAGTTGTTAGAAATTCAAATGTAAGATTAAGTAATTTTATGTATAATTCTACATTTGAAAATTGTAGTATATCTATAGTTAATAAACTATTTTTAAGACCACAAACAAACAGAGGATTAAAACAACCTAAAATATCTTTTATAAATACAACTATAAAAGATAATGGGTCAAATGGATATTGTACAATTGAAAATTGGGATTATATTTGTTTTGATAATTCATCTTTAGTAATTGGCGAAAAGGGATTAGAAACACAAAGAGGAATTGCTATAAAAAATAATTATAACTTTAAATTTATGAATAGTTATTTTGAGGGTAATATTGTTGTACAAGGGACTAATAAAACATCTTATTTGCTTTTCTCAAACTCTGTATTAAATTTTAAACTAGAAAGTGGATATGCATTTAGACCTTATACATTTACAGAAAGTAATATATCAATCAATATGAATAATTGTACAATTCAACTGCAAGGAGCAAATTTTTCTCTATCGGATAATTATAATGTAACAAATTCTCATTTACTTAATAGAATTAATGACTGTGAATTTATTGGAACAGGTAAAATTATTTATAATCATATAAATAACAATAAATACAAATGTTTACTAAACAACAATTTTATATCAACAGATATTACAGTAAATTCACATAGTAATATTGTAGGAACTAATTATACTTATTAAGGAGGTAAATTTATGATAGATAAATTTATGAATGGGTTTTTAAACAGAGTGTATGGTTATGATGACTATACCCAACAAGAAATTAATTCAAAACTTATACAAAAGATGGACGAAGTAATTGATAACTGCAATGATAGTTTTGAGTTTGTTAATTGGTTGAAAAATGAGGGATTATCAGATGAAGTTATAAATACACTATTAGCATGGAAAGAAGATGGAACACTAGAAAATATAATAAATCAAAATGTATTTAATAAATTAAATTCAAAAGTAGATACTTTTCAAGAAAACGTAAATAACGATTTACAAGTAAAAAAATTAGAACTTGATAATATAATTAAAGGGATGAATAGATGTTCTGAATTACATTATATAAATAACATTGCTGATGAATCAAGTGTATTATTTAAATGTATGAATGGTGAAACAGTATTAATTGACTGTGGTGAAACATTTTCTAGTGGTGGAATTTATAATAGGTTAAAAGCTTTAGGAGTTACAAAAATTAACCATTTTATAATTACTCATTTTCACAGTGACCATGTAGGTGGATATGATATGGTATTTGATAATTTTATAGTTGATAATGTATATTATAAACCAATTACTTGGACTTTATCGGCTAAGGAAATAGGGTGGAATACAAAATCTCTTTATGATGGTTTTGTTGCAAGAATTAAACAATTAGGTATTAAAAATTATTCATTAACAGAAGACACAACTATTTATATAAATGATAATGAAAAAATTAAATTAATGAATACTGTTGCATATCCATATAGTGATAAATCAAGTGTAACTGAATATTCTGTTTACGACTATAACTACGAAAGTTTAATGTGTTTATATACTAATGGAAATACAAAAGTATTATTACAGTCAGATTGTCCATCACAAGTTGCATATAACAATTATGGTAATACTATAAAAAATGTTGACCATTTACAAATTAGTCATCATGGTGGTAATGATGTTATAAATTCGACATGGATAGACTCAATTAGAGCAAAAACTGGGTTTTATAGTTATTTAAAGTCTACTAATATAGAATATTACAAATCTGCTAGTTTCACAAAATTATATAGATACGATTTTAATTCTTCTACTTCTGGTTGTATATTAATAACTGACGGTGGACTTTACACTACTGCGTCAATGATAGAAAATAAACTTGCAGATAGATTTTTAGATTATTTAGGTAAAAAAGTTTATATAGATAATTCAGGTGATATGGTAGAAAATGGAATTATAAATAATGGTAATAAAATGTATATTATAAAAGATTGGTATAAACAATTACCATCAGGTGATGGTTGGTGTTATGCGATTGAAGACCAAGCTTATGCTCTTAATAGTGATGGTTCTATTAAACGTAATCAATGGATTTCTAGTAATAGTCACAACTTTTATGTAGATGACCAAGGTATATTTTTAAAAAATGGTAAATATAAAATAGGAACTAGTGATGTAAGCTTTAATGCAGAGGGTCATGCTAATATATAGTAAAAATGAGGTGTATTATATGTTTGATGAAATTGTAAATTTAGTAACAAGTTTAGGCTTTCCAATAGTCTGTGTAATAGCGTGTGGTTATTTTATTAATTACATTATTAAAGCAGAACGTGAAGAAAACCAAAAAAGGGAAGAAAAATATATTGAAACAATTAATAAGTTTTCAGTTGTATTAGAAAAAGTTAATGACAATTTAAGCGCTATCAACAAAAGACTAGAATATTTTGAAAACAAATTAGATGAGGTTTGTTGTGATTCAATAAAATAATAAAGGGGAACTAGTTCCCCTTTTTGAATAGGAGGAGTAACATGGCTTATTATAATTATGATAAGATAAGAAGTTATAATGCATTAATGAACATAATTATGACTAATAGAGGTTTTGGTAAAACATATGGCTTTAAAGATATGGCTATTAAAAACTTTTTAAAGAATGGTAAACAATTTATGTATGTAAGAAGATACAAAACAGATATTTCCAAAGAAAAAATAGGTATGTTCTTTGCTGATATACAAGAAAAATATCCATCTCACAATTTTCAAATTAAAGGGAAAAATGCATACTGTGATGGTAAACTTATGGGACACTTTGTTGCTTTGTCTACTTCTTTAAACCTTAAATCAGTTCCCTTTCCTGATGTTACATTAATATGTTATGATGAATTTGTTATCGGAGGAGGATCACAACAATATATTAAGGGTGAGGTGACTATATTTGCTGAATTAATGAGCACAGTAATTAGAAAAAGAAATGATTGCAGAGTGTTTTTATTGGCTAATAACATTTCTATGGTTAACCCTTATTTTACTTATTTTGATGTTAGACCAAAAACAAATGAAAGATTTACCATGTGTCAAGATGGTGAACTAGTAGTCGAAATTGGTACAAATAATGAATTTATAGAAGAGATGAAA
>JBGVIL010000037.1:0-3094 GCA_045123185.1 Bacilli bacterium | reverse complement strand
ATTGGTTCCAGGAGGAATTATTAAGAGCTTAGCAAAACTTAAAAAGCCACGTGTTAAAGATGGATGGAAGAAAACTTGGACTGGACAACCATACTTTTATCAACAAGATGTAGAAGCTTATTCTGTTATTAGATTTTATTTTGACCCAGAAATATATGAAACAGATTACATAGCAAGACTACTAGAACAGAGTATTACAGATGCAACAACTTCTACTTGGTACCCAAAACAAGATGTAGTAGGAGCAGAGAGCTACTTACGTGTCATTGGTGGTACAAGTGAAACACACTTTCCAGTATATGTGGTATCAAAAAGTCGTGCAGATTGTTGCTTAACTTCTAAATTCTTAGAAATGTGCGAAGTTAAACATTATGTAGTGGTAGAAGAATATCAAAAAAATGATTATATGCAAACAGTAGGACAATCACCATATGTAACTATTTTAACCATTCCACAAAAATATTTTGATGAATATGAAACATTATATGATTTTAAAGACGAACCACGATTAACCGGACCGGGGGCTGCAAGGAATTTCTGTTGGCAACATTCTATGGCAAATGGTTTCTATGCACATCATGTTTTAGATGATAATATTCGTGGGTTCCATATGCTATCAGATAATTGCAAGATTAAAGTTCGTACAGGGGCATTTATTCGTGCTATGGAAGAACATTTTATGGCGTTTGATAATGTGGCATTAGGCGGTCCATGTTATACCAACTTTGCTCCAAAAAATGAAAATCGTGGTTGTCATATTTTTAATACTAGGATTTATAGTTGGATTTTAATACGTAATGATATTTGGAATCAGGGCTTCAAATGGAGGGGGACTTGGAACGAGGACAGTATACTATCTATTGATGTAATGAAAGCAGGATGGGCTACAATTCAATACTACATATATCTACAAAACAAAGTAGCAACACAATCACTTGCTGGTGGAAATACAGATGAATTCTATGCAAGAGAAGGTACGTTAAGAAAATCACAAATGCTTGTAGATGTACATCCAGATGTATCACAGTTGAAATATAAATTTGGTCGTATCCATCACGAAGTAAACTACAATGTATTCTCACATAATGACCCACAATTCCGACCAGAACGCTTACAACAAGGCACAAACGATTATGGAATGTATGTAGTAAAAATAGATAAGGAAGACGACCATACTAAAAATCAGCTGTTAGACAGTAAAACAGCACTAGAAGCTAAATATACAGAAGATAAAGCAGTATATAAGTGGGATGGAACTAGATGGCAAGATGGATTCGACTTAGTGGAAGATTACAAGGAGAAGGGATATTAAATCCCTTCTTCAATTTTTATAAAATGGAGGTTTACAATTTTAAATCAAATTTGTATAATATAAGTGAGGAGGTTGGTAATATGATAGAAAGACAATACGTGTTAAAAATTCGATACGCTCCAAAAACAACTTATGATAATATTAAGCTAGGTGATAAAGCACTAGCAAGATATATTCAAAAGATTTTAGAAGAAAATGGAGTACATATTGATTTGGTGCAAGCTGTTGAGTTTGTAGATGCAAATGATTTAACAGACTTAGATGAATTATTTAATCCGACCACTGAGGAAGATGAATAAAAAGAAGGGGTGAGTGCTCACTATGAAATCATCAAATGAATTATTAAAAGGAATGCAACCAGGCGATTATGTATTAGTAAAAACATTAGGACAATTGGTTGATACAGAAGAATTAAGTATTGATATAGTTTGGTTTGTGAAAAATAAAGATGTAATGGGCGTTTTAGGTAAAATGTTGCCAGTTGATTCTGTATCAGTAATTGATGGTGTTCCATTTGCAACAGTTAGCTATAACAATAAACAGTATACATTCGGTGAAGAGATGTTTTTTCAATTATATCCGTTAACGAGAGGATTGATATAATGGCTAAAGAAGAAAAAGAAATGAGAGATGTCTATTGGGTATCTCTTAAAGAACGAAATGAAAGAGGAGTTCGTACTACTTTAGAAAAGTACGTCTATGAAAGTGCTGGAGGAGCTTATAAAAAGTACGAAGAATTGATTTATGAATGGGAAAGTAAACAAACAGGCAAAATGCTAATTGTAGATATTTTATTTATTAAGGATGGATGTTTCCATACGATTCGAGAAAAACATCTCTGGAATATGAAAGAATGCGGAAATAATTAAAATTTTTAGTGTTAAAAGTACATACAGTTGAATATAATATACCATAAAACAAATTAAAGAGTGGTTAACCACTCAGAGAGGATGATTTGTGATGGGTGTAAACTTAAACGATAATGAAATTAAAAGAATTGAAATGGATTACGTGAATGATAGTAATTTTATTAAAGATAAACGTGGTCGTAACGATAGAAAAGCAATGGTGGCAGGATTAGAACATGGACATAAATATTATTGTACAGCAACATTTGTTTATAACGATTGGACAGAGTATAAAACAGAACTTACGGTAGAGCGAATTTTAGAAAATAGACAATGGGTTGTAGTTAGAGATACTGGAGAAGGACGTTTCGGTTCATTCGTATTATTATTCAATTCATTATTAGCTGGTTCATTTAAAAATGAAGCACAACGCCAGTCAATGATTCACTTCAACCATTTACATGAACTACGAGATGAAATGAACAAAACAAAAGAACAAAAAAGTATTGTAAAAATTAAAAATGAAAAAATTAAAGAGCAAAAAGGAACAATTGAAGAACAAGGTAAAACAATTAAAAACCAAGTACAAGTAATTAACAACCAAAAAAATGAAATTATTACATTAACAGATAGGGTAAACGATTTATATAGTAAATTAAATGAAACAGTAAATAGTGGTAAAAACTTAAAAGAATTAGATGTAGAAAAATTTAAAGCTTCAATGAATACTTTCGTCCAAGTAGCAGAAACTTTAGCAAATGCAAAAGTAGACCATGATAAATTTGTTCAAACACTTACAAATACTTTTAATAAATTATTTGTAGATTAATTAAAATGGGGGTTTACTTTCCCCCATACCTTTTGTATAATATAAATGAGAGATAGTTAATAGGGAGGTTGTTATTATGATTCAACTACCAATGAAAAAGTGGGG
>JBGVIL010000036.1:0-2346 GCA_045123185.1 Bacilli bacterium | reverse complement strand
TCTATGTAGGTGATGGCCTCCAGCACATTGCCATATATCTTTGTGATGTACTTTCCTTTATTATCGGAGTTGCACCATAGGGAAATATACCGTGCTACGATTTGCCGACTTTGTAGGTCTTATTGCCATTGCCTGTGCCGGCTGAGTGATTTGCTTTGATAATAATAATATATGTTGTAGTTCTAAAATGTTTACAACTTTTTTAAATTTTTTTTTGAAGGATATATTTTTAAACGTTCCTTCTCACCGTTCTTAATAATAAGATATGCTGCAACTCTAAAATGTTTACAACTTTTTTAAAATTTTTAGGAAATATATTTTTGAACGCTTTCCTTACCGTTCTTAATAATAATATATGCGATAGTGTTAAAATGTTTACAACTTTTTAAAAATTTTTTAAAGGATATATTTTTAAACGTTCCTTACCGTTCTTAATAAGAATACATGTTGTAGCTCTAAAAATGTTACGCTTTTTTTATAATGTGATAAAAATTTTATTTTCCATATAATCGTAGGTAAATTTTTAAAAAAATCCCCTATACCTTATAAAATCAGCACTTACAGAACTTTTAACCGAACATATACCATAGTTAAGAGTTGTATTAGTTCTGTGAACTATCCCCCCTACTTTCATAAAATTCGACAAAATTCGATACGATTCGATGCTATGTAGTTATTTCCACACACTTTAAATTTTTACCTTAACCATTGTAATTCCAACGTTTCATATACCCACCCCTATTTTCATCCAACTATAACTTGTCCAATATATAAGGTACAACCCTTCTTTTTAGTTTCATAAAATTAGCCATTAAAAAATATGAAACGTTTGTGAAAAAATAAAAAATGCGTTTTAAGTGAAGTGTCTGTGTAAACGTTGAAATATTGAATAAAACAAAGGTATATGGAAATACCGTATCTTCGTACTTAGTAATACTTAACTTTTTATTTAATATTTTTAAACATAAAAAAATAACCATACCTTTAAAACATACGTAGAATGGTATAGTTAAAAATAAATAGTTTAAAGTGTTAAATTATTGGTAACTATATGGTAAATTTATCGAGTACAAAATCTAGAATAACTCCTTGTATCTGTACTCTTGCTTTAAAGATTTGATATCTTTTATTAGCTTATTCATATCCGATAACTCCAACCTAATCTTTATTATTTCTAAATTCCTACAGTAATTGTATACTTTTCTATTAGCACATACTATTATAGGTGGTACTAAAATACCTTCCGATTCTAGTTTATAATACTTCTTATAGTTGAAGTTTTTATTATTCTCCAATTCTAATAAGTATTCACATTCACTTCCTTTATATTCAATCAATATATATGCATCAACTATTACAGTAAAATCATCCAATGTAATCCTATATTCTCTTTTAAATCCCTTTATGTTAAATCCTTCCTCTTTTGATTGCCTTAGTAATTCTATATAGAATTGATTAATTAATAAATCGTGTTCAATTGCAGACTTTCTATTCCAATAATATACGTTCTGATTCTTTAATCCTGCTTTATATTTATCATTATAAAAGTTATAAGTAGGATTATATTCTATCTTCTTTATATATCTAAATTCTTCCATTAGTTGTTTCATCCTTCTATTGCAACTAGGTTGGGTAAAACCAAATAGTTCCATTAAATCACTTGTACTTGCCACCCTAAATTCCTTTAAGAATTCTATTACTTGAATATCTCTATTTGTTAATCTCATAACATCACCTCAAAATATATTATGAAAATATTGGATATTCTGTGAATTTCAGATTGCATATGTGTGGGATAGTAGGTAGTAATAATACCTAAAAGTAAAATCGATAACAGTAAGAAATGTTGATATACCTATAATAGAGCTTGTACAATATGATATAACCAACATATCAAATGTATATATCATTTTATTATATCATTTATTAGTAACATTTTTAATTCTATTGAATAGTATGTATTATAACTAAATAATAAATAAATCTTAATTATAATAACTATTACCCATTGTGTGTTAATATCTATTGATAATAAGATTATTTATTATAAAGATAAAGGAGAGATAAACTTATGAATAAGCTAAGTGTTTGGAAAAACTATAGTATAAGATATGAATTTAAGATACTTAAAGATGATATACAATTGTTGGTGTATATGAATGAAGAACTTGCATTTACAAGTAAAAAGAATAGCTTTGAGAAAAAGGATATAACAGAATATAAGATACAATTGAATAAGTGGTATTTTCCTCAGTATCAACCATATGATAAATCAATATTAATATGGAAGAACAAGAATGAGCAAAATAGATTTATAAACTTTGCGAAGAGATTTAAATACAAAAC
>JBGVIL010000035.1:0-3034 GCA_045123185.1 Bacilli bacterium | reverse complement strand
AATATTTTTACTTCCATTCCTTCTTCATTGATAAAAGTTTTTATAATTTCTTTTTTATCAAATTTATTTATTAAGTCATATTTTACTGATACATCTGCATCTTTTACTATTGTAGGTACTATTGTTATCAATATCTCATCTATTAAATCTAGTTCTAATGCTTGGTTATATACAAATGCTCCACCTATTATATATATATCTTGAGGATATTTTTTATAATCATTTATTACTTTCAATAGGTCTGTTTCAGTTTGTATATTTTTAATAGTTTTATCCGTCATAACTATATTCGCTCTATTAGGTAAGGGATTTTCCCCTAATGATAGCCAAGTATTATACCCCATAATAACTATATTATTAGTAGTCATTTGTTTAAAAAATTTCATATCTTCCTTCATTTTAAATAATAAATCGTTATTTCTACCTATATTACCAATCATATCACAACATAATATCATTTTTACCATAACACCACTCCTTTATATAGCTAATGGGAATTTAACTTGAGGATTTTTTTCTTTAATTTCATTAAGTGGATATCCTATCATTTTAAAGTCATTTATATCTAAATCAAATATTGATTTTTTATCTGTATCTATTACTAGCGTAGGATTACATTCAACAGATTCTCTTTTGCATAATTCTTCACATATATCTATATGTCTATCGTATATGTGTAAATTTTGAATAAAATGTGTAAATTTTCTAGGTTTATATCCACATTCCCATGCTACCATAACTAATAAACCTGCATATTGTATTTCGTTTATTCCTATTGAAGCTCCTAATAAATCTCCGCTTCTTTGCACTAATGTCATATCTAAATATTCTCCATCAACTGTCCATAATGTTTCAAAACAGCATGGGTGTAATCCTTTTTCTTCTTCATCAAATTCTATATCTTGCCACAGACTTAAAATATGTCTTCTTCCATAAGGATTATTTTTTATGCCATCTAATAACTTATTGAATAAATCAAATCTTTTAACTGTATGACCATATCTATAACCAATTGTGTTGTCACCAACATTCCATTCATCCCAATAATGTATATTATATTTTTCTTTTAATTCATCTATTGAATTTGAAGGATGAACAAATATCCAAAATAATTCTTTTATTGCAGTTTTCCAAGGGCTTGGTCTTAGTGTTAACATTGGAAATTCTCCTTTATCTAGCCTATATTCATTTGTATAAGCTGTAACAAATTTAGTATGTGCAGGAGTATGACTTCCATCATCTTCTAACCAATAAGGTCTTGGATTAACATCAAATGACCCTTCGTCTATTATATATTTAACAGCCTTTTTAAAATTATCATCCATTTTCGTCATACTATCACTCCTTATATTTATTTACCTACCGAAGTAGGTATGTTATATTATACTATTTTAATCATCTGTCTGTTCTATATTTTTCTACTATATTTATTTTTATTTTTTTATTCTTCTTGTTAAGTTCATAAAATTTATTTAAACTAACCAATATCCTTTCTCTTCTACCTTTACTTATATCTAATGAAACTATATATTCAGATAAATTATCTACTGTTGCTTCTAATGTATCTATATCTTTATCTTGTAACCATAACATAAAGCCATATACATCTTTTTGATATGCCTTAATCGTGTTTTCATTTACATTACTATATTGTAAACTCTTTTTATAGTTTATCAATAATAATTTATTCTTTTCATTTGCACCTCTAAAACTCCACATAATATTATGCTTCAACTAATCACCTCCCTTAATATATTATACTATTCCATTTTAATAATTTCCTCTAAATCTTGTAAATATATACTCCTAAATTCATTATCAAAACAACTCATATTTAATATTTTATTTATCTTTTCATCTGAAAATCTTCTGCCATTCTTTGAATAATGTAACATAGTAGTTTTCATATTACTAATAGTCAATCTATCTACTTCTGCTATTTTAGCAATCTTATTTAACCAATAGGTAATAGTTGAATCACCTACTTCTTTCCAATTGCCCTTATGTCTAGTAATAAATATCCATTTCTTTTTAATATGTTTATCTTTACGTTCTTTTCTTAATTCAGCTAATCTCTCCATTGTATAGTTATCTAAATATAATATTCCTCTTTCTTTTTCATTTATTGCTACTTCTATATAATTTTGTTTCCACTTGATTTTTCTCCATTCTAATTTACTTATCATATATTTCTTTGGCGCAGATGCAACTAATATTCCAAAAAATACCTCTAGTTGTTTATCACCATATTCTGCTAATTTTCTTCTTGTCTCATATATTTGATAAGTTGATAAATATTCTATTTCTTTTTTTCTTTTTATCTTTAATCTAGGTATATTTTCAACAGGATTATCTTTTGTTATTTTTATTTTTTTTAAATACTTATAAAATGAAGATAGTGTAGCTATACTAAAATTAATTCTACTAGGACTTGTTTTCTTATCTTTTTTATCTTGTATATATACATTAACATCTTCTTCTGATACATCAGTAAATTCTTTATCTATAAATTTATCAAATGCCTTTAAATCATATATATAATTTCTAATTGTTTTTTCATTAGACCTTTTATAATTTTTTAAATAATTTTCATATCTATCAATTAACTCTTGATTCAAAATATCACCTCCTTATATTAGGATTATGTAAAAGGGGATATAACACCCTCCCCTTAAATTAATTATTTATGTCATTTTTCTAATACTCTTTATTTTAAACAAATCTTACAAATTCCATATATTTTAAAGCAACCCAGTATCCACTTTTGGATTTGCCCCATTTAGTAGAACCATTCATTTTTTCTTCCACAATAGTAATAACAACACCTTTATCTATTTGTCTTTCAACTCCATAATTTACTCCTGCACCTTTTCTACAATTTAATTCATTAGTTGTACATCTAGCTAAATATGGTTTAAATTCACTTGGTTGTTCTATTACTTTTCCTTTACATTGTTCTATAAACCAATTCCAAGTAAAGCCAAAATGTCCACTTCTTAGCCAAGTTGGACAATCTTTTTTAGTCCAATTGTAA
>JBGVIL010000034.1:0-2566 GCA_045123185.1 Bacilli bacterium | reverse complement strand
CTACAATTGTAGTAACTTCTAATAATATATTAGTTATTGATTCAATTACATCTTTGTCACCATCTTGTTGTCCTAAATTTTTACCTTCTAATGTTTCCATTAGTTTATATTGTTCATCTATTGTCATCTTGTTGTATGCATCTTTAATTCTACTTTCCATATTATTCATAAAATACCTCCAAGGGAATTATATTTTAATATTTGAATTTACTTTTTATCTTGAGTTTTATGTACTGAAGGGGAATATATCCCCTCCTATAATTTTATACTTACTTCAAATTTACCATTGTATATTATTTTACAACTTTTATTATGTGCTATATACTCAAATTTTATATATTCATCATTTATTGTATAAATTGTAAATCCATAACCACTGTGTCTATGGATTTTTATTCCCTTCACGTATACATCGCAACTTTTTTCAACGTTTTCAATTATATATTTTTTAGTTATTTCTCTTAATTCTTTTCTTTCTTCATACTCAGCCTTATCTAATTTTACTAACATTTGTTTTATTAATTGTAAGTTTATAGTATCCATAATATTATCTCCTTTATACTTTATATTTTAAAACTCTAATTTAATTTTTATCTTGAGTTTTATGTAAAGGAGGAAATTATTCCTCCATATGTTTTTTTATATAATTAAAAGCTGATTTTACATTTTTATATTTTTTTATCTCTATAAGTTCATATTCTCCTTCGTTTTCATAATCTATAGCTATCTCTATATAGTTTTCTATTGGAGAAATATTTATAAAATAATCTTTATTTTTCATAATAGCACTTTCTATTACTATGTCATCTACGTATTCTTCAAATAAACTTATTGCATAACCATTATTTTCTAATAAATTTAATAGTTCATAATATTTATTTTCCATATTATTACCTCCATATAATTTTAATTATTTATTTTTGTGGGTATACTATACTATATTCTACTTTAAGTTTTTTGCTACACTTTTTGAACTTAAATTTTTTCTTGAGTTTTATGTATGAAGGAACTTAGTTCCTTTTATATTATATTATATATATACTGAGATGTCATAATTAGAATTTAACCTTTTTATTTATAATATCAAAATTAGATATATATCTGTTTTTTAAATTATTTTGTTTCATCTTTTCATCTGCAACTCTATTTGCCCACATAGTAACTATGCACTTATTTGTTAGTGATATTACTATTTTGCAATAACATTTTTCACCTATACCTTCATTATTTTTAATTTTATATTCTTTTTTAGTTCGGAACATTATGCGTTCTTCTTTTGATATCATATTATAATTGTAATCTATTATTTTGTAATTTCTATTTCTAATTATTTCTTGAATTTTATCCAATGTAATTAAATTTTTCTCTAATGCATGATTAGTTATTGTCAAGTCATTTAGATTTTTTATTATATTTTTTAAATATTCAACTTCTTTTTCCTCCATATCTTTTATATTTTTTCTTATCATCCCTTCATTGCCTCTACAGTTTTTATTACCTTGTTTATTAAGATTATAATTCATTGCTATCAATCCTCCTTTATACATAGAATTTTTAAATTTAAATTTTATTTTGTTTTTGAATTCTATGTATAAAGGGGAATATTCCCCTTGAATTTAATTGTTTAATGCATATTTAATTGCACGTGCTATTAACATATCTATGTTTTGTGAATTATTTTTTAATGTTTTTTCTGCTTCTCTTATTATCATATAATAGACTCTATTAAAATATTTTTCATTATCATATGCACATTTTAATATGTTTTTTAAGTATGTTCTTTTATTTTCATATGGTATTATAAATTTTTCATCCTCATAGTTAATATTTAATTCATTAGCTTTAAAGTCTGAGAATATTAATTCTATTGCATATAATTCTTTAATAGTATTGCTTAATAATTCTATAGATTCTTTATTATTTTCCATATTATTACCTCCAATTATTTTAATTTTTTATTTTGTGGGTATACTTTTTTATTTAAAACTCTAATTTAGATTTTATCTTGAGTTTTATGTACAAGGGGAATATATTTCCCCTTAGAATTTTTTATAATCTAATTTTTTTAATCCTTTTATATCTATGTCTTTTATATCATCCTCAGATACAAAACAATATTCTGTAATACCTTTTTTATCTAGATAATCTATTATATTTGAAACGCCTTTTAGCGAATAGTATTTTCCTGCTCCTTTTCCTATTGTATATCTTAATCCATTTTCTAGACATTGATAACTAGATTTTAATTTTATTATGGCTATTTTTCCATCCATAACTTCAATTGCAAAATTCTTTTTATTTTCAAATATATTTTGTTGCTTTAGTTCTTCTTTTTGTTTTTCTAATTCGATTTTTATCTCAGTTTTTATTTCCTCTATCATATTGTCTATTAATGTTGCAAGTTCTTCTTTGTTTAGTTCTTTTTTATCATAATTGTATCTAACTTCATATATACCATTTGTATTTGGATATATTTCTAATTTATAATTGTAATTTCTTTTGAATTCTAAATAATAACTAATGATTATATGATTAGCATATATATCAAGTTCTCCATATTGTTTTA
>JBGVIL010000033.1:0-5194 GCA_045123185.1 Bacilli bacterium | reverse complement strand
AGGTATTTCAACAGCTTCTTCTTCAGAGAATTCTTGTTCTAACTCTTTGTTTTCATCCATACCCTTACCTCCCCCTTTCTTATTAAAATTTTGTAATAAAATATCTACTTGCTCTAACTTACTTCTATAATCGTTATCTTGTGAAAAATTAAATTCTATTCTACTATTTTCAATTGCTGGAAGATTACCATTACCTAGTATAGTTGTAGCAAGTATATTATATTCTTGTATTTCATAATAGCCATCATCTCTGAATTGGCCATTAATAACTTCTATTTCAACACTTACGTCTTTTACTTCATCTCTTTTTAAAATATCATACATAGATGAATATGTTTTCCATATGATACCATATGCTTGAATATAATTAACATCATTTTCTTCATCATATTTTATTTCAGTAGAGTTATTTAAGAATACACCAACGGGACGTTCAACATAAGTTTCTTTAAAAGATACATTACCTTTGTAATCTGCTTTCATTTCAAAATCTACATCATGTCCATTGGCATCTAATTCTCCATCTTCTCTTTCTACTATATTTGCTAATATAGGAGTATAAGCAACACTATCTTTAGCTTTGTTTAAACTATCAATAGTAAAAGAAGAGCCATTATAATTTTCTCCACTACTCATTATTCTTAATTTAACAAGATGAAAGTCAGGATTATTTAATGAAAAATCATTTGACAAAGAGAATTTAGAAGGTATTGAAAACTTTTTCATTATCTCACCTCCCTTCTAATTATTACATTAGAAATATAATTTATTAGATATAAATATTTCCTTATCTGAATAATTATTATATATATTCTTATTAAATTCAAATACATATAATGTTTTATTATAGTTTCTTACCTTTTGAACTAACTTTAATTTACTTTCTAATTCTTTAGCGGTATTATCATTATAAGTACAGATAAACATTATTTACCACCGCCATTTTCTGCTTGACCTGTATTATTCTCAACATTATCATTTTCTGAATTACTAGGTCTACCATTATCTTCACCATTAGCACTATTATATGAACTAGTAACAGGATGGAAATATTGTTCTAATCCTAATGTACTTTCATATAATAAAGAAGATAATGCTGTTAAAGGAGTATATCCACAAGCAGCTAAGTATCTTAACTTATTACCCCCTATTGTAATAGATTCTCTTTCTGATGCTTGTATATCTTTTTTGTTGAAATAAGTATTTCTTAACATTTCAACTTTCCACATAGCATTACGTTTTTTATTTTTTATTTCATAATTTATAAAGTTACAGAATATTAAATTTAATCTATCTACTACCATTTCATCAGTTTTTATACTATTTAATACTGATTCATTTGAACTTCTAGCTCCATTGAATAATTCACTATTAACACCACTTGATGTATATACTGATTCATATGCCTTTTGTGAAGCTGTTAAAGTAGATTGTGCTTGTCTTTGAGTAGTAAATACTTCCATATTTAATGGGTTTGTAGTTATTGCACACCTAAATATTCAACAAAGGTCGTTAATCTTTGCCCGTTCTCAAAGAGATTTTTTCTCTTATGAACTGCTCATAGTTTCCTATGAGAGTAGACTATATCTTCATCCTATTAGGATGCTCTCCATTTCCATTCACTTGAATGTACGGTTTTCACCTAGTCGTTGAACCTTATTCTAAATTTAATTTTCTATATAATATTCCCATATTAATTTCTCACCGTTTAATTTTCCTGCTGATTTACATTTTCCTTTGCAACATCTAATTATAATACTATTAGTGATTCCATAATAATCACCAGCCTCTTTAGCAGATTTAAATATTTTTCCTGTTGTAATACATATAACAGATTTATTTCCACCTTTATGATTATTTTTAGCGAATTCTATAGCATATTGAATATCTTTTTCAGTCATATTTAAATAATCTTCATAATATCTCCAAACTAAAGGAGTACCATCAGATAATTTTCCAGCATGTGCATATGTTTTATTTCCTCTTTTTCCTTTACAACTTCCAGATATTTCACTCGTACTTAAATTATATAAATTAGATGCGTCAGATAGACAGTCAAATATTTCATTAGTTGTAATACATACAACCATTCTTGATTTAGGATTATCTTTTCCTTTGTTTTTACCTTTTTTAGCTTCACTATATTTTCTCCTAACTTCTTCAGTTGGTCTACCATTAGCTCCACCTTCAGTGTTATTATAGCCATACTTTCTATCTATAGTATTGTATATAGATATATAATGTTTTTCTTTTATATCTAATTCTTCTTTACTAAATGCTATATCAAATATCTCTACGATATCCCAATTTTCAAAACCATATTTTTCAATAGCTTTAATTATATGGTCGTTGTATGGTTTATTATATTTTTTACATGCCATATGGTAATTATATACTCTTTCTATTCCTACGCCTTTGTAATCATATCTCTTTTTAAAACTGTTAACTGTTTGACCTATATAAATTTTTCCATTAATTAAATTAGTAATTTTATATATAATTCCATAATATTCTATATTACCTATTTTCATTTATATCATCTCCTTTCTATATTATATTATTTTAATCATTTATTTGTTACTAATTAGAAAATTAAATTTAGAATCTTGGCTGCTGGTTATCCAATCCTTAAACTTTTCAGACCTTCATAAAGTGATTACTCCTTTATTGTGGTATTAAGGCTCTAAGGAACTTCCAGCAATTAAAAGAGTTTTCTATATTAATTACTTAATATAGGAGCAGTTGTTTACCCTTTGGTAAGTTCTTCTTGGCTGCTTGATGATATTGGTTAATAACATCAACATCCATTAAGAGTTCACCTTCCTCATTCTGAGGAATTCGCATGTGTATAAGTTTTAAGTTATCTGCAGCTGTACTAGATAATTCATCATCCTCTATTTCGTCTACTCTATATATCTTATCAAATAAATAACAGAATGGACTTATACCTTTATTTCTTATATTACCATCATCAAATAAGAACGCTACCGCCTCATTTTCTTCTAGGTAATAATAGTTATCAACTAATTTTTCATCATTAGCAAGAGAACCATTAGCAAATTTTTCGTATAATTTTTGTATAGGTACTGGCATAGTTGCTAATAGATTTGCATTAGATAATTTAGATAAGTTAAGAGAATATTTTAATATGTTGTTTTCCATAACTCCACTTATTCTACATATATCATTTGGCATAGCTTTATAGAAAATACCATTGTTATCTTCTACTTTATATAAAAATAATTCTCCATATAATAATAATTGTCTACCAAACCATTTAAAATTATATTTATAATTTATCTTTTCTATCAATTGAGCTATTTGTTCATATTCTTTATTCATCTTATCTACTGTATTAGATTTACCATTAAATCCTATTATAGTAGTTGGTGATAAATATAAATCATACATAGGTATATTAGTAAAGTTTTCTATTAATCTATAATATATACCATTACTAGCATATAATATTTTACTTACTTGTTGTATAAATGCTACGTTTGAGTAAGGGTCTTGTAACGCAGATTGTAATTGGTCGAAACTTACACCACTTCTACTACTAGATATTTCACCTACGTTTTTAGAACTAACTGAGCCTTGAGCAAATTTAAGTTGTTTATTAAATTCAATTTTATCTTTCTCTTCTTGAGTTAATTCTTCTTTTTTTTCTTCACTCAATTATATCACCTCCTTATTCTAAAAATAACATTCCGTTCCCTTGTACTGTTCTTGGTATTTCTAAATCAATTGTATTCTTAATTAATTGTGCATATAATTCTGACTCAGAGGGTCTACGTCCATATTCTTTAATAAATTTTTCTAACAATAAAGCACAAGCACCAGCCACATGAGGACAAGCCATACTTGTACCACTTAAAGTTATATACCCATTATTTAATCCTGTTGATACTATTTTTACACCAGGTGCAACTAAATCGACATAATTATTTGTATTACTAAATACTGCGAATTTTCTCATATTATCTATTGCTCCAACAGCAACAGTTTCTTCATATGAAGAAGGATAATCTCTTTCTAAAGTATTAGCATCCCCATCTCCACTATTTCCACATGCAGCTACGATTAATATATTATTAGCAACTGCTCTTTTTACAGCTTGTTGCATTTCAGATACATCAATAGCACAACCTAATGACATTGATATTATATCTACCTTTTGGTCTATTGCGTAATTCATAGCATTGACAATACTTTCTAAATTACCATTACCACTACTTCCTAATGCTTTTAATACTAATAATTTAGCATTAGGAGCAACTCCTAAAATATGTCCGTTTCCTGCTATAACTCCACAACAATGTGTCCCATGTGAATTACCATCTTCATATTTATTTGGGTCGCCATTATCTTCAACTGTAAAGTTTCTACCACCTATAATGTTATCTTTTAAATCAGGATGAGTAGTACAACAACCTGTATCTATTACTGCTATCTTAATATTTTTACCTGTATAACCTTGATTCCATAAGATTGGTGCTGAAATAAGATTAATATTTGAAGGTATATATTCCTTTTGAGTTGAGATATAGTTATTAAGTTCATTGTTACCCTTTATCTCAACTGTAAAGTCCGATATCTTCGCTGTTATATCTTTCATAATATCACCTACCATAAATCAATAAAATTTCCTCTGTTTTTTGGTTTCTTCAATTCATTTTCTTTTTCTCTTATAAATAAATTCATATATGCTAATGCTGAATAACGGTCTTTTCTATTGCTACCGAATTCAACTAATTTAATTCCTTTTCTAGTTATTTCTGTTTGTAATTTAATTATTTCCATTTGTGTTAAAGTAGTTTGCACATATGGATACATTAATCTAACTTTTTCACTAGCTTCAAGCATTTGGAAATTCTTATTTTCATTAAGCCAGTCTTCTCCTTCAAATTCATTAACTAAGAATTTTAAAGTATGATTATTTAAACTAGCTTTTAATGTTACTGCTATTGCATTGTTTATTTCTTCATTAGCAACTATACCATATATACAAGGTATAGCCTCACGATACCCACATCTTTCTTTTTTATCTTCCTTATTAAAACAACACATAGGTGGATATTTAATATCACGTTCAGTATCAAATGTATACTCACCTAACGCATCTAATACAGCTAAACCAAGACCAGCTATATCCATTACTATATAATCACAATCACCATCAAAATATAATTGT
>JBGVIL010000032.1:0-2725 GCA_045123185.1 Bacilli bacterium | reverse complement strand
GTTATCAATAAAACATACTTCAACAATTACTGCCGACATTTTAGTATTTCTAAGAACGCTATAATAATCTGTTCTGCCATTCGATAAAAGTTTATAATATACTTTTACATCTGTTTGACCGATACCTCTTAATTCTTCTTCAATGTTTGATGCTAATTGTCTGCTTTCTTCGCTCCTTATTGAATAGATTACTTCACCTCTGTCACCATCACCGTTGCTTGAATTGTGATGTATAGATATGAAGTAATCTACATTGTTATTATTTGCTAGATTTGCTCTATCTTCTAAACTAATATATGTATCGTCTGTTCTTGTTTCGTATACGTACACACCGTATCTAACTAATTCATTAGCACAAGCTCTAGCAGTATCTAAATTCCAATCTTTTTCAAGGTAGTTGCCACTAACCGCCCCACTATCTGTTCCACCATGTCCTGCATCTACTACAACTGAGTTACTGGTACTAAATGCACAACATATGGAGCAACTGAGGAATAGGAATAAAAAAATAGCGAAGTATGATAACGGTCTATGTTTTAGACTCATTATTATCATCTCCTATCATTTTCTACGGTTTATTTTTTCACACCATGATAAATAAATAATCCTGCAACAACTACAAGAGTCATTTTAAATACGTCTGCAATTAAAGTAATCCATTGGTCTTGAATAGCAGTCCAAAATTCTCCTGAAGGTGTAAAACCAGTAGCTAATAATAAGATGATTAAGAACCCCATAATTAATAAGAATGTAGCTTTATTTTCTTTGAAGAAAGGAACTCTAATATTTACATCTTGATTATTTTTAATATAATTATCTTGAGGTTGTACTTGTTGTACTTGTTGTTGATTGTTTTGAGGTTGTTCGATACGTACATTAATATGACGTTCTTCATCTCTTAAATCTAAAGATTTTTTAGTTGTTCCATAAAGACTAGATTTGTAGTTTAAATCTCTAATTTCTTTAACTAACTCTTCATTAGCTTTTGTAGTAATTTCCGCTACACGTTCTGCATCTTCTTTTTGTTTTCTTAGGATTTCTTTTTCCATTTCTTTTCTGTCTAATTCGTCACATGCTTCTTGAACACTTCTCATTAAATCTTTGTTATCGTTAATTTGATTAGCCATTATAATTTCCTCCTTTAATATATTTAATATAGATTATAAAAAACTTTAACGAAAACTTTTGTGATTGAAAATGTTTATTGTTAGAAGATAATCACCTCCCCATAGTGATTGATTATTGTTTACTCAATAAACATTTCACAATTTTCTTTCATAAATCGTTCTGCGTTTTCAATAACATCTCCACCATTTTCAAAATATTCGTCAAATAGTTCTGGAGATAGAATTGGTTCAACTACGGTTTTTACATATTGTTCAGCAGTTTCGCTAAAATATAAGCACATTGTGATAGAGCCATATTTGTTGACTCTATCTAAACTGATGTACCCTACTTTCCAAATTTCTGCCTCAATTCCCAAATCTGTCATGACTTTCTTTTTAATCATTATTTCCATCTCCCTATTGCAATGTATTCAATCCACGTTTTTGTTCCCGATTGTGACACTGGTTTCCATAAATAAACTGCTCCCGTTGCACTAGTTGTTGGTGCGCTACATTGACAAACCATTACAGAACTTGTTGCATTATAAGCATTAATCGTTACTTTTGGTGCTTCTAGAAATGCAATATTAAATGATTGTCCAGTAATCCACGGAGAACTATAAACACTTCCCCAAGCAGTTGTTATATCCCAAGTACCATGAACTTTAACAATACTAACTTGCATTCCGTTAGGGTATCTCCAAGTTCGACAAATGCTATCTGAACTCATAGAACAATTTTTATCTGTCCAAATATTATAACTTTTAGCGTCAGTACCACTATACCATGTTGGATTATCACCTGATTTTACAGTTGTGTGTAATGTAGACGTACCGAACTCTGAACCGTTGTTGGTTTGATTAACATATGCTAAAGTTACATTGCTACCATCATTACCAGTACCATATATATATTTTCCTGCACCGACTCTAAGACTTCCATCTAGAGTCAATCCACCAGTTCCATATATATCTCCACCAACATCTAATACACCACGTTCCCTAATCTTTCCAATACCAACTCCATCTTTTTCTAGGTTTAGTAATGCAGATTGTGTTGATAATGCTTGGGTGATTGATGTTGTAGTATATGAATCTTTAACACTAATTTTTATTTCGTATGATTTAGTAATGTCCCATCCACTTCCTAAATCAATAGCGAAAGCACTTGCCGAGTATTTGGACAGTGTAGTCCAATCAGTTAATGTTGTCCAACTTGTTGCTCCCTTGTTTTTCCAATAAACCGCATATTTTTTTGCATTACTACCACTACTATCTATGTTATATTTAATGCTAGCTCTTGCATAAGTTCCATTTGCAACCTTGTTACCACTAGAATCACAACGATAAATAGAACCACTCAATGTAGGAGCACTAACCCCAACCAATGTTACCTTTTGACTAGCACTTCCAGTCATACCACGAGAATCCGTTACTTTTACGGTTAATGTGTAATTACCTGCACCAAGTTTCCCAGTGGTAGCAGTTGATGATGTTGAATTTAAGTATCCTCCACTCCATTGATATGATTTAATAGTCGCTCCATACTTTGCAGAAGCATTGGTTGCAGAACATGAAAAAGTTGTCTGATAAGCAATGTAAGCACCATTAGATGTATTG
>JBGVIL010000031.1:0-4402 GCA_045123185.1 Bacilli bacterium | reverse complement strand
ATGAATGTTGGATATTCATTATTTCTTAAATAATAAAGTTCTTCACCAACTTTTTCATTTAGATATTTATAACTGCTAATACCTTTATAAATACTATTGGTTTCTTTATCCATCATATAGTCTGCTTTAGAATATCTAAATTTAGGTCTTTTTACCTTGATACCAAAATAAGATAACTCTTTTGTTAATATCCTAGTTCTCCTTTCATCATCATTAAATGTATTCAAAGATACAGTATAATATTGAAGTGGATAATGAGATTTTAAATAAGCACCATATAGGCTATCATAGGCGTAGGATAATGAATGGGAAGCATTAAAAGAATACCTAGAAGCATCTTCTACTACTTTCCAAGTTTCATTAAATCCTTCTTCTTCCCCTACTACCTTCATCCATCCTTTTAATAATTTGGCTTTTAATTCTTCTAATTCCTTTTCTTTAAATTTCTTTTTGCTAATTTTTTTTATAATATCATAAGTTTCTTTTTCTTCTATCCCTAACCAAATTAAGTATTTCATTATAGATTCTTGATACATAAGATAATGGTAACTATCTTCCAATAAATCATCCAATTCTTTAACATGAGTAGTATATGGCTTTCTTTCTAAAAAATTATCTAATAAAGAAGCAAATCCTGGTCTTATTCCTGCTACAAACGCAGACATTTCAGCTAAATTACTAGGAGCATATTTTTTAACTAAAGGAGAAGCCCAATCGCTATCACATTGATTAATAGTGCAAGTTAATCCATTTTTATAAATATCAAAAGTTTTATAATCTAATAATTCATTAAATTCTCTTATTGATGGAACATCCTTATCTAATAATTCATACACACTTCTAATAGTACTCCAAACTGTAACTGTTAATAAATCATTCTTTAGATATTTAAATTTATCACAATTATAACCATCTAATAAACAACACATTCCATCTTCAGTTCTTACTAATCCTACTTCTTCTGAAACATCCTTATCATATACCAACATACTACAAGGGGAGGGCGATATGCTTTCTACTACACCAACAAATCTACTACTATCTTTAATTATTTTCCCCCAATATTCATCGTTTCTATATTGGTCTAAATTCTTACCTATTTCATTATATTCTTCAAAATTCAATTCCTTAGCTTTACACCATAATCTAAAGGCATTAGATTCTTGTAGCGGTTTATAGGAAATCATCCATGCACAGTTTTCCTTTCCCAATAAATCTTCAGTTGCCTTTATAAATGGTTTATTATCACAGCAATTCAAATCAATGTCGGGAAGACTACGTGCCAACAATATTCTTTCAGCAGACATAAACCTCGTAGGGAATAATGTTATTGGAGAATCTAACCTATCTATATCAGTTAACCCTAATAATTTATTTATATAAAAACTAGGTGCTGACCCTCTACCTGTTTTAGTCATCATACCATTATACTTGCTTTTCCCTAATTTAACTATTTCATAATCTAATAGGAAATAATCTTCCATATGGCATTTCTCAATTATATCAACTTCATATCTTATGGCTTCTTCATATTCTGGTATTCTCTCTGTTGGAATATTTTGCTTTTCTATTTGCCAAGCTTCAAAAATTGCTTTCTTTAAATCATAATTTGGATTCTTAGATATAGATGGTAACTTTATATCATCATTTATTATGGTTAATTCTTCTGCTTCGTCAAATATCAAAGTACTTTGGAGTGACTCTATTATTTCCTCTTTATTTAATATTCCTTGTTTAATATATCTATCTACTATTGTTTTAGCGTCTGGATAATCTAATATAAATTCTCCTTCGTCTGGATAGAACATTTCTTTACCCTTTAAAAATAAATCCCTATACTCTTTATCTTCTGAATATATATAGTGACTATCATTTGCATGAATTAAAGGTATATCATATAACCTTCTATATTCTAAAGCTAGTTTATTAAATTTCTTTTGTATATCTGCGTCATGGTCTTGGACTTCTAAAAAGAAATGACCTTTAAATTTATCATTTAATTCCAAAACTAAATCTTTTTGTGGTAATATTCCTACTACACAGGCAGTTGTTATAACTACATCTTTTGGATTTAATCCCATTAAAAGTTCATAATCTATTCTTGGTTTATAATAATATCCATCTTCATTAGCTATGCTTAGTATTTTATTTAACTGTCTTACTCCATTATCATTTAAGGCTATTATTATAATATGATTGTTGCTCCTATCTTTTTCATGTCTATCTTTTACATAATAACATTCTGCTCCAACTATTAATTTTAATCCATATTGTTTTGCCAATGTTGTAGCTTCAAATATATCACCTTGCATCCCATGATTAGTAGTAAATATAGCATTATGACCTAATTCTACTGCTCTTTTGCAATATTCTTCTAATTTAACTATTACATCTAATGATTTTATATTTCCTTTGTGGTCATGTTTATGATAATTATAATAATTCATTATTATCACCCACCATATTCATATAGTCTTCATAATAATACCATCTGCAAAATTTATATCTTTTTGTTACTCCTCTGCAACATTCTTTAATTTTGTATCTGTTATAACCATATCTTTCTGCTTCCGATAAAGAGTCATAAATTTTAACTATTTTTCTATTTATGTCTACACTTACTACTTTTACCATTCTATCCCTCCTTTATATTAGAGAGCATTTCTACCCTCTAATATAATATTATCATATATTTGTTATTGTGTCAAGTATTTTTTAATTTATTTTATAAAAATATCATAAAATTTATCAAAATAATCTATTCCAACAAATGTGTCTATATAATAGATTAATTGAACGTCTTCATCTTTAAATTTCAAAATCCTTAGTGCACTTACAACTTCTTCTAATATAGCTATTGTATCTCTATATTCTCCACTCTCATTAAAAAAACTTATATTTAATTTTCTAAATTTATTTTGTATAGACTGTCTATGAATATTCTCTCTTATTCTAAGCAGTAAATTTAACATCATATCACTCCTTTATATCAATATCTACTATTTCTATCATACCTCTATTGCCTACAACATCATGAGTTACCTTACCCACTAAATCTAAATTCATTATAGTTCTATTTTGGAACTCTTCTTTTAGAACTTTAGTTGCAAACTTTTTAATATATTTTATTCCATTATATTCAAATATAATATTGGTTTTTGTTATCTTTACATCTGTAAATAATAATCCTATGTTTTTAACGGCTACCATAGGAGATTGAATGTCTCCTCCAAATTCATTATCATAAGAACCTAACACATCTACAAATTCATTTGTTACTTGTGAACCTTCTAATTCAAAATCAACCTCATGTTCTTTCCCTAGTCTGATTTCTTTATCTTTATAGTACCAATTTAAATAATCTTTTATATTATCTAAATCTTCTTTCTTAGCAGACCAACCTCCCGCTCCTTGATGTCCAGCAACCATATTAGTTAGCCTACTAGATTCTAAGTCATCTTTAAAAGTATCGGTAAAGTTGCATCCTCTAAAGCTACCTCCCACATATTCTCCATCTATATCTGAATATATAAGAACTGGCACACCATATTTATCTGACAACTTACCAGCAATTAAACCCCTATAATTAGCATTTAATTTATTACCATCTAATATCAAACATTTATTAACTTCTTTAATTTGTTTTTCAAGTTTAGGTACTGCTGATTTAACATCTCTATCTTGTTTGCTTTTTATAGCTTTGCAATCTTGTGCCATTGTTATACAGAATACTTCATCATCACTTACAAATGCTTCAAATAATCTGACTTTATCATCATGTGTTCCACTTCTTATTACGCCATTAATTTTAGGTGCTATAGTCCAACTGACCTTACTTATATTTAATTTTCCATCTAAATCATATTTATATACTTCACACAATGCTTTTAAGAATGGATTAACAATATTATTTAATCCCTCTTTAACAAAATATCTAGTTTCCTCGCTTTTCATAGAAACCATATCTGATATATTACCCAAAGCAACTAAATCTAAATAAGAATCTGCAAAATCTAAGCCTAAAATTTCATCCAAAGCTTTACAAAACTTGTAAGTCACACCTACACCACTTAGTTGCTTATTAGGATAGTTTTCACTTAATTGATTATTGATTACTACTGCATTTTGAGAATATCCATCTTCAGCTTCATGATGGTCAATAACTAAAACATCAATGCCTTTTTCTGCTAGTTTTTGGTGAATCTCGTAATCGTTACTGCTTGCATCAGGCGCGATAACTAATTTGATATTATCTCCAACAGACTCAAAAATAATACCGTGCTGTTTACCTTCATGGAATCTATATGTAATATGAGATTTAACAAAATTAGGAAAATATCGGTGAAGATAATTAATAAGAACGGCCGCGCTAGTCATACCATCACAGTCACTATCTACTTGG
>JBGVIL010000030.1:0-55241 GCA_045123185.1 Bacilli bacterium | reverse complement strand
GGTTTAGAAAATAAAGCAAGATATATATATTTAGCTGCTGGATTTGATATTATCCAAACATTCGGAATCTTAAGAAAGGAACTTAAATAATATGGCTAAAACTATTTTAGCAATTGGTGGTCATATTGGTGATGCCGAACTTACAGCTGGTGGGGTAATGGCTACTAATGCTGTTCAAGGCGGTAAAAACTATACACTTGCACTTACAGCTGGTGAACGTGGTAATCCTGCACATTTAACAGTTGCAGAATATCGTGAACAAAAAATCAAAGAAGCAAATGAATTTGCTGAAATGATGAATGGTAAAGCTTATGTTTTAAGATATCAAGATGGTGAATTACCAAATAATGAAGAAGTTCGTTATGAAGTTGCAAATATTATTCGTGAAGTTCGCCCTGATGTAATTATAACTCACTGGAAAAGTACAATGCATAAGGATCACAACAATACACATTTAATTGTACCGGATGCACAATTTCTAGCAAGTGTTGTTGAATGCGATAAGATTAAAGGTAAACGTCACTATGCTCCAGTATACTTCGCAGAAAACTGGGAAGATGATTTAGATTTTGATCCATATATCTATGTTGATATTACACCAGGATTTGATCTTTGGTGTAAGGCTTTAGAAAAACATTGGTTTGTAATGAACAGTAAAGATTTTAAATACTTTGATTATTACACATCACTTGCAAGATGTAGAGGTTGTCTAAACAAAACAATGTATGCAGAAACATTCAATGTACAACCTCGTCAAAAAGTTAAAAGAGGAGGTATTCTATAATGAAAAAAGTTTTAGTTGCTTTCATTATTACATTTAGTTTATTACTAACTCTAGGTTTTAAAGGAACATCAGCTGTTGCTTTAGAAGAAGTTGTAATCAATGGAAGTAAAGTATATTATAACTATACTGGTAATACAGTTAAAGTACCAGTAGAATATGTTGTTGATTCATCTGAAATGCGTGGAGCTTGGGTTGCTACTGTTTGGAATAATGATGTTCCAAAACAAAAAGGGACAACTGAAGCTGCAATTGAAGAATATAAAGCTTTCTATCTAGATATCTTAGATACATTAGAAAGCTATAACATGAACACAATTTTCTTCCAAGTTCGTCCAAATAATGATGCGTTCTACGAATCAGAATATAACGACTGGAGTGAATTCTTAGTTGGTCGTGGTGTTAATCCAGGATGGGATCCACTTGAATGGATGATTGAAGTTACTCATGAAAGAGATATGTATTTCCAATGTTGGATGAATGCTTTCCGTGTAACTGTTCAAGAACAATTCCCAGATAATGATGCTAGTGCTTATTCACACGATGAATTAATTGCCAGAAAGAAAGCTGCAATTGAAAATTTAAGTGAAAAGAATTTTGCTAAACAACATCCTGAATATGTATTAATGGGTGACTATGATTCTAAATTAATTTTAAATCCTGCTGAACCTGCAGTACATGAACACTTACTTAATACAATTGGTGAGTTAATTACAAAATATGATGTTGATGGTTTCCACTTTGATGACTACTTCTATCTAGATGCAAGATCTGCCGATGGTATTGATCCACAACTTCAAAACCTTGCTTTTGCTGGTGGTATAGAATACAATTCAAAACTTACTGGCGAAAACATTATGAATGACTTACCTACTTATAAAGATTACCAAGAAAATCCTAGTAAATATGATTTACCTGAGGGTTTAACTTTAGGTGAATTTAGAAGAAAAAGTTTAAACAACTTAATGAAGAGTATTCGTGAGTTAGTAGATTCTGTCAATAAACAATATGATAAAGATGTTGAATTTGGATCTAAACCTGCTGCTGTATGGCAATCAAATTCTGAATACTGTTTAGACAGTTCAAACAAAGCAACTGAGGGTGGATCTAATACTCACTGTGGTTCATATACTTCTAACTATGATTTATTTGCTGATACTAAATATTGGGTAGAAGCAGGTTATGTAGATTGGATTAGCCCACAAGTTTATTATGACTTCGCAAACCGTATTGTTCCATACGCAGATATCGTATCATGGTGGGCAGATGTAGTTGTTAAGACAAATGAAAAACGTGAAGCTGAAGGATTAGAACCTATTAAAATGTATGTTGCTCATGGTATTTATAAATATCACGCATCAAGTAGTGAATACAATGACACTAATGAAGTTACATATCAAATGCGTTACAATCAATTATTTGATGTAATTAAAGGTTCTGCCGTTTATGCATATAGTGACTTATATATATTCCAAAACGATCTTCAAAAATTTGGTGTTGGTAATTACTTTAGACAATTATGGGTAACTCATCCAGTATTACCATTACCAAAAGATGAAATTGACTTTACTGATTTAGAACTTGAAACTTATAAAGTTAAAGATACTGGTAAGAATAATGTTTATGACATTAGTTTCCCTAAAGTAGAAAATGCTAGTATGTATGCAATTTACAGAATAAATAAAGGTGAAACATTAGACTTAAACGACACAAGAAATCGTATTTCAATTGTTAAAGATTACAAATTTACAGATAATGTAAACTTCACTGTATTATGTAATGAAAATCAAGAAGTATATATTCAAGTCGTGTCTGATAATTATATTCCACAAAATACTGCAACTAAGATTGATGTAAGTTTAGCAAGCATCAACCAAGCACCAGAACCAGTAGAAATCACAATTAACAATGGTGAAGATGTTTTAGATGCAAATGGTGTATTTAAATTTAGTTTCCCTTATGCGTTTGACGCAGATGAAGACAAACTAACTTATACAGTTAAAGTTGGATTTAATGGTAAAGATGGTTCAATTAATACTCCTGCTAATAACATTGAATATTTAGAAGATAAGATCGTTGTTACATTTGAGGCCTTTGGTATTGAAACAGAAAACTTTGTTGTACAACTAACAATTAGTGATGGAAGACATACAGTAGTAGTTTATAGTAAAGAAGTTAAATTATCTGAAGATGTAACTGACACTCCTAAACCTCCAGTTCATAAACATGAATATGTTGATGGCGAATGTGCATGTGGTGCGAAAGATCCAAACTATGAAGAACACGTCCATGAGTTTATTAATGGTGAATGTGAATGTGGTGAAATTGACCCTAACTACAAAGCACCTAGTACAGGTGGAGGAAGCAGTTGTCAAATGGGAGCAATGTTCTTAGTTCCAATGTTAGCTGGAGCTGCAATCCTTCTTATCAAGAAACGTCGTTAATTAAAAATAAAAAGCTTTTAAAGATATATGTCTTTAAAGGCTTTTTTATTTTGTATAATCTTCTTGAAAAAAAACTATAAATATGATATACTAATAAAAAGAAAGGAAGATATCATGCCAATATACGATACACATAGTGATATATTTTATAACCTTGCTTTTAAGAATGTAGAAGATCCATTTAAAGATTACCACTTAGATGATTTAACAAAAGGTGGAGTCATTGGTGGTATTTGGGTAGTATACTCTGATGAAGACTTTGATGTTGTTTCTGCATATGAAAAAGCAATTGATAAATTTAAAAAATATGAAAATGACTTTGATGTCATTAAAGGATTAGAAGGTTTAAGAAATGTTCCTGATTTAAAAACTTTAGAAGTTTTATATAATATGGGAATTAGACACGCAAGCTTAACATGGAATGAAGAAAACCATCTTGCAACTGGTGTCAAAGGAAATAGTGAAAGAGGCTTAACTGATTTAGGCAAAGAGTTTATTAAATATATGAATGAACACAATATGATTATTGATGTATCTCACCTAAATGAAAAAAGTTTCTATGAAGTATTAAAAGAACAACCAAAAATATTAATCGCATCTCACTCTAATGCATATGTATTATCTGATCATATACGTAATTTAAAAGACGAACAATTAGTCGCTTTACGTGATGCAGGTGGTATGGTTGGATGTGTTGCTGCACGTAATTTTGTTTCAAAGAATAAAGAAGATCAAAATATTAATGGATTGGTAAAACAAATCAAATATTTAGTAAACATTATGGGAATTGACAAAGTAATGTTAGGACTAGATATGATGAACTATTTATCAGACTTTCCAAATTCTAATTTAGATGATTTACAAACTCATGCTGATTGTTCAAAAATTGAACAAGCTTTATTAGACAATGGTTTTAACAAAGAAGATGTTGAAAAAATAACTTACAAAAACTATGAAAATTTAAAAAGAAGGGTAGGAAAGTAAAATGAAAAAAATAGTAACAGTACTATTGTTAGTTTTTGCAATTATGTTTTTTGCAAAAAAACCAAGTGTTAATGCATTAGTAATTGATGATAACTTGGAAGAATTAAGAGGGGTGTGGGTTTCTACTGTATCTAATATTGATATTGGTAGACAAAATGGTACAACAGAAAAAGCAATTAATGATTATAAAGAACAATTATTAAATATTTTAAGTAAGGCTGAACACTATGGATTAAATGCAATCTTTTTCCAAGTAAGACCTTCAAATGATGCTTTATATGAATCAGAATACAATCCATGGAGCCAATTCTTCTATCAACATGGTGTAAATCCAGGATGGGATATGTTATCATGGTTTGCTGATGAATGTCATGCAAGAGGTATTGAACTACATGCATGGTTAAATCCTTATCGAGTAACTGCATCTAGAGTTGCAAGTTTCTCTGATGGTGAAGATAAAATTAATGAAGTTAAATTTAATTTAAGAAAACAAGCACAAAGCTTATATCCAGATATTGATAACCCATTAAATATTCTAGATGATGAAGAATTCTTATCAACAGTTGTTTTAGGTGCAGAAGGACAAATGGTTTTAAACCCTGCAAAACAAGCAACTATTGATCATGTTACAAATACAATTATTGAATTAATCGAAAACTATGATGTTGATGGCGTGCACTTTGATGACTATTTCTATCCATCTGGTGGTATTGAATCTAAATATGATTCAGCTGATTATGCAGCATACAAACAAAATGGTGGAACATTAGCAGTAGCTGATTGGCGTCGTGATAATGTTGACAGAATGGTTAAATCAGTAAGTGATGCAGTTGCAGCATACAATGCTAAAAACCCAGATCAATATACAGCATTCGGAATTTCTCCAGCTCCTGTATGGGCCCCATCTGCAGAAAGATGTCCTGATGGTCGTGGTCAAGAAGGTGGTATGGATGTAATTTGTGGAAGTTATAGTACATATAATACTTTATATGCTGACACTAAAAAATGGGTTGAAGAAGAATGGCTAGACTATATTCTTCCTCAAGCTTATTCTTCTTTAGAAGATAACTATAAAGAAATTGTTAGATGGTGGTCAAAAATTTGTGCACCAACTAAAGTTAAATTATATATTGGTACAGGTTATTACAAATTATCAGAAACAAATGCTGACACATTTGGTTCAGCATATGAAGTAGATAATCAATTTAAATATGTTAAAGATAATCGTTTTACTGAAGTAGATGGATTTGTTTTATTCTCTTATAAAAACTTAGAAATCTCAACTGGTAACTTAGGATCTGCTAATGTACTTCTTAAGAAAGCTTGGTTAAGTGGTTCATTACTTCCATCATATGAAGAAGTAAAACCAATTACAGAACTTCCTAAAGTTGAATTAACAAAACTTGGTAATAAATATTATATGAGTTTCAATGAAGTTAAAAATGCTAATGGTTATGCATTATACGCAGTTCCAAAAGGACAACCTGCAGACTTTAGTGCAGAAGGCGTTGTAGTACAAAAAATCTTTAACGTTTTAGGAAATGGAAATAAACAACAATATAATTCATTAACTGATTATAGTGTTAGTAACTATGACTTCTATATTAGAATTTTTGATAATGCTAATAAACCAATTGATGAATATGTTAAGATTGATTTTAACAGTGCAATCGTAAATGAAGGTCCAAAAATTGAAATCTTAGAATTCGAAGAACGTGACTATTCACTTGGTGAAGTAATCAAAGTTCGTGCATCTATTACTTCAGATTTAGGTTTACCACTTACAGTTAATCTAAAAGTTAGATATGGAGAAGGTGCTTACTCTACATCATTCAAGATGATTGAAGTTGAACCTGGTATTTATGAGTATGAATATAATACATTAATTGAAGCTGCAACTCAATTAATGATTAGCGTAAATGATACTGACCGTACAATTGATTTAGAATTACCTGTTGTACAAGTAGTTAAGAATGCAGTACATAAACATAAATATGTTGATGGCGTATGTTCTTGTGGAGCAAAAGATCCAAACTATGAAGAACCAGTTCATGAACATAAATTCGTAAATGGCGAATGTGAATGTGGTGAAAAAGAACCTACAACTGATAAACCAGATACACCAAGTAATGGTGGTGGAATGAACTGTAATATGGGATTTGTTTCATTACTTCCATTACTTGCAGCTGCGACTCTATTATTAATAAGAAAGAAAAAATAGGATATGAAATTACATAAATTTAATAGCGAAGAACTTGTATGTTATTACAAATCAACTAAACCAGTTGATTTACCAAATTATGAATATAATCCAAATTATGTTCGTGGTGTATGGATTTCTAATGTTGTAAATATTGATACACCAATTATGAAAGATGTTGAAAGTTATAAAGAATATCTTGTTAAGATGATTGAAAATATTGCATCTTACAATATTAATTTAATGATCTTCCAAGTAAGACCATTAAGTGATACTTACTATAAATCTAAACTTAATCCATGGTCAAGATTTATTACAGGTACAGAAGGAAAAGATCCCGGATTTGACGTATTACAATTTGTTATTGATGAAGCTAAAAAACATAATATTGAAGTTCATGCATGGATGAATCCATATCGTGTTTCAATGAAATCTGTAACTGATGGAACTATTTCAAAAGAAGAATATTTAAATTCTTTAGACGATTTAAACTTCGCAAAACGTTTCCCTGAAGATACAATTCTTGATGGAAATGGTAAGATTATTTTAAAGCCATCTTCTCAAAGAGTTATTGATTTTGTGACTGAAACTATCATGGAAGTTATTGAAAATTACGATGTTACAGGTGTTCATATTGATGACTATTTCTACCCATATGCTAAAGTTCCAGAATCAGAAGAATTAGCTGATTATGAAGCAAGTGGCAAAGAAAAATCATTTGATGACTGGCGTAGAGAAAATGTAGACAAAATGATTGAAAGTATTCACAATGCTATGAAAAAATCGCTTAGCAACACAAATCGTAAAGTTCACTTTGGAATAAGTCCATTTGCAATTTATCGCACTAATTCTTTAGTTAAAGAAGGTGGATGGGAAAAAGGTTCTTTCCATTCAGCAGGTGTAACTGAGTGTTATACTGATCTTTATTCAGATGTTTACAGATGGATGAAAGAAGGATGGATTGATTATGTTGTTCCACAAATCTATTGGCCATTTGAAAGAATAGATGTTAACTATCATGACTTAGCTAAATGGTGGAATGATATTGCAAAAGAAACAAATACTATTCTTTATGTAGGACATGGTTTATATCAAATGGGTTCTAGTGAAATTTGGGCAAACCCACTTGAAATCGATAATCAACTTCGTTATAATCAACAATATAAACAAGTTACAGGGTCTGTGTTCTTCACATATAAAGATTTAGTTCCTGGTCAAAACCCAACAAAAGATGCAGCTATCGCTCTTATGAAATGTCGTTTTAACCAAGAAAAACTATTAAAATTTGAAAAATAAACAATCAAAATAACAGCCTTTTATAGGCTGTTATTTTATTTTTTGTAAAAAAATGAAAGCGCTTGAAAAATAATATTACATTCTACTTGAAAAAAATCTGGGATTTTGGTATAATAAGCTTATATAATCGGCTTATTATGTAAACAGGAGGAGCAAATATGGATTATTTAACACCAATGTTCAAGAAAATTAAATATCTAGATAATTCAAAAAAGAAGTTTTTGAATGTTGGTTCGTTAAAGACAATCGATTTTCGCTCTTTTTTTGACGAAAGGTTAGATAGGTTTATTGATCAGTTAATTGAGAAATATCCGACAGATTTAGAAAATGGTTTGATTACGGTAAAAGAAGGTAACTTACCAATTGATGGATATAAGTTACAAATTAGTAATCGACGAGCTAATATAACTGTATCATCTGTAACTGGTTGTTATTATGCATTAGTTACACTTGAAGAACTTGCAAGAGTTTATCAAGGTATGATTCCACCACTTGAAATATTAGATTATCCTGATTTTAAAGTACGTGGATTTATGTTAGATATAAGTCGATCTAAAGTTCCGAATATTGAAACAATTGAAAAATATATTGATGTTCTTAGTAGACTTAGATATAATCACATGGAACTTTATGTTGAAGGTTTCTCATTTGAATACAAGAGTATGCCGTTTGTAAACAAAGATGGAAACTTTATTTCGGTTCTAGAATATCAACAAATTGAAAAGTATTGTTATGAACACTTCATAGATCTCGTTCCGAATCAAAATGGATTTGGTCATATGACAGAATGGTTAAAACTTGATGAATTTAAACATTTATCTAATGTTGATGGATTATTTAATATTTGGGGAAGTAATCGAGTTTCTTCAACACTAGATCCAACAAATCCCGAAAGTTTCGAATTAGTTAAAAAAATGTATGGAGATATGTTACCATACAGTAGTTCAAAATATTTTAATATGAATTTTGATGAACCATATGAACTAGGTTTTGGTAAATCAAAAGAGGTTTGTGATAAAACTTGCAGAGAAGAAGTGTTTGTTGAATTTTTCAATAAACTTGCTAGTGTTGTTAAATCATATGGCAAAACACCAATGCTTTGGGGAGATGTGATTATTCATAAACCAGATGTGATTAATAAAATCGATCAAGATGCAATTTTGATAGATTGGGGATACAATGAAAATTATCCTTTTCTGAGAAACGCACAAATGTTAAAGAAATTAAAAAGACCATATCTTTTAGCTCCTGGAACTTCTACTTGGGGAGTAGTTACTTCTAAGTATTATGAAATGTTATGGTCAATAAAAAATGCAGCAGAAGCTGCTTATCACAATGATGGCTTAGGAATCATATTAACTGATTGGGGAGACTTTGGACATTTACAATATCCACTCTACAGTTTACCAGGAATTGTTTATGCAGGACTTTTATCTTGGAACTATCAATCAGTAAGTCATAAGCACATTAAAGAATATTTAGATTTATTGGTAAAAAATCATATAATTGTCGATCTGGTGGTTGACATGGCAATGTATCCTGAATGTGAGGAACATTACCGTGGTTATTCAACTAAATTGTTTGCGCCTATCGTGCAAGCAGAACTTTGTAAAACTGAACTTGATGAAATTGATGTGTTTAAAACAAAATTAAAAAATCAGTTACTAACAGATTATGAAGTTCAAAACTACAAATCATATTTTAATTCATTAAAGATTAAAATTGATAGTATTAATGAACTAAATGATGAACAAAGTCTTTTAAAAGATGAGTTGTCAAATAGTTTATTACTACTTGATACTTTAGTCGATGTTAACGTTTTTTTGAAAAATTATTTCAATGGTGTTGAAAATGAACAGCTATCACAACTTATTGAAAATAATTTTGTGAAATATCTTAATTCCCATTACAACTTGTGGATATCTAGAAATAAACAGCAAGGGTATTCATCAAGCGCTGGTCGTATCGAACGACTTTTATACTGTTTAAAAAATTTAAAGAAAGAGGCAACAAATTATGAGTAAGAAGAAAAAACTCTTAATATTTTCAATTGCAGCTCTTTTGATAATTGCCGTTATTGTACTGATTGGTCAATTAACGAAAGAAAAACCGCTTGAATATACTTACAACCATAGTTCGAATACAGTTGCAAGTATTGAAACTGGTGACTACTCAACTTACATAAATCAGTTGAAAGCTCACTTAGGTTTAGGTGCAGATGAAGATATTAATACTCCAGATGGTGAAACAATCGTTATCAAAGGAACAGATTACGATGTTGCAGAAGGTTCATCAATCATTTGGGGAAATACAACTACTGCTGGTGTTACTAATAAGACTGTTACTGCTAAAACTACTTCTGGTGAATCTATTTACAATGGTAAATCATTAGAAAACTTAGATGTAGCATTTGTTGGTAATACAAATCAAGTAGTTTATAATTTCTTTGTTCCTGAAGATGGTAATTACAATATCAGAGTTAATTATGTAACTACATCTGATCAAAGTTTCTCTTCATCAATTGAAAGAAAATTAATCATTGTTACAAGTGATAATCAAATTAATGAAATCTATGAAGATAACATGGCTAAACAAAGTTATGTATTCTCAAGAGTTTGGAAGAGAGATTCAAGTTTAGAAAATCATGCTGATATTCAAACATTGATTGATCAATATGACGATATTCATGCATATTTAAAACTTAATACTGATACAAACGGTAATGATGTTAAACCTTCACAAGTTGAAGAAAACAACATTTATGTTTCTGCATATTTATCTGACTACATGGGTTATGTTACTGAACCTTATCAATACTACTTTACATCAGGTCGAAACCAAATCATTTTATCTGCTGTAAAAGAATCATTCTTAATCGAAAGTATTGAACTTGTTCCAGTTGAAGAAACTCCTACATATGAAGAATATTTAAATAGTTATCAAAGTGCATCTAACAATGCTCCTGCAGATTATAGTTATCGTGTTGAAGCAGAAGCATCTAAATACACATCTTCTCCAACATTAAACCCTATTACTGATAGAACAAGTTCTAACACTTATCCATTCAGCATTAAAGAAACTAAATTAAATTCAATGGGTGGAGATAGTTGGAAAGTTCTTGGTGACTGGATTATTTGGGAAATCGAAGTACCTGAAGATGGTTGGTACAACATTTCTTTAAGAGCTAGACAAAATCTTGTTCGTGGTATGTACTCTCATCGTAAAGTTTATATCGACAATGAAATTCCATTTGAAGAATTAAAACAAACAGTATTCCAATTTTCTTCAGATTGGCAAAATGTTACTCTAGGTTCTAACGATACAGGCAAACCTTTTGATTTCTATTTAACAAAAGGTAAACACCAAATCAAGATGGAAGTTACACTTGGTGTTTATGGTGAACTTGTTGAAGAACTAGAAAACATCACTGATGATTTAAATAAATTATATCTTGATATTATCAAGTATACAACAGCATCTCCTGATACAAACCGTGACTATAACTTACATAACATGGAAAGTTTTGGAGACTTAAATCTACTTGCAAGAATCCAAGATGCAACTACAAGACTTCAAGTAGTTTCTAAGGAAATCGCAAGAATTTCAAGTAAAAATGCTGACAAACCAGACACTAAAGGTGATGGTGAAATTTACAAGGATGGTAAGAGTGATAAGACAGGGGTTATCGATACACTTGTTGAACAATTAAATTTATTCTTAGAAAATCCTAACAAAGTTACTAAACAATTAAGTTCATTTAGTACAAACGTTTCAAGTTTAGGTACATTATTATCAACACTTCAAGAATTCCCATTAACAGTAGATTATATAGCTGTTTATTCTGCTAATGGTAATTATGAAATGAAAAAACCTAATGAAGGTTTCTTCAAGAGTCTTTGGAATTCAGTAGTAAGTTTCTTCTACTCATTCGTTATTGACTATTCTGAAATCGGTTCATTAAGTGATGAAAAAATTAGTGAAGGTGTTCAAGATATTGAAATCGAAGTTTGGATGACAATGGGTCGTGACCAAGCTAACGTTATCAGAAAACTTATTGATACAAGTTTCGGTAAGAAAACATTTATGATTAATGGTAAAGAATCACACGTATCAGTTAACTTAAAACTTACTGGTGGAGACGTATTACTTAGAGCCTCTCTTGCTGGTGTAGGTCCTGAAGTTGCGATCAACGTAGATTCAAGCTTACCTGTTAACTATGGTCTTCGTGGTGCTGCACTTGACTTACATGAAGCATTTGGCGAAGATTATGAAAACCACATTAAAAATAATTTTAAACCAAGTTCAATTAGACAATTCACATTCGATGGTGCAACATATGCATTACCGGAAAAACAATTATATATGATGATGTTCGTAAGAACAGATATTATGCAAGATTTGTATGGCGATAATTGGGAAGACGCAGTTCCTGAAACATGGGATGAAGTATTATCAATGATGACTGACTTACAAACAGATGCATTACAATTCTATCTACCAGTTAATGATGCTGGTGCATCAGCTCTTAACCCAGCATTCGTTAGTATGTTATACCAACGTGGTGGTAGATTATATTCAGAAGATGCAAGAGAAACTGGATTATTAAGTGAAGTTGCAATGGATACATTTGAATATTGGACAGACTTCTATACTAAATATTCATTCCCTAAATCAGCTTCATTCCTTAACCGTTTCCGTTCAGGTGAAATGCCAATCGGTATTTCTTATTATGAAATGTATAACACATTAGCGGTATTCGCTCCTGAAATCCGTGGTGACTGGGCATTCTATCCAATCCCTGGTACTGCTGGAACAATCGTAGATGATGCTGGTGATACACATCAAATCATTAACCACACATCTGTAGCATCTGGTTCAGGTGCAATCATCACTGCTAAGAATGCTGCTCGTGATGCAAATAAAAAATATGCTGCATGGGAATTCTTAAAGTGGTGGACATCTACTGAAATTCAAAGAGACTTTGGTAGAGAAATGGAAGGTATCTTAGGTATCTCTGCTCGTCATGCGACAGCGAACTATAATGCATTCCAAGAATTAGCTTGGCCTCAAGCAGACATGGAAACTTTATTAAAACAATGGGGTGTTGTTACAAGAGAAGATCAAACAACATTAACAATTGATGGTGAAGTTTACTTATACGAAGAAATCAATGGAGTTAAACACTTATATGGTGTTCGTGAAATTCCACAAATTGCCGGAAGTTATATCACTGGTCGTGAAGTTGAAAATGCATATCGTAAAGTAATTAACAATAATGTTAATGCAAAAGAAACATTATACAAATATGCACAAAATATTAACAATGAAATTGACCGTAAACGTAGTGAATTTGGACTTCCATTAAAAGATGAATAATAGGAGGAAATAATTAGACTATGACAATTTTTCTATATGTTGCATTTTCATTAATATTTGCTCTTATTACTTATAAGATGGTTAGAATCATTCTTAAAAACCAAAAATTAAACAAAAACAAAGTACGTATTTCAAAAGAAGAAAAACAACGAATTGCAATCGAAAAGAAAGCAAATCGTTCTGAAGAAAAACGTTTATTACGTGAAGCAATGGCTCAAAAGAAAGCTGAATGGAAAGCTGAAGATGCCGCTGCTGATGCTGAAGCAAAGCAAAATATTATTGAACTTAAAAAGCAAATTGAAGAAGCAAAACCTATCTGGGAAGAGTATCACAAACGTTACAAAGAAAACCCAGAAGACGAAAAAGCAGTTGAAGAATATTTCGAATATAACAAGTTCTACAATCGCTTATTACAAAAATTACGTATTGAAAAAGACCGTGTATCTCTAACTCGTAAAGTTGAACGTTGGAGTAAACGTGGTGGTAGATTACGTAGGGAAATTTTCATTAAGAGACAATACTACTATCTAGTAGCTCCTTATGTAATTTTATTCTTTGTATTTACAGTTTTACCTGTAGTAATTTCATTAGTTCTAAGTTTTACAAACTTTAACCTTCTAGAATTTCCAGACTTTGTTGGATGGGAAAACTACATGCGTTTGTTTGTAGATGATGAAAACTTTATGACAGCTATTAAGAATACATTAATCTTAGCGATCGTAACTGGTCCACTAAGTTACTTAATGGCATTCGTATTTGCGTGGTTAATCAATGAACTTCGTCCAAGACTTCGTTCATTCATGACATTAATTTTCTATGCACCATCTATTTCAGGTTCTGCATACTTAGTATGGAAATTAATCTTCTCAAGTGATAGTTATGGTTACGCAAATGCATACTTAATTAAATTCGGTATTTTAAATGAACCAGTTCAATGGTTACAAAATGAAACATACATAATTTGGATCATCATGATCGTACAATTATGGTTGAGTTTAGGTGTAAGTTTCTTATCATTCATCGCTGGTCTTCAAGGTGTTGACAAAACATTATATGAAGCTGGTGCAATCGATGGTATCAGAAACCGTTGGCAAGAGTTATGGTTTATAACTTTACCACAAATGAAATCACAATTAATGTTCGGGGCCGTAATGCAAATTACATCAAGTTTATCTATCGCTGATGTATCAATCCAAATGGCCGGTTTCCCATCAGTAAACTATGCCGGACATACAATTATCACACACTTGATGGACTATGGTAACATCCGTATGGAAATGGGTTACGCATCAGCCATCGCAACAGTACTATTCCTAATCATGATACTTGCAAATATGTTAGTACGTAAAATTTTAAGAAGGGTAGGTAGCTAATAATGGCAGACAAATTTGATGATGCATTAGCCGGCGGTGAATTAACCAAAGCTGAGAAAAGAAATATAAAACGTCAACAAAAATTAGCCAAGAAATATGGTATTCGTGATGAAGCTACCATGGGCAAAGTTGAACGATTCTTCTATTTACGTGCTAAGAAAAGAAGAATTAAGAAAAAGAAAAGAATGAGCAGAAGTTTAGGTGGAGATATTGCTTTATTCTTAATGCTATTATTCTTTGGTCTATTTAGTGCATATCCACTAGTTTACTCAATCAATGCAGCATTTAAACCTTTAAATGAATTATTCATTTTCCCACCAAGATTATTCGTACAAAACCCAACAACAGATAACTTTACAGACCTTGCGATGTTGATGCAAGACTCTTGGGTTCCTTTCTCAAGATACTTCTTCAACACAATCTTTATTACATTAATGGGTACAATTGGTCACGTAATCATTGCTTCAATGGCTGCGTATCCACTTGCAAAACATAGATTCCCAGGTAGCAAAGTTATTTTCGGTTTAGTAGTTTATTCATTAATGTTTGCTGCACAAGTTACAGCAACACCTAAATACATTATCTTTAGTGTTTTAGGACTTGTAGATACTCAATGGGCTATTATTATTCCAGCCTTTGCATATTCATTAGGTCTATACTTAATGAAACAATTTATGGATGACATTCCAATGGAATTAATTGAATCAGCAAAAATCGATGGTGCAAACGAATTCCAAATTTACTGGCGTATTGTTATGCCACTTGTTAAACCAGCTTGGTTAACATTAATCATTCTTTTATTCCAACAATTATGGAATAACGATGGTGGAACATTCATTTATAGTGAACAATTAAAACCATTAAGTTACTCACTTCACCAAATCGTTGCCGGTGGTGTTGCGAGAACAGGTAGTGCCTCTGCCGTTATCTTAATTATGATGATTGTGCCAATTACTGTCTTTGTATTATCACAAAGTCAAATCATTGAAACAATGGCTCATTCAGGTATGAAGTAGGAGGTACAAAAAATGAAAAAGAAATTATTATTTTTAACAATCCTATTAACATTCTTACTTGTGCCAACATTTGTTATTGGTGCATACTCTTACAACTATGACTTCTTTAAAAACCCAATTTATTCAAGTGAAGGTTTAACATTTAAAGATGCAATTAGTTATACAGAAATGTTTAAAAACGATACTTACAAAGACTCAGAAAACTTTGTAGGTGGAGACAAAGTAAATAAATTCATTGACTTATCTGATTTAGCAGTATATGGTAATGAAATTTATGTATTAGATGGTGCAGCTACTGCTTCAAGTGAAAATGCCATTTCATTTGATGTATTTGCTAAAAAAGATGCAGAAACAGCTGCTGCAAAACAAACAGTTAAAGTAATCAAAAATAGTGGAATTTATATTTTAAATAGTGACTACACAATTAAAAATAGATTAAACATTTTTGAAATTACAGATGAAGCCGCAAAAATTTTAGCTGAAAGTTATTATTACACAAACACTAATGGAACAAAACAATATTTATATGATCCAAATAAGTTAGAAAATATTACTACTGCTGAAATCGAAGCTGCAACAATCCTTATTGACAAAAACGTTAAAACAGTTCGTGCTCCATTCTTCGCATACGACTTGCGTAAAGAAGCTGCTGGAGAAGAAACTAAATATGAAACTTGCGTTATGTTAAATTCCGCAAATGGTTTATATGTTACTGAAGATTACATCTATGTTGCTGACTCAGGTAACTCAAGAATCTTGGGTATTAATAAAAATGGTTTCATCGTTGATAAAGTTTATACTACACCAGACGATGAAGGAACATTCTTCATGTTCGACTATCAAGACGAAGCAACAACTAAAATCTTATATCAACCATCTAAGATTGTTGTTGATGGATCTGGACGTCTATACACAATTGCAAAAAATACTTACCAAGGTATCATTGAATATAACCAAAATGGTGAATTCAATCGTTTCTTAGGTAAAAACTTAGTAACAAAACGTTCATGGTGGGCATTCTTATTAAGTGATGCACAATATGCAAAATTATCACTTAACTTACCATCTGAATTTACAAACTTAACACTTGACGATCGTCAATTAATTTACGCTACTGCTCAACCTGATGCATCTGCAACAACAGCAGCAGAAATGATTAAATTAATTAATACATCTGGTAAAGACGTATTAAAACGTAACGGATATGTTACACCTGATGGTGACATTAAATATGCATCATATTTAAAACCTGCAATTGAAGGTTCATCTAAATTTACAGCAATCGATGTAAATAAAGACCGTATCTATTCAGTTGCTGACAAAACAAGAGGTCGTATTTTCACATATGATGAAGAAGGTAACTTACTTTATGTATCTGGTGAAAAAGGTAACCTTGATAGCAATATCAAAAACCCAGTTGCTTTAAAATACTTTACAGTAACTGATAAAGCAACAAATCATGATTTAGAATATGTTTTATTACTTGACCAAGGTGCTGGAACAATAATGATTTATGAAACAACACAATTTGGTAAATTAGTAAATGAAGCAACAAGTTTATACTTAAATAATGATATTCACGGTGCTAAAGAAAAGTGGGAAGAAGTTGCAAAAATGAACAGTAACTACGAACTTGCTTATGTTGGTATCGGTAAGAGCCTTTTAAGAAATGGCGAATATCAAGAAGCTATGAGATATTTTGAATTAGGTCATAATGCAGAATATTACTCAGATGCATTTAAACAATATCGTAACGATTTATTAAAAGAAAACTTCGGAATTCTTATGACAGGAATCGTTGTAATTGTAGTTGCCGGTGTTGCACTTACAGTTACTAAAAAGATTTACGCAAAAAATCTAGCAAGATCTAAGAGGGAGGAAGCATAAAATGAAAGTATTAAATTACATTAAAAAATTATTAGCTGCCTTTTATGAAAACTTTGTAAAAGTTCCTCTAAGATTATTATCACATCCAGTAATTGGATATACTGAATTTAAAGAAGATAAAAAAGGCAAATTAAGTGTCGGAATTGGAATGGTTTTATTATATGCATTATTAACTATTATTCGTTATAATGCTGATGGAATCATTATCAATAAAAATGACCCTACAAAATTTAATAGTATTCTATTAATAGTTTATACAGTTATGCCACTTATAATTTTATCTGTTGCTAACTGGAGTATTTCTACTCTTATGGATGGTAAAGCAACAATGAAACAAATCTTTACAATGGGTGGTTATTCATATTTTCCATTAATTATTTTTGGAATTGTAAACTTAATTTTAAGTAATGTTTTAACAGTAGATGAAGCTGATATGATCGTTCTATTTACTGTTTTAGGATTTGTATTAACTGTTTACATGATTTTTATGGGACTAGTAGTTTTACAAGAATATGGCGTTGCTAAAGCGATTTTAACAGTAATTTTAACAATTGTTGCAACTGCAGTTATTCTATTTATTGCACTTCTTGTCTTCGACTTATCACAACAAATATACGGTTTCTTCTATTCACTATATAAAGAAATTGTATCTAGGTTCTTATAGGAGGTAGTCGAGATGAAATTAAGATGGCCAAAATTTTTAACAGTTAAAAGAACTATTTTATTCGCTTTATTAATTGCTATTATAATATTTGTATTAGTATATTTATTAGGTGGTTATAAAGCTGCTAAACCTACTGATGATAGAATGCCATTCTCAACAGAAGGTTTTATCGATATCGAAGAATATATCGAAGATGAAATTGATGAAAATAATAAAATTTTCGCGAGTGCTTTATCTAAATTAACAGTAGATAATTATAAAACTCAAGTAAAAGAAGTTGAAAAACTTTGTAAAACAGTTGCATATTATTCAGCATTCTCAGATAAAATTGAAGAGTTAAAACAAGCAGATCCTGCTAATGCTGATAAATATGAAAACAATGTAAAAACTGAAACACTTATTACTGATGTTGAAAATGCTAAACAAACAATGAATGAGTTTAGATTTGCAGACGGTAAAGGTTTAGAAAAATTAGATGCAAATGGTAATGGTTATCGTTTATATCTAAATTACTTCACAACACAATTTAAAATTGTACGTGTAGAAAATAACGTAGAAGTTAATGAATGGTATTCAAATCCTCAAAATACTCTACATACTCAAAACGTTGGTTCAACATTAACTAACCAAAAGAGTCCACTTATTCTTTATTACTACACACCAAATGGAGCAACTCTACCTTATAATGCATTTGAATATTCAATTAATGATAACCAAGGTGACGAACAAACTCCAGCATATGTAGATCAAACATTTAGTTATCGTTTTGATCAAGAAAATGGTACATTACAAGTTTATTACACTTTTGAACAAAAAGGTGATAAATATTCAGATTATCCAAAATATATTTCAAGTGAAAGATATCAAGAATTAATTAAACGTAATCAAGCAAATTTAGCAGCATTTAGAGCTGAGGTTGCTAAGTATACTGAAAAACAAGCTCAAGATTACTTTAATGCACACTATAATGTAAAATACATTCGTAACTATTTTGCAACACTTAACGATTATCCAGGACGTACTGCTTATATCGGACCTGAAGCTTTCAAATTTATGAAAGGTTATAATGTTACAAAACCAGAATCTGCTGAATTAGTTAACTTAACTAATTTACCAGAATTATTTAAAGACTTAAGTCTAAATGACAAACGTCGCTTCTGCTTATTAATGTGGAGACTTGAATATGAATATGTTCAAAATGGTAATCACGAATTTGCAAAAGCAAACTTAGTAAGACCTGACTCAGTATATTTTGCTGATTCTTACAATTTCATTGATAAAGCAAATGAACAATCAACATCATTTGGTATTGACCATTATGTATATGATGGTTCATATAGCGCTGAAGGTTTAACTTCAAGAGTTAGACAATTATTAAAACAAACATTAATTAAAAAATTATTCTATACAGAAGAAGATTTAGCTGCTGACCAACAACAATTTAGTGTTGAAGTTGTTGATGACCGTCCATCATTTAAAGCTTGTGTTCAATACACATTAACTGAAGATGGATTCAGCGCAACTATCATCAATAATTCTTTAAAAGAAGCTATTGATCCAAAATCAAATAAGGTTAAATACCCTATTTATAAAATCGAAATTTTACCATATTTCTCTGCTATCAGTGATGACTATGCTGAAATTAAAGCAGTAAATGAAAATGGTATGCCAACTCGTTATGAAACAAATATTACAAAACTTCAAGAAACAAATGGATACATTGTAATTCCTGATGGAAGTGGTGGCCTTGTTAACTTTAATAATGGTAAACTTTCTTACTCAAAACGTGTTTATACAACTGACTTAGCATTTGTTGAACAAGTTAAACAAACACATGCTGAAGAAGTATTATTACCAATGTATGCATTATCATATGACGGAATTAGTTTTGGTGCTGATGCAATGGGTAATTTAACAGCAAGTAGTATTATTGCAAGAGCAACTAAAGGTGCTCCACAAATGGTATTAAATGCTGCTGTAAGTTCTGCAAGTGATTCTTATAATAAAGCATTCTTTGCTGCAACATACCGCGAATCACAAGAAGTAACAATCGGTACTGGTTATTACGCAACTCCTGTAACTTCAGTTACTCAAGCAAACGTATTAACTGACTTTACTGTAGAATATTCATTAATCAATGAAGGTGGATTAACTTATTCTGATATCGCTAAGAGATATCAAGAAATGTTAATCGGTGACATCTTAGATAATAATACTAAAGATGAAACAAATGAAACTGTTGTTAATGCTGAATACTTAGGTTTATATGACTATACAACAAACTTCCTTGGAATTGTTTATGATGGTCATGACACATTAACTACTTATGGACAAGCCGTTGAAATTACAAAACAATTAAAAGATTGGGGTGCTAACAAGATTAATGTTCAATATCTTGGATGGCAAAAATCTGGTCTTGTAAATCAAACATTCGGCGATATGAAATTTACAAAGAAACTTGGTTCAAAAGATGAACTACAAGCAATGTTAGATTATTTCAAACAAAATGATGTAACATTATATCCAAATGTAAGCTTCTATGAAGTTAATAAATTTGATGAATCATTTGGTAAGATTAGATATGCATCTCGTGACATATCTAGTGAATTTACTGAAAAATATCCTTACGATTTAGCAAGTGGTATTTTTGATAAAAAACAAAGAGCTATTTATACTATTTCACCTAAGTTCTATTATGCATTCGTTGAAGATTTAGTTGAAAACTTCAATAAAAATAATCCAACTTTAGGAAGTATGGCTTTTGAAAAACTTGGTTCTAAGATTGTTGGTGACTATGAAAAACGTCAAGAATTCTTTAGACAAGATTCAGTTATTGCTCAAATCGGTGTATTCAACGAACTTGAAGCAAATAACATCAAAAACATTACATTAACTGCTCCATATGAATATGCAGTTAAATATGCTGATAACATTGTAGAATTACCATATTCTTCAACATTATTAGATATCTTCGATTATTCAATTCCATTCTATCAATTAGTATTCACTGGATTCCGTGATTATAGTGGATTAATCGTAAATGCTAATGACGAAAAAGGATTAAATAATCACATTATGAAGATTTTAGAAACTGGTTCTAACATTGATTTCACATTCAGTTATGATAGTTCAGATGAATTAATTCAAACTGATTACAACTATTATTACTATACACAATATAGTGACTGGGAAAGAGAAGTTAGATCATTATTAACAGTTATGGATTCATTAGAATTACATAAATACTATTTAGCATCACATGAAATCGTTAATGGTAATACTTCAGTATTTAAAGTAACTTATAAAGTTAAAGATTCATGTAAAGCATTAGTTACTGATGATGAATTCTCAGTATACTTAAATTACTCTGATATGGAAATTGATTTAGCAAATACTAATTTAACTATTATCGATGTTGAAAATACAGAGTACAAACCATTCATTAACAAAACAACTTCAGGTAAGATTAACCCATGGAGTTGTGCAACAGATAAGGAGGTAGCTTAAGATGGAAGAAAAAGATCTAATTGAAGAAGTTGAAGCCGTTGAAAGTACTGAAGAAGAATCTGTTCATAAATTAATGGATATTAATAAAGAGGAAAAAGAAGTTAAAGGCTTCGCAAAATTAAAAGAAAAAGTTTCTAGAGGATTCAGAAACTTACTTAACAAAATTTCAAATTTCCTAAACAATAATAAAGTAGGTCAAGTAATTAAGAAAATCTTTAAATACATTGGTTTATTCTTCTATTATTTAGGTTATCCATTTGTATTATTTAAACGTAAATGTTATGACAAATGGTCAAGTAAAGGACAAAAATTATTTGTTGCGATTTTGTTCTTAACACCAGTAATGCTTGGGTTCTTAATTTTCTATTTATACCCAATGATTATGTCTTTGATTTACTCATTCAGTGGAGTTGTATCAAGTAATGGTGTTCATGTATTCTTTGGTAAATTTATTAATCCATCTCAAGCTGGTTCATTACAAAACTTACCAATCACTGAAGTTGGAAATGCGTTAAAGACTGATTTCTTTGGAAACTATCGTTATGCATTTACTGAATTAATGTTCTCTGCTCGTGGAGCAGACTTCGGTAGTGATGAAAAAATTAGTTTCATCCAAGCTTTAACTGAAACTGGATTCCAAACAATCCTTGATGCAGTTGTTATTACAATATTCAGTTTATTAATCGCTGTTATGTTAAATGGTAACTTCAGAGGTAGAGCTGTTGCAAGAGCAATTTTCTTCCTTCCAGTTATCTTAAACTCAGAAGCAATCACAGTTGCAACAGACTCAACTGCTGCGATTGACTCTGTACTTAACTCAATCGGACAAAATGCCCTAAGTCAAATCTTTGACATGAAAGCATTCTTTACTCAGATAGGTATTCCTGCAAAAATTGTAACATTCTTAAGTGATATTACATCAACTATTTATAGTACAATTTCTTATGCCGGAGTTCAAATCTTGATCTTCTTAGCCGCTATTCAATCTGTTCCAGGCCACTTATATGAAGCTGCGAAAATTGAAGGTGCTACGAAGTATGAATCATTCTGGAAAATCACATTACCAATGGTTTCTCCAATGATTTTAACAGTTGTAGTTTATACAATCGTTGACTCATTCCTAAGAAGTGATTTAAGCTTCTACATCGAAACATTATGTAAGAACTATAATTATGGTATCCATGCAGCTGTTTCATGGTGTTATATCTTATTATCATTATTAATTTTAGGAATTGCATTACTAATTTTAAAGAAGGTGGTGTTCTATCATGATGAACGAAACTAAAACGCCATCAAAAGCTAAATTAAAATACGAACAAATCTTAAGGGATTTACGTAATCCTGTTAAGAAGGCTGTAAGAACGCAAAAAGTTGCCGATAAATTATCTTCACTTATGAGATTCGTTATTCTTATCGGTTTATCATTCGTTATTATATTCCCAATTTTCCAACAAATTTCATTAGCTCTTAGACACCCAGCTGATATTCAAAATAAAGCTGTTATTTGGATTCCAGAAACATGGTCAATCTTAAACTTCCAAATTGCGTTTAAACTACTTGATTACTTGAAATCATTATTTAACAACTTCCGTGTATCATTAGTAGTAATGCTTGGACAAGTAACATGTTCTGTACTTGCTGGTTATGCTTTAGCGAGATTAAAATTCAAAGGTAGTAATATTATTTTCTTATTATTACTTGCGACATTCATCATTCCGCCACAAGCCGTTGCGGTATCAAGAATGCTTTACTTCTCTAACTTTGATATTTTAGGAATCATTGGATTATTCAATGGTGGTAAAGGTATTGTCCTTTCTGGTTCAAGATATGTTTTATATATTATGGCCTTTACTGGACAAGGTATTAATAATGCTATCTTCATTTTCTTGTTTAGACAGTTCTTTAGAGGAGTGCCTATCGAACTTGAAGAATCAGCAGAAATCGATGGAGCAGGTGTATTTAGAACATTCTGGAGTATTATGCTTCCGAATGCACGTGGTGTAATGGTAACAGTTATGTTGTTCTCATTCGTATGGCAATGGAACGATGTATACTACACAAGTCTATTAGAACTTTCAACTAATGACTTCCCATTATTAACAATGAAGCTTTTAAATACAGCTGAAAGACTTCCAAACTTTATGAAAATTTATAGACTAGAACAATTAGTTGACCCGGAAATCCGTGGTAACTCGATGTTTATTTCGTTGATTGCGAACACCGCTGGTTTCTTGATGATGCTTCCACTATTAGTGGGTTATCTATTCGTACAAAAATTATTTGTTGAAGGTATTGAAAGAACTGGTATTGTTGGTTAGTCAATACTAAAAATTAATCGAGGATGAATTATGAAAAGCAAAATATTGAATAGTAAAGCATATCAAGTATTTGATTATATATGTCGTTTAGTTATTCTAAATTTATTGCTGGTCATAGTATCATTCTCGATTTTTCTTTTGATCATCAATATATTTCCGAATTTAAAAAATGGTTATCAGATACTATGTTTAATACCTACTGCGTTAAACTTCTTGCCATCTGTTGTGGCAGTTGCAGAGGTAATAAAAGGATATGAAATTGAAAAAAATACTGGTATTTTTAAAGAGTTTTTCTCAAGTTTTAAAAAACACTTTAAGAATTCCTCAATTCTAAGTGTCTTATTAATTGCTTGTATATTATTAATTAGTAACAGCATTTCGTATTTTAGTCAGATGCAAACAGAAGGTGTTATATATACAATTGGTTTTGGATTATCTTTATCATTAGTTTTAATTATGATTATTGGAATAATTCATTTACCACTAGTTATGATTTACTTTGATGGATTAAATATTTTCCATTATGTAAAGTTAAGTTTAATTTTTGCATTTAAAGATCTTGGTTTAACATTACTTGGAGCTTTATTTGTTGTTATATCAATTGTCTTATGTTACTTAATTGGTATATATTTTGTTTTAATTGCATTTAGTTTAACAATATATTTGATTATCAAAATCACAAAAAATAAATATGTAAAAATTTCTGAAAGGAATAAATAAAATGAAAAAACATTCTATTTTAAAAAAGCTTGTTTCAGTTGTATTAGGATTATTCCTTGTATGTACTTTAACATTTAAAATTAATTCTGCGAATGTTACTGATAGTGTAACATTAGTTGGTGAAAAACAATATGAAAGTTTATGGGATGGCGTTGAGCTTGAAAGAATGCATGTTCAATCTAAACTTCATGGTGTCCCAACAAATGGTAATACTTATAATTGGGATGCAGTATCAATTACTGCACAAAACAATCCAGCTATTAGAATCGTTACTTGGGGTTTAACTTCAGCTGATGGTGTTGGTTATAAAGCTGGAACAACAATGGATATTGCTAAAAACTATGAAAAAGAAAATCCAGGATATACTGTAATAGCAGCTATCAATGGTGACTTCTTCGCAAATGCTCCTTTTACTACTTCAGCTGGTGTAACTAGCAGCAAAGGAACTTTTGAACCAATTAATACTTGGATTGCTGATGGTGGTAAAGTTTACAAACCTGTAACAATTGCTCACCCACATCACAATGTTGTAGGTTTATTAGAAGATAGATCATATATCTACCACTTAGGTACTTGGTATGATCAAAATGGTAATGTAAGTTTTGCAGATGGTGCATATGCAGGAACTAGTGCTCAATATGGTCAAAACTTACCAACATTTACTGAAAATGCTGTATTCACAGTAGGTGATTATAAAACTACTGCATGGGCTTATAAACAAAAAGCATCTCTTAATGAAAATGCAGTTAATATTTTCTGGGAAGGTGAATACCTTGATGTTGATGTAACTGGTTATACTGTATGGAAAGCAAAAACTGACCGTTTAAGTATGCCAACTGATGGTTTCCAAACAAAATACTTTGTTGGTCAATCATTAACAGGTTGGAAATATAACTTAGAATATACTAAGTATTATATGGAAGGACGTTTCACTGAAGTTCAAAACTTAACTACAATTAGTCAAGTTGAAGATGGTTGGTGTTATATTGTTACTAAAGATTCAAATGTAATTGATCGTCTAGCTCGTGCGGTTGAGTTTACTGCTCAATACGAAATGACTGGTGTTTGGGAAAATGTTAACTCAGCTATTGGTACAGTTTTACCAGTTATTCTTCAAGGTAAGAGAACTGCTTATGTTGGTGTAAATGATCATTATCTAAATACATTTAAACCTAAAACTGTTTTAGCATTTAAAGAAGATGGTACATGTTTATTCTTCTTTATGGGTCCAGGACCACTTAGTAAATCAAGTGAAGGTGGACCATCATCAATTGAACTTGCTGAATTATTAGAAGCTCAAGGTGTTGTTGATGCATTCTGTTTAGATGGTGGTGGATCTTCATCAATCATCTATAAGAAAGATGGTTCATTTGTTGAATTAAATACACCTACTGATGGTAATACAAGAGCTATTGGTAATGCTGTATTAATGGTTGTAGAAAACAGTAATTTAGAAGTATTAAATGCTTATGCAACTAAAGCAACATTTGGTCAATCAAAACCAATGGTTGAAAGTGAATTAAAATCTGCAGTTCTTCATTTTAATGGAAAAACATATGACTATAATGGTGAAGAAATTTTAGTTGAAGGTTTAAAACCTAATACTGAATATGAATACTATTTTGAATATACATTCGAAAGAGATGGTAAAACATTAAGTTCTTCAACAAATGTTCAAACATTTAAAACAGGTAGTGATGATCCTGTACACGAACATAATTTTGTTGATGGTAAGTGTGAATGTGGTGAAGTAGATCCTAATTGGGATGCTCCACATGAACACGAATTTGTTAATGGTAAATGTGAATGTGGTGAAGTAGATCCTGATTATGTTGCTCCACATGAACATGAATTTGTTAATGGTAAATGTGAATGTGGTGAATTAGATCCTGATCATGAACATGAATTCGTAGATGGTGAATGCGCATGTGGTGAAAAAGAACCAACTGAGGATAAACCTCAAAATCCAAATAATGGTGGTGGAATGAACTGTTCAATGGGATTTGTTTCATTACTTCCATTATTAGGTGCAGCAACATTATTACTTATTAAAAAACGTAAGTAATTAGTAATATTATGATTGATATTAGTAAATTAACTTTAAAAGAAAAAATTGGCCAAATGATTGGTCTTGCATTTAGTGGAATATCTTATAGTGAAGAATTAAAAATGCAAGTTGAAGAGATTGGTGCAGGTTTAATTATTTATTTTAAAGACAATTGTAATAACCCTAAACAAATATTTGATCTTAATAAAACAATTTATCAAAATAGTAAAATTCCTCCATTTATTGCGTTAGACCAAGAAGGTGGAATGGTAGCACGTGTTACAGAAGGTGTTGTACAATCACCTGGTGCTATGGCAATAAGTGCATGTGAAAAGCCAGAATATGCTTATAAACTTGCATATAATATGGGAAAAGATTTAAGAAAACTTGGATTTAACTTTAACTTTGCTCCTGTTGGTGACATTAATAATAATGCTTTAAATCCAGTAATCAATGTAAGAAGTTACTCAGAAAAACCAGAAGTTGTTTGTGAATATGTAAAAGAAGCAGTACTTGGTTATCAAGATGCAGGACTTATGACTTCCATTAAACATTTCCCTGGTCACGGAGATACAGCTGTAGATTCACATTTAGGTTTACCTAAAGTTGACTTTGATAAAGATCGTTTATATAATATGGAACTTAAACCATTTATTATGGCTAAAGAAGAAAATTTACCAGGTATCATGGCGTCACATGTTATGTTTACTAAATTTGATTCTGAGTTCCCAACAACTTTATCTAAGAAAATTATTAATGGATTGTTAAGAGAAGAAATTGGCTATGAAGGATTAGTAGTTACAGACTCTTTGACAATGAAAGCTGTATTTAGTAATTATAGTTTAGAAGAAATTGTTTATAATTCAATGAATTCTGGTTGTGATATTTTATTATTGTGTGGTGCACGTGATATTAAAATGCAAAAAGAATTTGCTGACATCGCCCTTCGTTTAGCAGAAGAAGGAAAGATTCCACTTGAAGTTATTGATGCAGCAGTTACAAGAATCTTAAAATATAAAGAAATGTTTACTGCAGGAGAAATGGCTAATCAATTTAGTGATATTGAAAATGAAATTAATAATAAAGAAGAAGTAATGTTCTCTCAAAAAGTTAGTGAAGAAAGTATAACAGAAATTGTTAATACTAAAAAATTATATCCAGTTACTAAAGATGAAAAGATTTTAGTAGTTTTCCCATTAATTAAAGTTGTTACTTTAGTTGAAGATGAAAACAATAACTTAATGTCATTATGTGACTTTATGGATATTCCAACTGATAGACACTATATGTCAATTGATCCAACTTTAGAAGAACAAGAAGGATTATTAAAGATTGCTGGTAATTATGATAAGATTATTTATTGTAGTTATAATGCTTGTTTTAATCCAACACAAAGTGAACTAATTAATAAATTAGATCAAGATAAATTAATTGTTTGTGCAATTAGAACTCCATATGATTTAAGAGTTTTGCCAAATGTTCAAGCATATTTATGTAGTTATGAAGCAACACCATTAAGTCTTGCTTCACTATCAAAAGTATTAACTGGAAAGATTAAACCAGAGGGAATTCTTCCAGTAACAATTAAATAGGAGGAGATAATCATGAAAGTAATTGTTGTAAAAAACTACGATGAAATGAGTAAAAAGGCTGCTGAGATTTTTATTGAACAACTTAAAAATAAACCAAATTCAATCTTAGGTCTTGCTACTGGTGGTAGTCCTGTAGGAACTTATAAAGAATTAATTAAAGCATATAATAATGGTGAAATTTCATTCAAAGATGTTAAAACTTATAACTTAGATGAATACTGTGGAATTGATATTAATCACCCACAAAGCTATTATTATTTCATGCATGACAATCTATTTAACCATGTAGATATTAAAGAAGAAAATGTTCATATCCCAAGTGCAAGAGGTGAAAATATCGCTAAGCAATGTGCTGACTACAATGAAGCTTTACATAGTGTAGAAATCGATATTCAACTTCTTGGTATTGGTTCAAACGGTCATATTGCATTTAATGAACCTGGTACATCATTTGAACAAGAAACATTTATTGTTGAATTAACAGACAAAACTCGTCAAGACAACAAACGTTTCTTCAATAGCATTGATGAAGTTCCAACTCATGCAATGACTATGGGTATTAAAAACATTATGCAAGCTAAATCAATTGTTATGTTAATTAGTGGTGCAAGTAAAAAAGAAACAGTTGAAAAACTATTAAAAGGTCCAATCACTGAAAGTTTCCCAGCTAGTATCTTACATAATCACCAAGATGTAACTGTAATCATTGATGAAGATGCTTATCAAAATATGAAATAATTTAAAAAATAAAGGGTCTTTAGGCTAAAATATGTAGCCAAAAAGGACCCTTTTTTATTATGAAAACAAAATGAAAATTATTATTGTTGGAAATGTATGTAAAAAAAGATAAAAACGCTTGCAAAAAAATAGCTACAATGTTATAATATAATCGCAAACGCTTTCAAAAATAATATATAGGAGGAAAAAAGTATATGAAAAAAGTTTTTGCTTGCTTAAGTGCATTAGTACTTATGTTAGTAGCGTTTGGTCTTGCAATGAACCCTGTTGCTGTTTCAGCTGCTGGTGTTGCTGACGGTAAATTCATTGAAGATCCAACTCTTGAAGAGGGAGATATCCCTATGTACATTATGAATAGTATTTACACTACATTCCCTACGCTTTATGATAATGAAGCTAAAGCTGACCCAGATCACTCTACTGGTCGTTTATTCTATTGGAATGAAATTAAATTAGTTATTCCTCAATTTAGTGCTGAAGGTCCTACTGGACAAAGATATACAGTTTATTCACAAGGTGCTTATAGTGAAGAATTAGAATCTGCTGCTGGTACAAAAGTTTATCTTTGGACTTTAGACGAAGAAGGTAACCCTGTTACTTCTACTAAGACTCGTAGCGGTAAACCTGACTATACAAGTACATACGGTCCACAATTTGGTGACGTATCACTATCTGGTATCCGTTATAACGTATCTGGTAAAGAAGTAGTTATCAATGACTTACACAAAGAAAGAGGTATCACAAATGGTGATGGTGGAACTGACCCATTCTTCTTAGTATTTGATGGTAATGGTAAAGCAGTTCGTGGTCATAACCATGGTAACTATGTTGATGCTGCAAATATCGAAACTTACGGTTATGCTACATTATTAGGTTATAAAGATGGTCAAATCGTTGTTATCGAAGACGTAGCTGGTGCTGCTGATATTAACGGTAACTCTGCTGCTCAAGCTGACTTAGATGTTAAGAAAGTTACAGTTGATGATTTAGACAACCCATTATTAGACCCTGTTACTGGTGAACAATTAACAGACGATGAAGGAAATCCTCTATACAACCAAAAAGAAGAAGATGATCCATCTGGTGCTAAACAAGTTCTAACTGGTAAACGTTGGATTTGGCAATGGTATTCTGAAGAAGATTTCGCTGAAGTTAAAGTTAACACTGTTCCTTACATGGCTGAAGGTTGGTTAGCTGATCGTTGGGATTATGCATATCCTGATCAAAATGGTGGTTACATCTGTATCGCTATCACTTCATCTTTAGGTAACAATGCTAAAATCTCTGCTGAAGAAGCTGCTATCCACAATGCATCTGTTGATGCTTTAGTAGCTGCTGGTGAAGAAGCTCCTGCTAAGATCGAAGAAACTGAAACTCCAAATGAAGATGGTACTACAACTATCACTTATGGTGAATACCGTCGTCCTGTTGTTATCAGTGTTGTAATCCCTGTTGATGGTATTATGTACCGTTTTGGTTACCTTGAATATACAGGTAAACCAGCTGTTCCTCTATACATGGAAAAATTCAACCCATTATGGGAACAAGCTTTCTTATATGGACGTAATCCTGAATACCAAGCATATGCTCGTACTTACAACTTCTCTGGTCAAGGTTTAGTTGAAACTAATGCTGTTGTTAATGGTGATTCATTCATCGTTAGAAATGAAAATGGTAAATTAGTTGTTGAAGTTAAGAAGGGTGCTACTCTTGATATTTCTGAATTAATCGAAATCACTGGTATGTTAGGTGGTTACGCAGTTGCTGGTAAACCTGCTCCTGAAGCTGGTTCAAACGTAGCTGCTGTTACAACTTATAAAAATGCTGACGTTTCTGAATTAAGTTACGTATTAGATATCGATGGACAACACATCATGTGGGCTGAAAAATTCAAATATGAAACAGTTCAACAAGCTGCTGCAGAATTCAAAGCTGCTATGGAAGCTGCATTTGGTGGTGCGTTCTCTAACTGGTCTGGTAATGCTAACATCTTCAAACTATTCACAGAATCTGATGAATGGGATTGGGTATTAGACTACTGGACAGCTGTTAATACAAATGAATATGATGGTAAGAAGAATGCTGATATGTTCCAAGCTTTAAAGAATGGCGATACAACAATCGATCCATACTTCATCGCTGTTGAAGCTAACTCATTCTCTAAATTAACTGAATCTGCTGTTTACTCAAGTGCTTTAAAATCAGCTAACTATGGTAACGCTGATGTTCAAGATGCTATTTGGGAATACATGCCTGCACCAGAACCATACAAATTTGAATCATTCGATTTATTCGTTGATGAATTCATTAAAGACTATGGAACATGGGCTGCTGAATTCTGTGAAGCTAATGGTAAAACATTCGTTACATTAGTTGATGGTGTTCCAACATTCTCTGGTGATGGTAAAGCTATCACAAGAATCAACTGGTCTAACGCTATGGAAAACGTTGTTGGTAATGCTAACTGGAAATACACTTCATTCTTCGAAGATGAAAGATTCGCTGAAAAATGGAGTTGGTTCATCGATTTCTGGAATGAACAAATTACTACTACTCCAAAAGCTGACGGTTCTGCTTATACATATACAATCGATAATAAATTTGCATGGCGTCAAGCATTACAAGCTTACTTTACTGCTGAATATTGGGGATCATGGCCATATTCACCAGACTTCTCTGGAAGAAGTGAAACTCCTTACTGGGTTGGTATCAATGAAGTTTGCCCAACTTGGGAAGATGCACAATTTGCATTAGGTGAAGCTTATGATGTTCATGACGGAATTGAATTAACTCTTGAAGTTACAAATAAAGCTACTGGATTTGTTGATTCATTAGCTATGGAATTCGTAGTTGTTGAAGACTACACTCCATTATTACAAGTTAATGCATCAGCATTAGAAGAATTACAAAATGCTATCTATGGTGGTGCTACTGCTATCGATCTATCTAAAGCTTTAGTTGCTTACGATGGATACTACGATGCAAGAGAAGAAAATGTTTACGGACATGATATTTCTAGACATATCGAATGGACATTACCAGAAGGATTTGATCCTGCTAACTTAAAAGCTGGTAAATGGACTATCAAAGCTCGTATAGAATCTCAAGTTAACGGCGCTAACAAAGCTGCTGAAGCTGAATTCGTAGTTATCGTTCCTGATATGGAAGCTCCTGCTATCAAAACTTTAAATAACGGTGTTATTTATGTACCTGTTGGTACTCCTATCACAGCTGAAATGGTATTACAATATGCATATGATAACGCTGATGGCGATTACTTAAATGATTGCAAAGTATACCATAACTGGTTCTCATTAGAATCTGATTATGATCCATTATTAGCTGCTGTTTATGATGAATACGAAGGTGTTGTATCTGTAACTGACTCTAACGGTATTAAATCACAAGCTAAAGTAACTATCATCGTTACTGGAACTTATGTAGACGTTGAAATGCCTGAATTCCCAGAATTCCCAGACGTTGAAGGTATCGTTAAAGATGCATTAGATGAAAAATTCCCTGATGATGGTACTGGTTCTAACACTGGTACTAGCACAAGTCAAGGTGGATGTGTAAGCTTCGCTTATGTTTCTAGCTTCATCGCTGTTGCTGGTTTAGCTTTATTAGTATTCAAAAAAAGACACTAATAAATAGTTAAATAAGGGGGGCTTGCCTCCCTTATTGCAAGTAAAAAAACTTTATTAACTTACTAATTATGATTACTTATAAAAACTTTAAAAATTATTTGAAAGTTAAAGTTCTAAAACTCCATTCCCTATGGAATGATGAATTAGGTTTTATCTTTCCAATTAGTGATGAACTAATGCAAAGAAACACTTATGATACAGTAGGGTTTCTTGAAGAACATTCTTATGTAGCCTTAGTTGATGATAAACCTGTTGGTTTTGTTATCAACAAAATATGGTTACATGATTATCAAATTGAAAACTATTTAAACACTGGTTGGATTAGTTTAATTTATGTGAAAAAAGAATTCCGTAATATGGGGATTGGCTCAGAACTATTACAAAAGAGTGTTGATGCTTTTAAATCTTTAGGATGTAAACAAATATATCTTGGAAGAGATTATCAAAACTTTTTTCCTGGACTTCCAGTTGATTTAAAAGCACATTTAAAATGGTTTACTAAAAGAGGATTTTGTGGATTATATGATACAAATGATTTAGTAAACAACAAACTTGATTTCAAATACGAATTAAGAAATTATTTAGATAATGCTAAATACACAATTCGTATTGGAAATAAATTAGATTTACCAAAGATTGATACATTCTTTAAAAAGAATTTTCCGAGCCGTTGGCATGTAGAGTTTCTTGACTATGTATCAAATGGCGGTAATGGGTCTGAATATTTAATTTGTTTAGACCAATCAGAAAATGTTTGTGGTTTTTGTAAAATCCAAACATTTGATACACCAATTAATTTAATTGGTTACAGTCTAACATGGCGTTCGCGCTTTGATAGAATAGGAGGCTTAGGTCCTCTGGGAGTCGATAAAGATTATCGACATAACAATATTGCGTATAATCTACTTGTTTCAGGAATCAATGAGCTAATTGATAGAAATTGTCAGAAAGCAATAATTGACTGGACTAACTTAATGGAATTATATCGCAAATTTGGATTTGAAATTTGGAAATCCTATACTTATTTACAATTAGTTTTATAAAAGGAGAACAACATAAATGAAAAAATTTTGGCAATTAATGTTAGTTATTATGTTCGCCGTTGTTTTAGTAGGATGTCAAGGACCAACAAATAAACCTGATGAACCAACACATGAACACAAATTTGTTGAAGGTAAATGTGAATGTGGTGAAAAAGATCCTACTTGGAAAGAACCTAGTGGTGAATGTGAACACGAATATGAAAATGGTTACTGTGTAAAATGTTTTGAAAAAGATCCTAACTGGGTAACTCCAGAATTACCTGAATTCAAAGAAGGTGAATCTTGTGCTACAAATCCTGAACATGAAAGATGTGGATATGTAGATACTTGGGAATGGGAATATAACCGTTTAAAATTTGATGGTAAACAAATGGAAATCATCTTATTAAGTGGTGCTTCTGAAGAAGTTGACCCATTCAATGACAACTATACTGGTGAAAGAAAGCTTGAAAAACAAAAACAAATCACTATGATTGAACAAGCTTATAAAATTGACATCGTAATCAGAAATTATCCTGACTCAGCTGCATGGGGACCAAACCGTGTTAACTGGATCAATGATAATGCTGCTAGCGGAACTTTATTACAACAAGGTCATATCTTCACTATTTCTTCTGACTGGGTACCATCTTTAAAGAATGGTAACTCTATCGCTTCATTAGAAAACTTAGTTAAGAAAAATGGTATTTTCTCAGAATTACAATATGAACAATCTGCAGAAAAGAATAAACAATACTCTGTTGGTACACAAGTTTATGGTTACTCAGCTGGTGAAGTTCATGCTGACTACTTCTTATACTACAACCAACAATTAGTTAAAGACTATGGTCTAGAAGATCCTGCTACTTTATGGAATGAAGGTCGTTGGGATTGGGATACATTCTATAACTACTTAGTATCTGCACAAGAAGCTTTCGATGCAAGAGCAACTGAAAAAACTTATGCATTCGGTGGATTCGTTAACGACATCGCTCGTGGTATGCTTGCTGGTCGTGGACACAAATTAATCGATAACGAAGCTGGTACTGTTATGTTTACTAACCCTAACACTATCCAACTTTATAACGATTTAAGAACTATTTATGCTGCTGGTATGTGGGCTCCTGAAACTGGTGCTGACGTTCCATCTAACTTCCCTAAAGGATTACAATTATTCACTCATGGACAATTATGGTTCTTATCAAGTGAAATGAGATTTAAAGGTCAAACTGGTTTCGATATCGGTCTAGTACCTTATCCAACAGCTAATGGTGCTGCTCAAGCTAATGGTGCTATCGTTGATGGTTACTTAGTACCAATGGGTGCTGACTCTGGTTATGCATTCCCAATCGTAAGTAATGGTAAAAACGGTTTAACTACTGCTGTATTAGTTAACATCGCTGACGACATCACTCGTGGTTTAGTTCCTGAATTCAATGCAACTGATATGTCTGCAAGAGACCAATACATTGCTTTCTTAAGTAAGAGAATTCAAGGTGAAGAAGCTGCTGTTGACCAAATCATCGCTGCTGTTATGAGTGTTGAAGACAACATCAAGACTTATGGTTATACTGATTACATGGACATCGTTTCTAAATCAGTAGGTGGTGGTTCTGACTGGAACTTAGAAGGTTTCGCTACTTGGGGTATGGCATTAGTTACTAACCAAGACGTTAACCCACAAGGAACATTACAATCTAAGAAAGATATTTATCAAGACGCTCTTGATGAAATCTTAGCTGCTTAATTAGCGTTTTGAATAAAAACACTATGTGAGAAATCACATAGTGTTTTTTCTTTTAAATAAAATACCTAAATGCTTTAAAAAAGAATCAATATTTGATAAAATATATAATGAGGTGAAAATATGAGTTTAGATAAAAAATTAAATTCTAAGACATATCGTTTTTTTGATTATTTATTTGGACTAGTAGTTGTTAACTTAATGACAATTATTTTATCAATATTTATAATTACATTATTACCAGCAGTGACTACTTGTTATCAAACAATATCTGATTTTAAAGAAGTAGGACCATCAAAAGTATTTAGAATGTATTTTAGTAATTTCAAAAAACATTTAGAAAAATCTTTTATTATTGGTCTATTCATAATTATAATACTTGTTATTGCAAGTTTTTCCATGTTGTTTTATGGTAGACACTTTGATCCAAATAGCTTTGTTGGACAAGCAGGATATTGGATTATGTTAGTAGTATTATTACTATTAGTTTTATTTAGTTTACACTTACCTCTTGTAATGATTAATTTTCAATCATTTGGTATTATGGATACAATAAGAATCTCAATATTTATTTGTTTTAGATATTTTATTTCAAGTTTAATAATATTGGGTATGAATATTATAATTGTTATTGGTGTTTTAGCATTACCTATTTGGGTAGTAATTGGTATTAGTTTACCAGTCTTCTTAAGTATTAAATTAACGGATGCGACATACTACTACTTAAGAAAAATCGATTTAGAAAAAATTATTCAAAGAACAAAGGAGATTGAAGATGAAGAAGACGATTCTAGGGATTGAAAGAGTAGATGAATTTAAAGAATTTTTTGAAGGGAAAAGAGTTGGATTAATTACTAACCCAACTGGTATTGATTCTAATTTTAAATCAAGTATTGATATCTTACTTGAAAAAACTAATTTAGTTGCGTTATTCTCACCAGAACATGGGGTACGTGCTAGTATTCAAGCAGGTATGCATTTACCAACTTATATTGATGAAGAAACAGGTTTAACTGTATATAGTTTATATGGCAAATCTAAAAAACCAACTGAAGAAATGATGAACGCAATTGACGTAATGACTATTGATGTTCAAGACTGTGGTTCTAGATATTACACATTTATTTATACAATGGCTTATTGTATGATGGCTTGTGCTGATTATAAAAAACCTTTTGTTGTTTTTGATAGACCAAATCCAATTGGACTTGAAAAAGTTGAAGGTAATATCTTAGATATTAAATATCGTTCATTTGTTGGATATTATCCAATTCCACAACGTCATGGTATGACAATGGGTGAACTTGCTAAATTATTTAATGAAGAATTTGGTATTGGTTGTGAACTTCATGTAATTGAAATGAAAAACTATGAAGCATGGATGAGTTTTGAAGATACACAACTTCCATGGGTTATTCCAACACCAAATATGCCAACTATTAACACATGTTATGCATATAACACTACTTGTGTATTTGAAGGAACAAATGTTGCAGAAGGCCGTGGGACAACAACACCATTTGAAATTGTTGGTGCGCCTTGGATTAAGAGTGAAGAGTTTGCAAGACAACTTAATGCATATAACTTAGAAGGTGTTTATTTTAGACCACAATACTTTACTCCAACATTCTCAAAATATCAAGGAGAACTTTGTGGTGGTGTTTATGTTCATATCACAGATCGTCAAAAGTTTAATACAATGAAAGCAAGCTGGGTTATGTTACATGTTATTAGAACAGAATACGCTGAACACTTTAAAGTAAATAAACCTTATGTTGAGGGACGTCCATCTTTATTTGAATTTGAAGTTGGTTGTGACTATATGATTGAAAATAGTTATCCACTAGAAAAACAACTTGAAATTTTAGATCAAGACGCAGAAACATTTAAGAAAATTAGAAAACCTTATATGATTTATAAATAGGAGTTTTTATGGAAAAACTAAAAGGCATTTCGGTATACGTAGGTCTAGATGACTATCCTATCGAAGATACGCTAAAATATTTAGAACAAGCTAAAGAAAATGGAATTGACTTTGTTTTTACATCTGCACATATTCCAGAAGCAGATATTGAGACATCTTTCCAAAGATTACTAGACAAAGCCGATGAATTAGAATTACCACTTGTGGTTGATGTATCTAAAAGAGTAATGGATAAATTTAAACTTCCAAAATCACTTGGTGCGTTAAGACTAGACTATGGATTTACTATTGAAGAAGTAGTTGAATATTCTAATACTTTACAATATTTAATTGAATTAAATGCAAGTAATTTAACAAGAAGTTATTTAGAAAGATTAAAAGCTTTAAATGCTAATTTTAATAATATTCGCTTAAGTTACAATTTCTATCCTAAACGTTATACTGGAATGGATATTTTAAATGTTAAAAGATTAAATGAATTATATAAAGAATACGGTTTAAAAGTTTTAGCATATATTCCATCTAATAGTAATAAAAGACCACCTTTATATGATGGTTTGCCAAGTGTTGAAACTCACCGTGATTTAGATATTTCTTTAGCATCTTATGAGCTATTTGCCGTAGGTTGTGATGGAGTTTGTATCGGAGATGCGTATATTAACTCAAATGATTTTGATAAGTTAAAACACTTAAGTGATATATATGAAATACCAATTAAGGTAAATAAAAATTTATCCAAAGAAGAATTAGATATTTTAAATAATTTACATACTTTTAGAATTGATGAAAGTAGTTATTTAAAGCGTTCATCAAAATCAAGAGGTGTAGTAATTAAACCAAATAATACAACTAGTATTAAACCTTATATGGTAACGATTGATAATGAACTTTATAAACGTTATACGGGTGAAGTTAGTATTGCGTTAAAAGAAATGGATAATAAAGGTTTTGTTAATGTAGTTGGTTATGTATGTGAAGAAGCTCATACATTAATTGACTTAATTAAACCAGGAAGTAGATTTAAATTTAAAATTTGTGGATTTATAGGAGAATAATATGAAACCATATTTTTTGTGTATGGAATCTGGTGGAACTAAAACCCTAACATGTGGTATTGATTTAGATGGTAACATCATCTATGAATATCATAATGGTGTAGGAAGTCCAGCAGTTGATTATGACCTTGCGCTTAAGAATATATATGAAGGCATCGATAATGTTTATAATACTTTAAAAAATGAATACGAACTTGTGTTCATTGAACTAGGTATTTCTGGTCTTGGTCGTGTAGATAATGTAGAAGATTTAAAAAATGACATACACAATAAGTTTGGTGTAAATGTCGATATCGTAACTGATGCAGAAATGAGTTTACATTCGATTTTAAAAAATCAAATTGATTACGGTATTTTAGTAGTAAGTGGTACTGGTAATGCGACATGCGCAATCAACAATAATAAGTTTATGATTGTTGGTGGAGGTGGCCAATTATTAGAAGAAGAAGGATCAGGTTATTCTTTGATTCATAAATCAGTTTTAGAAATTAAAAGAAAATATGAACATGGTATACCATATGATGAATATGATTTAGCTTTATTAAGTTGGACAAAGTGTTTAGATTTTCCAAGCCTTAAAACATACTTTTATGCACATACAAAATCTGAGATGGCATCATTTGTATATAATGTTATGAATATTTTAAATAGTAGTAATTCAAACACTAATATTTATAAAACAGCAAAAAACAATGTTCAAAAACAAGGTTTTTATTTAGCTACCCAAGTAACTACAATAACCAACACCTTAAAAATCCCTAATGGCGCGATTTTGGGCCTTGTTGGCGGTTTCTGGCGTAACAATCCTGTTTTATTAGAAAGTTTTGAAAATCACTTAAAACTTAACAATAAACAGTTTAAAATAGTAAATGTTGATTCTAATGCAGTAATGGGTTGTTATTATCTTGCAATTAGAAATTGGAGAAAAACATGTTAATTGATTTAAAAGAAAAAGTATATAGTATTGGTTTAATGAGTGGTACATCATTAGATGGTATTGATGTATGCCTTGCCAGTCATCATAATAATAATCATGAATTAATTCAATTTAGAAGTTATTCTTATCGTGATGAATTAAAACAAAAAATCTTAAATGCGTCAAAATTAGATACTTCTAATGTTCAACTTATATGTTCTTTAAATAAAGAACTAGGAATTGAGTATGTTAATGCGATAAACAAATTTTTAAAAGATACTAATACTAATATTGATGATATTTCATTTATTGCAAATCATGGTCAAACTATTTGGCATAACCCGGAATCTATTGATGGAACATTCCCATCTACTTTACAAATTGGTGATGCTTCATATATTAGTTACAAACTAAATAAAACAGTTGTTTTTGATTTTAGAAGTTTAGACATTTCAGCAGGTGGTTGTGGTGCACCACTAGTACCTGTTATTGACTATTTATTGTTTAAAGATAAAGCACCAGCAATTCTTTTAAATATTGGTGGTATTAGTAATATTACATATATACCAAAAAGTAAAAAACAAGAAGATGTTGTTGCGTTTGACACCGGACCGGGTAATATGTTAATTGATGGTTTAATGATGAAACTATACAATTTACCATATGATGAAGATGGTCGTATTGCGTTAAAAGGAAAAATATCAAAAGAATTACTTGATACTTTAATGCAAGATGAATATTATAATCAACCATATCCAAAATCAACCGGTCGAGAAAAATATAATGAAGAATATATTAACTATATTTTAAATTTATCAAAAGAATTAAAATTGAAAAATGAAGATATTATAAGAACTGTAACTGCTTTAACATCACATGTTGTTAAATACCAAATTAAGAAATTCTTTAAAGAATTTGATGGTGTATTAATTCCAGCAGGTGGTGGATGTAATAATCCAGTTATTATGGAAGACTTAAAAAGTAATGATTATACTCTACAAAAAATCGATGAGTATAATATATCTGCAGATGCGAAAGAAGCATATGCTTTTTCAATCTTAGGTTACTTAAGGCTTACTAATCAAGCAAGTAATTTAAGAAGCGTTACAGGAAGTATCGATAACTTATCACTTGGTAGTATAATTTTACCGCCAGTTATTAAATAGGAGAATAAAATGAGTATTAATATTAAGAATATTACAACAGAAGGAAGAAACGAACAAACAAGAGGAATTGACCAATTAAACTCTTTAGAAATCGTTCGTTTAATTAATAATGAAGATAAAACTGTACCACTAAGTGTTGAAGGAGCGCTTGAACAAGTTGCCAAATTAGTTGATGCAATTGTTGAAAAACTACGCCTTGGTGGAAGATTAATATATATGGGAGCAGGAACAAGCGGAAGAATTGGTCTTTTAGATGCTGTTGAATGTCCACCAACTTATGGTGTAAGTGATGAACAAGTTATGTGTTTACTTGCTGGTGGTAGAGATGCTTTTTCAAAAGCTGTTGAAGGTGCAGAAGATAGTAAGACTTTAGCTATTGAAGATCTAGACTACGTTAATGTTACAGATAAAGATGTAATTGTTGGTATTGCCGCAAGTGGAAGAACACCATATGTTATTTCTGGTATTGAATATGCTAAAAGTAAAGGCTGCATAACTGGTTGTATTGTTAATGCCAAAAACAGTATTATGGCAACACTTGTTGACTTTCCAGTAGAAGCAGTAACTGGTTCAGAAGTAATTAGTGGATCAACTCGTATGAAATCAGGAACAGCTCAAAAACTAATTTGTAATATGATTTCAACTGCAACAATGGTTAGACTTGGACACGTTTATAAAAACTTAATGATTGATCTTAAAGCAACAAATGAAAAGCTTGTTGCTCGTCAACTAGGTATAATTGCTGAAGTTTGTGAATGTGATACTGAAAAAGCAAACGAATTATTACAAAAATATGGAACAGTTAAAAAAGTAATCTTCGCATATCTTTCTAATATTGAATGTCCTAAACAAGTAGAAGAAATTTTAGCTAGAAATGATAATCATATTCAAAAAGCATTAAAGGAGATTAAATAATGATTAAATTTGTCGAACTTAAAAAAGATTATACACTTCGTGGTCTTTACAACGAAGTAGAAAACTCTAAAGGGTTAGTTGTAATGTTCCATGGATTTACTGGACATTTAAACGAAAATGGATATTTATTTAAAGTACTTTCTGATGAACTTGCTAAAAATGGTTTTAGTTCAATTCGCTTTGATTTTATGGGAAGCGGAATGAGTGATGGTTACTTTAAAGATATGACTTTTAGAACTGAACTAAATGATGCGATTAATATTATTGAATATGCAATGGAAATTAAAAAAGACCAACCACTAATTGTTTTAGGTTTCTCAATGGGTGGTGCAGTAGCAGGTTGTATGAGTAGTCACTTCCAAAATAGAATTGATAAACTAATTCTTTGTGCACCTGCTGGATGTATGGATGAACATGCAAGAGCATATTTTGAAAGATCTACAAGATGGGTTGATGATAGAAACATTGACATGGGTGGATATTTAATGTGTTATGATTTTGCAGATTCATTTGAAGGATTGGATTTATTCGGAGGAATCGAAAACTTCACAAATCCTGTATGTATTATTCATGGTGAAGCTGACCAATCAGTGCCAATTGAATACGGTAAAAAATATGCATCTATTTATAAGAATGCTGAGTTCCATCAAATTGATGGTGCGTCACACTGTTATACAGATGTAAAACACAGAAAACAATTTAACGAACACGTTATTAATTTTTTAACTAAATAAAGAAAATAACCTCATTCAAAAGAATGAGGTTATTATTTTATTCTACAATCGAAATTTTAATATCTCCAGTATCCGTTTCAATCTGACATTTTCCACCACTCATAACACTAGGTAATGAAACATCACCAGTGTCTGTATCATACATAAAGATCTTATTACTAAGTAATGTTCCTGTAACATCACCAGTATCAGTTTCAAGATATATTTCACTTGCGTCTGATGCGTTAAATAAAATATCACCAGTTGAACGTTCAATTATAAATTTAGAACCAATTACATTATTTAAGATAATATCTCCAGTAGAACCATCTGATTCTAAATTAGTAGTAATAATATCTGTTAGTGTATTTTGACCAGTTGAAGTATTTAATTTAATATTAGTAGCTTTGATATTGTTTAAATTAATATTTCCAGTTGAAGTATTAATTTCGATGTTTTTACTTTGAACATGATTTAATAAAACATTACCCGTTGATAAATTAATTTTAGTTAATTCTAAAGTATCTGCGAAACATGTTACATTTCCAGTTGAAGCATTAATATTAATGCTTGTAAAATTAAATTCATCAGGGATATTAATATTACCAGTATCTTCTTTAATAACTAGTGAATTATATAAAAACTGGTTAAGATAGATTTTAATCTTTGGTGTCTTAAAGTTGAATCCTATGTAATCATACCATTTGCGGTTATTTGTAACATTGATTTCTAATTTATTGTTTGATACTGTAACACTATGGATTTCTTTTTCTGATTCAAAACATTCTACTTTATTTAATCCGTCCAAACTATATATAAACTCAATATCGGCAGTATCAGAATTAATAACTATATCACTAAATGAATCATTAAGTTCGTGGGTATTAGTTATATATGAAGAATTATCAAACTTTGAAAAATCAAATTTATTATTGATTAATACAATTAAACTAATTGTAAGTCCAACAAGAATTAATAGTCCACCAATAAGAAATAAACCTTTTGTTTTCTTAGTCATTTTTATTCTCCTTTCTAATAAACAATTTCTTAATTGATAATATAACAAACTTACCAAATTTCAAAAGTAGTTTTGTTAATGTTACAATACCAAAGTAACAAAATACAGCAAGTCCACTACATATTAAACCAACTGATATTAGTAATAATCCAGTCATTTGACTATTTGTAAATAAGAAGACAATACCTGATGTTATTCCACCGACAGCACATGCGATTAATGTTCCAAAGACTGCCCAAAGGGAAATAACTATCGACCAAAAGCTAACGTATAGTGATAAAACTACAGAGAGAAAAGATACTAGTAAAGTAAACCAAATTGGAAAACTTAAAATTATTAATAAGATAACCCAAGGTTCTAGTTTAGTTTTTGGTTTAAATTTATTTTTAGCAAGTTTTAGAATTGATGTATCTTTTAAGACTTCACTTACAACATCATCAATACTTCCAAGTTTTGATACTGCGTCTTCTTCACTAATACCATCTTCAATATAATCATCAATGATTTCACTATAAAAGTTGATTCTTTCATCTAGTTCGTTTTGTGGAAGAAGTGAAAGCTTTTGTTTTAAAATATTAATAAACTCTAATTTATTCATTGTCACTTTCTCCTTTAGTAATAAATTTGTATATCAACATTACTTCGTGCCATTCTTTTTTAAACTCTTCAATTCGTTTTAAACCTGTACTTGTAATGTGATAGTATTTTCTTAATCTGCCATTATGTTCAATACTATATACTGTTAACATATCAGCAGTTTCTAATCTTTTTAATATCGTGTATAATGTTGATTCGGTAATCTCAATATATGGTTTAACATCTTTAATAATTTGATAACCATAGGAATCATTATCTTTGATCGCTGTTAAGACACATACATCTAAAATACCACGTTTTAATTGAATGTCCATAGTATACTCCTTCTAACATAATACATCATATCACGAAGTATTATTTATAGTCAAACATAATGATAATATTATTTACAATTATGATTAGTTGAATTAATAATAAAAATAGTGTATAATTGATTAGTAAAGAATCGTAGGAGTTTACTATGTTAGATGTAATTGTGGAAATTTTAACAGACAATAATTTCATAGGTGCAGTGTTTTCAGCCCTTGCATTTATCTTTATTGGCTTTATTTTAAGACATAAAAATATTATCACACAAGATACTAAAAAAGCTTTAACGTTTATTTTATTAAACATTACTTTACCGGCTATGGCCTTTTGTGCATTCATGACTGATTTTAGTAAAGAAGCTTTTAAAGAAAACATTGTTGTTTTTATTTTGTCTTTTGTCTTTTATATTTTATTAATATTTATTGGAAAATTAATTTATATTAAAAAACCAAAAGATGACCGAAATATATATGCTTTATTTGTTTCAATTGGTCAAATAACATTCTTTACGATTCCAATTCTTAATGCTGTATATAATGGAAATCCTGAATTTTTGATTCCTGCGAATATGATGACACTATCATTTAGAATAATGTTATATATATATTGTTACATGAAAATGGCAAGACTTAAACTAAGTAAAGATAGTTTAAAAGACTCAATTAAGAAGATTACTTTAAATCCAATTATGATATGTATGATAATTGGATTAGTTATTTGGGTTACACAAGGCATCATGCCTAAGGTAACTGTTAACTTGAAAGAATATTCAATCTTTAGAATAGATCAAACATTATCTAGTATATATATGTTTATTAAGATGGCATCTAACTTAACAACACCACTTGCGATGATTGTAATTGGATCTATTTTGGGTGAAGCAAAAATTAAAGATGCCTTACTTGATAAAGCCGCATGGATTAGCGCTGTTTTAAAAACATTTGTTTTACCATTAGTAATTTTATTAATTATTACAATTTTACAATCACTAAAATTAATTGATTTTAATGAATATAGTTTAGCTGTATTAGTACTTGGATATAGTGCGCCTGTATCGGCAGTACTTAGTACTTATGCGACTAGATTTAAAAACCATGATCAAATGGCTAGTAGAGTTTGTCTACTTACAATAATATTAAGTGTAGTAGCATTCCCTCTTTTATTTATCTTAGTTAAATATTTTTCAACATTTAATATATTTATGTAACTGCCACCGGGTAGTATAATGCAATACATGCATTCGTTTACACATCGTTAGTCTTTGAAGATGTGTATGCGGATGCTTTTTTTTAGGAGGAAAAATGAATAAAATTATTACGTACTTTACTAAACAAGAATTATCTTATGGTTAAGCTCAACAATATTAATTTTGATATCTTTTATATTATTTGATAAAACAAACTATTTAACATTGTTTGCTTTAATAAGTGGTGTTACTTCAATGATATTTAATACAACTAATTTAATACCTAGTACAATATCTGTAACAATTAGTTTTCTGGCGGTGTACTTAACATTTCGAAGAAGTCCATATTTTGCTATATCATTTTAATGAAAATTTTTGATTTTGGGGCATAATATATTGACGAGATGACATTTTAATGATATAATGTAAACAAGGATGGTGAAGTATTATGATTATATATCACGGTTCAAAAGATATTATTGAAAAGCCCGAATTTGGTAAAGGAAATAAAAAGAATGATTACGGGTTAGGTTTTTACTGTACTGAAAATGTTGAACTTGCAAAAGAATGGGCTTGTTCTAACAATGAAACGAACGGATATGCTAATCAATATGAAATTGATTTAAGCGCTTATAAAGTTTTAGATTTACGAGAAGAAAAATATTCTATTCTCAATTGGATGGCGCTTTTATTGAAGTTTAGAACGTTTGACACAAATACCCCTATTTCTGCACAAGCAAAAGAGTATATATTAGAAAACTTTTACGTTAACGTAGAAGAATATGATGTAATTATTGGTTATCGTGCAGATGACTCTTATTTTAGTTTTGCAAAGGATTTCATCAACAATACAATTTCCGTTGAACAACTCACCGAAGCTATGCGTCTTGGTGACTTGGGCATTCAAATAGTATTAAAGTCTAAAAGAGCTTTTGATACGGTAAAATATATAAGTTATGAATTAGCCGAATGTAAGGAATATTACGTAAAACGTGTTAGCCGTGATAAGAAAGCAAGAGAAACTTATTTAAGCGGTCAGAGACAAAACTCAGTGTACGACGGCTTATTTGTAATGGATATTATTAGAAAGGGGCTTAAAAATGGCGATAAAATCTTATGACGTTAGATATTTAGATATCGTTGCTACAAATATTGGTACAATGTTTGAATACGCAGTTGCTTGTGGCTATGAGCCCAAAGTATATTGGAATATGTTTGCTTCTTCCGAAGTGGCAAAACAAATAGAAAAAGGCAATCCAAGATTTTTAGTTGGATATTCTGCAATAGATTTATTAGACCATGTTGTAAATACTACTGCATCAAATGGTAGATTGCTTGCACCTAAGCCGTTTTTTAGCCGTTCCGAATTTTATTGGGCAGGCTGGGCGTTAGCGCAATATCAAAACTATAAAGCAACGTCTTTTTTTAATATAAGCCAAGCATTTCCTATTGAAAAGGTATTAGCGTTATACGACACACTTCACGAAGCGGATATAACAAAGTTCTTTTCTGTTGCCGACGAATATATTGATGCTCACAAAAAAGAAACAAATCTTAAAAGAATCCGCACTGCGGCAGGATTATCCCAAAAACAACTTGCTGAAAAGGCAGAAGTATCAATTCGTAATATACAAATGTACGAACAACGACATAACGATATAAACAAAGCACAAGCAGATATACTATTTAGGTTGACTAAAATACTCGGTTGCAAAATCGAAGATTTATTTGAAGAATGAAAACTTATTGTTCACGTTTAGCGATTATTACGAAGATAAGTTCAATAAGAAACCAAGCAGAATGATATATATGGTTTTATTAATTGGAATAAAATAAAAGAACGTCAAGAAAAATAAAAAAATCTCACAAAGTGAGATTTTTTATTTTCTTCCGATACCCATTTTTCTTTTCATTTTACTTAAAGTTTTTTGAGCTAAGTATGATGCTTTTTGAGCACCTTCAGTTAAGATGTCATCAAGTTCTTTGCTTTTTAGAATTTCATTATATCTTTCTTGGATAGGTTTTAAATGTTTAACTAACATATCCGCAAGATCTTTTTTAAATGTTCCATATCCAACACCTTCATATGCTTTCTCAATGCCTTCCATTGATAAACCACTTATACATGACATAATAGTCATAAGGTTTGAAATACCAGGTTTATTTACTACATCGTATTTAATGATTCCATCACTGTCTGTAACTGCACTTGCGATTTTCTTTCTAATAACATTTTCTTCATCTAGTAAGAAAATAGATGCTTTTTCTAATGGATCTGATTTAGACATTTTCTTTGTAGGATCTTGTAAAGACATAATACGTGCGCCAACTTTTTGGATTAATGGTTCAGGGACTTTGAACGTTTCACTATATCTTGAGTTAAAACGTTCAGCAAGATTGCGTGAAAGTTCTAAATGTTGTTTTTGGTCTTCACCAACAGGAACATAATCACTGTTGTATAGTAAAATGTCTCCAGCCATTAAAACAGGGTAAGTAAGTAATGCACTTGATACACCAGTAGTTTGTTTTTGCATTTTGTCTTTATATTGAGTCATTCTTTCAAGTTCACCAATATAAGTCATTGTTTGAAGCAAGTATCCAATTTCTGCATGTTCTCTAACTTCTGATTGAATAAATAAAGTTGTTTTTTCTCTTTCAAGTCCACATGCTAAATAGATTGCAGCTAATTGTTTAATTGAATCTCTTAAGTGTTTTGGATCTTGGTAAACTGTGATTGCGTGTAAGTCCGCAATAAATACTAAAATATTTGTATCTTCATCAGCTTGATTTTGAAGTTGTACAAAGTTTTTTATTGCACCAAGGTAATTACCTAAAGTAATTTTACCTGATGGTTGAATTCCTGATAATATTGTTTTCATAAATACCTCCTAATAAAAAAAGTCCCTAGGTCATAAAACCTAAGGACGAATATCTCGTGGTGCCACCTTAATTTAGCTTAAAAACTTAAGCCCTTTAATCTGTTAACGCCAGAGTACGGAATTTCTTCACATCATAAGTCCCATTCATTAAAGACGCCTTATAGCATTCCCACTAACTGCTACTCACTTTGAATTATATCTTTAATTACTATTCTTAATCATTTGCTTTAATATATTATAACTTTTATTATTTTAAAAGTCAAGAAATAAACTTATCCTAAAAGAGATTTTGAACGATACCAGTTCTTTAAATAAATTCCCCATTCTCTTAAGTTAGCATCTGATACATCATCCATAATTGAACTGTTTTGTTTAAATATCGAAGAAGAACATTCACTGTTGGAAATGTTCCATGCAACATAACTAATATTTCTTGAATCTAATACTTCTTTCCAAGCATTACCATTAGTTTCACTAATTGGTCCATCACCATCAGAATTCATAAATCCAAACTCACTAATGAATACTGGGAAACCGGAATCATATGCTGTTTTAACTTGGGTTGTATTTTTATGATCTCTTGCGTAGAAGTGATAAGTATACATAATATTATTATACCCAACTAGTGGGTCTTTCATAACCGAATTTAAATCGGCTGTCCATCTAGGATTTCCAACTAAAATAATTCCATCAGAGTTTTTTCTAATGCATGGTATTACTTCGTTTGCGTATTTTTTACAATCAGCCCAAGTAGTAGAACCATTTGGTTCATTCATTATTTCAAATAAAATATTGTCTTGATCTTTATAATATTCTGAAATATAACTAAAGAACTCTTTAGATTCTTCTAGATATGTTAAAGGATTTTTATCTGCTGGATCAGTTGCACCTACCATATGCCAGTCTACTATAACATATAAACCAAGCTTAGTTGCAGCATCGATTCCTTCATGTAAGTCTTGTAACATTTGTTCTTTAACTAATGTATTACCACTACAATAACCACCTTCTGATGTTGTCATAGAAAATCTGACTATATTAATACCAAATTCACTAGTGATTGCAGCAAGTGTATCAAAATTACAGTATCGGCCAAACCACTGAATACCATGAGTACTTAAACCATATAGTTGGATTTTTTCCCCTTCTTGATTTACTAAATCAGGACCAACTACACTTAGTTTACCATTGAAGTGATAATTGTTATTTAGATATGTGTAAGTCTTAATTACTTCATCACATCGATCACAATATAAATCTCTTGAACCAATACTATCAATTGTTGGACTTTTAGTAACAATAAGATCACCATTAACATGGCCTAAAGGTTTAGATGATATTTCGTAGTTATCTTCACAATTAATACAAGTATATTTAATTAATCCTTCTTCAAGGCATGTTGAAGGAATTAATATTTCTTCACTGTATTCATGAACTTTAGTATAATTTGTTGTTAATAAAACTTTATTACATTTTAAACATATTTTATTACGTTTATTTTGACCACAAACAACTGGTTCTACATTTATCCAATCAGATATATATTCGTTACAATTGTGTTCTACAATTTCATCATCTAAAGTATCATCAGGATTATCAATATTTGGTTTATTACATCCTGATATACTAATTAAGAAAACAAATACAATTAAATAATATATATATTTTTTCAATCTATTATCACTCCTTTATGATGATTTATATATATAATTATTATACCATTTCATTGAAAACTAGTCAAAAATATAACATATAAAATCTAACAACATAAATAAAGTTTTGACAAATTTCCAAAAAACTCTTGCTATTTGTTGAAAAATATGATAAAATAGAAAAGTAAGAGATATATAACGTATTGGAGGCGAATTTCGTGATACAAATATACACAACACCAAGTTGCGCATCATGTAGAAAGGCCAAGAAGTGGTTTGATCAATATAAGATCCCATATTCTGAAAAAAACATTTTTAGTATTAAACTTAGTAAAGAAGATATTTTTAAAATGCTTGCTAATAGTGAAAATGGATTTGAAGATATTATTTCAACACGTTCAAAAGTTTTTAAAGAAAAACATTTAGAACCAGATAATATGTCTATTCAAGAATTAGTTAATTTCATTATTGATAATCCAAGTGTTTTAAAAAGACCAATTATCATTAACGAAAATGAATTACAAGTTGGTTACAACAATGAAGATATTACTATCTTCTTACCAAAAGAACTAAGAAATCGTGAATGTTTTAGTGGTTTTGATAACCAATCATTAGATGATGAATAAAACAAAAAAAAGAGCTTATTGACGCTTTAAAGCGTTATAAGCTCTTTTAATTTTAGTTTCACCTTTTTTATAAATGATACCAAGTTCTTTAACAGTTTCAACAAAGTCTTTCTTACCAAGATCTCTAGTTGATGCTTGAAACTCTAGTTCATAATCAGTTTCACCAAGGTATTCACATTTGTCAATAGCAAGAACACCATGTTTATGTGGGAAGAAAATTCTAAAAGTTGATAAACTCATATAATTTAAAATTTTTTGACCTTTGATTAATTCACCGATTTCTGCTTGGATTTCTAATGATGGGATAACACCTTCTGATACAAATTTATTAAATTCTTCTTCACTAATAGGATTATTAATTTCAAATTGATTATATCCTTTTTTTCTTCTTAGAGATACTTCATAATGATCACGTTGTCTAACACGTAATACTACTTCAGCAGCTTTTAAAGTAAAACGAGATGTATCAAAATAATAATTTGTTTGTAGGTTAGAAGGTTTATCTTTAAACATTTCCGCAAGTCTTGCGTATTCACCTTTTGATAATAAAGTGCGATATGAAACTTCTAATTCTTTTGCCATAAGTGCCTCCGTTTTTAACTACTTGTATTATACACGAATAATTTTAAAAATCAAGTATATGTATAAAAAAACCAAAATTTGTTAAAAAGTGTTATAATATGCTTGGTGATATCATGATACTAAAATTTCAAGTAGAAAATGAAATAACAATTAAAGATTTCTTAAATAATCATATTACAGCAAGATTATTTAAAATATTAAGTCAAAACCCGAATAGTTTTGTTGTAAATAACCAAATAGTTAAAAATTATTATGTTTTAAAACCAGGTGATTTACTAGAAGTAGTTGTTCCGGTATTAGATTCTTCACATATTGTGCCAACTAATAAACCATTTGATATTTTATATGAAGATGAGTATTTATTAATCATTAACAAAGAAAGAGATATCGCAAGTATACCAACAAGAAATCATTATAAACAATCGCTTGCAAACTTCGTTCGTAGTTATTATTTACAAAAAGGAATTTCATCAGGGATTCATTTTGTTAATAGGTTAGATATGGCAACATCAGGAATAGTAGTTGTTGCGAAAAATATATATATTGCTGATGTTATGAAAAGTGCAATCTTAACTAAAAAATATCAATTAGTAGTTCATGGTAATATAAAAGGTAGTGGTGAAATTAAAACTGGTATTGATAAACTAGATGGTAGTATTATTAAAAGAACAACAACTGATAAGAATAATGCAATTACAAAATATGAAGTCGTTAAAGAATATAAAGATTATACTTTGCTTTTCGCAAAATTAATTACTGGTAAAACTCATCAACTAAGAGTTCACTTTTCATCATTAAATTATCCAATTGTTGGTGATAAGTTATATGGTGATGATGCTTTTGAATATCTATATTTACATAGCTCATATTTAGAATTTATTCATCCAATAACAAAAGAAAGAATAGAGATTAACTCTATTCCTTCTTGGGACTTTTCTCAATTTGATCAATAATGCCATATTCTAAAGCCTCAGTTGCGGTCATATAAAAATCACGTTCAGAATCTTTTTCAATCTTTTTAATATCTTGTTTTGTTTTGAAGGCTAATATTTCATTTAGCCTTTTTTTCGTTTTAATAATTTCTTCTGCGACTATCATCATATCACTTGCTTGTCCTTCACTTTTTCCAAGTGGTTGATGAATCATAATTTTAGTGTTTTCAAGACAATATCGTTTATCGCCAGTTGCGAGTAAAAATGCACCAAGGCTAGCACAAAGACCCATACCTATAGTAATGACTTCACATTTAATATAGTTGATAACATCGTATATAGCAAGGCCTGCAGTAACTGATCCACCTGGTGAGTTAATGTAAATATAAATTGGATCTTTAGATGTGCTTTCTAAATATAACAATTGTGCGATGACACTTGCTGATGTTAAATCATTAATTTCACCAAATATTAATATTATTCGGTCAACTAATAGTCTTGAATAAATATCATAGCTTCTTTCTCCACGAGATGTCTTTTCAATAACATATGGTGTTAAATTCATATATATACCTCCAATTAGATTATATATATATTTATTATCAAAAAATCGCATAATTTGGTATAAACACAAACAAATTACAATTAAGAGAATAAATTAATATGGGAGGTGAAAGAATGAATAATCAATTTGGCTTTCCAAATTTCATGAATAACGAAAACAACAAACAATGTTGTAAACCTGAATGTCCAACTGTTTATAAAGAATGTCCACCAATCATGACTTGTTCTAAACAAGTAATTGATCAATACCATGTTACTAAACAACCATACATTCATACATATCATACTGAAGTAGTACATCATCATGTTGTTGAAAATGAGTTTATTCCTAAATTTACTTGTAGTGAAGTTCATGTAAACGAACCTGCAATTTGTCGTAATCAAGGTTAGAAAAGGGCCCAGCAAATGGGCCTTTTTTCTACAAATATAAAGGTATAGTTTTATATATTTACAATTATCTACTGCTTTTTTACACTATTAGTTGTAAAAAATATCAATAAATAGTATAATAAGAAAGTAAAGAGATGTAAAAAAGGTATACCTTTTTATACTAAATTGGAGGAAAATATGAAAAGAATTAAACTAGTTGTCTTTTTTATTCTTGGCTTATTCATGTTAACATCTTGTAGCATGTTTAGTCATGAAAGCTTCCCAAGTGGACCTCAAATTGAGGAACCAGGAACTAATCCTGATGTGGAAGTATCTAGTTATTTAATTACTTATTATGAAAATGGATTAAAAGTACATCAAGAATCTCTTGAAAGTGGTAAAGCACTTCCTCAAGTAGAATCAACTAAAGCACCTATTGGACAAGAGTTCATGGGTTGGTCAACTTCTAAAGAAGAATATGTACCTGTTGATTTTGATGTAATGCCAGAATCAGATGTAGATTTATACGCATTCTATCAAAATGTAAAATATACTATTACTTTTAATGCGAATATTAATTTACCTGATGGAACAACAACTACAAAAGAATATGAATATCATGATCGTCTTTATGAATTTGTTCCAAGTGATTTACAAGAAATCATTGATGCTCAAACTGACTATGTATTTGTTGGATGGTTCTTAGATCCAGAATTTAAAGAAGAATTCGTTGAAGTTTCAATGCCTGCTGAAGATATCGTTTTATATGCAAAATGGCAATTCAGTGGTATCCGCTTCATGAATGGATTAGAAGTATTCTATGAAGTTAAAGATGATGAAGGTGCATCCGTTCAAGCTCCACTTCAAAATCCTACAAAACCTGGTTATGATTTTGTTGGTTGGGTTGATGCTAAAGGTAATGCCGTTTCATTCCCATTAACTGTAACAGATGAAGTTCAATTTATTTATGCAGCTTTTGAAGCTAAGAATAATATTACTTATAAAGTTGAACACTATTTAGAAAACTTAAATGGAACATTTGTTCGTCAAGAAGTTGAAGAATTGTTTGGTTCAACAGATTCAGAAGTTGAAGCTTTATGGAAATCTTACACTGGATTTAGTAAAGATGAAACAAATGAAAATAATGTATTAAAAGGTATCGTTAATTACAATGGAACTCTAGTATTAAAATTATATTATTCTAGAAATAGTTATAAAGTTTCATTTGAAACAAACGGTGGATCAGCAATCCAAGCAGTTTCATACAAATATGAACAAATGGTAGCTGCACCATCATCTCCAAATAAATTAGGTTACACATTCGCTGGTTGGGAATTAAATGGTGAATCTTATAGCTTCACTAATATGCCAGCTCACGATATCGAATTAAGTGCTAAATGGCAAGTTGTTGAATACACTGTAACATTCGTTGCAACTGAATTAGTTGGTAAAGTTACTTATACAGTTGAAAACAAAAACATCACAGAACCTGCTGTACCTGCTATTGAACATTTTACAGGTGCATGGGAAGAATACGAATTAACAACTGGTAACATTACAGTTAAAGCTGTTTATACTCCAGTAACATACACAGTAACATTCAAAGCTGAAGGTGTAACTGTTGATACTGAAAACTATACAGTAGTTAACCCAACTATTAATGAACCTTCAGTTCCTACAAAAGAACATTATACAGGTGCATGGGAATCTTATGTACTTGTAGGTGGAAATGTTGAAGTAGAAGCAGTTTATACACCAGTTACTTACTATGTAACATTTGTTGCAGAAGGTACTGAAGTTGCTAAGCTTCCATATACTGTTGAAAACAAAGCAGTTGTTAACCCTGCAGTTCCTACAAAAGCACATTACACAGGAGTTTGGGAATCATACACATTAACAAGTGGAAATGTTGAAGTAGAAGCAGTTTATACTCCAGTTACTTACTATGTAACATTTGTTGCAGAAGGTACTGAAGTTGCTAAACTTCCATATACTGTTGAAAACAAAGCAGTTGTTAACCCTGCAGTTCCAGCAAAAGCACATTACACAGGTGTTTGGGAATCATACACATTAACAAGTGGAAACGTTGAAGTAGAAGCAGTTTATACACCAGTTACTTACTTTGTAACATTTGTTGCAGAAGGTACTGAAGTTGCTAAACTTCCATACACTGTAGAAAACAAAGCAGTTGTTAACCCTGCAGTTCCTACAAAAGCACACTACACTGGTGTTTGGGAATCATACACATTAACAAGTGGAAATGTTGAAGTAGAAGCAGTTTATACACCTGTTACTTACACAGTAACATTTAAAGATGGTGACTCTTTAATTGGATCTGATGCATATACAATTGTTGATACTAATATTACTGAACCTGCTCTTCCTACTAAAGCACACTACACAAGTGCATGGGCAGCATATGTATTAGATGGCGGAAATAAAGAAGTTCAAGTAGTTTATACACCAGTTACTTACTATGTAA
>JBGVIL010000029.1:0-3349 GCA_045123185.1 Bacilli bacterium | reverse complement strand
AGAATTTTATCTTGCTATTTTAACTGGTAATATTGATAATCTTCCAGAACCGATTAGTCGTGTTCAGGTTTTACTTGATAAATTAGCAAGAAATAATTATGATATATCTGATATTGAACCAATTCAATCACGTTATGAGTTGTTACTTGCGATCATAATTAAAAATGGTGGACTTGGTAATACTGAATATGTTTTATATGAATTTACAAAAGAATTAGAAACGCTTTATAATACACAAGAAAAACCAATTAAAAGCGGAGCTATAAAAGGTGATACATTAGTAAACGTATTAGGTGAACCATGCTATAAAGATGGTATGGCTAATAAAGCAAGTCAAAAATTAGTTACAAACTTTGATGCTAGTAATGCTACATTTGTAGGTGATGAAGCGTTAAAAGGTCAGACGTTGGTGAATTTACAACCAAAGGGGAGTTCTTGGACAGGTAATACAGGTGTTATGTGGTATAATGAATCTATCCCAAATTCTCTTTTCAAACCTAATACCAAATATTTCCTTAAATTTAATTCAGACTTATCTGATATACTAGAATCTTGCTATCTTGGAGCGTGTGAACCTGAATATAGTCATAAAATATATCCAAGTATAAGTGGCTGTTATGTTATAATGACTACAAACGAAGCACCAGATGGAGGACTACTGCACGTATATCCAAAATCTGGTGTAGAGCTAAATAACACCATACTCAATGAAAATGTGCGATTTGTATTTATTGAATATCAAGATGGTATGGAAAATTGGGATATTCCTTATTTCGAAGGAACTAGAACTTTTGGAGTTCCAGTAGTAGCAAACGGTGAAATTAAAAGTGCAATTTTATCGGGTAAGACGTTGGTGAATTACTTTCCCGAATATACTAAAACTATGGCAATCGGCCCAGGTAATTGGAGAACAATATTCAATGGTAAAATAAATATACCTTTAACTCCAAATACTTCATATTTATTTATAAACAACTCTAATGTTGGTAAAAAGATACATGTAAGTGTTATAGGTGAAACGACAGCAGAGAAGAATGTCATAGCTAATTTAACAACAAACATTGCTAAATTTACAACACCAGATACTACAGACAATTTTCCACGTATGAATGTTTATTTGGTGGAGGATAATACATCAGAATTAACATATGATTCATTCATGGTAATCCCTTATCAAGAAGGAATGGAAAACTGGGATGTTCCTTACTTCACAGGGATGCAGTCCGTTAAAATGTCTGTTTTAACGACAACAGGAAAGAATTTATTTAACTTTAGAAAAGTTTACGAGTTGTATAGTTTGCACGATTCTGCAAATGTAAAACTTTTAGAAAATGGCTTCTCTATTTTTGGATCTAAATTTCATAAATTTGAAAATGATATTTTAGGTAATAGAGGAAAATATAAAGCGAATACGAGATACAGTTTGTCTTTTAAATTTAAAAAAGAAAATTCAAACGCTCAACACTTTTTGCAAGCTGTTTATACAGATGGCACTACTTCACAATGTTATTCGCCCAAAGATATATATGAGGGTACTGGATATTTCGTATCATCTAAAAATAAAACAATCGACTACATAAAAACCTCTTACGGAACGAGTGGAGGGTGGACGAGTTTTTATGATATTGAGTTGAGAGAGGGTGTTGTAAGTCAGTACACTTATGAAGAGCCTTATAAATCAAACATTTTAAGCACATCAGAAGACGTGGTTTTACGAGGTGTTGGTGAGGTTAAGGATGAATTGAATTTATTGTCATGTGAAGTGACAGAGCGTATTGGTGAAATTGTGCTTGATGGAAGCGACTCGTTTAGTTATCTCTTTGAATCCCATTCAAATGAAATGACAACGATGGTTCATGTACCAATACCAAATACAAATCGAACTTTTAAATTTTATAATGATAAGTTAGTAGAAAAGTTTATTTATGAGAACACAAGTACAACAGAAGGTGTTTTCAGTGAATGGAATGGATTGTATATTCGATTGCTGAATAGTAAATTACAAAGTGCCAATGTCGAGGGTGTAAAGAAATATCTCCAAGAAAATCCAATCACAGTTCAATACGAATTAGCACAAGAGTCTATTAAAACAGTTGACTTAACAATCCAAGACCAAGACAACCAACCTCAAACTGCTTTACATTCATTCACTGACGGTCATATCAATGTGCAATCACAAGGTTTATTACCATCTGTTGAATATGTCGTACCAACTGATAATTCATATTATCATATCGCTAAACCTAGCACATTATATTCAATTAGAAACGGATTAGTTGATACATTTACAACTCCATCAGACTTGAAACCTATGCTAATCCTAGAAGGTTCTCAGGCTATGATGATTGAAGGAACTAGTGCAAAAGATATTCCATATTTTACGGGAATGCAATCCGTTAAAATGCCTGTTTTAAAGACAGTTGGGAAGAATTTGTTTGATATTGGTTCAATGTCTAATATTAGTAATTGGGATACTAATATTTCAAATTCAATTCCTTATGCCTCATATCAAATAAACCTAAAACCAAACACTACATACACATTCAACCAAAAACAATTTTTAAATATTAAAGGCATATATGCAAGTTTTGGAATTGAGAAAGGAGGATTTGAATATCTTTTAGCAATCACACATCCAACTGCTCAATACCCAAAAACTTTTACAATTACAACAGATGACAGAGGTTTGATTTATTTAAAATTATATAAAGCTAACACAATTTTAGAAACTTTTATATCTGAACTTTCGAACAACCAATTACAACTTGAAGAAGGTACGCAAGTTACATCTTACGAACCCTATAAATCAAACATTTTAACGGTCAATAAGCCAGTTGAATTACGTGGGATTGGTGATGTTAAAGATGAATTGGACTTGTTGACATGTGAAGTGACAGAGCGTATTGGTGAATATCAAATAACTGGAGAAGAAAATTGGCAATTCTTAGGAAGTTCGATGAGGCTACAAATATGCTATCCTACATTTATCCCAAATATTAAATGTGGTGTATTTGCTTGTGACAAATTACAAGCAAAGCAAGGGAATGACGGTTCTCTACATGGTACTGATGGAACATACTATATAGGCTACACAGAAGATAATTGGTTAAGAATTATTTTAGGTGAAGATTTAACGTCTTTGGAACAAGGGAAAGAGTGGTTAAAAGCTAATAAGCCTACTATTCAATACCAACTTAAAACAGAGTCAATTAAAACAGTTGATTTAACTGTCGCAGACCAAGACGGTAATAAAATTTCAAAATTTAAAACATTTAATGATATTACATATGTTAGAACAGAATCAGAAACAGTTGTATTACCAGAAGTAAGCATAGAAGTTGCTGTTGAT
>JBGVIL010000028.1:0-3721 GCA_045123185.1 Bacilli bacterium | reverse complement strand
TTTTGACCAAGTTAAAGACATTATTGATGGTAAGTTAGTAATTGGACCTAAAAATGAAATACAAGAAGTACAAAATGCATATAATGCATATTTAAAAATTAAAGAAGTAAATCCATATTCTTTAAAAGATTTAAAAGCGATACATGGAACTTTATCATATTTAACAGTTAAAGATTCAGGTGATTTTAGAAAAGGTGGAGAAGGAGTTTTTGATGAAAATGGTAATTGTATTTTTGTTTGTCCTCCACCAGAACAAGTAGAAAATTTGATGATTCAGTTATTTGACTTTATGAAAGAAAAAAAAGATGAAATCCATCCATTAATATTATCTTCTATTTTTCATTATGAATTTGTATTTATTCATCCGTTTAGTGATGGCAATGGAAGAACAGCTCGTCTTTGGCAAAATGTAATTTTAGCTGATTGGGAGGATATATTTGAATATGTACCAATTGAATCTGAAATTATGAAGTATCAAAATGATTATTACAAAGCAATTCATAATTGTAATCTTAAAGGTGAGTCAACAGAGTTTATAGAATTTATGCTTAAAATGATAGATGAAGTATTAGATACTCTAATAGAAGGTGTCGGTAAACAAATTAATCATATAAGTATATATGTAAAAAAATTATTAGAAGTAATGGAAACAGGAGTTACTTATACAACTAATGAATTAATGGAATTATTAGATATGAAATCAAGAGTTTCTTTTAGAGAAAACTATTTAATTCCTGCTATTGACAATGGTGTTGTCAAAATGAGTTTTCCGGACAATCCTACAAATAAAAATCAAACATATTATAGAGATTAATTTGATGAATGAAATAAGTTGTTAAAAAAACACTCTATAAAACTTCCATACATTATATATTAAAATTTAATTTATGGAGAAACTACAAACTCAATTATCCATTATAATAAAAGGTATAAATAGGATAGTGGAGGAAATACACCATTAAATTCGGATGATTTTGCAAGTACAAAATAAGAAATGATATCACCATAAATCTTTATTTATAAAGTTTTAAATAGGTGAGTGATATCATTCTCTTTATCCTGCTTTTATAAAAATAAATTAAATTGTAAAAAAAGAAAATATCAATGGTATAATAGAACTAACATACAAATTACAAGTATACTTTAAGATGTAAATAATTTAATATTTATATCTTATTTTTTTATGTTAAATTATTTACCAAGAGTTTAAGTGAGAACGGCAAATTACAGAGGTCATAGAATCTAACAAATTGACAGTTCAGCTTTTATTTCTATTATTAATTTAGTTTAAGATAGTGAGGTCGTAGAATCTATATAACAAGCTTGATGAAATAATGGTGGAAACAAGAGACTTAAATTCAGAAAGGAGTAAATAATGAAATCAGTATTAAGTGTTGATGTAGCTAAAGGAAAAAGTATGATAATGTTATCTACTGAATATGGAGAAGTATTGATTGAACCTAAAGAGATAAAACATAATTTTCGTGATTTTAATGAATTAAAAGATAAAATTGAAAGTTTTAATTTAGAAGATTTAACTATTTTCATGGAATCAACAGGAATATATCATTTGCCAGTAGAAAGATATTTTAAAGAAAATAATTTTAATACATTAGTAATTAATAGTTTAACGACCAAAAATAATTATGATACATTAAGGAAAACAAAAACTGATACAAAAGATTGTATGAGATTAGCTAAATTATTTTTCGTAAATGAAGTAGAATATCATGATTTGTCTAAAAAAGATTTATATGCTAATTTGAAAGCAATGACAAGACAATATTTTTATCTAACTCAATTAAATGTGAGTTGTAAAAATAGATATAAAAGACTTATAAATATATGTTTTCCAGAATTTGAAGAAATATTTAAAGGCAGCAGAATATATGAAGAAACAGCATTAAACTTTATTAAAACCTTTCCTCATGCTTATATAGTAAAAGAAAAAAGAATAGATGCATTATACAATAATTTGTATAAAACTAATTCTAGACATGATTATTATTATAAGAGGTTAGCAAACAAAATCAAAGATATAGCAGTTAATTCATATCCAGGTGTCGATAAAGATCATTCGGATGTAAAGAACTTATCTGATATGGCTGCTATTTTACAAGAGAATATTAAGACAATAAATGAATTAAAAGAAAAGATGATAAAAACTGCAAAAGAGTCACCTTACTTCGATATAATTAATTCTTTTTACGGGATAGGAGAAGTATTAACAACCGAATTATTAGGTGAATTAGGTGATATAACAAGATTTGATAATCATAGACAATTAATTGCTTTCTGTGGTTTAGATCCAACAATAATTCAATCTGGGAAAAGTATAAACGTGCATGGAACTATTTCTAAACGTGGAAATAAATATGCAAGATGGATATTATTTAATATTAGTCAAATAGTAGTTAAGTTAGGGCATCAATGTCCTGGACACCCCGTATATGATTATTATTTAACAAAAAAAGCAGAAGGTAAACATTATTATGAAAACCTAACTGCTTGCTCTACAAAAATATTAAGAATGTTATATACAATGTGCAAAAATAATACAACATTCAAAATAAATTAACAAATTAATTTTAACATATATATAATTACATTACACGAAAAAAATTAAAAAAACGCATATTTTCGTGTTTTTAGTCGTGGTATAATATTAATATAAATTTAGTGTTGACAAAACTTAGATAGTCAATTTACTGGTTTAACTCCATTTTTAGATCTATCCCAATTTTTAAATTCTTTATATAAAATATATTCATCATACATTTGAGAAAGGGGAGAACTAATAGCTTCAAATACTTCATCAGTCCAGCAACTTTCAGATTTAACTACATGCAAATCACCATCAGTTTTAGTAAGATAAATATCATCATAATCATTTCCATTCCATCTTCTAAAAGATATATGTAATAAGTTTTTTTCATGATCAAATTTATGAACACAAATAGAACTAGAACTTCCTAATCTACTAGTAAGATTACTTTTTAAAATTGAAATATACTTTTTTTCTATACCATCATAATCACTATCAATTTTTCTATCTAACATACAAACATCATATAAAGAAACACATTCAGTAGAAATGTTTTCAGGAGAAATAAGTACATTTTTTATTTCCTCTAATATTTCTGCTTTTGTAGTAATTGGTTTATACTGAGTATATTTAGATTCTTCATAAGCTTTAGTACTAATAACCTTATCTGTATAAAAATAAACTTTCTTATCACTTCTAGAATATTGAATAGTATTAAATACTACATTTGGATTAGCTTCAAAAATAATTTTTAAACACTTTTCTAATTCATTTTCACTAATGCCACTAATACTAGCAATCTTAATATTACTTCCAACATCTTTTAAAGATAAAACTGTATCGCAATATACAATTGTTTTATTAATTATAGTAGTACGTGGTACTGTAGGAATACATGGTACAAACATAAGAACCCTCCTAAATTTATAATCAATAATTATCATAACATAAAAATTAAAAATAAAATAATAAAATGGTGTAAAAGATAAAATATATGGTATAATAGAAACTCATTATGGAGGATTTATGACAGATTTAAAAAGAGTAGATGATGAATTATATAAAGCAATATTTATTTTTAGAGATATAAAAAAGTTTGAAGATATATGGGGTATAGTAAAAAGAAATCCTATTTATCAAAGAGAAGCAGTAAAATTAAAGAGAGATAAATTTGAT
>JBGVIL010000027.1:0-6805 GCA_045123185.1 Bacilli bacterium | reverse complement strand
ACTAATTGTCCGTCTTCAATTTTAATAATTCGATCACCAAATCGATAAGCGGATTCTTCGTCATGAGTAACGATTAATACTAAACGATTTTGAGATAAAGATTTCAATAATTCAAATATTGTTTCTCCAGTAACACTATCTAAGTTACCAGTAGGTTCATCGGCAATAATCATTTTAGGATCTTTGATTAATGCACGTGCAACTGCAATTCTTTGTCTTTGTCCACCAGAAAGTTGATTGATTTTTCTTTTTCTTAATGAAGAAAGTCCAACTTGATCAATAATTTCTAATGTCTTACGTTTAATTTCTTTTTTGTTTACATTTTGCATTTCAAGTGGAAGTGCAATATTGTCATATAAGTTTAAATCTTTTAAAATATTGTATTCTTGGAAAATAAATCCAAGATAACTGTTAAGGTAGTTATTTAAATTTTGTGTTGTAAATTTACTGAAATCCGCACCTTCAATTAAAATTCTACCTTCATCTGGTTTATCTAAACCTCCTAGAAGATTTAGTAATGTTGATTTACCACAACCAGATTGTCCTAAGATAAATACTAGACCTTTTTTAGGAAGTTCTAATGATATATCTTTTAATGCATGAACTTTTTCATCCCCTGATTGATAATACTTGTTGATTCCTTCTAATTTTACTAAGTAATCAACATCTTTAAATTCGTTTTCATTGTTTGTTAGAAGGTTACTTCTATCTAATAATTGATTATTTTCCATGATTAACCTCCTATATTGTTTTGATAACATCAACAGGATTTTTTCTGCTGAGGTTATAAAGTGGAACTATTACTGAAATAATTGGAATTAATAAAGCAATTCCTAAGACAATTGATGTTCCTAGTAGAGACATTTTTATAATTTCAAGGTTGACAGCACTTAATGCAGTGAAGTGGGCATCTAATGCAGTTAAGAAAATCCATACACCAAATACACTAATAATAAATGCTGTTATGCCTAGAATAATTACTTGGAATAAGTAAATTAAAGAAATTTTCCAACCACTGAACCCTAAAGACATATAAATACCGATGTCTCTAGTACTATTTTTAATATTAATAATAACAAAGTTAAAGATTAATAATACACTGAATAGTGCAAATACAAAGAATACACCTAAGAATAAGGCAATATTATTTTTAATAAAGTTATCAACTAAAACAATTTTTGAGAAACATTTATTATTGATAATCATTTCATTATCAATAAAATCTGAAAATAACGAAGCATTTTTTTCTAAAACTTCATCTTCTAAGTTTGTGAAGTATAAAGTAATAAATGCACCTTCTTGGAATTTAGATGAAACAATATTTTTAAATGTTTCTTTTTCACCAGCAACCATTGGTGCTGTGTATAAGATTGGTTCTTCATCTTCAATTACTGTTGTAATGATGAAAGTGAAGTTTGATGGAACATAACTTGTTAAACATAAGAAGTTAGAAGAGAATATATTTTTATAAATTGGTTCACTACTACCTTCTATGTAATATGGAATACCATAATAGATTTTATCAAAGTATGCATCACAAATATTTTTACCATCATCTAAAGTATTTGGATCAATTTTAATATTTAAGAATTTTTCGAAGAAACCTGTTGTTACAGCAACTTGAACTGGTTCACCTTCCGCACTAGGAATTGGCGCTGCTGCAACACTATTTGTTGGCTTTAAGTTGTCCGCAAGTTCATCACGGTCGTAAAGCATAATTTTTAAACCAGAATTTTTTCCTGTAGCACCTACCATTGAGTAGATTGCTTCAGTTTCAATGTAATTAATGTTTGTGTAATCAAAGATTTTTGATTGATCGTTTTCTGTATAAATAATAATAGAATTATAGAATAACACATTATCGTAGAAAGCGTTTTGTCCTTCTGGAAGATCACTTCCATTAGAGAATTGTGAGAAGTACTTTTTAAAACTTTCATAATCAGTATCATAAATTCTAGTAATTATAAAACTATTTTTAAAACAATCAAAGTTTAAACGTTTACCAAGTAAATCTTTTTCTGTTTTAACTTCGCTACCAAAATAATTTTGGTGAATTAGATTTGCTGCTAAGTAATCAGGGATACCAATCTTGATTAGTTTATTATCATAAATTGGTTTATCGTAAGATAGTAATGGTTTACCAAAGATTTCTTGTAAAATCTTATCATCAGTAATGAAATGAATTCTTTGAATATTATTAAGATAGAAGTTATTTTCAATAACAGCATTATCATCAATCGGTAAATTTAAATCCATACCTCTTAATTGAATAAATGTATCAATATTAGAGTATTTTTGTTCGAAGTCTGATAATTGGTATTCATAGAAAGCTGTACTTTGTGTAAAACCATTAGACTGGAATTCGGAAGAAACATCAATGATATTATTATTATATTCTTGTTGGAAGTTTGCGTAAGTCATTGTTGTATCTGATAAATACATATTAATTACGACACCAGCGAAGATTAATGCTATAGCAAATAATAAAATCATAAATATAAAACGTTTTAAGTTTTTAAATATAGATTTAATTGAAAGTCTTAAACTTGTTGAAACTGGAACTGATATAGGTTTCATACTATATGGAGTAAGAGTTTCATTTAGGATGTAATTATCTTTGATAACAAATCCGTCTTTAATTTCAATTGTTCGATCAGAGTATTCTCTAGCAAGTTGGTCATTATGTGTAACGACAATAACTAGATGATCATGAGATAAGTCTTTTAACAACTCCATGATATTTTTACTGTTTCTACTGTCAAGGTTACCAGTTGGTTCATCCGCAATGATAACACGAGGATTTTTAATTAAACTTCTTGCAATGGCAACTCTTTGTCGTTGCCCACCAGATAGTTGGTTCATCATACGATTTTCTAATCCAGTTAACCCAACTTTATCAATGATTGCTTGAATGTTTTCTGCTTCATCTTTTAAATTTTTATGTTGTAACTCTAAGCTTAACGCTATATTTTCATAGACAGTTAAGCTTTTTAAAACGTTAAATTCTTGGAAAATAAAACCAATGTATGTATTACGGTAAGTATTATAGTCAGATTTTTTATAAGATTTTGTATTAACTCCATCAATAATTAATTCACCACTATCGTATGAGTCAATACCACCAATTACATTAAGAAGAGTAGATTTACCACTACCACTCTTTCCTAAAATAAAGTTCATTCCTTTGTCACCAAATACTAAGTTAATATCATTTAATGCTTGGAATTCTTGGCCTTTAGATTTGTATATTTTGTTTATATTTTTAAGTTCTATCATAATATTTGCCTCTACATAATGATATTGTCATAGATCGCAGGGAAAATGTAATTTCCGTTGGCGTCAAAAATAGCAAATTTGTCTGTGTAAATTCTAACAATTGTAAGTAAAGTTTCTTTACCAGGTTCATAGAATTTTGAAATTATAGGTAAACGCATGTCATATGGTGATGCATATTGACTTTTTTCAAATTGAGATAAATCTTCTTGATCAAGAACAAGTTGAATTTTTTCTAGATCAAAAATAGAAGGGCTACCATCAACTGGATATTCAGTTATTTTATAAAGTGCAGAATATCCTGCTCCTTCATCATAGTGTTTAACAACTAAATAATTATTGACGAAAGTTTTAACTTGTGATTTAAAATATAGATCTGACAAAATTTCAGTTCCACATGAATTGCTTGTACTTATTTTTGAAATATTAACTGCATAAAAATCTTCATATTCATAGTATTCCCCTCTGTTATTGATGAAACGAGGAGCATATCTAAAGTTTCTACCAACAGTTTTATAATAAACACCGTTATAACAAAGGGCATGATTATTACTGAAATTTTCAGCAATTAAGAAATCAGAATAGCCATTTTCATCTGTTAATTTTTCACCTTTTGGATTGATATAAGAGTAATAGTAAATATCACCAATATATCTACCAACTCTAGCATAACCTTCATAGAATGAGTCGGCAAAATCATAACTGCTCATTTGATCAGTGAAAATTAATTGGTATTGTTCGTTAATGTAATTATAAGTTAATTTATTGTCAGTATTTGTAATTACAAGTGCATAACCGTCACTAAAGTTTTCTACTGAATCAAATAAAGTATCACATAATTTGAAATCAGAACTTAAGAAAGTGTATTTATCACCTTTTTCCACGATTAAATAACCATTTTTAAAACTTGAATAAGAAGCATAACCTTCAGGTAAAGTGTAAAGTATTTTGTTATCTTTGTTGATAATATGATACTTAGAATCTTCCACAACTACAGCTTTACCTTCGGCAAAAGGATAAGCTTGTTCGTATTGTGGTTTGATAATTTCATTGCCTGAATTATCGATATAACCATATTCAAGAACTTTGCGTTTGTAATTACCTATAACCATATATTCGCCAAAAGTGCTTGATAAATAATCATATTCGCTTAATTCGTATAAATCATTATTCTTATTTAATAGATAAGGTATGTTGTCTTTGTAAACAATAGCAAAACCATCTTTAAATGTTTTCTCTGTCTTACATCCACAGAGTATAAAAATAAATAAAAATATAAGTAATAATTTTTTAGACATAATTCACCTCATTATACAATATATTATAACAAAAAGTTCTTGCTTTTGCAATAAATTTGTATAGGGAGTGATTAAATGGAGTGTGTTATACTTGCTGCTGGAAAAGGTAGCAGAATGAAAGAGGTAGTTCCGAAAGTATTGGTTGATGTAGAAGGTGTACCAATGCTTAAAAGAATTGTATCAGCATGTTATAATCCAAAAATAAAAAATACAATAGTTGTTGTTGGAAATAACGCAAATTTGATTCAAAATATATTAAAAAATGATGTAAAATATGCTTATCAAATGATTCCACTTGGAACGCTAGATGCGTTTGTTCAAAGTTTACCACTAGTTTCTACTAGTGAAGTTTTAGTGTTACCTGGAGATTTACCATGTGTAACTTCAGAAGTAATCAATGATATTATCGACTATTATCACCAAAATCATTGTCGTAATCTGATTATTGGAATGCGTGTTTCAAATCCGCTTCATTACGGAAGGATGATTAAAAGTGAAACAGAAAAAACCAAGATTATAGAAGAAAAAAACGCAACACAAGATGAACTTAATACTATGGTAGTGAATACTGGTATCTACATTTTGAAAGTCGAAGATGTCTATCCGTATTTAACAGTATCAAAGAAAGATGAGATTAGTAATGAATACTATTTAACTGAATATATAAATCATTTAGCAGAGAATAATAAATTAAATACTCTTATATATCCTGAAACTTATGTGTTAAAAGGTGCTAATGACATGACAACTTTGAGAAATATATTAAATCAAAAAAACAAAATATTTAAATAATGTCAAAAAATGAAATCGTTTACAAAAATATTATTAAAATTGTTCACAAAATTGATTCAATATAGTATAATTAATATGTTAGGATTAGTACTCACAGGAGGTTTATATGAAAGAATACTTAGCTAATCAAATTAGAAACGTAGCTATTCTTGGTCACATGGGTTGTGGTAAAACTACACTTTGTGAATCTGCTTTATTTTTAGGAAAAGCTATCTCAAAAAAAGGTGAAGTTGAAAAGAAAAATACAGTGTCTGACTATATGGTTGAAGAACAATCAAGACAAACTTCACTTTCTACATCATTAATTCCGGTTGAATGGAAAGGATGTAAAATTAACTTTTTAGATACTCCAGGTTCAGAAGAATTTGCTGGTGAAATCGAACAAGTACTATCTGTAGTTAAAGGTGCTGTTATCTGTATTGATGCAACAAAAGGTATTGAAGTTGGTACTCAACGTTATTGGGAACAATTAAGAGAAAGAAATATTCCAACAATTATCTTTATCAATAAAATGAATAAAGAAAATGTTAAATTTGAAAAAGTAATGGAAGACGTTATTAATTACTGTGGCCCAAAAGCAATTCCAATTTGCTGGCCTGTTGGTAAAGAAAATGACTTCCAAGGATTTATTAACTGTGTATTACAAAAAGCATGGATCAAAGGTCAAGTATCTGAAGTTCCAGCTGAATTACAAGCTAAACAAGAAGATTTATATTATCAATTATCTGAAAAAGTTGCTGAAACTTCTGAAGGTTTAATGGAAAAATTCTTTGGTGGTGAACCACTTACTGAAGGTGAATTCAATACAGGTCTTCGTGCTTCTTTATTAGGTTGCGATTTATATCCAATCGTTGTAGGTAATACAATTGATAATACTGGTGTTGAAGCCCTATTAGATATGGTAGTTGAATACTTACCAAATCCAACAGATTTAAAATCAATTAAAGGAACAAACCCTAAAACTGGTGAAGCAATCGTTCGTCACTCTCGTGATAATGAACCATTCTCAGCTTATGTTTTCAAAACTGTAGTTGACCCATTCTTAGGAACAGTTAGTTACTTTAAAGTTTACTCAGGTTCTACACTTGGATTAAGTGAAGTTTTAGTTCCAAATACTGATCAAACTGCTAAACTTGCAAGTATTAGTACAATCATGGGTAAAAACCTTATTCCAGTTGACGTATTACATGCTGGTGATATCGGTGTTGTTTCTAAAGTTGGTGAATTAGAAACTGGCTTCACTATTTGTGATAAGAAATCACCAATTCTTTACGAACCAGTTGTTGCACCTACACCTGTTATGTACGTTGCAATTAAAGCTAAAACTAAGAATGATGAAGACAAGATGAGCAATGCGTTACAAAAATTAAATCTTGAAGATCCAACATTTGAAATTAGACGTAATCCAGAAACTCAACAATTATTATTAGGTGGTGCAGGTA
>JBGVIL010000026.1:0-264104 GCA_045123185.1 Bacilli bacterium | reverse complement strand
ACTCTAATTCATTTGATATTTCGCTTAATGATTTACTGCCATTAATATATTCCTGTATAGCTTTTAATTTTGTTTCTTTTTTATATTTATTTTTTCTTCCCATAATAAAAATGCCTCCAAAGTAAATAGTGAATAATTTTATTTTTATTCACTGTCTACTTTGAAGAGATCATTTCAATTAATATCAAGCTTTTGTTTTTTTATAATGCTATTATTACATTTGTTATTAATAGTAGCCATCCAAACAGCCGAAAAATTTTTGTATGATTTTGTCGAATTTTGTTTGTATGGTTTCAAAAGTTTAAACTATTCTCTAACAAATGGTAATAAAGCCATATGACGAGCACGTTTGATAGCAACAGCTAATTCTCTTTGGTAAATAGCTTTTGTACCAGTTACTCTACGTGGTAAGATTTTACCGCGATCACTAACGTAGTGTTTTAGTAAATCAGCATCTTTCCAGTCAATTTTTTCGATCTTGTTATCAGTGAAGTAACAAGTCTTTTTACGTCTTTTATAAACAGCCATGTTTAATTCCTCCTAAAATGGTAAATCATCATCTGTTATATCAAATTGATTTTGAACATCTTCAAAAGGATTTCTTCTTTGTGGTTGTTGTTGTGGTTGTGGTCTTCTATTCATATTTGGAATATCATATGGTGAATAATCATCATATTGATTACTTTGTTGTTGTTGGCTTCCTGTACCCTTAGGTTCTAAGAAATGAATATTGTCACAAACAACTTCTGTAACATATCTTGTAGAACCATCTTGAGCAGTATAGCTACGACTTTGAATACGACCTTCAACACCAACTAATCCACCTTTTCTAATATAACGATGAAGGTTTTCTGCTTGCTTATTGAATGCAATGCAGTTGATGAAGTCTGCTTCTCTTTCACCACTATTAGATGTAAATGTTCTGTTTACAGCAACAGTAAATGAAACAACAGCAGCCCCACTATTAGTGTTTCTAAGTTCAGGGTCTCTAGTTAGTCTTCCAACTAATATTGCTTTATTCATGAGTACTCCTTTTGTTATTCAGCCACAACGATATGACGAATAATAGTTTCTTTAATGTTTGCTAAACGGTTGAATTCATTAACAGCTTCAACAGTTGCGTTAACATTTAGTAATACATAGTATCCTTTACGACATTTGTTGATTTCGTAAGCTAAATCACGGATACCCCATTCAGTCACTTTTTCAACTGAAGATTGAAGTCCTTCGAAAACTGCATTAATTTCAGCGATTAAAGCATTTCTAGCTTCTTCTTCAAGTTCAGGACGAATGATGTACATTACTTCGTATTTTTTCATTTTGTACACCTCCTCTTGGTCATTAGGCTTTATATCTAGTATAAAGCAAGGATGGAACGTCTTAATTCCATACTGCATTATTATACCACAACTTAAACATTTTGTAAAGTAATTCGATTTCGATTTTAATAAATGAAGAAAAGGGTGCCGAGGCACCCTTTAAGTTATTATTTTTCAATAACTAAATATAATTGATCTGCAGTATTGCTTGAATATACTGAGTAAGTAACTTTTACATAATAAGTTGTTCCAGCTACTAAATCAAGTTCTAAGAAGAAATCATAACGATATCCAATATAACCTTCAGTAACTTTTGCGTTACCACCATCATCATTATAACCGATTCTTGTTAAGTAATCTGGATCAGAGAATACATAACCTTTAGTATCGATTGTACCATTATTGTAAGAATAGAATCTATATGTTCCAGATTCAGTTGCAGTGAATACATAGTACCAAGTTTGTGAACCTTGTTCTAATGACATATTCTTTGTTTCAGCTGTGTATTCAAAAGCACCAGCAGGACTCTTACCGTCACTGTAAGATTCTTTTGTTTCAACTAAAACATCAACTACACCTTGAGCACCAGTTACTACTAAGAAGTATTCAGTATTAGCATCTAATTGAATAGCATTTGAACCTACTTGAGTTCTATCTGCTTTATAAACCATTACGTTCGCACTAGTTGAGAAGAAATACCATAATTGTTCACCAGTAGTGAATGTATAGTAATATCCAGCCTCTAATGCATTTAATGAATTATTAGCACCTAATACTACTTCTTCAGCTGTTGACCAATAAGCACCAGTTGCAACTTTTTCAAATTTAACTGAACATGCAGCATTATATGTTGAAGATGTATTATAAACTTTAATTACATATGTACCGGCAGCTAATTCTTCAATATATTGTTCAGCAGCAGCTGCACTATCAATTGTTGCAATAGCAGTTGTTAAATCATTAATATTAAATAATTTAACAGTCTTATTATTTGAATCAGCTAATGATACTAATGAAAGTTTATAAGTACCAGCTTCTTCAATTGTAAATTGATAATAGTTATTTGCACCATTTGTAAAGTCAGTAGACACTTCACTACCTAAAGTATAATCAAATGGATTTTCTGCAGTATAACCTTGTTGATATTCTTTTACGCTGAATGTAATAGTGTTATTAGCAAATCCAGTTCCAGACCAGTTTTGTTTAATAACGATATAATAAGTTTCACCAGCAACAACAGCAAAGTCTACAACAGCAGCGTTATTATAAACATTCTTATATGCAAGTTGTGAAGATAATTCAGCATCTGCGTATGCATAAACAGCAGCCCATGCATTACTTTGAACTTTTAATGCAAATGTTCCAGTAACATCAGCAGTAAATGCATAAACCATTTCATGTTTAGAACTTGCAAATGTATTTGTTGGAATTGTTACATCTTGACCAAATGTATAAGTTACAGCTTCATCAGCACTATCTTGAGCAAATGTATTGATATTAACAATAAATTGACCCCAAGCATAATTTGTATTATAACCTAAGTTATAAATAGCATAGTAAGTTTTACCTGCTTCTAATGTAACTTTTTCATCACTTGATGTTAATCCAATTAATGTATTACCTTCAGAATCAACAACTGTATATCTTCTGTAACTTGTATATTTTACATTTCCACCTTCAAGAACGATTCCTGTTCCATCGAATCCGAAGTAATATACATCAGATACTGTTGGGTTAATAACGAAGTAGAAGTTTTGGAATTCTTCATTTGTTCTAACTGTTGAACTTGTGAATGAACCATTAGTTAATTCAACTTGATAAGCTTGTTCTTTAGTTGAACCAACTGGTAATTCTTCAAAGTATGCAGTTAATAGAATATCACCAGTAATACCTTTAGTTGGATCAAATTCTTCAGCATTTTCATCTAACCAATATCTGAAAATATAACCAGCTTTTGTTGGATTAGCAGGTAATTCGATTGCTACACCTGTCCAAGCAGACATAGGTGCAATTTCTCCAGCACCATCAGTATCAAATGTGATAGTTGCAGGATATAAGTATTTAGCATATAAAGTTGTGCTATCTAAGATTGTATCATCATCTCCAAGAGCTAATGTACATTCAACATCGTAATACCATCCACCGAAGCGAACTGTTTCTTCATCAACAGGTGCATAACTTGCGAAGTTTTCAATTGATTTAATTACTTGATTGATTTGTGCTGGAACTGATACGTTTTCAACACCTTCTTTTTGGTAATTAAATGTTAATTCAACTGATGGGATACCATCACGAATTACTAAGTTAGAAATAACAACATGGTCATCACCACGGTTACCACTACTATCTTTTGTATAAATGATAACAACTTCATCGCCAGCATTGAATGTATAAGTGAATGAACTTACATAATCAATACCGTTGTAAGTATTATCACTTTGTTTAGTTGATAATACTGTATTATTATTTACAGTTACTAATAAGTAGTCATATCTACATTCACTATTTACTAAGAAATCAAATGAAACAAATGATTGTTTAGCAAATGTTAATGTCATAATAGATTTTGATGAACCTTCACCAGCATTAGATGAAGTATATGTTCCATTTACAGCATCATATACCCAAGCGCGAGTAGTCTTACTTGAGTTATCACCATTTACGAAACTTTCTAATACACCATCAGGTGCAATTTGATGAATTTTTGCGTAAAGTGTAATACTTGATTCTAGAACTGTACCATCTACATAAGCATTTGTTAATTCAGGATCTGTAAACCAACCAGTTACGATTTCATCGAAATCAGCAGGTTTAGTTGCAGTATAAGCAGTTCCCATATCAACTGATTCAGTACTAATTTCATTTGTATTGAACATATATGTGATAACTACTTGTGCAATCCATTTAGCATAAACTGTTGTATTTTCTGTAATACCTAATGTTGCATCAAATGCTACTGTGCATTCAGCATCTATATACCAACCAGCAAATTTATAATTAGCTCTTGTTGGATCAGCAGGCATTTCGATTGCTACATTAATATCAGTTGCAATATTTTCAAGTTCTGAACCACCATTTGAATTGAATGATAATTCAACAGGATTTCTCCATCCAGCATAAACTACTGTATCAACTGTAACACCAGCAGCAAAATCAAATGCTACTGTGCATTCAGCATCTGCAAACCAACCAGCAAAATATTTACCTTCAGCTGTAGGGATAATTGCAGGAACTTCTAATCCAGTATTAGGTTTAACAAATAAACTTTCAACTACAGTATTTTCTGTATTTGTAAAGCTTACTGTAACACCAGCTACATATTTAGCATAAACTGTAACTGTTTCATTTACAACATTTGCAAAATCAAATGGAGTTGTTAATGCTGCATCAGCATACCAACCATCAAAGAAGTATTCATCTTTAGTTGGAGCAGCAGGTTCTGTTGCTGTTGTACCAGCATAAATATTTTGGCTTTCAATAGCTGAACCACCGTTAGTATCAAAATTAACATTAACTTTTTGATATTCACTAGCAGTTACGAAAATAATATTAGAAACTTTAACACAGTCTTCATTTTTATTTCCACCAGAGTCTTTTGAATATTGGAAATATACATAGTCTCCAGCTTCAACATATAATGTTAATGTTGCAGACGCGATACCTGAAGCATTATAAACTAAATTACGATAAGCTTCGCCATCTGATTTAGCATATAAGTTAAATTTATCCCATAAACTTTCAGAAGATACTTCATATGTAAATGTTACATATCCGCTTTCAGTAAAGAAGATATCCATGTAAGCACCAGATGATGATACACCTTTATTGTTAGAAACAAATACACCATCGTTATCTTCATCTGTGAAAGTATAGCTTTCACGATAATCTACATAATAACCAGGAGTTTTATTATTATTACCACTTACTTGATAAGCATAACGAACAACACTTTCAGGAGCGATTTCATTTAAGCCATCAGCATCAGCGTAATATTTATGACATTCTGTACATTCAAAATATTGAATATTACCGTTTACATCTAATGTTGCATCAACTGCTGGATGTTCAACAATTGAGTGTCCTTTTGCAGGAACTACTACGTCTTTAACTTCTGCTTTACCATCAGCGTCAGCAAAGTTTTTGCCACAAGCACTACATTCAAAGTAATGAACGTTTCCAGCTTCTGTACATGTTGCTTCTTTAGCTGCATGTTCTGTCATTGAGTGTCCTGTTGCAGGAACTACTACGTCTTTAATTTCTGTTTTACCTTCAGCGTCAGCAAAGTTTTTATTACATGCACTACATGCAAAGTAATGAACGTTTCCAGCTTCTGTACATGTGGCGTCTTTTGCTGCATGTTCTGTCATTGAGTGTCCTGTTGCAGGAACTACTACGTCTTTAATTTCTACTTTTCCTTCAGCGTCAGCATAGTTTTTGTTACATGCACTACATGTAAAGTAAAGTACATTACCAGCTTCTGTACATGTTGCATCGATTGCTGCATGTTCTGTCATTGAGTGTGCTTTTACAGGAACTACTACGTCTTTAATTTCTTCTTTACCTTCTGCATCTGCATAATTTTTATTACAGTTTGCGCAAGCAAAGTAATGAACATTTCCAGCTTCTGTACATGTTGCGTCTTTTGCTGCATGTTCTGTCATTGAATGTCCTATTGCAGGAAGAGTTACTTCTGTTAATTCTTTAGAACCATTAGCATCTTCATAATGTTTATGGCATACCATACATTCGAAATTATGAATGTTTCCAGCTTCTGTACATGTTGCTTCTTTTGCGGCATGTTCTACCATTTTGTGTCCTTTTGCAGAAACAACTACGTCTTTAATTTCTACTTTTCCTTCTGCATCTGCAAAGTTTTTGTTACATTCACTACATGCAAAATGATGAACGTTTCCAGCTTCTGTACATGTTGCATCGATTGCTGCATGTTCAGTCATTGTATGACCTTTAGGGGCAGTTGCTACATTTTCTAATTCAACTGATCCTTTTTCATCTTCAAAGTTTTTGCCACAAGCAGTACATTCATAGTAATGAATGTTTCCAGCTTCTGTACATGTTGCTTCTTTAGCAGCATGTTCTACCATTGCATGTCCATTTGATGGAACAACAACGTCTGCTAATTCTTTATTACCTTCAGCATCTTCAAAATATTTGTTACAAACTGTACATTCATAGTAGTGAACACTACCAGCTTCTGTACAAGTAACTTCAACAGCTTCATGTTCAACCATTTCGTGACCAAGAGCTGGGATTTCTACTAAGCTAAAATGTAATGAGTCTGTACAATCTTTATCACTAAATGCAGTTTTACAAATTTTACATTCGTAATATGAAATATTACCTTTTTCAGTACAAGTTGGTTCTTTCGCATCAACTAATTCTACTGAGTGAGTGTGCATTCCCATATTATTACAAGCTGTAAGAAGAATTGTAAAAACTACTGCTAAAAATGATAATACTACCTTTTTGCAATTTCTCATATTTTTTTACTCCTTCAACTTTTATTTAATTTGTATTGCGTAATTCAATACAATGTCTTTTCCATTTACGTTAATTGTAATTGAAAAATGATAGAATCCTCTTTCAGCAAAAGTTATATCTGAAATATCGATCATATTTGTTTTAATACCGTTATCTGTTATTTCGCCATCTTTTGTAAAGATTTCAATTAAATCAAATAAGGCTTTTCTTCCTAATACTTTATTTGAATAAACGCCTAAAGTATAAGAAGTTATGTGTACTAAAGCACCATCTATAATATCTGTATTTTCAAATACTTTACCTTGAATTGTTTCATCAATAAAATACTTAGTAGTTAAAGTATTACATAATTCATCAATATAGAAAGTACCATAATCACCATGTTTAAATGTTGATTTAGTATTTATGAAATCAATTCTTAATTCATTTCCGTTAACTGAATACTCAAATTGTGTTACAGCATATTGAGTAGTATCAAAATTAACAATACCTGTTCCGTATCCATCTAAGAAGAAATACATTGTACCAAATTCATATTTACCATAATATACGTCTTTTTCAACATATGTAAATGTTTTGTTTTCAACATCTAATAGTAATTTATGTGCATATGGTTTTTTACCATTTCCACCAATTTCATAAACCATGATTTCATCATTTTCGTAATCAATACCACCATTTAATAGTGATCTGATTTCTGGACCACTTAAATTGAAAATAATTGTGTTTCCAATTTGTAATGTAAATCCTTCATAACTACTAACAACTAATTTAGCTGTTTGACCGTTATATTCTCCATTAAATACAATATTGGCATATTTGTACGTAATGTTTTCATCTTCAGATTTAACTTTTCCTGTTGACTCCGAAACCATTTTAAACTCAACATTTTGATCATCATAAACCAAAGATGAACTAATTTCAGTTTCTTTTACAAAGTCATCTGCAAATTTCACTTCGCCTGATGTTACTTCGTAAATTGTATCACTACTCATTTTTTCAAATAAGTAAGTTTTTAATCCATACCAAATTTCAGTATTGTCTTCTAAATTTTTAATTTTAAACGCATCAATTGTATATCCTACAATATTAGAATGTAAGATATGTTGATCAGTTGTATTAATTACAACTTTATCTAATATTTCCCATTTACTTTCATCAAAATAAATTAGTGGACGTTTATTATTAATAAATTGTAATTTAATTTCATTTTCTGGAACTAATACGATAATTCCATTTTCATAACTTAATGTAAATTCATATGGACCAACTTTAATATATAAAGTATTTTTATCGATTCCATATAGAATAGTTGCAAGAGTACCATCAACAGAAATTCTTCCGTCTTCTGCAATATACATCTTACCAATTGGTTTAGATTGAGATCCTGCATCTTCGTAACCTTCTTCATCGCTACTTGAAGATGTTGGGATTGTTTCTAAACGTGTATTGTAAGTTCCAACTAAGTCTTTACTTACAACTACAACTGAAGATACAGCACTCATTCCTTGATAAGTTAAAGTAATGTTATAAACACCAGGTTTATGCGTATCAACTTTTCCTTCTATCATATCTTGAGTAACTTCAATTTCTTCAGTACCATTTTTAATAGTAAATAAATCTTTTGTATAAATTGTTGTTCCTTCAAATAAGAATAAATTATTAGAAGAAATTACAATTGAAGATTCAATCACAATATTAAATTCAACATAAATAGGATCTTTACTTGGACCATAAACATATATAGCAACTTTAACTAGTTGATATCCAGTATATCCATAATCAATTTCATCAGATACTACTTGAGCATATGTTGCCATTGGTGATGATGATCCTGATTCTGAAGTAGTTAATTTTTGATTAATACCATTTACTTTCAATGAGATGTTAGTAAATGGATCATATTTTGTCGTTGTACTTGGTAATGTTACTAGTGTATTATTTAGTTTTAAATCATATACAACATCAATAACATTATAAGTGATTTCTTTTGTAAATAAAGTTCCTTTAGTGATTCCTAAAGAAGAATCAGTATAAGGGATTTCAATTGTTGCAGTATAAACACCAACTTTACTGAAATCAACATTTTCAGTATTAATGTATTGTGCAACTTCATTAAAGCGAATACCATTGATTAAGACTACAAAATCTTTTTCAAAAGCATATGTTGTTTGATCTAATCCAACACCAATATTAATTGTGTCAGTTTTAGCGTAATTAATAATTACACCTTGTTTTACTTCAACGATCGCAACAGCTGTTAGATCATTATAAGTTAATGTGATTTGATTTTCACCAACTGTTTCATAATTAATTGATCCTGTAATCATATCACTTGTAACAGGGATTTCTACATCACCTTTTTCAATTTTAAAAAGTGATGTTAAATCAATATATTCTCCATTTGGATAAGTAACAATATTCTTTGGAGTTATTTTTATTGTTTTTGTAGGTACTACTTTGACACTACATTCTGCACTACACTCTGTTAAACCTTCTGTGTAAGTTATTTTAATTTGATAAATGTTATCTTCAGACGTTTTTCCTAAACTTGAAGTATCTATCATATCCATTGTTACATTACGAGATTCACCATCAACATATATACTAAATAATGTTGTATAGTCAAATGAATTAATTAATTCTTCTTCCAATTCAAATTGTTTAAATGAATTAATAATTTCAATTTCAAAGTCCGCAATTACATTTACTGTTAACTTGCGAGATAATTCACCAACTGTAACAATGTATTGGTAAGTTCCAACTTCTGTTGAAACGTTAGAACTTACCATTTCACTTGTTATTGTTTGAACTTTTCCATCAACAACTACTGTAAATAATGAATTAAAATCATAATTTAGTACTTCTGATTGTTTAACGATTATTTCACTAGTAGATAATTTCAATTGATATTCTGTTTCAGAAACATTAACAGTAATACTTTTTGATATTTCTTGATATGTACAAGTAATAATATAACTTCCAGTACTTGCGCGAAGGTTAGATAAATCTAAATAAGAATCTTCTACTTCTACTGTTTTTAAGCCATCATATATTACGAATAAACTTTTATAATCATAAGTAAATACATCAACATTTTTGATATCAATTGATTCAACACTTGAGCTAATTTTAATATTATTATTTTTAGTTACGTTAATAATAACTGATGCTGTTTTTGATTCATAAGTACACATTAATACATAAGAACCAGGTAATGATTGAATATCCGAAATGTTCAAATATTCATCTAAAACTTCGACATCTTTATTATTCTTTTTGATTGAAAATAAACCTTTATAATTGTAATCAGCTACTTGATCAGCACCGATTTCAATTCGTTCTTGAAGTGCTTTAACTTCAATTTTTGGAGGTGTAGGATTAGAACATCCTACAAGTGCAATGCCTAGCACAATAAGAATAACATGCATTAAGATTCTTTTCATAATACTTTGCCATCCTTATTAAACTTTACTATTTTAAAATCCAATCGCCTAATTGATAGAAATAAATAGATAAGTGTTTAGTATGATTATTAGTAATTACAATTTCAACATTACCTTTGTATAAGCATACATAACGATCTCTTAATCCAGTTTCACCACCACTTGTGTCTGTATTAGATTCATCTAATGTATAACCAAGTTCTTGTAAAGCTGTGATTAATTCATTCATTAATTCTTCATAATTTGTAATTCTTGAGTTTTCATCATATTCACTACTTTGAGTATTAATACTTACATAGTCAATATAAGTTGTATTACCTTCTGCATCTACTCCTGATTCTTTATAATCAAAGAATGGACCATATAATAAGTCACCAAAGATTGCTAAGAATACATCAGGTGTTGGAATATCTGCAGCACCTGTTCCGAATAATTTATCGAATACTTCTTGAGTAGAAGCTTCTACATATGGATCACGTGAAGAGTGAGTTGGAGAATAATACTTAATATCATATTGAGACCAAGATGTTTTCCATTCTCTTGGAACGTATCCATTAAATGTATATTCAGGTAATTCTGTAGTTTCAAAATTAGAATATTTAGTGTCAATAATACCATAATAAACATCAGTTAAATTATAAGCATATTTAGTTTCTACGATATATCCTTCTGGACTAACAACAATTGTTAATGTACAGCTTGTTGATTGTTCAGCATCTTTTGAATATGAGTGCATTGAAACTTCCATTGCAAGATCTCTAGTAATATCACCTTCTCTTAATGTAAAGATGTGATTACCATTTTTAGTTCCTTCATATTCAAACACATAAGCAGAGAAATCAAAGTTTGGTAATAAATCAAGGATTTCACCTGAGACTTTTCTTGTTCCGATGAATGCATCTACATCAGAACTATATTTGAATTCATCATATGTACCGTCTTCGTTTTGTTTGAATCCAGTATAGTTTGTATAGTATAGTTTATCATCAAGTGAATAACTATATTTTCCAGTTTTTTCGAGTAAGATTGCGTCGCTTGTAATACGACCAACTTCACCAACTGTACCAACAGCCGAAGTATAGTCTCTAATTTTACTTGTTGAACTTAATTTAGCAGCGTTTGCGCTTAAACTCATAACAGTACCAGTACCAGTTCCTAATGATGAGCTTAGTGTATCCATTTCATAATCACCAGCATCACCTGAAGGAGCATAAGTTGTTGTGTCTTTTGCGCTATAAGTATAGTTAGTTAATTTTTGCATTTTTTTGATTGCAGCTTCTAAAAGTTCAGCATTTTCAGGAGCTGTATATGGAGATGGTTCAGGAACAACAGTTGAACCAATATTTTCAAATGTCATTTCAACTTCAGTATAACTCATTGCGTCTGCTTCTTCACGAGTTTCAGAACCATAATATAATACTTCAGTTTGAGCAACTAATTTTGTAATATGACCATCTTCAATTGTTAATTTTAGTTGAGCTAATGTATCTGATAACATTGGAGTTAAAGAAACTGATAAATAAGTCATTAAATATAAATCATCTTCTGATTTAACGTCTAATGTATACACATATACATTTTCATTAACGTCATGAACAAATCTAGTAACATCTAAATTACTTAAATGATTCCATAAATGTTGAGCTTCCCAAACAGCTGGAATACTCATATAGTCTTTAATATATTTAGAAGAAACTTCATTATTCTTGTTAATATATAATCTTTCTAATGCATGTCCATAATTTCCATATTGGTCACGAATACCATCTTCTGTTCCTTTACGATAGTTATCAGCAATAATATTTGATGTATCGCCTTTAACATTCCATGCACCATACCATCTACCTTCAGACATCATTACTACATAGTCATAAGCTTTTGTTGAATTATTAAATGAGTTATTGAAGTCATTATAATAATCTGTAACAACACCATTAACTGTAATAGATGGATTAGCGATTTCTGCTAAAATTTCTTGAGTTAATTCACCAACTTGTCCTTCAATAATTGGAGCTTTAATAGTAATTGTTTTAGAAGCGAATACACTTTCATCACCATTAGCTGTACATGTAATTGTAACGTTCTTATCAACTTTTACTGTACCAATTAATGTTAAGAAACCATTTTTAATTTCAATTAAAGATGGATCTGAAACTGACCAAGTATATGTTTGATCAGCTAAACCAACTACTAATGCAGAAACCATAATAGTTTCGCCTTCAGAAATTGTGTCTTGAGCCGCAATAATTTGAATGCTTGCTAAAGAGCTTGGAGCTTTAATTGTAATTTCTTTTTCAGCATATACTGAATTGTCTTCAACTGATACGGCTTTAATTGTTGTTTTAGTATCAACTGAAACTTCTTTTACAACTGATAATACATTATCAGTAATAGTTAATAATTCAGTGTCATAAACCCATGCATAAGCTGAATTTGTAAATCCACTTGTAGCTACATTTAATTTAATTGTTTCACCAAATGTAATTGTATTTCTTTGTGTTGTAATTTCAACTGATTTTACAACTTCTTTTTGAACTGTGAAAATAATTTGTTTACTTTTACTTGGATCAGCATTTGGATATGCAATAACTGTAACTGCAGTATCTGCTTCTACATCACCAATAACTGTTAAAACGTTATTTTCAACTTTAACTAATTTATCATTAGATACCATGAAATTACATGTTGTATCTTCTAAACCAGTTACTGTAACTCTTAAGTTAACAGATTCCCCTGGCACTAATGTTGTTTTATCTGCTTCAAAAGTGAAAGTTACTTCATCTTTTGGTTCTGGTGTTGGCTCAGGTTTATCACATCCAACAACCGCGAAGGTTACAAATAAAACAAGCACTAAACTACAAATTTTACTAAGAATGTTTTTCATAAGTTTCCTCCTTATTAATCTTTCCAAATATATATGAATAAATCTAAACTAGAATCAACTGGAGCTACCCAAATTCCATCTTTATGGAATTCACCAGCACCATTTTCCACAAATCCTAACCCTACAAGATATTCTTCAATAGCTTCTAATGAAGAATCAATCGTATAATCTAAATCAAGTGGTACATCATAATAGAATGCAACTGCTTGTTTAGATACATTTTTACTTGTAATATGGAATGTTGTTAAACCGAATCCATAAGAATCTCCTAAAACATTACCAAAGAATGGCATTAGTTCTTCAAATTCTTTTTCAGCTTCTTCTGTATTTTCAACTTCATAGAATTCTTTTAAATATTCAAATGCGTTTACTTCTACATCATCTTCAATTCCACCTTCAACTAACGATTTTTGAATAGTTAGTTCTTTCCATGAAGTTGGAACATTTCTTTGTTCAAATTCAATATTAATATCACTAGGCATGCTAGTTTCATTAAAGTCAGAATAGTATAATTCGATAACACCATATATTGAACCTAAATAGAAATAGAAACCAGCTTCAGTAATATATTTTGTTTCATTATCAACTACAACATATGGAGTAAATGAACTTGTTTCTGATGTATAACCTGTTGTTGCAAAAATACCATATAAGTTAATATCATTTCCAACACCATAATAGAAAGTAGTTGCGACATAGCTCATAATTTCTTCAACATAATAAGTAGTTGTATTATTTTCTTCATCTACATAATAACTTCTGAAAATTTCAGGTGCAAATGCGAATGAAGGTTTTGCATTATCAAACGATGATTCAAAAGCTCTTGAAGCTTTGTATCCTGTATCAGTGTTAAAATATGCATTATATAAATTATCTGAAAATTTATGATAACCATATGTTTCAAGTGGTTTTGGCGTATGTACTTCTTCACCATATATATTATAAGATACCGCAAAAGGTTCAAAGTAACAATCATTTTCAGTAATTAATTCCTTAAATCCTGCTTCAGTATATCCTGTTGATAAATATGAAGCAACGATTTCTTTATAAGTTAAAGTATAATTTTCTAAATTGCTCATGTTTTCTAATGCTTCTTTTAAAGTACCATGAACTTCTTCATCATATGTATAAGTTGGAATAGTTGGAACTACAACTGTTTTTTCTCCATAATTTACCGCAACATATAATTCTTGAATTGCTTTGTATTGTTCTACAATTGTGTAGTCATAATCACTCTTAGCATAAATTCCCATGATTTCACCTTCTTCGATGATTAAACTAAATCCTCTAGTTTTAAAATCATATGGATTTGCAGATGCAATCATTCGATCATCTAAGTCACTATCACTACCAACATATTCCCAACGCCATGTGTCATTATTAAACATAAATTCTGATACTTTTAAGTTTGTAAAATTATTATATAAACCATATTCATCCCAATTAATTGGATTACCATAATCATCAAGTAGTGGTTCATATTGTTCAACATTCATTAAACTTAAACCAACTTGACAAGTAATTCCATTATGGTTTTTATAATAAAGTCCCATTGTTGTATATGTATCACCATTTTCATATTCACCATACCAGTAATCTTCACCGTTTTCGTTTGTGCACATTGCTGTTTTAATTACTGTTGAATATGTTTGTTCTGGTGCTGCATTTTCTGATGCTAATACCGGGTATAAACTAATATTTAGATATCCTTCAAAAGAAAGATAAACTTCATTAGCTATTGCATCGATCATTGCTTGAGTTAGTTCTGGACGATTAACTACTGTTAAGATTTTACTTGCATAAGCTGTTGAATCTTCAACGCTTGTTGCAGTAACTTCAATTAGTTTATCACCATCATTTTGGGCAAGTTCAATTGCTGAAACAACACCATTTTCATCGATTACAGCATATTCTTGACCTTTAGTTATTGCCCAGGTTACTTCAACATTTTCTGTACCAGTTACATTAGCTTTTAATGTAATTGATTTACCACTTCTAACTTCGGATGTACCACTAATACCAATTTTAATATTGTTTACTGGTGGCTTTGGTGGAGTAATTGTTGGAGCTTTGTATGTTAAAACTTCAGTAGCGGATGATGGATTAAATCCTTCAGCTTTCGCAACTATACTATATGTAAAATCCTTTGTTAAATCTGTAACGATATAAAAAGGTGTTTTTACATTGGTAACTTTTCCATTAATTGTAACATCATATGATGTTGCATTAGATACAGGATCCCAGCTTAAAACACCTGTTTCAGATAACACAACATTTTGTGGTGTTCCCAGTGTTTCAATAGTTGGTTTGGGATCATTACAACCAACAATTGTAAAAATAGTTAATATCATTACAAATAATGTCAAAAATTTCTTCATATTAATTACCTCCCTTTCTTTTTTTAATTACTAGGAAGTAAACCAAAATTCCTGTACCAAGTAAAACGACTGAACCAATGACAATATATAACCAAACATATGATTTAGGTTGTTCTGGGTTCACAGGTTGTTGTGGAGTTTGTGGAACATTTGGTTCGTTTGGTTGTTCATTTTCAACATTTGACTTTTCGTATTCTTCATAAAGTTTATTATAGTTAGATAAATCTAATACGCTTCTGTCGTCTAGTGTTAATTCATTTAATTTATTTGTAATTTCAATTAATAAAGAATCAATTGATGAATTATAACTTGTTGGTAAAGTTTTTAATAATTCATAAACATCTTTAATTTGTTTTTTAGAGTTTTTAATTTTAATTTCTTGAATAGTTTCTTTAGCAGTTTCAACTGCTTCTACTAAAACATGCCATTCTTCTTCACTAATATTAAATAGTGAATAATCTAACTTAATGGCTTTTAAAGCAGTTAATGCTTCATTAACCATATCTTCATGTTGAATTAATACTTGGTCTAATTCTTTTATTTTTTTCGCAAGTTCAACAAAAGTAATTAAATTAGTTTCTTTCGCTAAATGGTTACCTTTTGTAGCATCTTCAACACTACCAAAGTATGCTAAGTAAACTAATGAGTCATAACCAGTAATATTATCATTAACTGGTAAAATCATTTCTAATGGTTCAATTTTACCTACTAGATCAACAAAGTTATAATAATATAATTCTAAACCAAATAGTTCATATTGGTTATGTAGAAGATCATAACCTGGATCTGTTTCTTCTAAAGCGGCATTTTGATTATAGAACGATTCTAAAATAGGAGCTTGGAATGATTTGAACTCAACAGATTTTAAATTAGTGAATCCGTAGAATGCATAGCTTCCAATTGTCTCAAGTGAATCTGGTAAAATAATCTTATTAACATTTGGATTTTCATTACCAGCATAAACATCAATTCTTGAAGTTCCTTCTAAAACATTTAATTCTAAAATGTTTGCAGCTTGTGGAACAGCAGTTAATTGAATTTTACCATTTGACATATATGTATATAAATTACCGTTATTTAAGAAAGCATAGTCATTGATTGTGGCTGTGTTTTTCTTTACTCCGTCAACATATACATAGAATGAACTTAATGAACTACATCCATTAAATGCAAGTATTTCAATTGATTCAAGTTGATCTGAGAAAATAAATTCTTGTAACTTTTCACAATTTTGAAATGCAGCTTCACCAATTGTTTTTAATTTAGTCGCATTAAAGCTACTAATCTTTGAACCTTGGAATGCATATTTTCCAACTGATTCTAAGTTATGTAAATTAAATGTTCCAATAAGAGCTGTATCTGCAAAAGCAGCTTCGCCAATTGTCACGATACTATCAATATTAATACTAGTTAAATATGTACATGAAGTAAAGGCATAGTCTTTTATTTCAGTTACATAATTTAAATTAATATTTTCTAGTGATTCACATCCTGCAAAAGAATATAAACCTACTGTTGTTAAAGTTTCTGGTAATTTCACTGATTCTAATAGTAGACAATATGCGAATACATAATCTCCCCATTTTGTAACAGAATTAGGAATTACAACAGATTCTAATCTTTCACATCCTAAGAATGCACCATCACCAATTTCTTTTAAAGTTTCTGGAAGAGTAATTGATGTAATAAGTGGAGCACCACCATATGTTTCATATCTTGAGAATGCACCCATACCAATTGTTTCAACAACTGGCATTTCAATTGTAACAATACCTGAACAATCACTGAATGCGTAATCACCTATTTCTTTAACGTTTGCTAGGTTAACTGAATAAAGACTCTTACATCCATAGAATGTTTCTGGTTCAATTACACTATCAACTTTAGATAAGTCGATTGTTTTTAGTTTGTCGTCATACGCAAAGCATCCACGACCAAAATGAACATTTCCTTCAGTTGGCATATTAACAGTTACAAGATTTAAACAATCTTGGAATGCACCTAAGCCAAATGTTGTATTTTTACCAATTGTTACTGTTTCTAAATATGATTTGAAGAAAGCACCTTCACCATATGTAGCATCACTGCCAATTGTTACTTCACGTAAACCAGTGTTTGCGAAAGCATAATCGCCAACTAATTTTACGTATTCTAAATTATTAACTTTAGTTAAACCTTTTGCATAATTAAATGCATGTTGTTTAATTTCTATACCACTTTCAGTTGGTAAAGTAATTGTTTCTAATTCTTCACAATTTGCGAACGCAAAATCATGAATGATTGTTTCATTATTTGTAATAGTTAATGATTTAATTTTAGCACCACTAAATGCGGCTGAACCAATTTCTTGATATTTAGCATCAATTACTAAATCACCAAAATCTTTGCCTGTAGCACCAAAAATAATTGTTGTTTCATCATCACTTACTAGTAGTGAGCCATCACTATTTGTTTCATAATATCTGTTATTATCATTTACTATGAAAGTTTTTAAATTAGTATCTTCAAAAATTGAACCTTCAATTTTATCGATATATGTATTTTCTTGGAATTCTATTGTTTCTAAATTTGTACATTCTAAGAAACAATAACCACCAAGTGTAACATTATTATTAGGAAGTTTAATTGATTCTAACGCAGTATCACCATAGAATACTTGTTCACCAATATAATCAACATTTCCTAAAATATTCATTTGATTAAGACTAATACATTCACTGAATGCGCCTTTATCGATACTTACTAATGAGTTATGAATATTAACTTTTGTTAATGATTTGCATAACGCAAAACAGAATTCAGGAATTGAAACTTTTTCGTAAATATCAACTTCTTTTAATCCACTACCTACAAACATACCATATGAAAGTTTTGTACGTTCGTTTAAGATAACAGATTCTAAATTAATACAATTTTTAAATATTTCTTGTCCAGCATTTCTTAAGGCTGTTAAATCTAAAGATGTAAGTTTTTCACATCCTTCAAATGCTTTTGCGCCAAGAGCATATGCTTTTGTTAAATCTTTTTCATTTAGTGTAAGATTTACACAATCTTTAAATGCTTCTCTACCAATTGTTTCTATTCTTGAAAGATTAATGCTTTGTAAGTCTTCATCACCACAGAAAGCATATTCACGAATTATTTTCATTGAACTAGGAAGTTCAACTTTTTCTAATCCTAAACAATTATAGAAAGCAAATTTCTGAATTTCTTCAACTCCTTCAGGAATTACAACTGATTTAATTGTTGTATTCATTGCAGGAATTTTATTTGCATCATAGTCTTCTTCTGATAACTCGATGCTATTATCTGTTTCATACAAACAGAATGCATAACTACCGATATATAAAATACCTTCGTCATCTGGAATTACAACATCTCCACCTAATCCTTTATAAGCGATTAGGACTCTGTTTTCAATAACGAATTCACTCTTAACAGTAACTTTAATTGATGCCATTAAGTTTGAACCTTCAACTGAAAGTACAATTGTTGTTGTACCTTTTTTAAGTGCAGTAACTGCTCCTGTTTCAGGATCAACTTTTGCTACACTCGGATTTTTTGATGTAAATTTTAATTTATAGTTGTCTTCAACATACCATGGATCTAAATCATATGCTAGTTGAATTTGTTCACCAGGATACATTGATACACCTCCTGGTAGACTTGATACATATATTCTTGAACCAGTAGAACCAATTTCACTTGTTTGTGCTGCTCTTGAATACGCAAAGATTGTATCAAAATAACTAAATCGAATCTCTTCAATTTTTGCATTATTGAAGTCTTCAGCTTTAATTGTATCTGAATTAGTCGATTGTTGATCATCAACTTTTTCTTTAACATTCAAAATAAGAATTGCTTTGTTACCATACAGATTTTCTAAAGCTGTAATAGTAGCACGTCCTGGTTTTAAACCTTTAACAATACCATCTTTAACTTGTACAACATCTTCATTTGATGAAGTCCATGTTAAATATTTTAAGTAATCTTTAGATTCATCAACAGTTTCATCTTTTGTTGCTAAATATTTTGTTAAATCGATTGCTTCATTTTCGTACATTGAAAGAATGATTAAATCAGTTCCTTCCATTGTACCATCTTTAGTAAATTTAAATTCTCCTTCAGTTCCTGGTAATTGACAAATATATATATCTGAGTTTAATGCATAGTCATCAATTGAGAAAGCTAAACCATTAGTAATAATTGAATCAGTATATATATCATCTAAATAATCAGTAATTTCAAATTTAACTTTATTATCTTGACCAAATTCACTATATACAGGAATTGGATTATCAGTTAAGAAAGTATAACTTGATGAAGAAGTAAAAATAATTGGTGTAATTGATTGTACATAATGATTATCATATACAGTCATTGTGATGTAGTAACGATCTTTCTTCAAAGTTTTATCATATTCTTTTGTATATTCTACATCTTTTAAAATTGGAGCTTCATCATCCATATAGAAATCAAAAGTAAATGAATTACGAACATTTGTTGATGTTCCATCATTTTTATAGTCTAATTTACCTTCCATTTTGAATTCATATTGATGATTATTTACAAGTCCTAGTTTTAATGATTTTTGATTTAAGAACTCGTAATATGGGAATGGCATACCGTTGTAGTATGCTTTTTGTGCATTGTAATCTGTAACTTCGTATACAACTTCGCCTGTTTGTTTATCAGTAATTGTAAATGTCATTGTCTTACAGTTTCTTAAAAGACCTGCATAAACAGATGATAAACCATCTATTGTTCCTAACATATTGGAAATTGCGATATGTTCTTCGGTTGCAGGAATTGGATCGTATTTACTTAAATCGATATCATATAAGTAAGTTCCTAGTGGAATAATATAATTATAGTAATATGATCCATAAGGTGTAGTTGCGAAATAATCAGCTTTTAATTTATCTTCAGCATCGATTGAAGCATCGTGTGCCTCAGATTCTACTTCATAATAAGTTTTATCAAAGATTGGTGCTTGTGACCAGTCACCATAGAATGCTAAGAATGGAATATTTAAATTAATATTTTTATTATCAGCATTAGGTGTGTTAATGTCTTCAAGTTTAACAAAACCTTCAACATACATACCATATGGGAATGTATTTTCAATCATTGTTTTGTTGTCTTCTGATAAAGTATAAACTACTTTAATCTTACAAGTTTGTCCGGCTTCAACTACTACTGTTTTGTTGTTAAGTGTTCCGCCTTCAACTGTTACTGTAAAATTACTATCTAAGATTTGTGATTTTTCAGCAACGTGTTCTTCATCAGATGAAGAAACAGTTTCAGTCATACCGACAAGTGATACAACATAACTTAGTGATTCACTTGATAAATTAACTAAGTTAAAATTCATTTCATATACACCTGTTTTATTTGGATCATCTAATAATTCTAATTTAGAACGGTCAATTCCATCAACAGTAATATATGCTTTTGTATTAACTGCATTATATAAACTAGCAAGCCCTGCACCCTGTTTTCTAGGTGAATATGGGTTTCCTTCTTGATTTAAAACAATTCCAGCTGTAGACATTAATAATTGATTTGCCATAACTGAAATTTCTTTCATTGTCTTATCAGGGTATTCTTCTTTTAAATATTGTCTAATTAAAACAACAATACCACAAAGGTTTGGTGTAGCCATTGAAGTACCACTTAGTTGGTCATAGCCACCACCTGGCACAGATGATTTAATATTACCACCGTGTGCTGTAATTTCTGGTTTGATTCCAAGTGATGGAGTAGGACCCCAACTTGAGAAATCAGACATAAATGGACCAGCTTGATTATTGTAACTAATTGTAAAAGTACCTTTATCTTTTTTCGCAAGTGCTGTTCCTAATTCTTTGGAAATTGAAATAGTTGGGATATGATCACTCTTACCCATTGACATTGAAATGTCACCTTCAATATTGTTATAAATAATACATGCTATTGCACCATGAGCTTTAGCATTTTTAGCTTTTTCTTCAAACGTATTATCACCACGTCTAATTAGGGCAATTTTACCTTCAACATCTAACGATAAGAAGTTTACTTCTTTACCAACACCAGGAACAGTTACATATTCTAGTGTTAGTGTTTCATCTAAGCTCTTACCTAGTGATTCATAAATACCTTTAAAGAAATCATTTTCTTTACCGTTAATAGAACTTGATTCTGTAAAGAATACAACTTTACTATTATTAGCAATTAAATATTTACTCTTTGTTCCACTGATAGACGCAACAGATAAAGCCGCATCATAAGTAGAAGGAGATCCTACTGTACCAGAATCTGGATTAGTAACAAAGTTTGTGTTACCTTGTTCACCACCAAATGATGAACTATAACTATTACTAGCAGCTGTTATTAAACTAATACCACTAGCATTTATACTATCGTATACTTCATTTAATTTGTCATCATCTTCTTCTCTTGCGAAGCCACAAGATGAACCAAGTGACATATTAATTGCATCTACTCCTAGTAATACAGCGTCTTCTAATGCTGCTAAAATATCTTCTGTTTTTCCACCATCATCTAAATCTGGGAATACTTTCATAAGTACTAATTGTGTATCAACAGCGATACCTGTGATTTCACTATCTTTACCACCAATAATACCTGCTACGTGTGTTCCGTGATTTGAATCATATGGAAATACATCATAATCTCTATCTGCATAGTCATACGCAAACGGGATTTTGGCATTGTAATAAACATCAGTAACTTTTAAGTTAGCATTACCACGATAATAATCAGTGGCTGCACGAGTTTGGCTTAAAATACTTTCAACTTTACTTTTTGTAATCATTTCAACATCAATGTCGTGTTGGAATACAGTGTGACTACAATCAAATCCTGAGTCTAATATCGCAACTGCTGTACCTTTACCAGTATAATCAACACAGTCTGATTTATATATACCTGTTTCATATACATCGACATCATTGACAATCGCCGATGCATCAGTATCTACAGCTTTAGGTACATTAAATGTATCAGATATAATTGTTGACTTAACTTCTTTCATTTTGTTAATTTCTAAGAAATTAGCATATGTTGTTTTAACAGCTACAGCGTTAATTATTGTACTATATTGATATTCTACTCGTTTAATTAAATTCTTTTCTTGTAATAAATCAATTAATACGGTTTGCTCTTGATTAATTAATTTTGCTTGTTTTTTACCCATTTCGGTTTTCGCAAACTCTGAAACAGTGTTTACACTTTCAGCATAATTATTGTTATATACATCAATTAAAGCTTCAGTATCAAGAGTAACAAGCACTACAAGTTCATCATCATCTAAATAACCTTTATTTTCTAACAGGTGTTCAGCTTTAATTTGTGATAAAACTTGTTCTTGTGTCAATTTTAAATCAGATTTAAAAATATTAAGTTTTTGAGGATTATTAATATCATTTATATTTGAATTGTCCGTTTCAACATTTGAACATGCACACAAAGTAACTAAACCGATTAGAAAAATAAATGTCATTACCAATTTATTTTTCACTTTTTAATTACTCCTTTCGATTAGCATAGCCAGAAGTACATGAGTAAAGCAGCAAGTCCAAAGCATAAAATTGTGCCAAATACTACTGGCAAATAGTGCGCGTAAGCTGCTTTAATCATTGCTCTTCTTTCTTTTTTTGTAAGACTTACATTGTCATGTTTTTGAATTCTTCTATGGGGCATCCCATCGATATCCATGTTATAAATTGTGTGTCCATCATCAATGTACTGATTCTTTTTTTTCATTATTCGTTTCCTTTTAATGAATCATTTTTTTCACAATTTCGAATATTATGGTACATTTGTGATGATTTAGAGTCTAATTTTTTTTGTGAAATATAGTCTTCTTCTTTAGAATTTTTGAGTTTACTTAAGTCTACTGGTTCAACAACATTGTCTGTTTGTTCAACTAAAGTATCTTCTAAATCATGTTTTTCTTCGACTACTTCTTTATCTAGTAATTCTTCAAATGAAATTTCGCCTTTATCAAATCGAGCATATTGTTCATCATATTTAGCTTTATCTTTCATTACTTCTTCGTTAAATAAATGACAAGCAACAAAATGATTTGGCTCTTTTTCTAGATAAACAGGATCTTTAAATTTACATACACTCATGCAATTTTCACATCTTGTATGGAATTTACATCCTTTTGGTGGATTAGCAGGTGATGGAATGTCACCTTTTAAAATGATTCGATTCATCTTAACATCTGGGTCAGGTACTGGAACTGCAGAGAATAAAGCTTTAGTATATGGATGCATTGGATTATCAAAGATATCATCTGTATTACCAAATTCCATTACATTTCCTAAGTACATTACCATGATTTGATCAGTTATATATTTTACTACTGATAAATCATGTGAGATAAATACATAAGTTAAATCATCTTTAATTTGTAAATCTTTTAGTAAGTTAATTATTTGAGCTTGAATTGATACGTCAAGAGCACTAACTGGCTCATCACAAATAACTAATTTAGGTTTTACTGCAAGAGCTCTTGCAATACAAATTCTTTGTCTTTGACCACCAGAAAACTCATGTGGATAACGATCATAATAGCTTGGTTGTAGTCCACATTTTTTCATTATGTCTAAGACATACTTAAATGTTTCTTCTTTCGGAACAATTTTATGAACCTTTACGGCTTCCGAAATAATATTACCGATTGTCATTCTTGGTGGTAAACTTGAATATGGATCTTGGAAAATAAGCTGCATTGAAGTTCTAAGCTTACGCATTTTACTTTTACTAATGTTTGTTATATCTTCACCATCAAATAAGATTTGACCACCATTTGATTCATATAGTTTTAAGATGGTTCTACCTAATGTGGTTTTACCACAACCAGATTCTCCAACAACACCAATTGTTGTTCCTCTTTTTAATTTGAAGCTAACATTTTCAACCGCTTTAAGATATTTAGTTGGACGACCAAATAAATCTTTTTCAATTGGAAAATACTTTTTTAAGTTTTTAACTTCAAGAATAATATCAGTTTCTAATGCAGGATTATTTACTTTTTCGCTCATAAATTATTCCTCACCTTCATCATATAAGTAACATGATACAAAGTGTGTATCAGAAACTTGAATTTCTTTTGGATACTCGCCATTACATTTGTTGATGCATTTTGAACAACGACCTTTGAAGTAACAAGTATTAGGTAGATTAATTGGACTTGGTACTTGACCTGGGATTGAATATAATGGTTCATTTGAATTTGATGTAATTAATGGTTTACTCTTTTGTAAGCCAATTGTGTATGGGTGAAGTGGATTGTGGAAAATTTCTTGAGCTGTTCCACGTTCTATAACTTTACCAGCATACATAACTATAACAATATCTGCCATTTCGGCAATTACTCCTAAGTCATGAGTAATTAACATAATTGAACATTGTTCATTTTTTTGTAAGTTTTTTAGTAATTCTAAGATTTGAGCTTGAATAGTTACGTCTAGAGCAGTTGTTGGTTCGTCCGCGATAATTAGTTTTGGATTACCAGCAAGTGCCATCGCAATCATAACACGTTGTCTCATACCACCAGATAATTCATGTGGGAAAGAATCATATACGTGTTCTGGCATCGAAATACCAACTTTATTTAACATTTCAATACTATGAAGTTTTGCGGTTTCTTTTGTAATTTCCGGATTATGTAAGAATGAAACTTCATCTAATTGATTACCAATTGTAAATACCGGATTTAAACTAGTCATTGGTTCTTGGAAAATCATCGTAATATCTTTACCACGAATATTATACATATCTTTTGTTGGCATTTTAGCGATATTATAACCTAATTTATTTCCATTTTCATCTTTGTCTAATTCACTTGAATTAAATCTAATTTCACCACCAATTACTTGTCCTTGTGGTGCTTGAACTAATTGCATGATGGAAAGTGAAGTAACTGATTTACCACAACCAGATTCACCAACAACACCAACAATTTTATTTTTAGGAATATCAAATGATACACCATTTACTGACATTACTGTTCCATTATCGGTAAAGAAACAAGTTTTTAAATTGTCAATTTCAATTAAATTTGTTTCATCTTTCATTGGAACAATGTATTCACTAGGTTCTAAATTTCTTCTTTTTAAACTTTCGTAATATTTCATTTGTTTAATATTGTATTTGATAATATTACGACTTTCTTTATATGAAATATAATTCGTATTCTTTTTCATGTTATCACCTACTTTTTAGCCTTTGGATCCATGGCATCTCTTAATCCATCACCAACAAAGTTAAAACCAAGTACGGCGATTACAATCATTAAACCAGCTGGTAACCACATATTAGCATGATAATTTAGTACTTCAGTTTGGTTAGCAGTGGCAATCATTGTTCCCCATGCGGCTTTTGGAAGTTGAACACCAAGTCCTAAATAACTAAGAGTTGATTCGTATAAAATAACACTACCTAGTCCAAGTGTCATTGATACGATTAATTGAGGCATTACATTTGGAATTAAATGTTTAAAGATTTTTCTTCGAACAGGTAATCCCATTACTTCAGTAGCGATTATAAATTCTTGTTCACGTAGTGACAAGATTTGACCACGTACCATTCTAGCTACGCCACTCCAGCTAAAAATGGTTATAATGACCATTAAAATATATATTCTTTGTTCTGCTTCTAGATTCCATGAATCAATTAATGCAGATGCAATAAGTAATATTGGTAATGTTGGAATACAATTAAAAATATCAACAATACGCATGATTAATTGATCTACCCAACCACCAAAATAACCAGATATTCCACCTAACACAATCCCAATTAAAGTTTCTAAAATAACAACAATAAATCCAATTGTTAAAGAGATTCTACCACCAAACATTAATCTTACAAAAACATCACGACCATTATCATCTGTTCCAAGTAAGTGTTCACTGCTTGGTTCATCATAAGAATTAATTGTTGATTTATGTTCAATAATTTCAGTTACTTTAATTTCTTTTCCACTGTCATCAACATAAGAGTATGTTGTTTTAATTTCTCTTACTACTTCACTTCTGTCAACAGTTGTTTCACCCCATTTAGTGTAAATAACTGGACCTAAGAAAGCGAATAAGAATAATCCAATAATCATGACTAATCCAACTAATGATAATTTAGATCTAAAGAATCTTCTTAAGATTAATCGCATTGGACTCATTTCTTTAAATGTTTGAATATCTTCAATTTCTGTTACGTCTTGTACTTCTGTTACAGTTTCTACTTCTGTAACTTCTTCAATAATAGTAGGTTTTTCTCGATTCATCTTCTTCACCTACTTCCCTAGTTTAACCCTTGGGTCAACTACTGAATACATAATATCTGAGAATAATGTACCTATAATTGTTAGTACAGCAAGGAACATATTGTAACCCATTACAAATGGAATGTCCCCTTCTCTTAATGCTTGATATGCTAAACGACCAATACCATCAATACCAAATACTTGTTCAGTAATCATCATACCACCAAATAATGAAGGTAAGATACCAGCAAGCATTGTGACAAGTGGAATCATTGTATTTCTAAAAGCATGTTTATAAATAACTTTCTTTTCAGATAAACCTTTAGCACGAGCTGTTCTAATATAATCAGCATTTAAAACTTCTAATGTGTTTGTTCTTGTGTATCTCATTAATCCACCGATTGATAAGATAACACTTACGAAAATCGGCAATACTAAGTGATGTGCTATATCACCAAATTTTTCTAATGATCCTAAGAATGTATCAGCATAATTAGAATTGGCATTTAATAAACCATTTGAAGGGAACCAATTCAAATTAACTGAGAATATTTTTATAACAATCGCAGCAAAGAAATATGTTGGAAGAGAAATACCTATCATTGTAAAAACAGTTACTGCATAATCTCTAACCGAATATTGGTGTGTTGCGCTACTAATTCCTAAAGGAATCGAAATCAAGAATTGTAATATAGTTGCGATAATCGCTATCGCAAATGATATCCACATATTTTCGCCAATTACTTGTGCAACTGGTTTTTCGTATTTAAATGAGATTCCTAAATCTCCTTGACATAATTTGCCAATCCATTTAAGATATCCACCAACGATACCTTTAAAAGAAGTATCGCCGATACCATATAAAGATTTAAAACGTTGAATATCATCTAAACTAATTGTACCACTTTGTAATTGACTGGCATATTTTGTATCTACATAATCGGTTGGCATTAACCTAACCATTGTATATATGATGATTGATACACCAAGCAAAATTATTATTGATATTGCCAGTCGCTTGATAATATATTTCAACATATTTATTATCTCCTTACTTTAAATATATTTTTTATATTTAAATTATTCCTCTTTGTTTAATGATACTAAATGAATGTCACCAGTTAAACCTTTATATGGTGAAAGTTCATTTTGAGGTGTAAATGTACTTACATCAATTTTATTTGTATTGAACGCAAATAAGTCATCTCTTTGATATGTTGGAAGTTCAATTGCAAGTTGCATTACGATGTCAAGAGCTTCTTTGTAAATTCTTTGACGAATTGTTTGATCATTAGTTTCACGAGCTTGATCAATTAAATCAGATAGATCGCGAACTAATCCTAATTCAACATCATATTTACCACCATTGTTTTGTTTAATAGCGTTGTAACCCCAGTTAAGAGTTGATGTAGCTTTTGAATCAATGTGATAAACTTGATACATATCTGGGTCAATTGTTGAACCCCAAGCAGCTGCCCATACTGTTAAAGCACCACTTGCTAATTTATTAAGTGCATTTGCGTCTGTTTGAACGCGAACATTAAATCCAGCTTTATTTAGAATTTCCATAGCATGTTCCATTGCACGCCATGCAGGGTGGTCTGTTTCTTGACCAGCGACTGTAAAGACATATTTAAGTTGATGAGTACCTTGTTGATAAATACCTTCACTGTTTAATGAGTATCCAGCACCTTCAACTAAACTTGTTAAGAATTCTAATTGTTCTGCTTCAGTAAATTTATCGCCAGCTTTTTTGCCTTTTTCGTAAACAAATGCACGGTAATCAGGGTTAACTACTGATAAGTCTTCTGGAATTGCACCACCAATATATGGATAATATGGAGTACATCCTTCTGGATATGCCCAACTTGATTTAGACATTGGACGATAAATTGCTTCTGCTGTTGTTTCATAATAGTCGACACATTCTTGTGTATTAATAGCATGCATAATTGCTTGACGTACTTTAATACTTGGAACTTTAGCTGCATTAATACCGATATAACCATAACCTGAAGTTTGAATTGATTGGTTTCCAATACCTTGATCTTTCTTAGAATCAAGTTCAGAAATTGTTTCAGGTTTTGCATTTGGTTCAACAAAGTCAACTTCACCATTATAAAGTGAGTTTAACATTTGTGCAGAAGATACTACTTGATATCTAATCTTTTTAATTGTTGCAGGTCCCATAATGTAATATGGATTTCTTTCGAAATAAATAATACCAAGTGAATAGAAATCACTAGAACTAATATTTTCAATACCACCAGATGCCTTACTTGCGGCATATGGACCAGCTCCGACAGGAACACCAATTTTATTTGGATCTTTAACAACTTCATTCATGAATGTTTGAGAACCATATTCAACACCAAAGTTAGATTCAAAGTCAAATTTAGCAATTTGTTCTGCATTTGAATAATAATACATAGGTGCAACTGTAAACGCAAAGTTCCAAATAGCTTTTGGGTCAATACCATTAATTGTGATACTTAATACTTCATGACATCCTTCTTTTAAGTTACCATTTTCATCATGAGCAGCGTCATAAGTAACACCATTAACAACTACTGATTCGTTGCGGTTACAGAATTTAATACCTGAAATGTTTTTAATTTCACGATCAGTGTTATTTTTGAAATATTCTTCAATCGCTTCATTAACTAAGAAATTATATAGATTTGTTGATGTTGCCCAATATTGAATAATTTCATCAATTTTACTTGGTAACATATCTGATAATACCCAGTTAATAGCTTCGCTTCTTTCTAGTTCTTTAACTTTATCCATATCCATTAATGAACAAGAAAGTTGTGCATCTTTTTTATTCCAAGTAATATACCCTTCATTATAGAAGAATTGTTCTACATCTGTTGTAAATAGATTACGATGAATTACACCTTTATCATCAGTAAACACTGTATCTTGGAAACTATTTAGTGATGCAGTATAATCGTTTTCTAATTCTTCTTTAAATAATTCAGTTGCCTTATTGAAGTCAGCAACTAAATGTTTATATGTATCATATGATTCTTCGCCTTCAAAACTATCAGAATAATCTTGTAAATATTCTATGAAAGTTGTAGATGAAATAGATTCATTTGAATGTTCATCATAGATTGCTACCTTCGCATCTAATAAAGCTTCAATTCTTGAATCAGCTTCAATTTGGAAACGAAGATTGAAGTTATCTTGTTCTGCTTTATCATCATCTGATGCTTGAGTACGATATGCATTTAGTCCGACAATGTCAGTAGAATAAATAGTACTTGAACCAGAGTATACAGGATCTAAGTAAACATATAAATTAAATAATACGTCTTTAATTGTTAAATATGAACCATTTGAAAAACGTACATTATTTTTTAGTACAAAGTAATATGTAGTTTTTTGATTTTCTCCAGATCCTTCAGTAACAATTTGTAAATCTTTTGTAACTACAGCTTCATCATCACCATAAGTAACTTCACCTAAATGGTTGTTACCTAACATCCCAATTTGAGTCATACCTACAACGTTTGAGTCTGTTGCAGATGTTGAAAAGAATGGATTAAATACTTTATCAACTTCTAATGTTGAAAATACTAACGCATCTGTTTCATTATCAAAATAAGTTCCCTTATCTTTATCCTTACCTACAAATTTAATAATTAAGATTGCTGCAACCGCAACAACAATAACAGCTGTTGAAATTAATGCTATCTTTTTAATTAGTTTCGCTTTCATTTTGTCCTCCTAAATTTATTTCTAGAATATTTATTTTATTGTTAGTAACTGTGTTGTTTCCTGAATCTATCAAGTAAGCTTCATCAGTTACAAATACAAGATTTTCTTCTATGTCAAATCCACTTGGTAATTCAACACATTTATATGTAACATTAATTGTTACTTTATCAATAATACAATTTTCAAGTTTTGTACATATTGGTGAAACATAAATTTTATAAGTATTTGTAAATGTTGACTTTATTTCAAATACTACATTATCAAATGTCACATCCATTATTGTGGCATTTTTTATATTGCCAAATAAACTTACATATAAGCTATTTTGATCATCTTGTGTATGGTCTACACTTAGACCATATTTTGTTGGGTTTGTTGTTACAATACAATTAGATATTGTTTTTCCGTTTCCAACAAGTTTATAACGATAATCCTTTAGTGGGAACTCTTCACCACCTAAGTCAATATCATTAAGCAAATAGATATTTCTGTTTTTATTTTGTCTTAACTGTTCTGCAGTAGATACTAATGCAAAATCTCCTTCGATATATTCAACAATAACATTTATTTCTAAATTACTATCTCCACCTGGATGAGTAAAATTTTCGTCCCATACTTCTCCTGATTCATTTAAGAATCTAATTGGAGTGTATAATCCATCATTACGTTTTTTTGCGTAATTTAAATAATCATTAAATTTTTCTCCAGCTTGTACTTCATATGAATTAATAATTTGTAAATTATTTTGCTTATCATAATAACAAACATTGTATTTATAAATGATATTCTTTTTCCATTTAGCATATAAAGTAATACCTTCTTTAGAAACCTGGTCTTTGTCAAAGTCCCATTTTTTAGTATAGTTTTTATCTGTATACCAACCTTCTAAAGTATATCCAGATCTTGTAACAGCATCATTAGTTAAAGTAGTTGGGTCTTGAATATACATCATATCTTCTTCGCCAAACTCAAAGTAGAACCTAATTGGATTCAAACAGTTTTTGTAAACTCCACCTTCTAACTCATAAATAATCTTTACTCCTTTTGGTTCATCAGAGTTGTTATCACAACCTGTTACTAGTTGGATTATAAATAAACTAAAACAAACGAAAAGTATTTTCTTAAATTTCATAGCCTTTCCTCCATTTATCAATTAATAATATTTTCCCCATTATACTATCTTATTTTAGCACACTTTTAAAAATGAGACAATTCATAAGTCTTACAACGTACATGTAAACGTTTGTATTGTATTTTTAAAATATCAAAATCTATGTTAAAAGCATTAAAAAAACCTGCATTTACATGCAGGTTAAAAGTTATTTGTGGTTTAATTTGATTTAAATTTTTTTATTATTTTTATCTAAACTTTCAATTTTACGATTTAAAACTATTTTTTTGTTCTTCAAATATGTAATCTTAGTTAGTATTTCTATCACAATTGGAAAAATAGTAATCAGCACAATAAATAGTATTGACTCGTTATTTTTAAAGATAAAATTATTATAAATCTTAAAAAATATGAATACTATCAAATACCAAATTAATAAAATCCAATACTTGTTTCTTGTAATAAAATTCATTATTCAAAGTACGCTTTAGCTATTTGAGCAGCTAATTTACAATTAGAGTAAACTAGTTGTTTGTTAGCGGCTAAGCTGTTCCCTTTTGTAATTTCATTAATCTTTGAAAGTAGGAATGGGGTAACTTCTTTTCCAATAATCTTTAGTGAATTCATTTCTAAAATTGCTTCATTAATGACGTTATCAATCATTTCCTTACTTAACGAATATTTCCTATCTATTGGATTAGATACTAATATTCCACCATCTAATCCTAAGTCCCATTTTACTTTAATCATCTCAGCAATTTCTTTTGGTGTATCAAGTCTTAGTGGTACTTTTTCTGAGCTCTCATTACAGAAGAAAGCGGGGAAAATTGATGTATTATATCCGACTACTGGAACCCCTTTTGTTTCCAAATATTCAAGTGTTTTTGGTAAGTCTAAGATTGATTTAGCACCCGCAGAAACAACACAAATATTAGTCATTCCAAGTTCTTCTAAGTCAGCTGAGATATCCCAAGTTTCACTTACACCACGGTGAACTCCACCAATTCCACCGGTTGCAAAAAAGTGTATACCAGCTAAATTAGCTATTAAAGATGTAGTCGCAACTGTTGTTGCACCGCTTAGTTTTTGTGAAATTACATATGGCAAATCTCTTCTTGATACTTTCAAAATATCCTTAGAACTAGCCATATATTCTAGTTCTTCTTCATTAATTCCGACTACTATTTGACCTTTAATAATTGCAATAGTTGCAGGAACTGCACCATTTTCTCTTATAATTTTTTCACATTTTCTTGCTACCTCTAAGTTATCAGGATAAGGCATACCATGAGATATAATTGTTGATTCAAGTGCTACAACAGGAAGATTGTTTTGAATAGCTTTTAGTACTTCTTCACTATATTTAATTTGATATTTCATATTAGTTAGCATCCGGTCTTAAAGAAATAGATACAGTTTTTTCAAAAGTATAACTACCTTTTACAACTCTTAATGTAACTTCTACTTCAGTTAATTGACTAACTGCTTTTGCGTAATATAATCCGTGAGGACCTTTATCAAATAAAGAAGGGTCAGAAATAGTCCATGTTACTTCAGCATCTCTTAAATACTTAATAGCATTATATTCATTACGTACTTTTTCTAAGAACTCACCATAACGATTTGTTTCGATCATATAGTTAGGACAAATTTTACCAGATGTATCATTATGACGAATAACATTTTCCATCTTTAAATTATATTTATACATTAAATGAGCAACAAGTTTTGCATCGTGTGCCATAGCACCATCATAGTTACCATCTTCGTTGATACACATTTCGATACCAATACTATTACTATTTCCTAGTGGTAAGTATTTACCATAGTCACCACCAGCATGCCAGCAGTATACTGTATCATCAAATGATTGATAGATTTTTTCATGGTCAATTTGATAGTTCCAAGAAGCTTGTCTGTATGTTCTTTCGCCATCAGCTTGTTGTCTTTGAATTCTTGCAAGAAGTTCAGCATCATTACCAGCACCTGGCATTCCAGATTCATGAACTACAATCCATAAAATATTTTCTTCGTTTGGTAAACTTGCCTTATATTCTTGATAACGAGCTTGTTTTTCAGTTGTTGATGCATCTACTTCCCAATCATAGAATGGTCTAAAATGATTATAGAAAGCATCTAAACTTGAAATATTAGCTTTAGTTGCTGATGCATTTGTTGAACTTAATGTATCTGGAAGTTCAGGATGTTTACCACTCCAAGCTTTTTGTAAACCAGTTTCATTGTCAATATCAATAAAATATGATTTATCAAATGTTAAAGGTTGTCCATTAATTAAGTTTAATACTGCTCCTGTATTCACTGGATATTGATAATCAAAATAATCAGTACCAGCTTTTAATACATTCTTATGAGCAATAATATCAGTTGGCATAATGTATTCTAACCATTGATCAAAGAATCCTTCTTCAGTGTTTCCACCAAACCCTTCAACTAAAACTGTAGTTTCAATGATTACTTGTTCTTTCGCAACCGCGCCATAAGTAACTTTTAAGCCAATAGCATCATCAACATATTCAATAGGTTTAATTAATTGACCGCCTTTAGTAACCGCAATATTATCACCAGATGTCCATTCAATCTTAGATGGCCATTTTTCATGTTGAGTTGGTAATGATTCAATTTCACCATTTACATAAGCATTAAATTGTTCTTTAGCCCAATCTGCAATATATGTAGCGTAAGTTTCATTAGAATATTGTTTTACAATAACTCTCTTGTAATATACTCTTTCAGCACCAGTATCACCTTTAGTAATTGTGATTCTAACGATTACTTCTTGGTCAAAATCTTTTTGAACAATTATACCTTCATCACTTAGAGCTGATTTGTTTAATGATTCAAATTTAACTGTATAATCTTGATATTTAACTACAGAGAAAGGTGTGCTATAAGTGTATTCACTTTGAACTGCTCCTGAATACATTTTGTATGCAACAGCAAAACCTTTTTCTTTAGTATAAGCTTGTACATTATATGTCTTTACTTTTTTACTTCCATTGTAATTAAAAGTAGCTGTCAAAGTTAGATCTGTATCGATTTCTGGCATAAAGAAACTACCATCACTTGCGATAACATCTTCATTTGAACTTTCCCATGTTACTTCGATTGCACCGCCAGCAAGTTCTGTTGGTAATACGATACTACTGGTAAGTCTAGGAGGAATATTTACTTTTGCAATTTCAGCATCAAAATCGATTTCAACTACTCCACTATCATCAGGATCAGTTGTTGGCTTATCCTCAGGCTTATCACAACTAACTAGAGTAATTGATACGAATAAAATTAATAATAAACTAAAAATCTTTTTCATATATTTTTATCCTTTCTTTCTTTTACATTCTTATTATAACATAAATCTCTTTTTTTTCCTATAGTTTTGCAAAAAAATGTATTAACAAAAAAAGGAACCAAAAGGTTCCTTTTTTTAATTTCTAAGTGTTGCACCAAATTTAGATTCGGCAACTTCTAAGATCTTTTTGATTTTAGCATTAATAATTTCATCAGTTAAATTATCATCTGATTCAAAACTAATTGAAATTGCAACTGATTTATTGTTACCAAGTTGAGCTGATTCATATAAGTCAAATACTTCTACTTTAGAAATAATGTCTCTACTTGTCTTTTTAATTGCTTCACATAATTCACCAACTTGAGTTTTCTTATCCATAACAAAAGCTAAATCTCTTGTAATTGTTGGTTTTTTAATAAGCGGAGTAAATTTAATGATAGTACTCTTTTGTTTTAAAATCTTAGATAGTAAGATTTCAAATACATATGTATCATTTAAACCAACTTCATGTGTATAAGCAGGGTGTAATGCAGATACATATCCAATTACTTCGTTTTGGAATCTAATTTCCGCGCTTCTTCCAGGATGTAAATTTACATCAACATTGGCTAGCTTACTATATTTAAATTCGATTCCTAATCTTTCTTCTAAAACTTTTAATAAACCTTTAACTAAATAGAAATCAACTTTTTCTTTTCCACCATTCCACATATTTCCATTGAATGTTCCAGTCATTAATCCTGATAAAACAACTTCTTCATGTGTTTCATTGTTTACTTCATAATATCTAGAACCAATTTCATATAGTGCAAGATCATTATTTTTTCTTGCAATATTGTATGCAGCAACTTCAATAATTGATGGAATTAAACCAAGTCTTAATTCTTCATGTTCTTCACTCATTGGATGCATCAATTTAATTGGATTAACATCTTTCTTGTGAAGTGTGGTAAATTGACTATTATATTTTTTACTAACTAATGCATATGTATTAACTTCATTCATTCCTAAATCTGATAAAGTGTGACGAATTGTACGAAGACGTTTTTGTTCAACTGTTAATTCACCAACATTATTCATTTTAGGTAATGTTTCTTGTAAGAATTCATATCCATGAAGTCTTGCAAGTTCTTCAATAATGTCTGCTTTAATTGAAATATCTAATCTTCTATTAGGAACTGAAACATAGTATGTTTCATTTTCAACAGAAACTTTAAATCCTAAATTAGAAAGTAATCTAATTAGTTCGTCTCTTTCAATTGAAATACCTAAATATTTTGTAATATCTTTATCAGTTAATTCAATTACTTTATCTTCAACTTTATCAATACCTTGATGAACAACACCATTTAATACAGTACCACTTGCATATTTAGAAAGTAAGTATGCAGCGTAATCAATTGCTTCAACTGTTTGATTTAAGTCCACTCCTCTTTCAAAACGTACACTTGATTCACTACGTAAAGCAAGTTTTGATGAAGTTTTACGAACCTTTTGTGGATTAAATACAGCAGCTTCTAAAACGATATTTTTAGTGTTTGATGTAACCTCAGTATTTTGACATCCCATTACACCAGCAACACATACTACTTCTTTTCCATCAGTTATAACAATATCATCACTTGATAGTTTTCTTTCAACATCATCTAGTGTTTTCACGATTTCATCTTGATAAGCATTACGTACTACAATTTTATTGCCTAAAATATCTTGGTCAAATGCGTGTAATGGTTGACCAAATAACATTAGGATATAGTTAGTAATGTCAACAACATTATTAATTGGACGAATACCAGAAGCCATTAAACGACTTTTAATAAACGTTGGTGATTCTTTAATTTCAACATTTTTGATTACTCTTGCATTATAAGTTAAGCAATCAGGTGTTTGAAGTTCTACTTCTACTTCACTAGAAGCTGGTTTATCTGATTCTTCTAAATTACATTCTTCATAAATTCTTTTTCTACCATAGAATGCACAAACATCATTCGCAACACCATTCATAGATAAAAGGTCCATTCTATTTGGTGTTAAACCAAGTTCAATAATATCATCATCTAAACCTAAATATTCTAATGCGTCTTTTCCAAGTGGAGCATCTTCTGGTAAAACATAAATACCATTTTGGAATTCTTCTGGGATATATTTATTTTCTAAATTAAGTTCACCTAAAGAACAAATCATACCATTTGATTCTACACCACGAATCACACCTTGTTTAATTGTCCCGCCTTCTAATACAGCACCAGGTAAAGCCAAGATAACCTTTTGACCTGCAGCAACATTAGGAGCACCACAAACTACTTGAAGAACACCATTACCAGTATCAACTTGGCAAATAGATAAGTGATCTGAATTTGGATGCATTACTTTTTCTAATACTTTTGCCACAACTAAGTTTGTTCCTTTAGCAAGTTTATCAATTGCATCAACTTCAACAATGTGTAATGATAAATCTCTAACTAATTCATCATAAGAAATGCCTTCTAAATCAGCAAGTGTTTTTAACCATTTATATGAGACTTTCATGTTATTCTCCTTTCTTGAATTGTTTTAAGAAACGTGTATCATTAATATATAAGTTACGAATATCGTCAATACCATAACGTAACATTGCCACTCTTTCTACACCGATTCCAAAAGCAAATCCACGATATTTTGTTGTGTCATAACCAGACATTTCTAAAACGTTTGGATGAACCATCCCTGCACCTAAGATTTCAATCCAACCAGATTTTTTACAAATTGGACAACCTTTCCCACCACATTTAAAACAGCTAACGTCTACTTCAACACTAGGTTCTGTAAATGGGAAATAAGATGGACGGAAACGAATTTTTCTGTCTTCACCAAACATTTTCTTAACAACAGCTTTTAGTGTCCCTTTTAAGTCTGATAATGTAATATCTTCATCAACTACTAAACCTTCAATTTGCATGAATTGATGGCTATGTGTAGCATCGTCATCATCTCTACGATATACGCGACCTGGACAAACAATTTTAATTGGTTCTCCTTTTGCAGCAAGTAGTGTTCTAACTTGAACAGATGATGTTTGAGTTCTTAATAATGTATTCTCAGTTACATAGAATGAATCTTGCATATCACGAGCAGGGTGTCCTACTGGAACATTTAACATTTCAAAATTGTATTTATCAAATTCAACTTCAGGCCCTTCAGCAACATTATATCCCATACCTAAGAAAATATCTTCTAGTTCTTCAATAACTTTACGAAGTGGATGAATTGTTCCTGTTTGAACTACTTTTCCAGGCATTGTAACATCAATAGTTTCACTTTCAAGTTTTGCTTGAATCATTGCATCATCAATAGCTTTTCTTTGAATAGCAACTAATTCTTCAATTTGTTTTTTGAAATTGTTGATTTCCATTCCAAGTGTTTTCTTTTCTTCAACTGATAAAGTAGCCATTGATTTCATTAACTCATTTAATGGGCTCTTTTTTCCAAGATAAAATGCTTTTTTGTCATTTAATTCTGTGTGACTTGTGCAAGCTTCAATTTCTGATTTTGCAGTTAGCAGCATTTCTTCTAATTTTGTCATACTTTCCTCCTAATAAAAAAAGTCCTCTTCCATAAGAAAAAGGACGAAATAATTTCCGTGTTACCACCTTAATTCACATATATCATATATGTGCACTCATTATCTGTTAACGCCAGCAACGGACTTGATTAGAGTCACTATGAGGGTGAACATTATTTATAAATCTATAAAGAACTCGCAGTTTATAATTCTTTTTCCCTGGCTAGATTATCTTTAAATAATTCTTCCTCTTTAAACGCTTTATTTATATTACTTATATATTATATCAAATAATAGTAGATTTTTGTTTAAAATTAATAATAAACTTTATTAATTACATCATCAGCAGTTTCAGTGTTTAAAACAACTTCAATAATTGTTTGTGCAAAATCAAACGTTGTTCCACACGCTTTACCTGTAATAATATTACCATCTTGGACTGCTCCATATTCTGGTTCATAGATTCCACCAAAGTGATCTTCTTCACAACTTGGGAAACATGTAAAGTGTTTATCTTTTAAATAACCATATTTTCCTAAAATCATCGGAGCAGCGCATATTGCAGCAACTACTAAATTCTTACTCATAAAGTAATCAACAATTTCTTTTGTTACTATACTATCTAAATGATAATTAAATACAGCTTTTCCACCTGGAATTACTAAGAAATTATAGTCTTCTAATTTTGTAATACTATATAATTTATCACAAGATACAGTTATATTTCCACTACTTGTTACAGTTAAACTATTTGTTAATGACACTAAATCAATTTCAATGTTTGCACGTCTTAGTAAATCAATTGTAATAATTGCTTCTGATTCTTCAAAACCATTAACAAGTAAAATTAAACCTTTCATTATTTCTCTCCTTGATATAAATAACTACCATATAATAATTTCGCAATATGATCAAAGATATCTATTCTTTTTACAACATCATTTGTAAAATAACCAATTGCACCATTATTATGTTTTGCATTTTTTACTTTAAAATATTTGTCCATCGCATCACTTAGTTCTAAACCATCTTCAAAGATTGCTTTTTTAATTTCATCAGGTAAAACTAATCTAGTTCCACCAGCGCGTAATACTTTTCCATCTTCAGTTATTAAAACGCCAAAATTAGTTAAATATAGCTCATCTTTCAACATTTCGATGCCTGCTTCAAGTCCAATACGGATACCATCAGAAGGTAACATTTTAGCCCTGTTTTCAGCACCCGTAATTGTCTCTAAGTCATTCTTAGGTTGATTAGATACACCTGAGTCAACTTCAAGTCCAATTACTTCAAATCCATGAGGTTCAAAAACGTTTTTGACTGCTTGAACTTTATTTTTATTTGTTGATCCAACATAAACCTTTTTCATTATTTTGTTACCTTTATATAATATATTGGATTACCCATACTACTAAACTTATCTTCATATTCTGTTGTCACAATTGAAAAGTTTTCAATTTCAGCATCTTTATGTAAATCAAGTGATAGTTCTTCAAATTTGTAACCACATTCATGGAATGTAATTAAAGAATACTCAAATAGTTTTCTATTATCAGTTTTAAATTCTATTTCAGTTGGGTTCTTAGTCACAACCTCATACAATTTTAAAAAGCTAGGTGAAGTTAATCTTCTTTTAGCATGTCTTGATTTTGGCCATGGGTCACTAAAATTTAAATAAATTTTATCGATTTCACCAACTTCGAAATAATCTAAAAGATTTGTTGCGTCTGCACTCATCATTTTTAAATTAGATAGATGTTCTTCCTCAGCTTTAGTAGCTGCTTGTAAAATTACACTATCATATTTTTCAAATCCAATATAATTAATATCAGGGTTCTTTTTTGCAAGACCAATTATAAACTTTCCTTTACCCATTCCTATTTCTAAATGAATTGGTTGTTTATTAGGAAATAAAGAACTCATATTTCCTTTATAATCTTTTGGATTAAAAATCATTATTTCATCAAACTTGTTAAGTTTTTCTGTTGCATTTTTAATATTTCTTCTACGCATTTTATTTACCTAATTCATAAATGGCTTCTGCATAAATTGCAATAGCTTTTAAGAAATTCTCGATATCTAAATATTCATCAGCTTGGTGTACTACGCTTGGTTCTCCTGGAAGTTCCATTCCGAATGCTACACCATGTTTAAGTGCTCTAGCATATGTTCCACCACCAATAGTACATGGTTTGTTGACAGTATCATTTGTATATTTTACATAGACATTGTAAAGAGTTTTTACAAGGTTATCTTCAATATCAATATAATGTGGTGTTTTGTGTTCAACAAATTCACAAGTAATATCGTATACTCCTAAGATATTAGGAAGTGCTAAACTAAAATAATCAAAACTAAAACCAATTGGGTAACGGATATCAAATGTAAACTTAGATTCTGATTCATTAAAATCCATTATACCAACATTATTAGTAATAATTCCCATTATTTTATGTGTAGTTTTTTGACCTAGTTTTAACATGTTATGATCATTATGAACTGCATTAGAAATAAACTTAAGTGTTGGATGATTATAAAATTGATTTAAGAAGTTTGCTAAATGTGTACCTGCATTAATACCTTTATGTGGTTCCATTGCATGGGCACTTTTACCAACAATTGTATATTCAAATAATCCATTTTTAATTTCAACATTTCCTGTTAAATTATTTTCATTTAAATACTGATAAAATTCTTCACTATAATCAATATCCGTAGTCGCTACGGCTTTACCAATAACAGCATTAAAAATATTTCCACCTTTTAGTGTAAATCCTTCAGTTGGTAAACCTTTCATAACTACTCTAACAATTCCTTTTTCACCATGAATTAATGGGAATTCTGCATCCGGTGAGAAACCAACACTTGGTAGTTCATAATTTTTAGTATAATGTTCAATACCACGCCAACCAGTTTCTTCATCAGTACCTAATATTAATTCAATTGTTTTATTTAATTTAATGTTATTTTCTTTCAATATTTTAAGTGCAATGTATGAAGCAATTGTTGGACCTTTATCATCCATAGTTCCACGACCATACATTTTGCCATCAACAATTTGTGCAGAAAATGGCGGATAAGTCCATCCTTCACCAACTGGGACTACATCTAAGTGACCTAAGATACCAATCTTTTCATTAGTGTTTCCTTCCATTGTGACTACACCAACATAACCATCATCATTAAATGTTTTAAAACCATCTTTTGATGCTTTATTTAACATATAATTTAATGCTTCACTTATGCCTTTTCCAAATGGTGCATTTTCTCCAACTGTACCATAATCTAAAACACTATTAATTTGAACTAATTCTTGAAGAGTTTTAATAGCTTCTTCTTTGTATTTATTTACTAATTCTAAAAAATTAATCATACACATTACATTCCTAACTTTTTAACATTTTCAAGAGCAATAGCTAATTTTTCAGATGAACATTTGATAATGTTACCAGTAATTTGTGTACCAATATTCATTGCTTTTAAAACATCAAATTGAACTAATGCTTTATTATGAACTTTTACTAAGATACGATTTAATTGTCGACTTGTCTCAATAATATTTTCGATACCACCAAAAATTAATACCGCATCATTTTGTTCAACAGCCCCTTTTAATCTCTTGTTACGTTTTATTTGTTTTTTACAAACAACAATAAATTTCCATATTCCAACACCTAATAATGCTGCGATAAAAACACCTACAGCAACTAAGGCTAAATAAACTTCTAATGTCATTGCTAATATCATAAAAATACCTCTTTTCTTTAATCATTATTATTATACTACTTTTTGAAGTTTTTTTCAAGTATATTAAAAGGGCTATTTTTGTATCATTAAATTATGTTTTCTTTCATAGTTTGTATTAGGTGATATTAATGAATATGAAAGAATTAATTAAATATGTAATTATTAGTTTAGTTCAAGGTTTTACAGAACCATTACCAATAAGTAGTAGTGGACATATGTTAATAACCAAAAACTTATTAAGTATTGAAAGTAATGATCTAACTTTGGAGATATTTCTAAATTTTTCTTCAATGCTGGCTATTTTAATATTTATGTTTACCAAAAGATTAAACTTAAAAGAAACAATTACAAATATATCATTAATAGGAAAAATAATTCTTGCTTCAATACCGACAATCATTATTGGTTTTTTTGTTAAAAATTATATTGAAAGTACATCACTATCAATTTTTTACATTGGTATTTCGCTACTTATAACAACTATTTTTTTATTAATTTCTAGTTATTTTATCAATAGATCTAAAGTACAAGAAATAAATGCTTTTAATGCATTAAGTTTAGGTTTTTCTCAAAGTGTAGCATTAATACCAGGAATAAGTAGAATGGGTACTGTTATGACTTGTGGATTAATAAGTGGTATTAATATAAAGAACATTCTAGATTTTTCTTTTTTAATGTATTTAGTTGTTAGTATGGGTAGTTTAGTTTTATCAATGCCTAATTTAATTAATTTAAATAAAGAACTTTTACTTTATTATTCAATAAGTTTTATAATTACTTTTATTACGACATATTTTAGTATTAATTGGTTTTACAATATTATTAATAAAAATAGTCTTATTGGATTTGGAATATATACTTTTCTTTTAGGGATTGTCTTAGTTATAATTGGGTAATAAACCTTACACAATAATTATTCTTTCATATAATAATAGTGAAAGTGAGGTGCTATTGTGGCTTGTGTTATTACTCAAACTCAAACAAATAAAGGTACAATTTTAGATTTATTAAAACGTATTGATAAGATGCAAAAAGAAGCTGTTCAACTTATTAATGAAAATTCATGTAATACATGTATTTTCTCGCCAATGTTTAATACTAAACCGATTGCGGTATATACTTGTAATGGAAGACTTGAAGTTCCAACAACAATTGATGGAGCAACTCTTGCAAACTTCTTCCGCGTCGAAAACATTAATGGTGAAGAAACAGTAGTTTTAAGATTATTAACTACTGATGGTGAAACATTAACTTGTACACCTAATACAATTACTATTCGTGTAAGTTGTATTTGTGGTATTCAATGTTTTGACTCAATTAATTGTACACTTTGTGGTGACGTTCAGTAACTACTTACAATAAGAGAGTCATGGTAAAATCTTGACTCTCTTCCACAATAAATCATTTTCAAAGCAGGTGCAAAAAAACATGCACCTGTTTTTTTATAATAAAAAAATTAGCAGAATTAACTGCTAATTAACGAGGTGGGCCTATTCATTTAATGAATAGACTGTAACACCATAAAATTGACTCGAATTTAAAAGATAGGTCGGGTCATTTAACTTATAAAATAATTTACAAATATTGTATGTAATAAATAATTCATCAAGAATAATTTCAGTATCATGTATCAACCCATAGTCTGTAATGCTTGTATTAATAATATATATTTCATATTCTTGTTTTCTATCTAATTGACATACCTTAGTGATTATTTTATAATCACCTATTTTGTATTGAGCAAGTTCTTCCGGTGTTACATGCCCAATAACAATAGTCATTATTTTCACCTCGTAATATATATTATTAGGAAGTTAATTATCTGTATATTTTAAAAACCTAATGAACTAATTATTTTAAAAATTGTCATAAATTGTATAAGTTAAGTTATTTTTACTTATCAGATCATTTACTTTATTAGAAAAATAACATTCGTTATTTACAACACTTTTATATATATAACAAGATGTTTTAAGTTTTCTTTTCTTTAATTCTTTATAAATATAAAACGCTAAATACTCTGGACCCTCACTGCCATAATATTGAGATACTAGACTTCTTGAAATTCCAATATTACCAGGTATAATTAAAACTTTTGTTTTCGAAAGAGAACTTAATATATTATTAATTTCAACATATTCAATCTCATCATCATTTACTAATATAGGTATTTGATAGGGAGTTAGTATTTTATAATTTATTTTTTGCTTATTTAAATATAGTCCTAAAAATCCAGAAGACTCAATTTCTTTATTTGATAATATTAAGTTTATCAATTCATTAGGTGTATTAATATTTGTCTTTAATATTTGTTCTAACAATAAAGATGATTGGTTTTTTAATGATGATGTAATAACTATTAATTTATCTTCTTGTTTTATTTTATTTAATAAATCATTTATTAATAATTCATAATTATCATAGTCAATTAACATATCAGAACAAATCGATGTAATATATATCATAGTAATCACCAATTAATATTATGACTAACTAAAATAAAAAATACCAAAGTTAAACTTTGGTATTTTATTTATTATTTAATTTCTGGTTTTTCAACTTCAGTATAGCCAATATTTGAGAAAATCATTGAACTATTTTGAATAAGAGTCATTGAGTTTTCACCTTGACTAAATGTCATTGAAATTTGCATTGTAACGCCAGTTAATACACCGTCTTCTACTTGCATAATGTATTCAGTAATTTCAACTTCTGCTTCGCCTTCATTAGCTAAAATTAATTCTTTATACATTGATTCTACTTCTTGTAAATATTCTTCACAAGCAGCATTTATAGCTTCAAGATTACCATACCAGTAACCATCTTGATATTTAAAGTTTTCTGGTGTGTATTCAATAGATGGTGTATTAGTCATATTAGTCATAAGACCAAGTTCATCTAAGTTAATACTTTCTTTATACCATTCACCATCTTGGTTAACATAGCAAATTACTTCATCTTCATTTTGTTCAACATAAATAAAGTAATCTTCTTCTCCTTCAGGATACATATTCATTAAATTTCCATCGACTTTCATAATGAATTCTGCACCTAAACCTGGAACAGCTTCTTCTTCACCTGGTACAAACATACTCATTTCATAGAAAATTTGAGCTGTATAATTATCAGTAGGTTCGACAACATATGATAATTCAAATACTTCAGGTCTAACAAGAACTGTTGATGCAATATCAGAATATTCCGCAACAACTGTTTCAGTAAGAGTTAATACTTTTTCATTAACAAATGTTACTAACACTTGATATTCACAAGAAATTTTATAAAGATGATTGTCTTTTAGTTCAACAGTATAATTATTAACTACACTAGAAATTTCAGCATCAATAAATCCAGCATATGAATCAAATTCATAAGCTTTTTCATTTAAAGATTTTGATAATAATTCAGTAATTGATTCTGTATTACCAATCCATAATCCTTTTTCATATTTAAAGTTATCGCTATTAAATTCAACTTCAGGTAAGAATTCTGGTTCTCGATATTCATCAAGTGGTAATGTTTCTTCATAATACCATAACTTACCTTCTTTAGTTAATACTTCTACTTCATTATTTAAAATTTCAGTATATGTATCGTATCTTTCTCCTTCGTCATCCCAAGTAGAAAGCATCATTTGATTACCATTGTTTTTTACAAGATATTCAACGTTGTCATCCATTACTTCTTTTTTTCCATAAGTTACATTTTTATGGATTTGATAATATACTGTGTAATTATCATTTTTTAATTCGTCGTTTGCTTTTGATAATTCACTTACACTATGGCATCCTACAAGTGTAAGAAGACAAAAGCATGAGCATATAAATATTAATACTTTTTTCATAAGTCCTCTCCCTTTTTCATCTATTATATTATATCATACTTTTTAAATCTTGTAAACTAATGTAAAGGTTTTATTTTTTTTCGTATTTTTTAAAGCGTCTAATTCTTGCAAAATAAGAACGTTTAGAATACAAAATAAATCCAACTACAAGTAGTACGAATAATACTAATGATGAAAGTAACCAAGGCGATGCTTTGTTAGCTTTTACATTAATCCACATTTCTAAAACTTCTTCATTTCGATCGCCAAAGTCTTGCATAACACCACAACGATTTAAGCATTCTTTACTTGGATATTGTGTTGAAAATTGTCTATTAATGTATGATTCATCAATTTGAACAATAGCTTGTCCTTCAGTTAATTTATCACTACTTAAAGTTCCTTCAAAAAAGTATGTTAAATCTTGAGGAACTACAGTAATTGATTCTAATTCATTTTCTAATTCTTTAATTTGATTTTTAGCATCTTCTAATTCAAGACCTTCTAATTCATTTAAAGATTCAGTTAACTCTTCAATTTCAGTTTGATATGAAGTAATTCCATACCAATCTTCAATTAATTCAAATATTGCATCTCCGGCGATTGCTGAAGTATAACCAATATACTCCATATTTCTAGCAGCAATTTCTGGTTGAGATAGGAAGTTAATAAATGCTTGAGCTAGCTCCTTGTCAGCTCCTTTTGGCATTACCCATCCGTCAAACCAAACATTACCACCTTCATGTGGAATAATATATTCTAAGTATGTATCTTCTTCTTCAGCAAGATCCATTGAATATACAGCATCTCCACTCCATGCAACATTCATCGCAATCTTTCCAGTTACGATGTCACCTTTTCCACTATCTACTTCAAGACCATAAATATTTTCTTTTAAGTTTCTTAATTCATCAGAAACTTTTTCGATAGCGTTTGGTGTAGTTCTATTAATAATTTCTTGAACTGCTTTTTGATATTCAGAAGAATTAGTTGTATATTTAGCTGCAATTACTTCTAACTCATCTTTGTGAGCAAGTAATGAGCCAACACAGTAAGCATCACGAACACTATCTTTCAAAGAAACAATTCCTTCAAATAATGGGTTATTCATAACTTCCCAAGTATTTAAATCATATTCTTTTCCATCTGCTGCTTCATCTAAAGCATCAGGATTATAAATAATTCCAAGTGTTCCCCACATATAACATGCAGCATACATATCTAGTTTATTATCTTTAAATAGATTTTGTAAATATAATGACGCATTCTTTTGATATCCATCTAAATCATAGTTTTCTAAATCGAATGTTTCTAACATATCTTCACGAATCATTTTTTGAATCATATATTCAGATGGACAAATTACATCATAATCAGTTTTACCTGTCTTAACAGTATTATACATTGATTCATTTGTTTCAAACGTATCATATACATAACTAATATTTTCACCAGTTAATTCTTTATAATAATCAACAAATTCATCAAGTATAGTTTCATCAATATAATCAACCCAATTATATATTTTAATAGTTCTTATTTCATCTTTTTTACAACTAGTTGTTAAGAATCCAACTAGGCAAAGCATAATTAAACATATATATTTTTTCATGTTTACCCTCGCTTAGTCTTCTTCTTACCAGAAGTAATATTGTATACCACTAAGATCGCTAGGGTTGCAACAAAGATAATTGTTGTTAGTGCTCTTAATGTTGGAGGAATCGCACCTCTTTTGCTTGTAACACCATATACATAAGTACTTAAAGTAACAAATGAATTGTTTCTTGTAAATGCTGTAATGATGTAATCATCAAGTGATAATGTGATTGCTAGAATAAATCCTGATAAAACACCAGGTAAAATTTGTGGAATAATAATTTTAGTTAATGCTTTTCTAGGTTTAGCACCTAAGTCAAGTGCTGCTTCATAGATATTACTATCCATTTGTTTTAGTTTTGGCATTACACTTAAAACTACAAACGGAATTGTTAAAACAACATGACCAATTAAAAGTGTTATAAAATTAAATTCTATTCCAACAAATACAAATAAAATTGTAAGTGATAATGCAGTAATAATTTCAGGATTTAATACTGGAATTTGCCCAGCAAGTTCGTAACTCTTACGCATTCTCTTTCCACTATAGAAAATCCCAATCGCACCAAGTGTTCCAAGAATTGTTGAAATGATTCCTGATGAGAATGCAACTAAAAGTGTATTTTTAAAAGCTTGAATTACTGTTTCACCGTCTTCACCTGTAAATAATTCACGGTATAGATTTAAGTTAATATTTTCACCATTAAATAATTGTTGAAAACTAATATGTTCGAAATCAACAAAACTAAATATTACTAGTAAAATAATTGGAGCATACATTAATAATAACATTAAATAAATGAATGTTTTAGCAAAAATCTTTTTTACCATAATCCACCTCTAACATTATCTTCTTTTTCCATGTTTCTTGTAAAGAACATTGTTCCAAGAATAATTACTAATAAGATTAACGCAACAAAACTACCAATATGCCATAATCCTTGATCAAAGTATAATTGAATTGTATTACCAATTAAAGATACTTGTCTTTCACCCATAACGTCACTAATAACATATGATGACATTGTTGGCATAAATACCATTGATGCAGCAGAAATAATACCAGGTAAAGTCATTGGAATTACAGTTTTAACAAATGTTTGAAATTTGTTTGCACCTAAGTCCATTGATGCTTCAATTAAACTCTTATCCATTTTTAACATTGTTGAATAAAGTGGTAGAATTACAAAAGGTAAGTAGTTGTAAACCATCCCAATCATAATCGCAACATATGGATGATCTCCACCACTTAATCCAATACTATAAAGTAAATCACGTGTTGCAGCAGTACGTAGAACAAAGTTAATCCACATCGGCATTACAAAAAGTAATCCTACAACCCCACCGAAATTAAATTCTTTCTTAGCTAAAATATACGCAATTGGATATCCAATTATTAAACAAATAATTGTATTACCAAGTCCAATTGCTAAACTAATTATAAATGTATGAAAGTTATATTCATTTGAAAAGAATGTTTTAAAATTTTCAAAAGATAAACTAACATCACCAGTTACAGGATCAGTATAAGTAGCAGCATAGAATACAATCAAAAGAAGTGGGATAATCACAAAAAGAATTAAGAAGATTCCATAAGGAATTGCTAAAAACTTTCTTGAAAATCTAATCTTTGACATAATTCTTTACCTCACCCTTTATAGTAAGTTTTATGTCTTCTGGTTTTACTTTTAAGCTCACCATGTCATTTTCATTCCAAGTATACTCAGTATCTATAACAAAGTCTTCATCTTCATCAGTTCTTACAATAATTTGATAGTGGTCACCTTTATAAATAATAGAAATGATTTCACCACTAACAACACCATCTTCTTCGTTATCAATTACTTCGATATCTTTTAACCCAATTTCTGCAGTTACATCTGCATCAGTTAAATCATATCTTACACCTTGTGGATCGACTAAATATCCTTCTTCATCGACATGACTATTTGGAATTAATTGTGTTATATCACATTCAAATGCTTCTTCCGAAATAACAACTTTATTATTTTTATCAATCCAAGCATCATATTTATTAGAAACGAATTCTTTCTTCATAATATGAATATTATTAGGATCTATTTTAAATGAAGCAATCTTATTAATATCAATATTATCAGTAGATTGAATTACTACTTCACTTCGACCAACCATCATTACATATTCATAGTGAACACCTTTAAATGTTTTAGATACAAGTTTACCATTAACCATTCCTTCATCTTGTTCACCTAAGATAATGTCTTCTGGTCTTAATACAACATCAACTTTTTCATTTATTGCAAAATCATCTACACAATCAAAGTTGTGATTTAAGAAACGAACCTTTTTATTGCCAACAATTGTTCCTGAATATATATTACTTTCACCAATAAAGTCTGCAACAAACGCATTGTTTGGTTCATTATAAATTTCTTCTGGTTTACCAATTTGTTGAATCATACCATCTTTCATAACCACAATTGTATCGGACATTGTAAGTGCTTCTTCTTGGTCATGTGTTACATAAATAAATGTAATACCAAGTTTTTTATGCATAGCTTTTAATTCTTCTTGCATTTCTTTACGCATCTTTAAGTCAAGTGCACCAAGTGGTTCATCTAGTAATAAAATCTCTGGTTCATTAACAATAGCTCTTGCAATCGCAATTCTTTGTTGTTGACCACCACTAAGTGTTGTAACATTACGCCATTCAAATTCTTCTAAATCTACGATTTTTAAAGCTTTACGAACTTTTTCATCAATTTCAGCATTCGTATATTTACGATATTTTTCTTTTTTATTTCCGTGTTTATCAACAACATAAGTTTTAATCTTCTTTAACTTTAATCCGAATGCAATATTATCATACACATCCATATGAGGGAATAATGCATATCTTTGGAATACTGTGTTTACTGGTCTTTCATATGGTGGAATATTAGTAATGTCTTTACCATTAAGTAAAATCTCACCACTTGTAGGCATTTCAAATCCAGCAATTAATCTAAGGGTTGTTGTCTTACCACATCCTGATGGACCAAGGAAAGTTACGAATTCACCTTTTCTAATATAAAAAGTAAAATCCTCAACAGCAAGTGTCCCATCAAATTCTTTGTTTACATGTTTAAGTTCAATAATTTTTTCGTTTTTTTGTTCTTTAATTATATTTTCCATAATTTAATTTCTCTTTCTTAAAAATTTGGTGGGCTACTTACCCATACAATTACAGCTTGTTTCTTTCCAATATTTTTTAGATAGTGATTTTTGTCTGTTGTAAAATAAAAAGATTCTCCTTTATTACATACAACTTTCTTACTACCATAATTAATTTCAATTTTACCATCGATTACATAGCCAAATTCTTGTCCTTCATGTGGATAATCAATATCAGTTTCAGTTCCGACTTCCAAAGTATAAAGAATTGGTTCCATTTCATTCTTTTGACTATTTGGTACTAACCAAACAATTTTTTTGCCTTCATCATCTTTTTCAAAATAATCATCTTTTTTGAAAACAATTTGTTGTTCATCATCTTCATCAAAAAAATCTTTTAAATTAGTTCCAAGAGCCGTTAGTATATCAGTTAAGGTACTAATTGATGGACTTGTAAGATCATTCTCAAGCTGTGATATATACCCCTTTGTTAGTTCACAACGATCAGCTAATTCTTTTTGGGTTAAATTACACCTATTCCTTATATTTTTTATCTTATTACCGATACTCATTTTAGTACCTCCTTTGTTATTTAATTAAACTTTTAGTTTAGTTTTACTAAACTGTATATATTATATATTATATACTATTCTACCATTTTTATCAAGTGATTATATATATTATTTTGTCAGTTTTTAGAAGAAAAAAAACACCCAATTTAATTGGGTGTAATTTATTATTTAATCATATTTTTAAATTCATTTTCACTAATTACAGGAACGCCTAAAGATTGAGCTTTTGTAAGCTTACTTCCTGCGTCACGGCCTGCTAAAACATATGATGTTTTTTTAGAAACTGAAGATGATGCTTTTCCACCGTTTTCTTCAATTAAAGAGTTTGCTTCATCACGGGACATAGTTTCAAGCGTACCAGTTACCACAATTGTAAGACCTGCCAGTGGTAAATTATCTTTTTGAATATAATTGCTAATTGGATTAATACCATATGATTTAAGTTTTTCAATTAGTTCTAAATTTTTAGGATTTGTAAAATAATCTTTGATGCTTTCAGCCATAATTTGACCAATGTCTTCAATTGATATTAATTCTTCAACTGTTGCGTTTTTAAGTTCATCAATCGAATGATAAATCTTAGCAAGGTTTTTAGAAGCTTTCTGACCAACATGTTTAATACCAAGTCCAAAGATTAATTGATCTAAAGTATTATCTTTACTCTTTTCTATTGCGTTAAATAGATTACTTATCTTTTGGTCTCCATAACCATCAAGAGTAAGTAATTCATAATAATAATTTTTTAAAAGATAAATATCTGAAACATCTTTAACATAACCTAATTGATATAAAAGTTCTGTTTGTTTTTCACCTAATCCTTCAATATCCATAGCTTGTCTTGATGAAAAATGAATTAACTGTTCTAAGATTCTACCACAACAATTTGGATTAATGCAATGGTGTTCAGATTCATTATTTCTTTTAACCAAAGGCATTCCACATTCAGGACATTTTTCTAACATTTTAAATGGAATTAATCCATCTTCTCTTCTAGTAAAATCTACTTCAACAATTTCAGGAATAATTTCACCAGCTTTTCTAACCTTTACATAGTCGCCAATTCTAATATCTCTTGAAACAATGAAGTCTTCATTATTTAGGGTTGCGCGCGATACAGTTGAACCACTAATTAAAACAGGATCTAAAACAGCATTTGGTGTAATCATTCCAGTTCTTCCAACTGTAAAGATAATATCTTTTAATTTTGTTACTGCAATTTCTGCAGGAAACTTATAAGCAATTGCCCATTTTGGCGTTTTGACTGTATAGCCAATTTCATCATATAAAGTTAAATCATCAACCTTAATTACAATGCCATCAGTTTCATAAGGTAATTCTTTTCTCTTATCTTTATATTCCTCAATATACTCAATTACTTCATCAATGTTATGGCATTTTCTAAAATGAGGATTTACTGAAAATCCAAGGTCGCTTAGATAAGTCATTACATCGCTTTGTTTATAAATATTATATTTTTCTGGATTTACTAATGTATAAGAAAATTGATCTAGTTTTCTTTCTTTAGTAATATTAGAATCTAATTGTCTTAAACTACCACCTGCGGCATTTCTTGGATTAGCAAATAGTGATTTGTTTTCTAGTTTTCTCTTATCATTTAATTCATTAAATACGCTTTTTAACATATATACTTCACCTCTTACTTCAAGTGAAATATGTTCAGTTAATACTTTAGGTAATGAATTAATAGTTAAAGCATTTTTAGTGATATTTTCACCAACTGTTCCATTACCACGTGTGGCAGCTAAAACTAGCAAACCATCTTCGTAATGAATGGTTGAAGCAATACCATCAATTTTTAATTCACATGTGTATTCAATATTTTGATTAACAGTTCTTTTAATCTTTTCGTCAAACTCTCTTAATTCTTGATAACTAAAAGCATTTGCTAAAGACATCATTGGATTAGCATGTGTTATTTCTTCAAGTTCGAGTTTTAAATAGTCACCAACTTTTTTAGTTGGACTATCTGGAAGAGCATGCGCAGGATACATTGTTTCAAGTCGCTCTAACTCTTTCATTAAGCTATCATATTCTAAATCTGATACTGTTGGATTATCTAAAACATAGTACTCATAGTTATATTGTTTCAATAATTTAACAAGTTCATTCATTCGTTTAATATAATCCATGATAGCCTCCTCTTACTTTCTTTTTTTGATTGATGGATGATCTCTTAAGATCTTTCTAAAGCTGTGGTCTTTTTCAAATAAAACTTGAATAATACTTCCAGATTCACTAATTACAAGACCATCGCCAAAGTTACAGTGAGTAACTTTATCACCAACTTTTATTGGTGTATTATCTTCTATTTCTTTTTGTTCTTCTAAATGTTCTTTCCAATCAAGACTTGCGACATATTCAGTAATAAATCTTGACTTTTGATTAAGTACAACACGTCCATAAATTAAACGTCTTGATACACAAGTTAAATATATTTTTTCTTTTGCTCTAGTAAATGCAACATAGGCAATACGACGTTCTTCTTCAATGTCTGAATCTTCTTTTAAAGATGGGAAAATACCTTCTTCTAATGCTACTACAAATACTGCTCTAAATTCTAATCCTTTAATTGAATGTACTGTTGAAAGTACAACACCATTTACATCTTGTTTAGTTCCAACAGTTTCATCTAAAATTACATCATCAAAACCAATTTGAAGTTTATCTTTGTTAGACATACCTTCTAAATCAGCACGTCTTTCAAGTTGTACTAAAATTGATTTAAATTCATCAACATTTTGAATTCGATTACTTTCTTCATCATCTTCATTTCTAAGTGTCTCTTTATAGTTTGTTAAAGACAACATTTCATCATAAAACTCAGGTAATGGAAGTTTTTCAAATAATTCTTGTAGTTTAACAATTAGATTTTTAAACTCTAAAAGAGATTCACTTTTAGTAGATGGGAATTCATTATGGAAACGTTCAATAGCGTCAAATAATATTTCATCCTCTTTTTTGTAAAGTAATAATTTTTCAATTGTCTTATCGCCAATTCCTCTTGCAGGTAAATTAATTATTCTTCTGAAGTGGAACATGTTTTCTGGATCAACAATATATTTTAAGTAACTTAATACATCTTTAATTTCTTTACGTTTTAAGAATGCAAAACCACCATAAACTTGATATGGGATTCCACCTTCAATTAAACCTAATTCAATGTTTCTAGAAATAACGTTTGTACGATAAAGAATTGCAATATCTTTATATTGATAATTCTTTTGTGATACTAAGTGTTTGATTTCATCAACAATATATCTTGGTTCATCTTCATAATAATATGCATCATGAATAGTAACATCTTGAAGTGTTCCTTCAACATCACTAAATAATTCTTTTTCTTCACGATGTTTATTATGTTTAATTAAATTGTTTGAACCTTTTAAAATTGCATTTGATGAACGATAATTTTGAGTTAATTTAATCAATTCACGTTCAGGATAATCTTTACTGAACTGGTACATATTTAATACATTTGCACCTCTGAATGAATAAATACTTTGGTCATCATCACCAACTACAAATAAATTACGATTTTTTGCTGCAAGTAATTTAATAATATTATATTGAATTATATTAGTATCTTGGAATTCATCAACTAAAATATATTGATATTTGTTTTGGAAATATTCTAATACATCTGGGAAATCTGTTAGAATTTCGTTAGTTAATACAAGCAAATCATCAAAGTCTACTTGGTTTGATTCTTTTAATCTTTTTTGATAAGCATCATAAACTTCTTTGATAATTCCATTGATTTCACCAATTCCATTTTTGTAGGAACTAATTATATTCGCAGCTGCTCGTGGTGAAAAATATTTCTTACTAATATCAAGATCTTTATATATATCTACAATAATTTTATTTACGTCTTCTTCATCTACAATTTCAAAGTTTAAGCCGTAACCAATCTTTGAAATAGTTTGACGTAAAATTCTGGCACATAAAGCATGAATTGTAGAAATAGTAACATACTTAGCATTAATACCTGATAACTTCATAACTCGTTCGCGCATTTCGTTAGTCGCTTTTTTGGTGAAAGTTATTGCTAAGATATTTTTAGGATTAATATCTTTTTCTGTTATCATGTATGCTATTCTTGTTGTAAGAGTTCTTGTTTTTCCAGTTCCTGCTCCAGCAAAAACTATGACAGGTCCATCTACTTTTTCTACTGCTGCTCTTTGGTCTTTATTTAATCCCTCTAAAAAACTCATATTATCTTACTTTGAAAAAGATGATTTCAAACTAACTGTTTGATTAAATACCACCTTATCACCTTTCGTATCATAGTCAGTTACAAAATATCCAACACGTACAAATTGGAAATGATCTAATGGTTTTGTATCTTTTAAGGCTTTTTCAACGAAGCCATTGTATACAGTCCAAGAATTAGGGTTGATACGTTCTTTAAAATTTTCACTAGATACAACAGAATCTAAAATTAATGGTTCGAAAACATTGAATTCACAAGGCACTGCAGTTGCTGCATCTACAAAGTGAATTGTACCATTTGGTTTTCTTTCATTAAATCCTGTTCCACTCTTTGTATTTGGATCATATGTACAATGTAATTCTTTGATTGTTCCATCTTCATTATAAATTACTTCATTACATTTAATAAAGTATGCATGCATCAATCTTACTTCGATGTCTTTTGCAAGTCTCTTCCAATGTTTATTTGGTTTTTCAACTACAAAGTCATCTTGATCAATATAAATTTCTCTTGAGAAAGTAATTTGACGACTTCCAAGTTCTGGGTTTTCCGCATTATTTACACACTCTAAAACTTCAACTTGATTTTCTGGATAGTTAGTGATTACTACCTTTAATGGTTTTAATACAGCCATCGGACGAATAGTTTTAAGTTTTAAATCTTCTCTTAAGAAATGTTCTAACATTTCATAATCAACTGTTGAATTAATCTTTGAAAGACCAGTTGATAGAATAAATTCTTTGATTGCGTTAGCTGTAAAGCCACGTCTTTTTAATCCAACTAATGTTGGCATTCTTGGGTCATCATAACCTTTAACAATCTTTTCATCAACAAGTTGTTTTAAGTAACGTTTACTCATAATCATATTAGTAATACCTAAACGACCAAATTCAATTTGGCGAGGTTTATGTAAAACGTCACAATTATTGATTACCCAATCATATAGTGGACGATGGTCTTCATATTCTAAACTACAAAGTGAATGTGTAATTCCTTCAAATGAATCTTGTAATGGATGAGCAAAGTCATACATTGGATAAATACACCATTTATTACCAGTTTGGTGGTGATTAATATGAATAATACGATAGATTACTGGATCACGCATGTTGATATTTGGCGATGCCATATCAATTTTTGCACGTAAAGTCTTAGTTCCGTTTGGATATTTACCATCACGCATTTCTTGGAAAAGTTTTAAGTTTTCTTCGATTGAACGATCACGGTATGGAGAGTTTTTACCTGGAGTATTAGTATCACCACGATAAAGACTTACTTCTTCTTGTGTTAAATCACAAACGAAAGCTAAACCTTTTTTTATTAATAAAATAGCTTTTTCATATGTTTCTTCAAAATAGCTAGAACCATAAACAACAATACGTGGATTATATCCTAACCATTCTAAGTCTTTTTGAATTGCGTCGACAAATTCAACGTCTTCTTTTACAGGGTTAGTATCATCGAATCTTAAATTTGTATATCCACCAAAATGCTTTGCAAGTTCAAAATTTGTAACGATTGCTCTAGCATGTCCAATATGTAAGTATGCATTTGGTTCTGGTGGAAATCTTGTTAAAATATGATCAACAACGCCTGTTTCAAGTTCATTTTTCATTATTGTTTTAATAAAATTTGATGTTTCATTCATATGTATTTCCCTCTTATAATTTAATTAGATTTTTCGCGTTAGCATAGTTAATATATAAATCTAGTAGTCTTTGTTCGTCTATGTTTTTATCTTTTGCACTGAAACAAATAATCATTACTAAAATTTGTTTTGTTGATTCGCTAACAGATGTTCTAATAGTATCGCTAGTTGGTGAGCCAAAGATTCCTTGATCATCAACATAAACCGGTAAATTAAATGCGTTAATTAAACCGCGGTTAATTGCGTCAACATATTCACCATCTTCTCCAATTCTAATCATAACATCACCTTGAATTTTAGCAGCATCAACAACACATACACTACGTTTAGTTTCAACTGATAAAATGTTACCAAGGTCAATTAAATCGCCTAATGAATATAATTGGATTCCTTTAATTACTCTTCTTAATAATGCTTCACATGCTGGACGTGTATGACTTGGATCTTTACCAAGTTTTTTATATCCGTCACGTGTCTCTTTAATTTTTGGATCAGATGTAACCTCTTCGATTAATATATCACTTTTTAAATTATTTAATATATTTAAAACCATTTCGGTTTTATTATTCTCAACATCCATCAAATAACTAATAACATTAAATTCAGGTAATTTTTCTTGAAGAATAGAATCAATTTTAATCTTCATTTTCTAATTCCTGAATTTGCATTAAAATAGTTTGATAATCTTTTAAATCATCTTGCATACTGTGTGATTCAGATGTAAGATTACTTATTTTATTTCTTAATTTAATTGTTAATTCTTTTAACTTTGGAAGGTTAGATTCAAAGAAACTTCCTTCAGAAATTAAAGATTTTATAGTCGAATTATCATTTTGTTTTAAGAACTCATCATAGTCTTTTTGGATGTTATCATAACGTTCTATTGTTTTATTTAATTTAATATCTGCAAGATGAATGTCTTGTTCGATATCTTTTACTTTATCAGTATTTGCTTCATAAAGTAAATATGTTCTTTCTTCATGTAAACTTTCAATATACTTTTGTTGTTTTTTGATTTCTTTTAAACCTTCATCCAATTCTTCTTGGAATTGTTCTTCAAATCTTAAAAATTGTTGATGTTTAAAAGATGAAATTTGTTTCTTAATATCTTCTAAATGATCATCCATATCTTTGATATTTTTACTTATTACAACATAAGCATTTTGTAAAGTTTGAATTTTCTTATCTAACTGATCTTTTTTTACTTTTAAGTTGTCAAGCTTTGATTTTTCTTCATAAAGCATATTCAATCTTTTCTGTTTCTGGTACGCTTGATTAGAAAGTGTATCTAAGCTCAATAACTGTGCTTTATACTTTTCATAAAGTGAATCTAAGATTTCAATTTGTTCACTTGGATCTTTTGAAGTAAGTGAAAACTTAATAAGTAGTTCATTAACTTCTTTTAAGTGTTTGTTACTTTGATGTATGAACGCTTTTTCAATTTCTTCTTTATAATATTTTTTATGTTCTTGTTTTACTGCAAGATCTTTTTTTAACTGTTCACTTCGGTCTACTGATACTTCGTATTTACTTTTTTCATAACGACTTTTTTCAATAAATAAAGTATCAAGTTTTTGTCTAACAACCTCTAACTCATCATTTAATGCTTGATTAATTAAATTGTTTTGATGTTCATTAGATTTAATTTTAACAGCTAAATTGTATGCGTCTGTTAACATCATATTAGACATATTATCAACATAATCTAATAATTCTTTTTGATCTATTAAATGGTCAAAATAATTATTTAATTGGTCAAACCAAACACGTACAATGTTTTGATATTGTTGATATAGTTTAACTGTATCATGTTGTAAATTATCAATAACTGTTTCTGTCTGGAATCTTTTTTCTTCCATTTCACAATAACATTCATGAATTCTTTCTTCAACATCATTGATCTTATCTTGAATTCTTTGATTGTTTTCAATATCTTCATTAATACGATCAACAGAATTATTTAAATTTTGAATTTCTTGTTCTAATTCATCTAATTCATGATTAATTTCATCAATTCTTTCCTGAAGGATTTCCTGATATAATTCATGATATTTATTTAAATAAAATTCTTTAATATTAGTCTCTTGATTAGAATTCTTAATTCTTTCGATTTCTTCTTTTTGAGCTGATATTAGCTTATCAAAATCTTGATTATTCATAAACCCTCCTATTATTTTAAAAATACTATATATTTTATTATACCATAGTTTGACCTAATTTTCAAGTTAAACAACTAGGCATTTTAAATGTCGAAAAAATGGTATAAAAATCATTATAATTTATCTTTAGATTATGTGTTATTTAAAATAAAAAACCACTTTATTAGATAAAGTGGTTTTTTTATTGACTATTTAATATCTTTAGTTGGATCGAATCCTAAACGACGTAATGTTTCAATTACATATGATTCACGATATTCGTCTTCAGGTTTACGATTATAGTAAGAAATAAAGAATTCTTCAACTGCTTGTTCATAAGGAATTTTTGCAAGGTTAGCAATGATTCTTGATGAACGGTCAATTAATTTTTTGTTAGTTGGTAATACTTGTACCATCCAGTTACCATATACACGGCCCATCTTAGCCATTGTTCCTGTTGATAAAGCATTGAATGCAACTTTAATTAATAAGTGATATAAGATATCTGTGCAAGTTCTTGGAAGTTCAACTGGGATTCTGATTTCATCTTTTTGGATTTTTTCAGCTGGAATTTGACCAAATCTGATTACTACACCACCAGTGAATTTAGTAACTTCTTTTTTATACCAATCAATTGCAGCTTTATTTGCTGAACCATTAATATCAACAAGTACTAAGAATGAGTTATCACGAGAATATCTTGATGGGTCATCTTCATTACCGATGCAGTATTCAAGAAGTTCAGAACCGCTTACTGCTGGAGGATTGTTGATGATATCTTGGTTTGCACCCATTGCACGATAATCATCAGCTGTCCATTCAAGACCTTTAATATCTCTTCTCATTAATTGTTGCCATGCAACTTCGTTTGGATATAGTGGGTCTTTAGTATAAGCCCAAGATACTTCATGTTCAGTATCATTGAATTTTCTAAAAGGTGGAAGTGTAAATGTAGGTTGACGTTCAGTTGTGTCTGTCATAATATCTAATAGATATTCATGAGTAGCATATGTTACTAAACCTTTTTTAGTATATGTATCAACTTCAAAGTCAACAGCTTTTGCTAAACCTTTTAAAGTTTTACCGCTCATTAATTGTTTATTAAGAGAAGCAAATGCGTCAGCATATTCATCTAAAGTTAAGAATTCGCCACCAACAACTGATAATTCTTGTTCTGTTAAGTTTTCTTTTAACCAACGGTTAGCAGCAACTTCTAGTGCTGCACCAGCTGCTAATAATTCAACTGTAGTAGTTTGCATACGAGTTGAACCAGATACAGCCATATTACCTACAACTAGAGGAATTTTAACGATGTATTTATCTGTAGGAACACCGTTTTTAATATTTTCTTGATATTCATCAATACATTCAAATACAGCACGTGCACGGTCTAAATGTTTTCTTAGAATATCTTCTGGGTTACAGTGTAAGTAATAAGTTCTAAGACCTAGTTCATAACCTCTGACAGCTGAACCATTAATACTTGCTGATAAACCACATTCTGAAAGTGCTACTAAAACGTCACCTTTTGTCATTTCAGCTTCGTCTACTTGTTTAGCACCAAATGTCATATAGTCTTCAAAATTTTCAACTGAACGTACTACTGCACGGTCACCACCAGTGATGAAACTTGTAACAACATCACCAAGTTGTAAGAATTCATAACGATGGTTAGGTAGTTTATCTACTAAACCTTGCCAGAAACATCTCCAAGCACCTTCCATTTGTACAGCCATTCTTCCTGATGCACCTACTGAAGAGAAAACAACTTTTCTCTTTTCATCCATACAACGTTTAATATCGTCAATGAATGCAGCAAATTCTGGAGTATGGAACGCAGCTCTTGCAACTGGTTCAACATATTTATCTGCTTTAAAAATTGTTTTAACACCTTGTGCAGTATCTTTCATGATAGTTGCACTTAAGTTTTTAGTAATAGGGTTAGATTGTTCTGTTGTAATAACTCCTAAGTGGAATTGTTTTTCGTTTTCTAAGAAATCTTTAGTAGCTTCCTTATAGTTTGTAATTGTCTTGTAAATCACAATAGTTTCTCCTTACTTTTTTAAAATTTTTAAATCGTTTTATTATATCACGTATATACTTTTTTATCAAGCAAAAGATATTAACTTTTACTTTTCACTTTGTTCAAGTGATAATATACCTGGTAATACATAGTCATATTGAACAGTATGACTTGCTACTTTATTAGCAAAGACAATAGCATCTTCAATACTCTTTTGAGCAGCTAATTGATACACTAAAGCACCATTAAATGTGTCACCTGCTCCTGTTGTGTCTTTTACTTGTACTTTATGCGTATCGAATTCTTTCATTGATTTATTAAATAAAAGAGTTGATTTATCTCCTCTTGTTACAATTGTTTTAAATGGTTTATCGATTAGTTCTTCTTGATAATTAGAGCCAAATAAAGTAATTGTTTCAATTTCATTTGGTGTAATAATATCGACATATTTTAATAATTCACTAATTTCTCCAACTGGTGCAGGATTTAGAATTACTTTCTTTCCTTTTGATTTAGCATATTTTGCAATAGCAAGATTTATGTCATAGGGAATTTCTAGTTGAAGTAATAAATATTCAGCTTGATCAATTTCATTAAATATTTCATTTAAATTTGATATATTTAAACTTGATCCTTGATAAACGCTAACTTGATTATCACCAAATTTATTTGTTAAAATAGTTGCATAAGCGGTCATTTTCTCATAATCAATAAAATATTTAAAATCAACATTTAATTTATTAATCTCATTAATACATTTTTCTTTAATTGTATCGTTTCCAAGTGAACATATAAATTTTACGTTTCCACCTAATTTTTTAATTGTTAAAGCTTGGTTAAATCCTTTACCACCAATTTCACTATATATATTATTAACCTTTATAGTTTCTCCAGGTTTATGGAAGTGATCACATTTCATAAATACCGATTCACCAACAATACCGATTACTAAAACTTTGTCCATAATATCACCTCTTAAATATTATACTACACTATTAAATTTAAAGATAATGTTTGACTTATTTTTTTTATTATTATATAATGTTTATACATAGGAGTGATTATGAAAAAAATATTTTTATTGATTCTAATTTCATTTTCTTTTTACTTAGTTAGCTGTGATGTAAATAAAGATGATCCATGTGCTAATGGACATGACTGGAAAGAAGCAACATTCACTGAACCAAAGACTTGTCTAAATTGTGGTGAAACAAGTGGTGAAATTTTAACTCAAGATAAAAAGATGTTATCAAGTGCATTCGAAAAGCTTAATGAAGGAAACTTTACAATGAATATGCATCAAACTGAATCTGGTCAACTTTATCCAAAGTATACAATGAAACTTTATTGTGAAACCAATAAAATACTTATATTGGATGATGCATATAATACATCATATTTAAAATACAAAATTTATGCAGAAGAAAATAACAACTTTGTTAATTTATGGTCATATAAACCAAAAATAGGAAGTTGGAGTTCACCAACAAAAATTTCTATAAGAGAATTTTTTGATAAACAATCTCTTAATCCACTTGAAGGTATGGACTCAGACGCATTTGAACTTAGGAATGGTTTTTGGTATGGTGATATTGAAATAATCGAAAAAGTCTTTAATGCTTATATTCATGAACTGTCACCTGATTCAAATATTGATTTCGAAAAATTTACAGTTACTTTAAATATAGATGGTAATATTAAAAATGTTCGCCTTGTTCTAACAGTAACAACACCGACCAATACTTATCCAATAAACACAAAACTTATAATTAATTATGAATTTTCTAATATTGGATCAACAGTGGTTGAAAAACCATATGGTTTAAAATAGTAGATCTTATGATCTACTTTTTTTATAAAAAAATAGTCCTGAAAATACAGGACTACCCTAGAGGAAATATGTATAGTAAAATATCTTATTTAATTTTACAATGTAATTATAACATTATTATTTGAACTTATTTAAACCATAATGTTACAAATAAATGATATTTATGTGAAATAAAAAGAAATTGCCGGTTTTTGACCGGCAATTTTTTAAGCTACATTTTTAGTCCATTCACAACTTGCATATCTACTCTTTAGATAATTAGAATTATTATTAGCTGTCGCAACAGAGATTGTAGTATTTGTAGATGAACTTACAACAGTCCATTTATTTGTTGTATCACTAAATGTAACACTAGTAAGATCAGTACAGCCTTTAAATGCTTCTGTACCAATTGAAGTTACACTAGCAGGAATTGTAATACTCTTCATAACATCACATCCATAGAATGCTTTTGAACCAATTGATTCAATCTTTGTTCCAAGAGTTACTGTAGTAAGAGCTGTACATCCTGAGAATGTTTCATCAGCAATTGCAGTTAGTCCATTTCCTGTAGCGAAAGTTGTAAGAGATGTACATCCATAGAATGCTTTTACTCCAAGTGTTTTTACACTAATAGGCAATGTTACTGATTTTAAAGCAGTACATTTATTAAATGCATAATCACCAATTGTTACAACTTTTGGAGTTGTTTGGAATGTTAATGTTGCAAGTAATGAACAATTGCTAAATGCACTATTTCCAATTTCTAATACTGAATTTGGAATAGTAATTGCTGTAAGTTTTGTACAACGTTCAAACGCTTTTTCACCAATTACTTGTAATCCTGCATTTAGAGTAACAGTCTTAACACTTGACCAACCAAAGAAGTTAGATGGAAGATATTTAATACTTCCTTGAAGTTTAACAGTTGTAATAGTTGAATTCATATAGAATAATTCATCTGCTAAACCAAGTGTAGAAGTTGTAAATGTAATTGATGTTGCAGTTTGGCTAACACCTACTGCCCAGTTATTTACGTAATCAACATTACTTGTAGTTTTAATTAATGAAGTACATCCTGTGAATGCATCTTTTGCTAAACTAGTAAGCGTTGTAGGGAAATTAATTGTTTTTAATGCAGTACATCCAGCAAAAGCACTAGAGTTAATTCTTGTTATTGTATTTGGAAGAGTTACAGTAGTAAGACTTGTACAATTTTCAAACATATTAGCAGGTACTTCTGTAAATGTATTTGGTAATGTAACAGCTGTAATAGTAGTGTTTCCTTTAAAAGCTGTAGAATCTATAATATAAGCACTACCATTAAAATCACTAGGTAATGTAAGTGTAGTTGATGTTCCATTGTATCCCATTAATGTAACGCTTGTTCCATTATCATAGAACATAAATCCATCAACATTTTTAATTGGATTTTCACCTTCACCGAAAACTACTTTTGCATAATATGCAACATATCCATTAGCAGTTGATCCTTTTGTAATTGTAAGTGCAGATAAATTTTGAACGGCAATTAATCCTGTACAATTAAAGAATGCATAATTTTCAATTGATTGCATTGTAGTTGGAATTACAATTTGAGCAATACTACTACAATTTTGGAATGCATAAATTCTAATTGTTTGAATTGCATCAGGAAGTGTCACACTTGATAATGATTGACAATTTGTAAATGCGTAATTTTTAATTTCTGTACAATTACTATTTTCATCAAAACTTAATGATTTAATTGAAGAACCATAGAATGCATATTGACCAATAGATTGAACATTTGTTCCAAATTGAACATTTTCAATAGTAGATACATTATAGAAAGAATAATCTAAAACTGTTCCATTTACTTTAACATTTTTAAGTGTTTTTGGAATATAAGCATATATGTAACTTGAGCTGCTATAGTATTGTTTTATTTGAACACCATTTTCGAATGTTGTTGTTCCAAAAATAACACCAAATAGAGAATCTTTACTTGCAGCTGTTGCAGTTTGCGAAATTCCAGTAAATGGTATTTCTAATGTAACAAGATTACTACATCCAAATAAAGCAGATTTTTCAATTGTAGTTACACTAGATGGAATTTGTAAACTTACAAGTTTTGTACATTCCAAGAATGCATATGAATTAATTGTAGTACAACTACTATTTTCTTCGAATGATACGTTAACTAAATTAGAATTTCTAAACATTGAATTACTAATTATTGTAACATTTTTACCAATAACTAAATCACCATTTGTTCCTGCAAATACTAATGATAATCCTTCAGTAATATTCGCATCATAATATATATTTGTTGCAGATAATTTTTTAAATGCACCTTCACCAATATAAGTAACAGTATTTGGAATTACTACTTCTTGAACATTAAGGCCTGCTAATTGATAAGATCCAATTGTATCAATATTACTTGGAATATTAATATTTTCAACTAAAACATAATTGTTATCGTTATCTAAAACATATAAGTTATTAGCATATGCCATTGGATTAGATTCGAAACTTGTAAATAAAATATTTAACCAGTCATTGAATGTTCCATTATAATATACATTTTCTAGTTTAGTCATATTTAGGAAAGCATTATTACTACTTCTTAATGTACTTGGTAAATATAAGTTAATTACTTCACTACAATTAATAAATGAAGAATCAAGTGAAGTTAATCCTTCAGGCAGATTAATTTGTGTTAATCCACGACAATTATTAAATGAACAAACATCAAGTGAAGTTACGTTTTCTAAAGTTAAAGTTGTTAAATTTGTACATCCAGCAAAAGCATATTGACCAACTGATTTTGCATTTGAAATTGTTAATGTAATTAGGTCAGTATTATTAACGAATTGATAATTACCAATTTTTCCAATATTACTGATATTTAAAGTATCTAAACGTTCAAACGCATTACTATCATTTGTAAACCACATGTAAACACCATTATTCATTGGGTTAGCGGATTCACTTTCAAATGTATTTAGTAACCAATCGTTTACATTACCAAAGTAATAAACGTTAGCAAGATTTGCACAATTTAAGAATGCATTATTAGCATAGCTTGTTAATGATTTTGGTAATTTAATTTCAGCAATATTAGTTCCCGCAAATGCGTATCTTCCTATTGATTGTAATTGTGATTTATCACTAATATTAACATATTTAACGTTTGTATCTTCATAGAATAAGAATTCAGGAATATATTCTACAGAGTCACCAATATTTACAGTAACATTATTGTTAGTAGATGCTTGCCCTTTACCTAGGCCAACAAATACATCTAAAGTATTTGTACCATAAACAGGAGCTGTTGTTGCGTTAATCGCATTATAATTAATAGTTTTTAATAGATAGTTTCTAATAGTAATGGAACTATCGATATATGTTACTTGTTCTCCAATAGTAAGCTCTTTAATATGTTGGAAGTTCATAAGAGCATATTTAGAAATTTTACCTCCAAGAATTTCAACAGTATTTAATTTTGTTGGAATATAATAAGTATAATCTCCACCACTTGAGTTACTTGTAGATTGAGTAATTTTAAATAAATAATTATCAGCATATAGTTCGTTGCCAAACATATATCCTAAAAGTGTTCCATCTTTTACAGACGTGTTATTAATGTATGGAACTGTTAGATGAGTAATATTTAAAATACCATCAAGTGCTTTTGGTGGAACTGTACCATCCATAATTTTTACACTTGTAATAGTATCTATAGAATCACCTAAAATGTATTTAAAATAAGTAGTATCACTTTCAATAGTATTAATTTTTTCAATAATTATACTAGTTAATGTATCACATGAATTAAATGCATTTAATCCAATTGTTGTCACACTTGAAGGAATTACAACTTCTGTTAAATTTGTATTAGCAAAAGCAAGTGTTCCAATTGAAGTAAGATTATCATGTAAAGTTACACTATTAATATTAATATAATTTTCAAAGAAGTTATCTTGAATTGTTGTAATTGATTCAGGTATAACTAGATCAACTACTGCTTTATATTCATTGTTTTCATATATATAGAAGTGTTCACAAACACCATTAAATAATTTAGTAGTATTTAAAGCAAACCAATCTTCCATATCACCTTGATAGTAAACAGTAATTGCATTTGTACCTAAATGTAATGTACCACTCATTGATGGAATTTGTGGTATTGTGATTTCAACAATATTTGAACAATTATAAACTATGTCATTAGGCATGTATGTTAATTTACTATTAGGTTCAAAATCAAGTTTAGTTAAATTACTATTAGACGCAAATGCTAAAGAATTAATATGTTCAACACTAGCAGGAATTGTAATTGTGTCTAAACCAGTTTTATAAAATGCAGAATATTCAATTGTTTTAAGACTTGAAGAAGATTCAAATGATACAGTCTTTAAGTTTATACAATTTGAGAATGCTGATGATTTAATTTCATTAACACCTTTATGAATTGTTACAGACTGAAGGCATTCAAAACCATAGAATTGACAAAAATTAATTGATGTAATTGATTCAGGAATTACTAAGTTTGTTAATAGTTCATTATTAAGATAGAATTCAGTAGCGTAATACATTGGGTTAGCAAATGTAGAGAATTCGATATTACACCAATCTTCTACTGTACCTTCATAATATACTTTTTGAAGTGATGGTGAATAAATCTGTCTATTAGCATCATCACTAATAACTTTTAAGCTTCCAGGTAAATGTATTTCTGTTAAACTTGTACATCCGATAAATGCTTGATTTCTAATTTCTTTTACTGTTGAAGGAAGCTCTAAGCTAGTTAATTTAGAAAGTCCATAAATTATCTTATTAGTAATATATTCAATCCCTTCACCAATATTTAATGTAGTTAAAGTGTTACTTCCAGTAGAAACATAATCTAAAGTTTTTATAGGAGTTGCATTAAATTCACTTGGTACATCTACAGTATAATGTCCATTAAATGAGTATTGTCCTGCAATCTTGTAACCTTGAATTTCTTCATCATAAATATATAAATTAAATATATATGAATTAGCTGTGCCACCATATACATAGGCACAATTGTCTTCATCTACTGCTAATGTTGCAGAAGTAGTAACACTTGTATCATTTGTACTAAAGTGAGGATCGGCATACCAACCAAAGAATCTTGTTCCTGATTCAGCGGTATATGTTTTAAATTCAACTACAGGAGATTCGTTTGTATAATCTTGACGACCATATTCTACACCATTTACCATATATATTAATGTTACTGGAATTTCTTCATAAGTCGCAGTTAGTGTGATATTAGAATTTGTCATTTCAAATTCATAAACTAAATCTTCAGATACACATTCTCCGTCAACAAACCATCCAAGGAAATTATATCCAGGGTTTAGAGTTGCTTCTAATTTTACAGTTGAACCAACAGATACTTTAGTATTATTATATTCAGTAATTGTTCCTGAGTTATTATGTGATGATGAAGTTGTTACTGTAAAATAGTTGTATTTCGCAATAATAATAACATCTTCATTAGTCATTGTATATTCAAATGTATTACTTGTTGATACTAATTCATCATCAATATACCAACCTAAGAAATTGTAACCATTATGTGTATATTGTTTTAATGAAATAACAGTTCCAATTGAAACTTTTTCTGAATTATATGTTCTTTCAAAGAAACCAGCTTCAGGAATATTATTTTCTGTAGTAACTAAGTAATAATTGAATTTAGCCGTTAATTCAATATCATCTGTTAATGTATGTTCATAATTAATGTTTTCAGATACTAATTCTTCACCATTAAACCAACCAATAAAATTATAACCATCAATTGTTGTAATACCAAGTTTTACTTTAGAACTATATTCAACATAAATACTATTTCTATTATAATCATTAATTAGTAAGTTTTGTCCACCTGTATCTGTTCCTGCTGTTAATTTATAATATTTATTAAATGTCACAACATTACTTAAAGGTGATTGGAAGTAATCAGCAGAATCATTAAATGCATATACATTTACTTCAAATTCATTTGTGTCAACTAAATTATAAGCAAGTTCATATTTTGTTTGAGTTGTTGTATCAATTTGAATGCCGTTGATAAATACAAAATATTGATTTGCGTTAATTGATTCAGTCCATTCAAATACATATTTACCGTGTGCATTATCAAAAGAAACAGAAAGAGTAGGTTCTAATAAATGTTTTTTCTCAAATGAATAGTAATTAAAACCACTAACCCAATCTTCTTTAGTAGCTTCTACACGTACGTAATAATAGTTAGATTGATAACTTGAAAAATCGAAACTTGTTTCACTTGTTGAACCAATTAGTTCACCATCTATATAAAGGTTATAGTTTTCAGCATTTGTTACAGGATTCCATGTAAGGACAGAAGAATCAATATCGAATTTAAAACCATAAACAGTATCTAACATTTGATGACGGTAATACTTAGAAACATAATCTGAGTTTATTGTATCAATACCGTTACCGTTTGAACGAACACGAATTGTATAACTTCCAGCAACGTATTCTTGTGGTAAAGTCCATGAAGTTTTTGTAATTGTTTGTTCAAATACTGGGTTCAAATAATCTGAATTGCAAATAACAATTATGTTATAAGATTCAGCATCTTCAACTTCATTCCAACTAAAGACATTTTGTTTAATATTAACTGATGGAATATCTAGTTGTTTACGGCTTGTTGGATCACCAATCTCTTCTTCGATTTTAACCCATTCAGCATAAAGTACTAAGTTTTGTTCAAGGATAACTAAAGACATATCAAATTCTTCAGTTAAAATATATCCATCATTTGTTTGTCCTTCACTTAGCCACCAACCATTAAATTTATATCCAGTACGTTCTGGAACAAAATCAATGTATCCATCAACTGTTGTTCTAGTTTCTGTTGGTGCACCTTCGTAATTTAAAACAAAAGTTACATCTAATGGAATATGTATATATATAGCTTCAACGATGATTTCTCCACTTGTTAAAGTGTAATTTTCCCAAGCACCAGTATATCCAACTTTTTCAGGAACGGCTGGTTCTGTAATATCTTTATTTTCAATTGTATAAGTTAAAGTTGCTACTTCTTTGCCTTCAGCTTTAAATATTACATTATATGGAATTGGAGTATAAATAGCATTAACTTCAATGTTTCCTGTTGTTAATTCGTAAGTTTCCCATACTCCTGTATAATCAGGTTTATTTGGAACAAAAGGTTCTGTAATGTCTTTATTTTCTACAGTATATTTGAAAGTTTCAACTACATTGCCATCAGCCTTGAATACAACATCATATTCAATAGCAGTATACACTGCATTAACTACAATATTACCTGTTGTTAATTCATATACTTCCCATGCACCATCATAACCATTTTTAGTTGGAACAGAAGGTTCTGTAATGTTTTTATTTGTTGCATCATACGGTATAGTTTCAACAACGTTACCATCAGCTTTAAAAGTTACTGTATAACCAATTGGTGTATAAACAGCATTAACAACTTTATCACCTGTTGTTAATTCATAAGTTTCCCATGTGCCAGTATATCCTGCTTTTTCAGGAACAGCTGGTTCTGAAATTGTTTTATCATTTATGTTATAATATTCTGTATGAATTACTGTATTATCAACTTTAAATTCAACTTTGTAATCAGCAATTGTATAAACAGCATTAATGTCCATATTATTTGGACCAATTGTATAACTTTCCCATGAACCATTATAGCCTGCTTTTACAGGAACTGTTGGCATGTTTAAAGTCTTTGTTTCAACATTAAATGTAGTAGTGTCTACAACTACCCCATCAGCTTTAAATGTTGCTGTGTAAGTAATTGGTGTATAAACAGCATTTACTGTTAAATCACCACTTCCTAAAATATAACTAGACCAAGATCCTGTGTAACCTGCTTTTGTAGGTACCGGTGGTTCAGTTACGGAATCAGCTTTTTTCTTGTAATCAAATGATTGAACTACTTGACCATCTGCTATGAATGTAATGTCATATTTTTTACATCCGCAAACGATTAAAGTCATCATCGCAAGAAAAACAAATAAGATAATCTTCTTCATATGATATTCCTCTTTCCTTTGTAAATATATTTATATTTTACATATATATTTTACCATTTTTTGTGATATTTTGCAAGTTATAATATTTTATTCTGAATTGTAAAAAAAGTAATAGCACAAGCTATTACTTTATTTTTATTATTTATCTTTTAAATATTGAAAATATGCAGCAACGCCAATCATTGCAGCGTTATCTGTACAGTATTCAAATGGTGGGAAAGTTAAGGTTACTCCTTCTAATTGATTTACCATTTGTTGCATACTGTTTCTTAAGCCTTTATTAGCAGCAACTCCACCAGCAACAATTACTTGTTTACAATTGTATTCTTCAATTGCTCTTTTTGTTTTAGAAACTAAAACATCAACAACTGCATCTTGAAAACTAGCAGCTAAATCATTCGCATTAAGTGTTTCACCTTTCATTTGTGCTTTATTGTGTAAGTTAATTACTGCAGATTTTAATCCTGAAAAACTAAAATCATAACTATCTTTACCAAGTTTTACATGTGGTAATTTATATGTTGGATTACCGTTTGCAGCCATCTTATCAATGATTGGTCCACCAGGATATCCTACGTTTACAACTCTTGCAATTTTGTCATATGCTTCACCTACTGCATCATCAAGAGTTTCTCCTAATATTTCAAAATCAAAATGATCTTTCATCAAAACAATTTCAGTATGACCACCAGATACAACAAGAGCAATCAAAGGAAAAACAAATTCATTTGTTAAATAGTTAGCATATATATGTCCATGAATATGATTAACATAAATAATTGGTTTATTAAAAGCTAAAGCAATTGTTTTTGCCGTGTTAATTCCAACCATTAATGAACCTACTAATCCTGGAGTTTGAGTTACCGCAACAGCATCAATTTCTTCTAATGTAATATTAGCTTTTTGCAAAGCTCCTTCTAAAACATAAGTTACTTTTTCAATATGATGACGACTAGCGACTTCAGGTACAACACCACCATATTGTTTATGAATTTCAATTTGTGTATACGTAACATTACTTAAAACTTTTTTGCCGTCTTCAACAATTGCAATACTTGTTTCATCACAGCTAGATTCAATAGCTAGTATCTTCATAAAGTTCCTTTCTAAGAATTAATGCATCCTCACCATTTTTATAATACTTAGTTCTAACAAAAATTTGTTTAAAACCTTGTTTTTTATAAAAATTCTGTGCTTTTATATTGTTAATTCTAACTTCTAATAAAATTTCGTTTGCACCCAATTCTTTTGTTTTATTTTCTAAAGTTAGATATAGTTTTGTGCCTATACCAATTCTTTGATATTCTTCTTTTACAACGAAGTTTATCATATCACATGTTGTATCAATAATCCAACCACCAATGTATCCAATAACTTCAGCATCTTTTTTTGCAACAAAAAAATGTGCATATTTATTATGAAGTTCATTTGCTAACATTTCATAACCAATTGTTTCTAATAAATACTTTTCTTCTAATTCTACAACTGCATTAATATCTTCTTTTGTTAGATTATAAATCTCAATCATCTTATACTCCACTTCTTAAGTAGGTTGGGACGAATCCATGAATATTATTTTCTTCCCTAAATAAACCTTTTTCAATTAAGATTACTGGATTATAATTATAAGACTCATTTGAAATAAACAAAGCATCAGCAAATTCATCTTGTAATTTAGTAGTTTCTGTAAATTCTTCTTCTTTAATTACTTCAATATTTTCGCTAATATTAAATGCTTTTGCATAGCTAAATCCACGTCTTGCATCCATTTGGCATACTACTTTTCCGAAAGTTAAATTTGTCGTAAGTAGTAAATCAAGTGAACTAAAACTATATAATTTTTTATTTTTGATATATGCCAAAACTTTTGCAACTGTACACGCAACTCGTACACCAGTATATGACCCAGGTCCACGACCAACAAAAATTTCTTCAATGTTATCTAATTCAATATCATTTTCTTTTAATGTATTTTCTAGCACTTGAACAAGCGTTTCTGAATGATTATTGTTACCTGATTGAACATGTTCAAATACTACTTTTAAATCATTTAATACAGCAATGTATAAATATTTATTGGATGTATCTAAAAATAATCTTAACATCTTATTCACCTGTTTCTAATTTATTAATGAATTCACTAGGTCCTACAATTGTAACTACGCGAGATGAATCATCTTGAATTTCAAATTCTAAATTAATGGCGTCTTCAGGAATTAAATCTTTAATGTTATTACTCCATTCAATTACACTTACTCCGCCCATATAAAAGTATTCTTCTAATTCAAAATCTGATTCAGAGCTTTCAATACGATAAACATCCAAATGGTATAAATTTAAACTTCCTTCATATATTTTCATAATCGTAAATGTAGGGCTATTTATAACTCTTTTAATACCCATGGCTTTTCCAATGCCTTTGGTAATTGTTGTTTTACCTGCACCTAAATTACCATTCATTGTTATTACCATATTTGGATATACTAATGCGCCAATTTTTTGACCTAAGTTAATCATTTCTTCTTCTGTTTTAATTATATATTTTAATGTTTTCATAGTATCCTTCTATATACTTTCTAAGTATGATAGTATTCCTGCATATATCGCATATGCAATTTTATTTTGATAGTGTTCATCAGTTAATCGAACTGATTCTTCTTTATTTGATAAAAAACCAACTTCAACTAAACAACCAGTTTTGTTTGTGTGTTCTAATAAATATTTACCGGTAATTGATTTGGCAAACCGGTGATTCTTTAAATCAATTTGTTGTAGTGATTGTTGAATAAGTTCTGCTAATTTTTTATTATTCTCACTTTGTTTATAAAAAGTTTGAGCTCCTTTAACAGATTCATGAGGATATGAATTTGCATGAATAGATATATATATTAATGTGTTAGCATTATTAATTAACGCAACTCTTTTATATATATCATTTGCTTTTTCATTAGACAATGCTTTATCAACTTCTCTTGTTAAATAAACGACATAACCACTTGATTCAAGATGTCTTTTTAATTTTAATGTGATATTTAAAGTAATATCTTTTTCAATTAAACCATTACCTACACATCCTCCATCAAAGCCACCATGTCCAGGATCTAAATAGATAACTTGTGATTCAGCTTTTGTTAGAATGTTTGGAATAAATAAGATTAATAAAATAAGAAACGCTAAAAATAAATATACACTTTTTTTCATATTATCACCTAGTGTATTTTATTTAAAGCGTGTTTTTTTAATGACTTTTTTGAATTAAATTTTTTAAGATACCTTTTAATTCTGAAATTTGTTCTTCATTCATTGGTGGTAAAATACCTTCTACCATTTGATGAGAACTAACTGTATCTAAATGATATCCTACCATTTCACCATTTTTAACAACAACAAATGTTGGTCCATTAATACGATCTTTTTCTTTATCAACCGCATCTTTTATTATTTCTTTTAGTTGTAGATACTTTTGATGATCTTTTGAAGATTCATCACGCATTTCTAAAATATCTAAATAATAAACTTGTTTTAATCCTTCAGTTTTTGATACTTCATTAACATAAGGAACAATTGCTTGACACCAAGGACATGCAGAAAAACCCATTAATATTACAGCTGTTTCATCATTTGCAAATATATCTAAAACACGGTCAATTTCTACTACTTCATATATATGTTTTTTATCTTCTAATTGTGGATAATCTTTCATAAATGTGTCTTCTTTACAACTAGTTACAAATAATAATGTTAAAACTAATAATAAGTTTCTAATTATTTTCATGAACTCTTTCCCTTTCAATCCATTTAGGTAGTTCTTTTCCAAGTGGTTCAAAACCAATTTCATAAACTGGAACAGGACATTTAACACCACGAGATTTATGTAGTTGTTTATAACTAAGTTTTAATCTTTTATTTTCTTCATCAATTTCAATAATTTTTAATTTTACTTCGTCACCAATATTAACAAATTCTTTAATATCTCGCACAAAGTGATCAGAGAATTCTGATATATGAATTAATCCATCATATTCTTCTACTAAAACGAAAGCTCCATATCCTAAGATATTTGTTACTTTCCCGTATACAATATCACCGATTTTCATATTATTCTACTACTTGTTCTACGCCTAATACTCCTGGTACTTCTTCTAATAATAATGCTTCAATACCTTCTTTTAAAGTTAAATCAGCACTAGCACATCCAACACAAGCACCTAAAAGTTTAACGTAAACAATTCCCTCTTCATATCTTACAAATTCAACATCGCCACCATCTCCTTGAATAAAAGGGCGAATTCTATTCAAGACTAATTTAATTTGATTAATAGTTTCCATAATTTTTATACTTCCTTCGTTTCTTATTATAGCATATTTTACTAAAATTTTCTAATAAAATGATTATATCTTTAAATATTAGGAACATATGGGAAACTTTCATCACTCCCAGACGCATAATAATAATTAGGCACATCCCCTTGAACAATAAAACTTGATAATAAAAAATTCGAAGTGATAGTATGAACCATTGGGTTAAATGGAATAATTGTTTCAACATCTATTTCTATTTCTAAATATACTTCTAACATCTGACTATTAATTCCTAGTTCATTTGTAGTAGTTTTTAAATCAACTTTATAAGCACCAATTGGTGTTATTGGTATATCTATTAAATGACCGTGTCCTGCAAATATCGTTTTACTAATCAAAGAACCAATTGGTATTTCTAAATCTTTGAAGAAATTGGTCATATTCGATTGAAAATTATTTTCCATTAATATGTATACTTTACTAAGTATTTTATTAAAAAGTTCTGTATTCAAAACTACATTACTAACATTACTATTTTCTTTGTAGGTAATTTTTACAAGTTCTTGTTCTTCTATATAAGGCATAATTGATTTATTAATTAATCCACTAAAAGTATTTGAGACTAGAATTTTGGTTTGATTATATATATACTCATTAGTCTTTGGACTAAAGTAGTTATCAATAACTCTAATTATCAGAATTGGTATTATTAATAAAATTATTAAAAAAATAAAGTATTTCTTCTTCAAGATATCACCAATAAATTATATGACAATTACTTTTTTAAAATAAATAAAAAAATGGTGAAATTAATTCACCATTTTATAAACTAACTTTTTTAAGTAAAACAATTGATTCGACTTGAATTCCTTCGCTTTGACCAACTGGACCCATTAATTCATAAGTAGTTGCTTTTACAGAAATTAAGTCTTTGTTTATATCTAATAATTCAGCAAGATTTTGTTGGATTTGTTTTTTATAATCTTTAAGTTTTGGCTTTTCTAATAAAATCATTAGATCAATATTAGCAATTTCATAGTTATTATCGATTAATGATTGTTTAGCTTGCTTAATAAAGAAACTAGAATCAATTCCTTTATACTGCATATCATTATCAGGAAAATTAGTTCCCATATCTCCTTTTGCTAAAGCACCATAAATACTTTCACAAACAGCATGATATAAAGCATCTGCATCGCTATGGCCTTTTAAACCAAACTTAGATGGTATTTTTACTCCACCTAAAGTTAAATAATCTTTTTCAACAAAAGGATGAAAATCAATTGATAAACCTACTCGGAAGTCATTATTTACTAAATCACTTTGATAAGTAATTTTAGGATTTGGTAATGTTTCTTCGACATATCCAATCTTAAAGTGTTTTTGTTCAATAATTTCAAGTTCATCAGCTGCATCAAAATTCGGATTCATTAAAATAAAGTTCCATGCTTCTTCATTAAAAGCTTGTGGAGTAGAAACTGCTTTTAATTCACCTTTAGGAATTGTTTTACCATTCCATTTTATTTGATCAACAACTGGATGATATAAAGTTGAAGCATCATAACTATTTAATGATTTAATAACTCTACGAATATCACAAGGTGTGATATATGGTCTTGCTGCATCATGAATTAGAACTTGTTCTGTTTGAACATATTCTAGTGCTTTATGAACACTTTCGTGTCTAGTTGTTCCACCTTCAACAATTTTAATATCATCTTCAGGATAATATTCTAATACTTTATCTAATAATTCTTTATCTTTAGGATTATAAACTAATATAATTTGATTAACTTCTTCTACTTTTAAAAATGCATCTAAACTATAATTAATTACTGGTTTATTATATAGTTTCATATACACTTTATTAACTGATCCATTCATTCTAGAAGAGTTACCACCTAGTAGAATAATTGCAGTTATCATGTTATTCACCTAAAACTTTTTCTAAAAGTTTTAATGTTTCAGCAAGTTTATCTTTATAATCTTCTTTTGGTTGTTCAACTTCTTCTTCAACTTTTTTAGAGAAATCTCTAAATGATGTACTACTTTCTTCATCAATAGTTTCAGCTTTTTGATATTCAACAAGATGAATAATTGAAATTAGTTTACTATCTCTTTGTAAATAAATTAAATCGTCATATACTGGATAGTATTTTCCGCCTAATTCTAAATTGTATTTAATTCTTGTTACTTCAACAGAACTAATAATACTACTTTGTTCTTGATATAAAGCTAAATCTGTTGGCTTAATCATATTAATAAATTCACCAATAGAATATTCTCTTTGGTTTAATCCAAGCATTTTAGCCATTTGTTCAGTAACAACATAAGTTGAAGTATTATAGTCATAATACATAACTACATTTTCTAACATTGACATCATAACATAAAGTTGAGAACGATCATTTTTAATTGTGTCTAATGCTTCTTGTAAACCTTCTTCAATTTTACGAAGAGCTTGTTTATTGCTTTTTGATAAATAAACACAACGACCAATAAATTTGTCATTTTGGAAAAGAGGGTCAATAATTCCTAAGAATTCTTGTTCTTGACCATTTTCAATTAATGTCATATGGAAATGTGATGGTGTTTTGACATGTGAACTATTTTCATAATCAACGTGGAAACGCATAAATAATGTTTCTGAAATTGGTTGATTATTAATTGATGTAATTTGTAATTTAGCTAATAATGTTTGAAGTCCGCGAGTACCATATAATTCTTCTTTTTCAAGATTTGTGATATCTACAAAACTATCATTGAAATCAAAAATTCGGTCTTTTGCATCAGATGTAAAATAATAATCAAATGGTGCATTTTTTAATAATGAGTTTGTTCTTCTTTGAAAAGCATTAAGTTTTCCAACATAATTAAATAAATCATAAATAGAAAATCCTAATGCGATTGCTGATAGACAAGCAATAACAATATCTCTTACTAAAACTAAATCATGAATTAACCATTTTAATAAAAAGTAAACTACAGCAATTAATGCAATACTTAAATATTCAATAAAACAAAAACGACGATAATTAAAGATTTTTAAAAGTGTTAAAACTAAAACAATTAATAAAAAACTAAAAGCAAGAGATGTAGGTATAAACTGAACATTTAAAATGATATTCATATTTCACCTCTATTTAACGATAATGTTTTGTTTTAAGAAAACTTTTAATCCATCTAATGAAACTTTTTCAGTTAATGTTCCATCAAAAGTAACAGCGATGTTACCTGTTTCTTCTGAAACAACAATTGTAAATGCGTCACTCTTTTCGCTAATACCAAGCGCGGCACGGTGTCTAGAACCATAAGTTTTTGGAATACTTCCAGTTTCTGATGTTGGATAGAAAGCCCCAGCACACATGATACGATTTTCACGGATGATTACTGCACCATCATGTAATGCAGTTCCTGGCATAAAGATTGTTTCTAATAATTCTCTTGTAACTTCAGAATCTAAAGTTGTACCTTTTCCAATGTAAGTATTTAGTGAATCTTCTTTTTCAATAGTGATAATCGCACCTACTTGTCTTTCAGAAAGGTGTGTAACTGTATCAATTAAAGTTTTAATTAATTCTTCTTGAGCTTCTTCGTTAATAACAAAGTTTTTATTATTTTTTGGTTTTGTTAAACCTTCAAATAAATTTCTAATATTTGGAATAAAGTATATTCCCCAAATAAAGAAATATAATAAAACAACATATGGATAAATACGATAAGCCATTTTTAAATCAGCTATTACGATAATTGCGAACAACGCAACAAAGAAAATAATACTATAGATTGTCCATTTTTTATGAGTAAACTTAAACATAAAATATAATACGAATCCAACAATACCTACTAAGATTAAAATATCTAAAGCAAGTCTCACTGGAGATCCAGCATAATAGCTTTTCATAAATTCTAATAATTTATCAAATAAACTAGAACTAAATGTTAATATTTTATTCATTTGCTATTCCTCCTTTTTTATAAGATGTAATATAATTAATTATTTTTTCATTCTTTTCGTCAATTGCATAATCAATTGGGCGTAAGTTTTGTTCATCAACAATGTTATAATCTGCACCATATTCAAGCAACAATTTAATTATTTCTAAATTATTACATGCAACTGCTAAATGTAATGGTGTTTGTTCAAATTCACCGGTAACATTTACGTTAACATTATTTTTTAATAATTCTTGAATAATTTGATATTTATTTTTTAATACTGCTAAGTGTAACGGTGTATTATAATCATCATCACAAATTTCAGGGTTCATACCCATTTTTATAAATAAAGTAACTAATCTTTTTTGATTGTATTTAACCGCATAATGAAGTAAAGTTCGACCCTTGTAAGTTTTACTATTAATACTAATATTATTAGTTGTCATGTCTGTCAATAACTTTTTGATTTTAGTTATTGAACAAGGTTGTAATTTAAGTTCTCTTTTAATTTCAGTTAGATAATAACTTTTATTCTTCATATATTATCCTAAGAATTCATCTATCTTTAGTTGATGAGTAATGTGTTCATCATCTTTGGATAAATATTTACAAATTTGATCAAGTCTAACTTGTAAGTTATTAATAATATCATCAACAAATAAAATGAATATTTTCCAACCATTATTAGTGTACTCATTATAATAGTATTGATAGTCATTTAATTTTGAATAAGATATCTTCGTATCTAATCCTTCTATCATGATACCAACATTTGGCGTTACAACTTTTCCTCTTGTTACCTTACCCTTAACAATTAGGTCTAAACATCCATGTCCTTGTTCAACTTTTATACCTCTTTCATGTAATTCATTATAAATAATTTGAACAAGTTCAGACATTACTCTTTCATTCTTTGTGTTATATTTTAATAATTCATTCATATATTTAGGGATATCTTCAACTTCTAATAAGTTATCGTGAGTTCCGTAAACATAAGTATTTAATTTTGCTGTTGAATAATTTGTAATACATGATTTAAATAATTCAACATCCATTTCAGTAAAATCATCAAATAAGAAATATGCTTCATCACACACTCTTGTATTTTCTCTTGGTACTAAAATTAAATCAATATTATGTTCTAATAAATCGAAAATGTCATCATCAGAGAAATATTCTTTTAAATGTTTAATTAAACATTTAATAATAATAACTTTATAGTTATTAGAACGAAGTAAAATATTAATTTTCTTTGTTGTATCTTTATAGAAATTAACAACTATTTGTTTAACAAGACTATTTAAATCATCAAATTGAATTGTTGAAACAGTTTTCTTAAAATCTAAAATATACTCGTTCTTTTCTTTTAAAACATTTCCGTATTGTGGATTATCTTTCATATATCCCATTGGTAAATGTAATACTTTTCGTTTTGGAATAATTGAAAACATACTATTAGAATTATTAATTGTTTGACTAGAATCTCCAAATAATACTACTTGATTACAATCCATAATTGAATTATATTTAAATGAAGTTGAAAGATTTACATCATCAACGAGTACTAAATCAAATTGAGAGTAATCGATATCAGAGTTAAATATATTTAAGTCAATCAAAAATACATTTTTATAATTAATTAATTCATTAATTATTTTGTTATAATGATTAAATGGAATCTTTTTAACTTTATTTAAAATCCTCTTATCAATTTCCATTTTATTTCTTTCTAAATTCTTTAAACTAGAAATACAATAATTTCTTTCAAAATAGTTGTAATTTTCAAGCCATAATAAAATATTAGGCGCGTCTGATAAAATTGGATTCTTATTAATTAATTCTAATTGATAATCAGAATATGTTGAATAAATGTAGATTTCACTTATACCTTTAGAATACTTAGATTCTAAAATACCTTCACCAATATGTTTTAAACCTAATCGATCAAAATATTTCACATATTCAAATAATTGGAAAATTAGTTTTATTTCTTTTGTTCTTTCTTCGTATCGATGAATTTTCTTAACTGAATCTTGTAGACTACATTCTAAAATAGCTGATTTTCCACCGACAAAATATCTACTAAACATATTGTGTTCATTCTTTAGATTATCTGCTAACCTCAATAATTGACTATTTTCTTCAACTAAAGGTTTCATTAAGTTGTTTTCAAATAATGCATATATATGATCTTTATTCGTTAAACTCTTAATAAAATAACCGTAATGTTTTTCTAAAACGCTAATTAAAGCACAATTAGTTTCTAAACCTTGATAAGCTGTGCCTAAATATGTTTTCATTTGATGTTGATTTTCATTTAATAATTGACTAAGATTAGCATATTCATTATCAGTATTAATTATTTTAATTAAATCATCAAATGTAATATTAGTTTTCTTATATAGTTTCTTTAAAGTTTCAATTGTTTTAAGTAAACCATTTAAATATTCAATCCATTTACTAGATTCAATATTCTTTTCAGTAATTAATTCTTTTTCAAACTCAATACCATATCTAGATAAACTAATATATAAATCATCTAAAGCATTAGTACTTCTTGAAAACTCATTATATACATTTAAGAATTCTGTTTTATCAACAATTGAACGACGATATTTTGACAAATGTGAATAAAATATTTTTGATGTTTTCTTATCAAGTGATAAAACAAAATCAATCCATGTTTTATATTTAATAATAAATGAATCAAAATTGTCTTTATCAAAAACATTAGTATTTTTAACTTCATCAAGTAATTTATCGCCTAATTCAATTAAATCAATTACCATCTTACAACATTCTTCCGTAGTTAAACGGTTTTGTTTTAATTGTTTTTTATTAAACATTTGAACAATTAGTTTAATAAAATCTTTATTGTTTGATAACTCTTTAATTTGGTTATAAGTTAGACTATTACCTTTAATTAAATATTTTTGTAGTTGTTCTTTTGTATTAACATAACGATTGATAACTTCAATTACACGTTGATAGTGATCATTAATGTGTACTATATTTCTTAAATAGAAATCAACCCATTCTGATTTAACATCAACAGTGTTTATTAAATTAACAATATTTTCAAGGTATTTAAAGAAACCATGATCAAAATCATTATTATTAATAATTTCAGCAAGTTTATATAGTGTTTTTGTATTAATCTTTTGTTCTTTTGCGATATTCGTTAAAGTAGATTTAATTACATCATAATCTCTTAAGATATTATTAATTTCATATTCGTTTTCAATTGTTAAATGATTATAACAAATTGATTCTAATAAACTCTTAATGTTATTTTTAACATAACCTGGGTTTAAGTATTCATCATAAACCTCAGATAATTTATTGTTTTCCATTTGGAAATTAGAAATAGTTTCTAGTAATTGATTAATTTTTGCTGGATCATATTTCTTTGTCCAAACAGCAGGTGGCATTAATTTTTCAAAAGTCGAAATATATGTTAATAGCTTTTGAGCATTTATGAAATTTGTTGGTAGATTAATACCATATTTTTTAGTAAAGATGTTCATATCTTTATTAAATTGTTTTAACAATGAAGCATATTTTTTTGTTGATGAAATGATTTCACTAGCATGTGATTTATTATAATATTGTTCAAGACCACTCCAAACATTAATATCTAATGGTTCAATTTCATCTAAGATGTTTTCAATATCTTTTAAGTTTTGATATACTTCTTGAATTTCATGATTTTCTAAAGATACTTCAATTGGAATCTTTTGAATTTCCGGCATTTGATTTTTTATTAATGCTAAACGGGTAACAATTTTTGAATAGTTACATCCATGAACGCTAGCGTATAAAGCGTCTTCGTAATAACAAATTGGTGTGATTGTTTCGATACCAATTTTTTCTTCTCGAATATTCGGAATAACATTTGATTCATCATATAAAATTTGATAGTTACGACATAAGTTATATGTATAATTAGCAAGTTGATGTTTTCTTAGTTCAGTTTCAAGTGACTTAATACTATTTGTGTCTTGTGATACATATAGTACTTTTTTGTTTTTTTGAACTGCGTTTGCGATAGCATTTAAAATCGTTTGAGTTTTACCAGTTGAAACTTTTCCATCAACAACAAAGCTTTCACCATTATTAATTTTAAGTAAAGCTCTTTTTTGATAAATGTTTGTTGGAACAACAGATTTAACTTTTTCAAAATAGTCTTGTAATATTACTTTAGGTTCAATTTCATAAATTGATCTTTCAGTAGAGAAGTCTTCAAAATTTAATACATTTTCTGTATATTCCACTGATAGAACAGTTAAGTAGTTACCAACACTACATGTACATTCAGTCTTTTTCGCAAGTTCAATACAATAATTGTCTATGTCATATAAATATTTAAATGTTGCATCGTAAGAAATATCAACAGCTAAGTGTGCTTGAATTTCATTAATTAAAATATTGTTAATAATCGGTTTAGAAGATTTAACGATTGTTTCATCATTAAAATCAATCTCAACTGGTATTAATACAATCGGCGCATAATATTCAGTATCATCATTTAAATGATAATGTAGTAAACCGCACGTCAAAAAAATCTTATTGGAAGCAGATTTGTTTCTTAAACTATTTAGTACTGTAAACTGATATTTAACTTCTTTTAATGAGTCATCAGTAATTCTTCCGACGCCTTCTGTTAAAAGACCTGTATGATAAATATCTTCAAGTTTAACAACTTCACCAAGCATGATTTTTTCCATGACTTGGGGTAATACAGTACCTAGTTCAATGTAATAGCTTTCCTCTAAGATGTTTTTTAAGTGTTGATTTCTTTGTTGTATTCTAAATGTTTTGTTTTTTGTAGACTTCATTTTTATCACCATTCTTATTTTCTTATTATATCACGAATCAATATTTTGTAAAAGAGAAATAGTAAAAAACGAAATTTTAAATCGTTAGATTATAAGACAAATCATTTAGATTCTTTTTAACTTTTGAACAAATTCCAACCTGTTTATTTGATTTTTGTTCACTATCAATAATAAATATACAATTATTAATTATGATCTTTCGACCCTTGTTATCAAGAAAATAATTTGTTTTAGTTAATTTAATTATAAAGTTTTTGATAGTCTCAAATGTTTTATCAAAGTTCATAAAATTAATTAAACTAAATGGATGTTTAAGTATATGTTCAGATAAAATACCACCCGTATCATAACCAATGTAACCTTTATTACTACCAATTAAATTATTTAAACTGGATTCATCATGATAGTTTTCTAAATCTATTTCTAAATAGTTTTCTTTTTTAAAACTAGAAATTAATTCTAAATCACCAATTAATTTATTAATATCTAAATCTTTTTTACCAATAACCATAATTGGTTCACTAGGTTTATTATTTTTTAAATACTCTTTAATTAAGGGTTTTATTTCTTCGTAATGAAGATTTATTTTATAATATTTTTTATTTATACTAATTCCATTTAAATCTTTTATTATTTCATCTATTAAATCTAGTTTATTTACTTTTTTATTTAACAAATTAATTCTTGAACCTAACTCGTCTAAAACATCAATTGCTTTATCGGGAAATGTTTTTAAAGGCAAAAATTTATCTGTACGATTAATAATGTAATCAAGACATTCATTACTAAAAGTAGTGTTATGATAAACTTCATAAGCATTTTTAATTTTTTGTAAAATAACTTTTGTTTCTTTTGTTGTCGGTTCATCAATATATATATTGTGAAACCTTCTACTTAAAGCTTTATCTTTATCAATATATTGATAATATTCATCTAAAGTTGTTGAACCAATACAATATATATCTGATCTTGCAAGATATGGTTTAATAATATTTGCAATATCTAATGTTCCCTCATTTGAACCTGCGCCTACAATATTGTGAATTTCATCAATAAATAATATGGCATTTTCTTTTTTAATAAAATCCATTGTAGTAATTATTTTATCTTCTAATTCTCCCCTATATTTTGTTCCTGCCATAATTGTTCCTAAATCTAAACGATAAATCGTAAGATTAGGGTGTCTTTTGGCATAAGCTTCCACTAATGCAGTTTTACCAACGCCTGCTGAACCTATTAACATTGGATTATTTTTTTGTTTTTTATTTAAAATTATATCTAGCTTTTCTAAATAATTTGACCTTGTGATATATGGGTGAATCTCTTTTATTAAACTTAAATTAGTTAAAAATTCTGGTGTATGTGTCTTTTTTTCAACATTAAAAATATCTAAAATATCTTGAATCATTAAAGATGGATCAAGACCTAAATTTATTAATACTTTAATTCCATTGTTATCTTTATCATTTAAAAGTGAATAAAATAAATGTTCATCATAGACATGATCAGAGTTAAATAATTTTATAATATCACTTGCTGATTTTACAATTTGATTAAATTTTGGTGTAAATTTAGAATTATTTACTTTAATAGTTGAAACATTTAGTTTATTAATTTCTTCTGTCAATTCTTCTTTGGTAATTTGTTCTTCACCTAATAAAAAATGACAAATAGTATCTTCTACATTAAACATAGCAAGCAATAAATCTTCTGTACCTACTAATAATTTATGATTGTTTTTTGCAATCGTTTCTGCAGCTTCTATTAACGAAATAGCTTGGGGACTAAAATTTTCTAACATAATGCCTCCTTACAACTAGTTCATTATATGAGTTTATTATGTAAATTATTATGTATAAAATAATTTTATATTAAGATAATATTTATAGCTATTGATTTTTTTAAAGAAAAATGGTAAAATTAATTATCTAACATTAGGAGGTGTGTATGAATTCTAATTTAAATACAGCTATCGTCCAAAAAGATATAACCTTAATGGAAACTAGCAAAGCAATTATTGTTGGGATTAATCTTGGTGATGACGAGTTATTTTATTATCAAATGACGGAACTTAAAAGTTTATGTGAAGCATGTAACTTCGAAGTTGTTGAAACAATTACTCAAAATTTAAGAACACCTAATCCTGCAACATACGTTGGTATTGGTAAACTTAAAGAAATTGCTGATATTGCCCAAATTGTTGAAGCAGATGCAGTTATTTTTAATGATGAATTAACACCATCACAAATTAAAAATATTAATGACGTTATTGAAGATGTTGAAGTTTTAGATAGAACAATGTTGATTTTAGAAATATTTGAAAAACGTGCAACTTCAAAAGAAGCCTATCTACAAGTAGAAATCGCAAGACTAAAATATATGTTACCAAGATTAATTGGAAATCGCGCATACTTGTCTAGAACTGGTGGTGGCGGCGGTGGAGCCGGTGGTGCAAGACGTGGTTTAGGTGAAACTAAACTTGAACTAGATCGTCGTCACATTGAAATGAAAATTAGTAAAGCTAAAACCGAACTTGAAAGTTTAAAGAAAGCTCGTCAAACTAGCCGAAAAATGCGAAATGAGAACAATGAAAAAATTGTTGCATTAGTTGGTTATACAAATGCTGGTAAATCTTCAACAATTAATTCTTTATTAAATTTATATTCAAGTATGGATAACAAAGAAGTTTTTGTTAAAGATATGTTATTTGCGACTTTAGAAACACAAACTAGAAAATTGAAATTACCCAACAATCATCAATTTTTAATAACAGATACAGTTGGATTTGTTTCAAAATTACCACATCACTTAGTTGAATCTTTTAAATCAACATTAGAAGAAATCTTAGACGCAGATTTAATTTTACACATTATAGATGCAAGTAGTCCATTTAGAGATTTGCAAATTAAAACTACTGAAGATGTATTGAATAGTTTAGGTGTTACAGATATTCCAATTCTTTATGTGTTAAATAAAACAGATTTAGTTAAAAACCAAATTACATTAGCAAGTTATAAAGATGCTATCCATACAAGTGCAAAACTAAAAGAAGGTATTCGAGATCTTGCAAATAAAATTGATGAAATTTTATTCTCAGATACTTATTTAGATCGATTCTTGATACCATATGATAAAGGCAACTTATTCTCTTTATTGAAAGAAAAAGCTGAAGTCCTAGAAACAAAATATTTGGATAATGGTATTGAAGTTTTAGCAAATGTTAGTTTACAACTTCATAATATGTTAAATGAATATAAAAAATAAAACAAACCTTACAAACTAATTGTTTGTAAGGTTTTTTATTTCAAGGTATTGTTCATATCTTTTACTACCATATTTAAATTTAATATAAATAACATAAGAATCTACTTCACTATATATATTACCGAGCTTAGTTAACTTCTTTGGATCAATAAATTTACTAAAATTGATGCTTTGTAAATAATCTCCACCAAATACTTTGATTTCTTCAAGTTCAATAAATTTGTCTAGTTTGTTGTATATATATAAATCATTTTCATCAGTTATGATATTAATATAATTAGAATCACTTAAATTATATTCTAATATTTCTATTTTACCAATATTACAAATATATTCTTTATCATTTGATTTAATCGTTATATTCGAAAATGATTTAGGCAAGAAAACTGTTAAATATAATTTATATCCTGTATCTGTTTTAATTAACTCATATTCAAATTTGTCATTGTTTTCAACATTTATTAAAACAATGTTATCAAGTTTTGTGTTTATATCTAATTCAAAAAACTCAATATCTTTATTTAAAATTATTTGATTGGTCTTTTCTATTTCTATTTTCTCATTTCGACATCCAGTTAATGTGAAAAAAAACATAATCATTAATAGGTATTTCAAATGTATCACCATTAATAATTATGTTTAATATAATTTAATTATTCATATTTAAATATTCTTGGCAAATTGTTTCTAAATCTTCAAATGTTTTAATTTGAACAAGTCTTAAACGATATGGTTTAGAATTAGGTAGTTGTTTAAAATACCAAACAGCGTGTGTGCGCATTTCAATAATAGCAACATGTGGTGGAACTATTTCTAATAAGTTTTTAGCATGTTCTAAAACTGTATTAATAATTTCTTCTTTAGAAGGATATATATATTCTTTGCCTTCTAATTCAGCGTTGATTTGTTCAAATATCAAAGGGTTTCCAAGACTTGCACGCCCAATCATTACTGCGTCAACGCCGATATCAAACATATCTTTAACATCTTGTGCTGTTTTAATATCACCATTACCAATTACAAAAACATCAGTTGCTTCTCTAACCATTTTAATAAATTCTAAATTTGATTCACCACGATACATCATTGAACGTGTTCTTCCATGAATTGCTATTGCATCAACTCCAGCTTTTGTCGCAGCTTTAACAACATCAACACAATTAATTGAATTGTGATCCCAACCTGCTCTAATTTTAATTGAGACAGGAAGTTTTACTGCCTCTTTAACTGCCTTTACAATTTCATAAACTTTATCGGGATCTTTAAGTAAAGCAGATCCTGCGCCACTTTTAATAACTTTATTTACTGGACATCCCATATTAATATCAATCATATCGGCACTTGAATGTTCTTCGACATATTTTGCTGCTAAAACTAATGTATCTACACTTGAACCAAATATTTGCATAACAACTGGATGTTCATCGTTTGCTACATCAATCATCTTTTTAGTTCTAACATTATCATATAACAAACCTTTGTCACTAACCATTTCAGCATATACCATTCCAGCTCCATGTTTAACTGCAAGTTTACGGAATGCCATATTAGTCACACCAGCCATAGGTGCTAAAAAAATACGATTCTTGAATTCTACATTTTTAATATTACGCATTTTATTCACCAATAATTTGTCTAAAAATCCAACTAGCAATCATGATTCCTGCAACAGACGGAACAAAGATTGTACTTCCTGGTTTATGAGTATTAGTCTTTTTAGGTTCTTCTTTTGAATAAATAACTGTTAATGATTTAATGTTTTCATCTTTACATTTTTTTCTAATAACTCTTGCAAGTGGACAAACTGTAGTCTTTTTAATATCTGTTATTTCTAACATTTCCGGATGTAATTTATTTCCAGTTCCCATTGAACTAATAATTGGAATATTTAATTCATCACATTTTTTTATTAGTAATATTTTTGAAGTAACTGTGTCAATTGCATCTACAACATAGTTATATTTAGAAAAATCAATTGAGTCTATAGAGTTACTATCAACAAACATATTAATACCATTAATATTAATATTTGGATTAATAAGTTTTGCTCTTTTTACCCATTCATCAACTTTATTTTTTCCAACTGTTTCACTATTTGCGATTACTTGACGATTAATATTTGATATATCAATTGTATCAAAATCATATATATCAATATTTTCAATACCACTTCTAATTAGAGCTTCAACTGTGTATCCACCGACACCACCAACACCAAATACTGCAACTGTCTTATCTTTTAATAAATCAACTTTATCTTGTAACATTAATCTAATTCTACTCAGCATCTTTTTTACCTTCAATTTCGTAAATGTCATTAAAAGAATAACGATTGTCGTCTTTTCTTACACCAACAATTGTTCCTAGATTAATATTATGAATACTTCTAAAAATACAATCATCTACTTCATCATTATATTTTTTTAATTCTTTAATTATCTCTTTTACTTCTTTTCTTTTTGAGTCAATCACATCAATATTTTTAGTTAATGGACAAGCACAACCAATAAATTCTAAATTGTGATATTTTTTCCATTTAAGTATGTCTTCTTCTTTAACCATGTATAGTGGTCTAATAAGTTCCATATTACCAAAATTCTTTGATCTCAATTTTGGCCGCATAAATGTAATTTCATTACTATAAAATATACCCATCATTGTAGTTTCAATAACATCATCAGCATGATGGCCTAAAGCAATTTTATTACAACCAAGTTTTAATGCGTAATTATATAAGTATCCACGACGCATTCTTGCACAAATGTAACATGGATTTTCATCTTGTGTTGTTGCATAATCAAAAATTGAAGTATTGAAAATCTCAATATCTAAATCTAAAAGTTTAGCATTATCTTTAATTCTTTGTAGATTTTCTTCATTATAACCTGGATTCATAGATATATATACTGCTTCAAAAGGAACAGGGCCATGTGCTTGCAATTCTTGAATACATATTGCAAGTAACATTGAATCTTTTCCACCGGAAATGCAAACAGCTATTTTATCGTTTGGTTCGATTAAGTTGTAAGTCTCAATTGCTTTAACTACTTTTCGATAAATGGTTTTACGAAATTTTGTAATTAAACTTCTTTGAATTTCTGTATTCATATTATTTACCTTTTAATATTTCTATTTCTTCTTCAGTTAATCTTCTTACCTTACCTAATTCTAAATTATCTAATGTAATAGTATCAAACTTAACTCTTTTTAAATATGTGACTTTTGTATTTAATTTTTCAAACATTTTTTTAACTTGGTGAAACTTGCCTTCACTAATTGTAATATTTGCTTGATTATTTGATAAGATTTCTATTGTTGCAGGTTTTGTAATATAATCATCTATTTCAATACCTGTTTTTACTAATTCACGAGCATTATCACTCAATGTACCTTCAAACTCAACATAATATGTTTTTAAAACATCATGATTAGGGGAAGTTAAATTGTGAATAAGTTTTCCATCATTAGTAAGTAATAATACTCCTTCTGTATCAATGTCTAAACGTCCTACTATAGATAAATCTTTAGCTAAGTACTCAAATGGTATAAGTTCCATAACTGTCTTATTTAAATTATCAACTCTCGCACAAACATAACCTTTCGGTTTATGCATTAATAAATATATATATTGTTCATATTTTAGTTCTTGATTAAGATATGTAATACTTTGTGTCAATAAGTCTACATTAAAACTATCATCTTTAACTATTTCACCATTAACTTTAATTTGTTTTTTCTTAATTAAGATTTTTGCATCTTTTCGAGAAACCTTTAAAGTCTCTGCAATAAATTTATCTAGTCGCATATTATCACCTTTATTAGTATAACATATTATTCATATTTTTGCAATAAATAAAAGGAGGGCAAGCCCTCCTTGATTATTTCATACCTTTATTAATAGCTTTTAATAAGATATCTGTTGTATCTTCACCGTTTTCCCAATACATTAAACCAGCTAAATCATAGTTCCAAATATACTTACATTTTGCATCAATTGAGTTTGGATCATCAAATGAAATAACTGTATTAGTTGCAGGATCATAAATTGTAGGTGCACAAGATTTAGTATCATAATAATAAATCATTCTAGCTTTTACAACAGGATCGTTGTAATACTTATTAATAATATTAGTATATGTAATGTGATTTCCACTTTGGATTACGTTTGTAGAACCAACACCTTTTTCAGTATTTCCAGTTCCGCTTAAAGTATAAACACGTCCATAGAAAGCAACACCAACAACTAATTTATCAACATCGGCACCACGTTCTTTATAAACTTGAATTGTATCAACTACACTACATCCACTTGCTGTATTTGATGAAGAATATAAAGCTGTATGGTGAGCAGCTTTTGATGAAGAATGGAAGTCATATGTCATTAAGTGAATATAATCTAAAATATCATATAAGTTAGATACATCATAACGATCAACACCCCAAGGTCCACCAGGAACAGCAGATGTTACTAAATAATCCGGATTAACACTCTTTAAAGTATTAGCAATTTGAGCCATCATAGCTGTAAAGTTTGGTCTATCAACAGTTACATCTCTTCCAGTTTCATAACCTGGGTATTCCCAGTCAATGTCAACACCATCAAAATGATATTGTTGAACCGCTTCTAAAATAGATTGAGCAAATTTTGTTCTTCCTGCTGGAGTTGAAGCTGCATCACTAAATTGTTTACAACTTGAACCATATCCACCAATACATAATACTACACGTGTACCAGTTTTTCTAATTTGCATAATCTCTTCGATAAATTTAAGTTCTGATAAATCGACAGTACCTTCATCAGAAACACGACCAAAAGAAATATTAACGACATCTAAAGTTTCTCTTGCAGTATCAGTAAAGCCTTTGAAACTTGTTGAATAAACATACGCAAATACAGGTTTTGTATCTGCTAAACTATCAAATACAATTCGAGGAACAATTACTTTAAAAGGATGTTCAATTGTATTGTTGTTATATGTGAATCTTGCAGTTAAGGTAACTTCAGTATCAACACGGTCAGGATTTGTTACACCTTTATTAGAAATTGTATAAGGATCACTTGAAACCCATCCAATTGTAAATGTCTTACCATTAACATTAATTCTTGTTTGTAAGTCGATATTATCAAACGCAATATCATTTAACATTGTTAAAATCGAAGCTTCTAATGTTAACCAGTTAGCATATAAAGTAATATCTTCATAAATTGCCGTATTTACATCAAATAATTTATTACCTAAATACCAAGCCAATTCCTCGCCAGATAATGTTCCTGCAGAAGGTAAATCAGCAATTGTTTCTCCAGCTTTAACATTTAATACAGTTTCAGTTTTACCAGGATTAATTAATGTAACTTGATAAGTATCTTTAATTTCCATCCATTTAGCATATAGTTTAATTTCACCAATTTTAGATGATGAAATTTCTTCTACCCTTTCTCCAATAAATAAATTACTTTCATACCATCCTGCAAATTCGTATCCAGATTTAACAGGGTTTACTAATTCAGTAGTTGTACCAACTTCATAAATTTCAGGATAACTAGCACCATTAAATGAACCTCCATTTAGTTCATAATTAATTGCGTATTCTTTTTCAAAATTATCTAATGAAGAATATTTAGCATATAAAGTAATCGAACTTGTTACTACATCAGTTTCACTGAACTTAATACCACGATTATCTAGTGATGTATACCATCCAAGGAAAATGTGACCAGTTTTTTGAGCTTCTGGAAGTTCAATAGTTGAACCACCTGAAATATTTTCTAAAACATTGTTACCTGATAATAATTCACCACCATTTAAATCTAATGTAACTGTGAATTTTTTAGGTTCCCATTTAGCTGTTAACATTACATCACCAGCTGGCATTGTTTTTTCAGTGAATTCTTCACCTTCAAAATACCAACCTGCGAAATCATAAATATCACTAGTTGGAATATATAAATCTAATTCATCACCATAGTAATATGATTGATTCAAAGTACTTAATTGTACTTCACTACTACTATAATAAACTTTATATTGAAGTTTCATCCAACAAGCATATAAAGTAACATCTTCTTCATACTTGTAATTTTTGTTATAAGCAGTACCAGTTAAATCTTCAGATTCATACCAACCAATAAACATATGACCTTCTTTTTTTGGTTCCGGTAATTTAACTGTTTGACCTTTTTTTAAAGAAGATAAACCTTCAATTTCTACACCACCATTTGTTTCAAAAATAATATTATATTCGATTGGTTCTGGTGTATCACCTGATGGATCATCATCAGGATCACTTGGACCTTGTTGAGGTGGTACACAACCAACTAATAACATCACAAACAACATCAAAAATCCGAATTTAATTGTTTTTATCATTTTAAATTTCCTCCCATCTTGCATATAAAGTTATATCGCCAAACCAAGTATCTGGAATACTCCAATAAGCATCACCATTGAACTCTGGATTATCATACCAACCGCGGAATACATAACCATCTTTGATTGGTGCGAAGACAATTGTTTCTTTACCTGGTTCATATTTAGTTAAATTAAATAAGTTTTCAATATTTAAAATTTCTTCTTCAGTATATTTGTGTGAATAATATAAATAATCTCCATAAACATATTAATCTACATCAAATAAACCTGCTAGTTCTGCACGAATGCATGCAGATGCTTCAAAATAATTCTTATTATCTTGAGTATAATTACATGAATAAATATCAGCAAAATATTGTTTATTTTGTGGTTCTGCATAATATTCTAATGTTTGGAATAACCATTCCCATTTGCCTAAATAATATTCATAACTTAAGAAACCTGAATTTCCAATTAATGATTCATATGTGTTATCAAAAATATTATATCGAACCCATTCATAAAAGTATGATGGTCGGTTTTTAAATGAACAAAAATCTGCTGTAAATTCATATAAAATTTTATTAAGTGCATCACTTAAGTTTTCATCACGAAGATATCGATATTCTCTACTGTTTAAAACTTCATCACTTAATGGTTCATCAAAATCATAGAACTTACCACCATTTAAATTTAATGTTACATTGTATTCGCTTTGTAATTCACTTAATGCGATAAATCTAGCTTCAACAATAGTATCTTCTAAGAAAGAAACTTTACCTTCATATTTTGTGTTTCCGACAAACCATCCTAAGAAAATATGTTGGTCTTTTGAAACTTTAGGTAAATCAATTGTATCAACTGAATATATATTATATTCTGTTTTAACGTTTTCAGCTACTTGACCACCATTAGTATTTAATACAACATTTACTTTGATTGATTCCCATTTCGCATATAAAGTAATATTTTTACCAATTACTGTGTCTTTAGTAACCTCTGTACCTTTTACAAACTTTTCACTTGGATACCAACCAATAAATTTAAATCCCTTTTTAGTTGGTGTAGGAAGATCAATTGTTTGTTGTTTTTCAATAACAACATCCTCGTAAGTCAATTCACAATCAGTGGAAAATTTTATTGTATACGAGTTATCATTTTCTTCTTTATTACAACCAATAATTACAAAAGCTAAGAAAAATAACAATAATAATTTCACATATTTTTTCATTAATTATACCTCTAATTTTTACTTTTTCTAATTTATTATAGCACAAGTTATGGTATTTGTAAATAATTATGTTATAATTATTTGAGGTGAAAATATGAATTATTTTAAAGATATTGTAATCAACGAACATATATATCAAATTAAAGATCCAATGGGCGTCTTAATGACTTTAATTATCGGTAAAGACTCTGCAATGTTAATAGATACCGGCTATGGTATTCAAAATATTTATGAACATGTCTTAACTTTAACTAAGTTACCTTTAATTGTTGTTAATTCTCATGGACATATGGATCATAGTTGTGGTAACTATTTATTTAAAGAAGTTTATATTCACAAAAAAGATATTGACTTATGTCGTTTACATAACAGTTTAGATTGGCGTATTAGAAATGTTAATACTGCAAAAAGCATGAAATTAATCGATGATAATTACAATCATGAATTATATTATAAACAAACTGAAGGTAATTTAAAAATTTTAGAATACAATCAAATATTTGATTTAGGTGGAATAACTGTTGAAGTAGTCAATATGGAAGGTCATACAACAGGTAGTGTTGGATTTTATATTCCGCATGATCAATTACTAGTAACTAGTGATGCGGCATGTCCTTTTGTTTGGTTATTTTTACAAGAATCTACAACGGTTGATACATATATAAAAATGTTAGAAGAAACTAATAAAATCCCTTTTAAAGGTATACTAGTTGGTCATGGCGCAGGTATAATATTACCAAGACAAAAAATGATTGATTTTTTAAATTGTGCGAAAAACATTGACATAGAAAAATCAGTTCAAGTATACTTCAATAATTTTGATCATTTAACAAGTTTTTGTTATACTTTAGGTAAGATGTATGATCAAAATGATGTAGGTGTTGTGTTTGACCCGAATAAATTAAAATAATGGCTTGATTAATCAAGCCATTTTTCTTTTAAATAAAAATCCCATCTTAGGTACCCCCAACCACAAGTTAAACAAATTTAAGGCTGCTTCGATCAAGACCTGACCTGGTTCACCGCCTAACCTTGGATGAAGGTACCTAAAATGGGATTTGTAATTGTATTATATCATTTATTGTTTGTTTTGTCTTAAAATTTGAAAAAAGTTTTTTAATAATTTTGATGATTCTTCTTGTAATACATTTGGTATTACTTCTACTTCATGATTAAATTTCTTTTCAAATAAATTTATAACACTACCACACGCACCAAACTTTGGTTCATTTGCTGCAAATACAAGTTTTTTTATTCTTGATTGTAATATTGTTCCTGCACACATTGGGCATGGTTCTAAAGTTACATAAATCGTACAATCTTCAAGAATCCAACTATTTAACTTTTTTGAAGCTTTTTCAATAGCTAATATTTCTGCATGACCTAATACAGATTTTTTTGTTTGTCTTAAATTGTGGGCTCGAGCAATGACTTTATCATCTTTAACAATAACACAACCGACAGGCACTTCATTTTTTTTAAAGGCTTTCTCAGCTTCTTTCAAAGCTAAAGCCATATATTTTTCATTATTTGTCATGATGTGGTACTTCGTGACAGTGACGACAACGCGCTTCGTATTTTTCTTTTGCACTTACTAAGATGATTTCATCTTCATAATATGCTGGACGATTATCAATTATTCTTTGTGTTCTAGTAGCTAGATCACCACATACTTGACATATTGCATGTAACTTTGTAATATATTCAGCTCTTGCTAAAATATCTGGCATGATACCAAAAGGTTCACCTCTAAAATCCAAATCTAGTCCAGCAACAATTACTCTTGTTCCTTTATTAGCTAAGTCTTCAATAATAGCGATTAATCCGCGATCAAAAAATTGAACTTCATCAATCGCAATAGCGTATGGCATTACTTCTAGAGTATCAATATATTGTTTAATATCATCAGAATTTTTTACAACAATTGATTTTACTTTTCTTTGTGAATGTGAAACAACATCAGTTTTATCATAACGATCATCAATACTTGGTTTAAATACAATAATATCTTTCTTTGCGTATTTAATTCTAGTAATACGTCTAATTAATTCTTCTGTTTTACCGGCGAACATGCTACCACAAATAACTTCTATCCATCCATCTCTTCCACGAAATTCCATAACCAATACCTCTTCTTTCAAATTATTATACTCTCATTTGTTTTATTAATCAAGCAAACATATTAACTATTTTTTATTAGACTTTTGATGTCTTTACAATAATTTCCATAAAAAAAGATGTAAACTAAATTGTTTACATCTTTATATTTTAGTTACGTTTTTTAAGAATTAATAAACATCCAACAAGCATCATTAAGAACATACTTGATACATAGGCACCAGTTAAACTACACTTAGTTGTATTATCTGGATTTTCTGGTTTTGTAGGATTTTCTGGCTTAATTGGATTTTCAGGTTCTGGTTCAATTACTTCAGGATTTTTAGAAGCAATCTCATCAGCATTTGATTTAAATTGATTAAATAATAATGTAACCTTACCAGAAATTGTTTCATTTTCAATATCAGAAACAAAAGTATTATATAATGTTTCTAATTGATTTTTTCCTACTTCTGATGTTTTTAACGTATCAATGTATTGTCTTGCTGATTCAAGTGTTTCGCGTTTTAAAACTGCAAGTTCATCAATTGGAACAGCAGTAAGTTTACTTAATGCTTCCGCTTTATAAGTAACGATTTTAGCAAGTGATGTTGCATTAGAAATTAACGTAATATATTCTTCAACAATGCCTTCAACAACTACTTTATTTTCAGCACTATAATTATCAATATTATAACTATTTCGAATAGTTTCTATTGCTAAATCTTTTTCACTTTGTAACTCTTGAATTTCTTGTTCTTTTGTTTTTACACTCTTAATTAGATCTTCTAATTCTTTAACTAAACTATTAATTGTGTCAAGATTAGATTCTTGTAAAATCTTAGTTTTAGTTTGTAAAACTGCTTGTCTAATCTTGTTTGCATTAGATGATGAGTATAAAGAATAATTAATATTCTCAACTAGAGAGTTAACGCGATTAATACCAATTTGTTGATTTTCTTCGGCCTCAGTCGCTACACTTTGAAGAGATGCAATACCGCGTTCTAAGATATCTAATACTTCATCTACAGTATCTGCAGAGTTAATTTGGTTAGTTGCTTGAGCTAAAATAGTCTGAATAGTTGCTTTACCAATTCCTGAATAAATACTTAAATCAGTGATTGTTTCATTTAATTGTTTAATTGCTTTTTCTCTTTCTTCCTGAATAACAGCTGCATCTTCTTCAGCTTGAGTTAGAACAGCATCTAATGCTTGTTTTGCATTTAATACTAATTGATCTAAATCAATAATGTCAGTTACGTTATTAATATTAATTTCATACATTGCAATAATATTTTGAATTTGTGTTTTACCAGATTCACTATAGATTGATAAATCACCAATGTGAACTTTTACATCATGAATAGCTTCTAACTTAGCTTGTTTTAAAGCTTCTTCAGCAGCAATTAAATTATTTAAAGTTTGTCTTGCTGATTGTAATTTACTATAGTTAGTAACTTTAGCTTTAGCAGATTCTGTTAAAGCGTTGTAACTTGTTTCTAATCTTTCAATTAAAGTTTGATGAATCAATAAGATTGTACTTGGAAGATTATTAATTTCTTCGACTAATTTTTGTGCACTAGCATCTTCAGATACTTCTTGTTTCCATACTGGAGTAATCAATTCCATTTTTGTTCCAACTTCAATACCTGTTGCTGGTCTTAATGGGGAATTAGTAATTAATCCATCTAAGTAATTTGATGAATATAAGATTTCTCCAGGAGCAAGTGTAATTGTATCACTTGAACTTGCAGTTGCTACTGTTGTACGAACTAATCCATCAGCACCAATAATTAAATATCCATAATTACTAATTGTTGAAATACTGAAATTAGATACTTTATCTGTAATTGTTTTATTCGTTTTATTAACATAAACATTACCACATGAAGACCAATGACCTTTAGGAATAGTTGTTGATGTTAATTCATGATAGTTGCCATCTGCGATATAGAAAACATAATTGCCAAATCTAAAGGCTTTACCAGCCCATCCAATGAATGATACGCCTGCACTTGGATCTTCATTTGGATTTAAAGAGTTTGGTGTATTACGGTAAATTAGACCTATTTCTGATTGTTTTACATAACCAATATTAAGATTGTGTGTGCCAGAGTAACTTACACCATTTTTAGTTAATGTATATTTTAAACCAACTAATGTTGTAGCAAGATATTCGACTAATACTTCACCTGTATTAATATTATATAAACTTGAATCTGATGGTTTAACATATTCCCATGTTACAGCATAATCTAAATATGATGAAGGTAAAACATATTTGTCAGTTGTATCTGTTTGTAGTGTTGAAGCAAAGTTTTTAACATCTTCTTCAAAAGAATATAATACTTTAATTTGTTCTAATGCAAATGTTAAAACTTCAGCATTAGTAACTTGTGCTTGTTCTTCAGCTGTTAAAACATCGAACTTATCTTTAATATTATTAATTTGACTAACTTGATCAAGAGTAACTGGAATAGTAATTCCATTAATTAAATTAATTACTCTTTCGACTTTACTTTGAGCTTTAACTGGTAATGGTTCTGAAATTTCATTTGCAAGGTTTACAGTAGAAACAAAATAATCATAGCCATCAACGATTTCAACTTGAGTATCTTGTGTATAAACATATAATTGATTAATATCTGGATCGACTTGATTAACTTCACCATTTCGTTTTGTTTGCCAAACAACATATCCACGAACATTATCAACTTTATTCCAAGATAATGTAGTACCTTCTAAAACTAAATTAGTTACATCAGGTTCAGGAAGGTGTGTGTATCTTTGTTGAACAGCTCCTGGTAAATCTTTAACCCAGTAATCTTCTAAATGTTTAACATATCCTTGCATAAGTGAATTAGAACTTAACATTGAACTATATTTATAGAATGATAAACCATCAATTGTATCATAATATCTGTTAGCAAGTTCGATTTGATCTTTAACTTCTGTTGAACTCTTCCAGTATTGACCACTTGTTGTACTTTCAAGTGACATATAAATACCAACACCTAAGTATAAGTTTACTTTTTTATACTTAACTGCCCAACTCCACCATTCAGCAAGTTTTGCAAAGCTTGCAGAAGTGTGACCAATTGCCCAATATGTTTGTGGAAGAATATAGTCAATCCATTCTTCATCAATCCATTTTTTAGTATCACTATATAAATAATTATCATAGTGAGCAAAACCACTAGTGTTAGAATATAATGGATAAGTTAAATTACCATTCGCATCATATTCTGGAGTAGCACTAGAATATGAACCATTTCGGTAAATTCCTGATGGAGAAATACCTAATTGAACAGTCTTATTATTCTTAATATTATAATCATACATTTTATCAGATAATTGTTCAATAAATAAATCAACTTGTTGTCTTCTAAAATCACCTAGTGATAAACCTTCAGTATTATATTTTTTACGAGTAGCTGTATCATCACAACCAGAGATGTAGAAATAATCATCAAAATGAATTGCATCGACGTCATAATTTTCAACAACTTCCATACAAGAATCAACGATATAATCACGAACTTCTGGAATACCTGGGTCAAGAATAATTGAATTTCCTGATACAAGTAAATTGTCTTCATTTAAAACTGGGTTTCCTTCTGGTACAGGCCCACCAACGTAGTGAGATGTTGTACCATTTGTAGAAATACGATAAGGGTTTAACCATGCGTGGAATTCAATTCCTCTTGAATGACATTCTTCAATCATCCATTCAAGTGGATCAAATTCATCAAAATCTACTTTACTCCAAAATGAAGCAACTGGATTTAATTTTGATTTATATAAAGCATTGTTATGTGTTCTAATATGGAAAATCATTGTATTAAATCCCATTGATTCCATATTGTCTAAAATACCTAAAATTTCCCTTTTATAACTTTCTTCGTCGCTATAAGCATGAACATCACCTGCAAAATGTGATACCCATACAGCACGAATTTCTTGTACTTTTCCTCTGTATGTACTAGTAGCTGCATCAACTGTAGCTTTTTGAGGGTTAATTAGAAAAATACATAAAGTAGACATAATTGCTACTAAGAGTAATTTGTTTATCTTTTTTAGTAATTTCATATTTAATTCTCCTTTACATTAAGTATTATAACATAATTTCATTCTTTTGACAATATACTATATATGAAAATTATCTGATATTTTATTACGAATATTAGTAGGTTATTTACGGAAGAGGTATTTATGAAAAAATTCAATTTTAAAAATTTATTCTTATTTATTCTATTTTTCTTAATTTATATTGTTCCTTATTTTTTTATAGAACGAGATTTAGCTTTTTATAATTCATTAAACAAAATTAATATTCCAAGTATTGTTTTTATAATTGTTTGGACAATTCTTTATTCTTTGATGTCTATTTATTTAGTCAATACTTATCAAGATTTATTAAATAAAAAAAGATTACTAATCTATTTACTAATTAATTACTTTAGTAATATTTTATATGTTTTATTGTTCTTCCAATTTAAACTTTTATTTTGGCCATTTGTAATGTGTTGTACTTCATTTATTTCAATATTGTTTGTTTGGATGGAAACAATCTTATTTAATAAAAAATTATCTTATTTAATAATTCCAAATGTGTTATGGTCTTTATTCGCATGTGTGTTATCTGGATATGTATTTTTATTTAATTAAAAAAGAGATGAATTTCATCTCTTTTTTACATTTTAATTTGATCGTTTTCAACTTTAAAATTAGCATTATAGAATGAAGTTAATGCTTTAATCATTTCATTGAAGTCTTCTACTCCTGCTGTTTCTAAAGAAGAATGCATTGCAAGTTGTGCAAGACCAATATCAACTGAAGGAATACTAACTTGAGTTGAACTAATTGAACCAAGTGTGCTTCCTCCTCTTTGATCTGAACGATTTGTATAATGTTGATACTTTGCGTGAGCATTATCACATACTAGTTTGAAATAAGCATTTGATAATGCGTCTGTTGTATATCTTTGATTAGCATTATGTTTAATAACAATACCTTTATTCATAAATACTTGATTAGTTGGATCAGCTAAATCACCTCGATTTGGATGAACAGCATGAGCATTATCCGCAGAAACTAAGAAACTATTAGCAAGAGCTTGATAATATTCTTCAGTATTTCCGACAATTCTTGTTAAAACTTCTTTTAAGAAAGTAGATGCAGCTCCTTGTTTAGTTGTGCTACCTACTTCTTCATTATTAAATGAAGCATAAATATTAATCTTAGAATCATTGTTACTATTTAAGAATGCTTGAAGTGAAGTATAAGCACACTCTAAATTATCAATTCTAGGTGAAACAAATAACTCTTTATCTACACCAACTAGTTTAGCTTGGTCACGGTTATAAACACTTAAGTCATAACTCATAATAGTATCTTTATTAATACCTAATTTATGTTCTAAAATTTCATTAACAGATTCATATTTAGTTAATCCCGCTAAAGGTAATAAATCTCTTTGAGGATTAATGTCGTTATCTTTCTTTAAGTGAATACAAACATTTGGAATTATTAGTAAATCTTCATCAATGTTAATAAGTTCTGCTTTAATACCACTTTCCGTTTTAACAAATACTCTACCAGCAATACTAAGAGGACGATCTAACCAAGTAGATAGAATTGGTCCACCATATACTTCAGTATTTAAAGAAGTATAGTTTGGTTTAGTAATAATACCATTTGGCTTAATTTTTAAGTTTGGACTATCTAAATGACTTGATACGATGTTAAAGCTTTTAGAATCTAATTTTTGGCCCATTTTAAAGGCAATAACAGAACTTTGATCTTTTGTTGTGAAGTAATTACCCCCATTTTTTAAGTTCCATTTTGATGCAGGGTCTAAATACTCAAATCCTTGTTCTTTTAAGATTTTACATATGTTTGAACATGCAAGATATTCATTAACACTTTTATTTAAAAATTCAAAAAATTGTTTCATATAAACTCCTATATTACAAAGTTACCATCTTTAAAAATAACTACTTTAGTTCCATCTTTTTTAGTACCAACAATATTCATACATTTAGAACCAAACATAAAGTCAACATGAGTATGAGAAATATTAACACCACGTTCTTTTAATTCTTCTTCTGAATAACTTGTGCCATCTTTTAGATTTGTTCCTACGTATGCTGCACCTAAGGCTAAATGGCAAGATGCATTTTCATCAAATAGAGTATTATAGAATAAAATATTAGAAAGTGAGATTGGTGAATAATATGGTACTAATGCTACTTCACCTAATGAAGAACTTCCTTCATCAAAGTTAACTAATTCTTCTAATGCTTCTTTAGAAGTTTTTGCATCGAAAGCAACAACTTTACCATCTTTAAATTCTAACCAAAAATCTTCAATTAATTTACCACCATAATTAAGTGGTTTAGTAGCAACTACACGACCATTAATTTGTTTATTATGTGGCATACAGAAGTTTTCTTCTGTTGGAATATTAGGGTTAAAGAATACACCTTTAGTACTAAATTCTCCTCCACCTGCCCAAATATGATTTTCAACAAGACCAATTTCTAAATTAGTTCCTAAGCTGTTTTCAAAATGAAGACTTGCAAAGTCATAACTATTTAATATTTCATTACGTTTAGTCATTTCTTCATTTAGTTTATTCCATTCATCTACTGGATTATTATCCTGTGTTACATGAGACGCATCAAGAATTGCATAGTATAATTTTTCTAAAGCTTCTTCTTCTGATAATTCAGGGAATACTTTTTTAGCCCAAACTTTATTTGGATATGCAACTACACACCATTGTGTATGATTGTTCATTGTATTGTCTCTAGCAAATGAAGTTTTTAATGCATTTTGCATATTCGCTTTCATACTTCTAGACATATCAACACCAGCCATTAATCCTGGATTTGGTGATGTAATTGATAACATTGCAAAACCATTATCAACTATATAATGTAATTTAGCAAGTTCCCATTCTGTTACTAACATGTCTTCAACTTCAGCATTTTGTAAAACAGTTTTATTTACTAAACCATCACTCCAATTAATATATACATTGCTAGTTTTCTTTTCGTAAGCAACTTTAACAATTTCACGAACTAGTTCTACTGCTTCAATTGGAGCATTAATAACTAGACCTTGTCTTTCTTGTAGATTAATACCTACATTAATAATTAATTCAGCAAACTTGTAATTTAATTCTTGATTCACGATTTCTACCTCTTTTCTTATTATATATAGTATACCACAATTTTTTAATAAATAATAGAGATTATAAAAAAAATTAGTATAAGTATTAAACTTATACTAATCTTTAATCTAATTTATTATTTGCTAGCTTTTTGAGCTTGGCTTAAACGTTTATTGAATCTATCAATACGTCCAGCAGATTGAACAAATTTTTGTTCACCTGTGTAGAATGGATGACATTTTGAACAAGTATCAACTCTGATTTCTTTTAAAACTGATCCTGTTTCAAATTCATTACCACAAGATACACATACTACTTTTGCCTTTTGATAATTTGGATGAATTCCTTTTTTCATGCTTTTCTCCTTTCCCATAGTCTGGTAACCATAGTCAGTCTATTTTACTCATATATTATACCAAAAACTTCAAATAAAGTCAAATAAAAAGAAAAGGGCTTTAGGAATATTCCTAAAGACCCTCTTTTTTTATAGACCAACAGAGCTTAAGATATCGTCTGCAACACTACCAGCAAGAGTAGGATTACTTCTAATTCCATCTAGTGCTAATGCAAATGCTGCAAGTTCATCAATATCGATTGATCCACCAAATGAATCTAATGTATTTGTTAATTTCTTAACGTCATTTAATTCATCAGCCCAAACACGAGTAGCAAGTCCTTCATTAGTTAATGGTCCACCATTAGCAGCTTCAACTAATAATTTAAGTTCGTAATCATGTCCAAGTAATGTGAATGATTTATCAATACGAGCGTTTAATTCTCCAGCAATATCAAAGTATTTTTTGATGATTTCAGAAGATTGAGCTTTACCAATGAATGCATCAGATTGGTTAGCTAAGCCATTATCATATTCAGAAATAATTGCAAGTTCAGCTGTCCAGTTGTATCTTGACCAATCATCTGTTAATGCATCTGATTGTTTAATGAATCCACCATTAGTGCCATTATCAATCATATTAGTTGTAGTTAATACATCGATTACTAATGCGTTGAATACATTGTCATCAACATTTACTAAGTCATCATCACGTACATCATTACCGAATAAGTAAGACACTTTCATTTGATCTAATAATTCACCAAGATCTTGTGAGTTACTTGAAATTGTATTAGTTTGAATTGTTCCAAGATTATTCATCTTTTCAATGATATCAAATAATACATCAAGTTCTGTAGTCCATTCATCTTTATTAGATCCATTAATATCAGTAGAGCTATCTTTATTAGCGCCATCGATTACACCAAGAACAGTTACATTATTATAACCTTTGTCTTCAAGTAAATCGTTAATGATATCAACAATTGGATCTAATGTGAATGATTTAGTTTCATTCATAGCTTTTAAGATTTCTTTTAATTCAGCAAGTTTAGCATTGTCATCTAATTCTAAGTTTTCAAAATCATATGATGATGATTTAGAAATGATGAATGCATATTTTTCAATTTCGTCAGCCCAAGCTTCAACTGATTCAACAGGGTTATTTACACCAGCTGTTTGACCAGTTTGATTTTCAAGCCACTTATCTTCTGATAACCAAGAATCTTGTCCAGCAGATTTAACAGCATTATAAACTAAGTCTGGTAATACTGTTCTCATAATTTCAGAATTGTTAATTGTATTTAAAATAGCTTCAATTTGATCTTTACTCATATTTGCTAAAGCATTTCCTGAGTCACTACCAAATAAATCATTTTCAATAGCAACAGCAATTACATCAACCATGCGGTCTAATTCTAGATCCCACTTAGCCATATCCCAAGTAGTTGGAGTTTCAAATCTCTTAGTAGTATTGATATATCCTTTATCTAGAACATTTTTATTTAAGAATTCAATTATATATGAAACGTCTAATGATTTATCATGATTCATTTCATGTAATAATTCTCTTAAATGATCAATATCATCTTGATTGTATGTACTAATTTCTTTGTCAAAATCGAATGTATCTAAAGTATTGATGATTGCAGCAATTTCTTTAGCTTCAGCATCCCATTCAGCTTCGCTTGCCATTGGTTTGTTGTTACCTAATGCATCAACACCAACTTGAGCCATTAACCATTCAGACTTCCATTCTTCTGCATCTGAATCATCTAATGTTTCAGACATCATATCTGGTAATAAGTCACGAACAGCTGCACAATGGTTAAATGAAACTAATAATTCTTCAATTTCAGCTTTAGTACAAGCTTTAATTTGATCAACAAGAGCAGTAGAACTATCAAGAAGTTCTAATACTTGAATATTATGAACTAATCTAATTAAGTCATCAATTTCAGCATCCCATTCAGCATCATTAAGTTGTGCTAATTGTTTTTCAGTCTTGATAAGACCGTCATGTTCATCATTGTCGATTAAGATTGCTTCTAAATCAGAGTTTAGAGCAGTTAATGTAAATGACTTAGATACGCTCATTAATTGTAATAATTGTTTTAGACCATAATTTGCAACATTGAATTCGTCAGTAGATACAGTAGCTGCATGTTCTACTACATCTTTACCAAGATTCATTTCGCCTAAACTTGTGAATCCACCGTTTTGTCTCATGTAATTAACGATAGTTAAGATTCTAGCAAGGTAAACCATTTCAGAATCCCATTCAGCAATACTTGCCATACCGTTAACTTCTTGGTCTTCGAACCAATCTGTTAAGTATTTAGAGATTACGATATCACCATCTGGTGAAACGTTGTTAATTTCGTTATTTAATGTATCGAATAATTGTACACGATAAATTACTGATTGGTTGATAGCAGTTAATAAAGCTTCAAATGCTACAACGTCAGTTGATTCAGAAATAATATCTGAAATTTCATTTAAGTTAATGTTACCATTAACATCAGCGAAGTGGTTAAGACTTGCGAAGATTCCTCTGATAGCTGGAATTTCTGTATCCCAGTTTACATCTTCAGGGATTACAAGTTCAGAATCACCGAATGATGGAAGTTTATCAGATAATTTTTCGAAGATATCGCCTTTATTATTCTTAGTTCCTTCAAGTGCAAATACGATATCGTATACTGCAAGAAGTTTATTTACATTGATAAGATCTGTATCACTCATAATTCCAGATTCACTAATTGCAACTGCTAAGTCTAATACACTTAAGTATTCAGCATGAATAGCATCTGCATAAGCATCATCGTCAAGTGATTCTAAATGAGAGTAATCAAGTAGATCACCGATAGTAGCATATTTACCACTAGCAATATCGAATAATGGCATAAACATTTCAACCATTAATTCAGATGGTGCAAATGCTCTTAGAGCATCTGTAAATGCATTCATAAATACAGGATTATCAAGTAATGCTTTGTAATCAGTGATTACGATTCCATCCATGTTAAGAGGAGCGTTTGCTTTATCTAAGAATTCATATAAGTATTGATATTCATTAGCCCAATTAATATTCTTTAGATCAACATCATTGTGGTCAATGTAATCAGTATGTCTTAATAAGAATTCAGCAAGGATTCCTTCTTGACCTTTAATGAATGGAGAATTTTCAATTAACATGAATAATTCTTTAATACCTTCAGTATCTTTGTACTTAATTTGTTTATTTAAGAAGCCAAGTTCATCAAGTTTTTCTAAGATATCAAATAATCCAGCTACAGCTTCTTTGAATTCAGGAATTGTAGATACTTGACATGCTTCATAAATAACAGCATCTTCAGAACCGATAACAACGTCACCGAATCCGTTAAGTGTTGGGATAAATGAAGTATTTAATAATACAGAATCACCAAGTTTATCGATGATTGCAAGAACCATAGCTTCACATCCACCATCTAATAACTTACCAAAGTCACGAGATAATAGAGCAGATCCATAAGTTCTATAAAGTTCAATTGTGTCAACTAAGATACCTTTAATTACAGATAATTCGCCTCTAGTTGAAGTTACTTGATCATAAGATACTGGAATTACACCCATTAGGTATGATCTTTCAGCAAGTCTTTCTAAGTAATTTTCAATTCTAGCTGAGAATCCAACATGTTTTAATAGGATATCTGTCATTGTGATTACGTGTGAATTGTCAGTGAAGTCAATTCCACTCATACTGAATACGTTCATAGCGATTAATTCATTAAATACGATAATTCCGTCTTCAGCAAGTTCAATTACTTCAGCTCCTTTGTAAGAAAGAAGTTTGCTGTAATCGATTCTTCCTTCTAATGTTGGAAGTTTTTCAATAATTCTTACAACATAGTTTTCATAAGCCCATGGAACAAATACTGAAGATAATGTTGTATCTAGTAATGTTTCCATTACGAATGAAATTTCTACGAATAAGTCTGTATTTGCAAGCATTGGAATATTTGGTCTGATATGGTTAGTACCAATCCAAATTTCACGGATTGAAGCAACAATGCTTACTAATGCTTCTTTATCAAGAGCTAAGCTTATTTCATGTAAGTTAGCTGGTAAGCTATCAATACCAATTACGTTAGCTACCATTCTAATAGCACCTTCAGTGAAACGAGCTGTGAAGTTCAAGTCACATCCAAGAGCGATAATATTTTCAAGAGCAGTTACAGCTTCTTCTGGGAAGCTCCATCCTCTTCTTTCAGTTAATGCTTTGTATAATTGAGCATCTAAGCCGTTACGTGCGATAGCAATGAAGTTAGGGTAATCAGCACGAAGTTCAACTTCTTTGTATGTAGATAAGTCAATGTAATCAGTTATAGCAGCTGGTAACTTATGACTTATTCTATTGTATAGAGGTAAGATTGATCTCATGTAAACTTCTGAGTTACCAAGTTCTTCTAATGCGTCTAATGCAACATATGCGTTAGTTAGGTTAGCATAAGCACGGTTATTCTTAATAAATGCCACAGGAGCATCAAGAATTTCACGAGCTAGAGCTTTCGCATCACTTAACATAATCATGCCAGAATCTTGAAGAGCTGGAAGAACGATTGAAATTACATTTTGTAATACATCAATTTCATTATCCCAATCAATTCCATTTAGATCAACATTTACGCTTAATACGTCAAATACATAATCAGCAAATAAATCTAAGCGTCCATTGAATAAGCTTAATGCAACACCTTTGTCGATTAATGCATTGATTTCATCACTAGATGCAATATGCCATTCACCATCTCTTAATACATTTAACATGCCAAGGTTAACAATATCTCTTGCGATATCGATCATAGCAGGTAAATCATTATAGAATCCTTCTTTAGTGTAATCACGAGCACCAGTACCGAATCCAACTAAGTTTTGAACACCTTCATATGGAAGTTTTTCAACTACTTTAGCGTAAACGCTAGCTGTTACTTTAGTTACAACTTCTGATGATACAGCTACATCCATAATGTCTAAGATTTCAAGAATGTTTTCATCTGTTAAGAATGAACCACTAATGAATTCTTTATTTACTAAGAAGCTATAAAGTTTCTTAGCTGTAGTTAAATCGTTCTTAGTTAAGAATTCACATACATCATCAACTAATGATAAGTAAGCTTGTTCTTCATTATCCCAATCGCTAATAGCATCGATTGTTTCAAGACCTAAGTAATTTAATACTACATTGATTAAACGAACTCTTACGTCACTATCTTTAGTAATGTTAAGGTCGAATAATACTTCGATTGCTTCTTTATAGAAGTCAGGTTTAATGATGTCACAATCTCTTTCTGTAACTAATTGTCCAAAGCCTTCATTAATTGCAAGTTTAGCAAGATATAATCCAGCATGTGCATCGCTTCTTAATTCAGGATCTGAAATAGTAGTTTCAGCAATTACAAATTGTAGACTTTCTGGTAAACGGTTGTTGATGAATGTTAATACAGGTAATGCATAAGCATCAAATACTGTTGTATCTACACATACATCTAATGCATCAATACCAGTTAATGCATAACGTTGTTTAGTGTAATCACGGATATTGAAATCAAATGTCCAGATTTCACTATATCTTTGAACTGTAAATTCAGGATCACTTAAGATACCTAAAGCAACAATTTCATAAGCTTCAGCAAATACAGCTGAGTCAGCAATCCAATCGATAGATTCAATATCAATACCTGTTACTAAATCATATCCAACTTTATCGCCTAAGAACTTAATTAATTCATAATCAAATTCATTCCAGAATTCAGTTGAGAATCCTAACATAATCATATTCTTAACTGGAGTTGTATCATTCCATCTAATTAATGTATCGTCTTGATAGTATTCGATAGCACCAAATGCGATAGCTTCACGAGCAATTTCAATTGCGATTCTTGCATCATTAATGCAATCATTGTAATCGTATCTGTTTGTATCAGCTAAAGCAGCAGGTAATCCTAATACATCAATCACTTTGTTCATTACTTTAGCGTATGTTGGTTCAGCAAGAACTCTTGCGATATCAAGATCTAATGCACTAGCTAAGATGTCTAATACTGATAAAGCGTTAGCTTCATTTACTAAGTCTTTATTTCTTAGTACTTTGCGGCCACTAGCAAGAGCATCTCTTAACATATGGTAAGCACCCTTAACTGTAGTAGATTTGCTGTTTAATAAGATAGCTTCGATGTCTTCAATAATTGAGTAAGTGATTAATAGATCATGTTCATAATCTACAGTACTTAATTCAGTATATGGAACATCCATGCCTAATAATGCAAATGTACCAGCAACGATTCTTGCTAAATCATTACCTAATAGATGAGTATGAGCAGCAATATCGATAAGTTCATTTACAGGAGCGCTAATTCCAGCAAGTGGAATATCACGTTTAAATGCTAATTTAATTAGATCGCTTTCGATTAATACGATCATAGCATCAAGAAGGTCATTAGCATCACTTCTTAATTCTTCTTTAGTTAACATTTGTTCAACTACATAGTATAAGTCTTCAGGAGTCTTAGTTTGTACGAAGTCGTATAGAACTTCTAAGAATTCACCTACAAGTTCAGTTCCAATTAATGGACGAACGTCTTCGATAAAGCTAATTGCAACTTCTTTAGAATAGAAGTCTTTAATTTCTTGACGTGTTAATTCTATAATGTCATTTAGAGTTTGACATGGGAAGTCAACACGAGTAAGAATGTCTTGAGCAACTGCTCTATAAACTTCTGCGAATACTACAGCGTCAGCTTCTAAATTATTTCTAATTAATTCAACATCAATTAGTGATTTGTTAACTTTGTTGAAGATGTCTAAATCTAATACATTTTCAAGTTTAACATTTACATAATTTAAGCCGAATAATGTTGTAATGACATTTTCAATTGGTTCTATTAATGACCAATTAATTGTACCACCACGATAAATGTATAGAGCACCGAAGTCAACTAATTGTCCTAATGCGTATACTAATGAATGAACATCTTCTACGAATAATTCAACACCAAAGTTACTGTTATCTAAGAATGGTCTAATTGTTTCAGAATAATCTTCTAATACAACAAACTTGTCATAGATTACTTCATAAAGTGCTGGGATAATACTTAAGTCAATTAATAGATCTACAGAGTCTAATACTTCATGTAAGTTTTCGTTGTTTACAAGTTCAATGTTATTGTTAATGATATCTAGAATATCTGGCATATTTCTTACGAAGCCAAGAACATCAAGATGAGTTAAATATAATCCATTTAATAGAATGTCTTCAATATTTTCTAATACAGCATAGATTTGAGCAAAGTCATGTTCATAATCAACAACTGCTAAGTCTTCATATAGAACATCCATTCCAGCTAAACGGAAGATATTCTTGAATAATCTAGCGTAGTCACTACCTAGAATATTAGTGTGTAATAATGTATCGATCATTGTTGATACATGAGTTGCAAGACCTTCAATAGCGATTCCTTCGCCGATTAAGTCTTTATAAAGTTCAGCATCAATTGCTTCTCTAAATACTGCAAGAATTGATTGAATGTCAGAAGCTAATTGGTCTTTAGTTAATTCTTCCATTACTAAGAAGTAATAGCTTTCTGGCATAATCTCTTGTGCATAAGTGTACATAACTGGAACTAATTCATAAACGATACTAGTTGTTACGATTTCATCTAATGCATCTACAACACTATAAAGTGTTTCAGCATTCATTAAATCTCTAATGTATAATGTAGAGTTTCCAATATTTGATAAGAATTGGATTGGGAACCAATTTTGAGTTAAGATATTTTCAGCAATAATTCTGTAAGCTTTAGCTACTTTTTCTCCATCAGCAACTAAGTCAATTGCTTCAACATCCATTTCAGTAATATCGAAAATATTTACAGAGATGAATCTAACGATATCGTCAAGTTTAACATCTAAGTAATTTAATCCGAATAATACATTAATTACATGTTCAACAGCTTCAATATTATCCCAATTGATAGCGTTGCCTCATAATACACCAAGAACGTCGAATTCAACGGCGCTTCTTAATGCACCAATGATTGATTGTAAATCTTCAACAAACATACTAGCTGGATATTCAGATAAGTCGAAGAATGGTCTCATTGTTTCATTGATATTATCAAGAACGAAAATGAAGTTGTAAACAGGTTCGAATACTGCTAATAAGAAGTCCATACCAACTAATTGTTCTAATGCATCTAATAAGTGAATTAAGTTAGTGTTATTTAATACATCAGTGTTCTTAGTTAAATGTGTAATTCCATTAGTTGCGAATCCGTTCATGTATTCTAATACGTCTAAGTGAGTTTCAAACTTAGCATTTAATAAAGCATCTTCAATGCTGTTTAGAGCTTTGTAGATTCTTTCTAAATCGCTGTCATAATTAACAGGACTTAGTGTTTCTTCAGAAATTTCAATTCTGAATACTTTGAAAATACCACTAAATACTCTTGGTAAATCTTTACCTAAAATATTTGTATGGAATAATGTGTCAAGAACAACTGCGATATGATCAGCTATTCCTTCAATTTCAATACCTTTACCTAAGAAGATATTGAATACTTCAGCGTCAATTGCTTCTCTTAAGATTGTTAAGATAGATTGAACATCAGCAGCTAATTCATCTTTAGTTAACACTTCTGCTACTAAGAAGTCTAAGCCGTCTGGAAGAGCGTTAGGTGCTTTTGCGTAAAGCGCTGGAACGATTTCATAAACTAATGATGTAGTTGTAATTTCTTCTAATGCATTAACTACTTCGTGAAGAGTTTCGGCATTTAAGATCATAGTTACATCAAAGTTGAATGATTCAAGATCACTTAAGAATTGGATTGGGAACCAATTTTGAGTTAAGATTGCTTCTGCTAACATTCTGTAAGCTTTAGCTACTTTTTCTCCATCAGCTGCTAAGTTAATACCAGCAACGTCAAGATCAGATATATCGAATACATTATTTGTTACATAGTTAATAATGTCATCAAGTTTAACAGCTAAATAATTTAATCCAAATACTGAAACAATAACATTTTCAACTGCTTCGATATTTTCCCAATTAATTGCTTGACCACGATAGATACCTAAAGCGTCAAATGCAACAACATCTCTTAATGCAGCAACGATTGCTTTTAAGTCAGTTGTGAACATTTCAGATGAGTATTCAGTAATATCTAAGAATGGTTTAATGTTTTCAGCCATAGCATCAACATTTACAAACTTGTTATAAACAGGTTCGAATAATACAGGAACTAAGCTTAAATCAGCTAAGTTTTCTAAGATATCAACAACATAATATAAATTATTGTTGTTAACTAATTCTTCGTTATCAATAATAGTTGTTAAATCTAAAGTGTTAACGAATTCTAATAGTTTAATATGATCTTCTAAGTTAGATCTAATTAAGATATTTTCGATAATATCTAAGATGTTATATAAGTTACCAAGATCATGGTTATAATCTGCAGCTTCTAATGCATCTTCAGATACTTCAATACCTAATAATTCTAATGTTCCACTTACAAATGCATTAGGTTGTTTACTAATGATATTTGTATGAGTGATAGCATCAATGATTGCTGATAAGTGTTCAGCGATTCCTTCAAATGGAACAGCTTGATCTGCTAACATAGTATTATATAATTTAGCAGCAACTGCTTCTCTTAATACAGGAATAATTACTCTTACATCAGAGATTAATTCATCTTTAGTTAATCCGTAAGCTACGATGTAGTATAAATCTGCAGGAATATTTAATTGTACAAATTCATAAGCAACTGGTAATGCTTCATAGATTAAACCTAAATCTAATAATCTTTCTAATGCATCGATTGCACTTGTTAAGATTTCTTCTGTTAAGTAATCACCAGGGTTAATAGTGAATGAACTTAAATCATTAATTGATTTAATTGGGAAGATATCTAGTGTGAAAATTTCAGTAGCTAAGATACGGTAAACATCGGCTAAGATTACACCATCATTAGCTAATTTACCTCTTAATGATTCAACATCAAGAGCAGATAAATCATACATATTGTTAGAAACAAATGTAACGATTTCATCAAGTTTAACATTTAAGAAGTTAAGTGCGAAAATAGCTTCTAAGATATTTTCAATTGGTTCTGTATCAGACCAGTTAATATCTGCACCACGGTAAATACCAATAGCACCGAATTCAACTAATTGTCTTAATACGTATACTAATGCTTTAGCATCTTCAATGAATAATTCAGCTGGGTAATCTTCAATGCTTAATAAAGCTTGTAGATCTGGGTTTAAACCAGCGATCATTTCAGGAACAAACGCATTATATACAGGTTCGAAAATTGCTGGTAATAAGCTTAAGCTTAATACATCTTCTAAAATTGCAAGAAGACTTTCAGCATTTACACCATTAATTAATCTTTCATCAGCTAGTACATCTTCTAATGAGAATTCAGAGATTAATGTTAATAATTCTCTGTGATTAGAAATTTGAGAGTTGATTAAGATTTCTTCAACGTGTTCTAAAATAGAGAATAATACTTGTGCATCCGCACTTGTATCAACTGATTCTAATAATTCACGATTTAATTCAACATCTAATAAGTTGAATAATCCGATGTATAAGTTAATTGGATCTTTACCTAAAATATTTGTGTTGAATAAAGTATCAAGAATTGTATTTACATGTTCAGATATACCATTAAATTCAATTACTTCACCTTCTAAGATGACATTGTAAACTTCCATAGCGATTAGTTCACGTAAAACATCAAGAACAGATAAGATATCATCTTGTAATTCATCTTTAGTTAAAGCGTTAGCAATAATGAAGTATAGATCATCTGGAACGATTGTTTGAGCATAACTGTACATTACAGGTGCTACTTCGTAAACAAGTGATGTAGTTAAAATTTCTTGAATTGCATCAACTACAACGTTAAGAACTGGAGCATTTAATACATCTCTAACAAATAATGTAGAATTTCCAATATCTGATAAGAATTGGATTGGGAACCAGTTTTGAGTTAAGATGTTTTCAGCGATCATTCTATAAGCTAATGCAACTTTAGCACCATCAGCTTCTAAATCAACGCCAGCAACATCAAGTTCAGATAAATCAAAGATATTATTTGTAACAAAATTAATAATTTCATCAAGTTTAACATCTAAGTAATTTAATCCGAAGATTGTGTTAATTACATTTTCAACAGCTTCAATATTGTTCCAATTGATAGAGTTGCCTCTTAATACACCAAGAACGTCGAATTCAACGGCACTTCTTAATGCACCAATGATTGATTGTAAATCTTCTACAAGCATGCTTGCAGGATATTCAGATAAATCAAAGAATGGTCTCATTGTTTCGTTAATGTTATCAAGAACGAAAATGAAGTTGTAAACAGGTTCAAAAATTGCTAATAAAGTATCTAATCCAACTAATTGTTCTAATGCATCTAATAAGTGAATTAAGTTAGTGTTATTTAATACATCAGTGTTCTCAGTTAGATGAGCGATTCCATTAGTTGAGAATCCATTCATGAATTCTAATACGTCTAAGTGAGTTAGGAACTTGGCATTTAATAATGCATCTTCAATGCTGTTAAGAGCTTTTCTGATTCTATTTAAGTCACCATCAAAGTCAACATCACTTAAGATTTCTTTTTCAATTTCAATTCCGAATAAATCAAATACACCATTAAATACTTTTGGTAAATCTTTACCTAAAATATTAGTATGGAAAATTGTTTCTAGAATTGTTGCGAAGTGATCAGCGATTCCTTCAATTTCAATACCTTTATTAAGTACGATATTGTAAGCTTCAGAATCTACAACTTCTCTTAAAATAGATACGATAGCTTGAACATCAGCAGCTAATTCATCTTTAGTTAATGATTCACTTACTAAGAAGTATAAACTATCTGGAATAATTAATTGTGCATAGTTGTACATTACTGGTACAACTTCGTAAACAAGTGATGTAGTTAAGATTTCATTTAATGCGTCAACAACTACATGAAGAGTTTCTGCATTTAAGATCATAGTTACATCAAAGTTAAGTGTTTCAAGATCACTTAAGAATTGGATTGGGAACCAATTTTGAGTTAAGATTGCTTCTGCTAACATTCTGTAAGCTTTAGCTACTTTTTCACCATCAGCCGCTAAGTTAATACCAGCAACGTCAAGTTCTGATAAGTCAAATACGTTATCAGTGATTAAATTGATAATGTCATCAAGTTTAACAGCTAAGTAATTTAATCCAAAGATGTCAGTGATTACATTTTCAATAGCTTCAATATTTTCCCAGTTAATTGCATTGCCGCGAACGATGCTTAATGCATCAAATTGAACAGCGTTTCTTAATACATCAATGATAGTGAATAAATCTTCAACTAACATTTCAGCTGGGTATTCAGATAAGTCTAAGAATGGTCTGATATTTTCATCAAATGATTCAACGTCAACTAATGCATTAAATATAGGTTCAAATAATACAGGAACAAGACTTAAATCAACAAGATTTTCTAAAATATCTAAAACATAATTAATGTTATTGTTATTTACTAATACCTCGTTATCTAAGATTGTTGTTAAATCTAAAGTATTAACAAATTCTAATAAAACAATGTGATCTTCTAAATCAGATCTTAATAAGATGTTTTCGATAATATTTAAGATGTTGTATAAGTTGCCTAAATCATGGTTATAATCTGCAGCTTCTAATACATCTTTAGATACTTCAATACCGAATAATTTTAATGTACTACTTACAAATGTATCAGCATCTTTACTAATAATATTTGTATGAGTAATTGCATCAATAATTGTTGCTAAATGATTATCAATACCATCAAACGGAACAGCTTGATCAGCTAACATAGCATTGTAAAGTTTAGCAGCAACAGCTTCTCTTAAGATTGTAATAACAACTCTTACGTCAGAGATTAATTCATCTTTAGTTAATGAATTAGAAACGATGTAATATAAATCATCTGGAATAATTGTTTGAGCAAGTGCATAAGCAACTGGTAATGCTTCATAAATTAATCCTAAATCTAATAATCTTTCTAATGCATCAATTGCGCTTGTTAAGATTTCTTCTGTTAAGAAATCACCAGGATTAATAGTGAATTCACTTAAATCATTGATTGATTTAATTGGGAAGATATCAAGTGCTAAAATTTCAGTAGCTAAGATTCTGTAAACATCTGCTAAGATTACACCATCATTAGCTAATTTACCTCTTAATGCTTCAACATCAAGTTCAGATAAATCAAACATATGGTTAGTTACATAAGTTACGATTTCATCAAGTTTAACATTTAAGAAGTTAAGTGCGAAAATAGTCTTGAAGACATTTTCGATTGGTTCTGTGTAAGACCAGTTAATGTCAGCACCACGATAAATACCGATAGCACCAAATTCAACAGCTTGTCTTAAGATGTATACTAATGCTTTCGCATCTTCAAGGAATAATTCAGCTGAGTAGTCATCAAGACTTAATAATGCTTGTAAATCTTCAGGCATTTCAGCGATCATTTCAGGAACGAATGCATTGTATGCAGGTTCTAAAATAGCAGGTAATAAGCTTAAGCTTAATACTTCTTCTAAAATAGCAAGGATACTTTCTACATTGTCACCATTTAAGAATCTTTCTTCTAAAAGACTATTAATATCAAATTCAGAAAGTAATGTTAATAATTCTTCATGATTAGTAATTTGAGATTGGATTAGAATGTCTTCGATGTGTTCTAAAATACCGTATAATACTTGTGCATCAGCGCTTGTATCAACAGATTCTAAATCAGCACGAGTTAATTCAATTCCGACTAATTTGAATGCTCCAATAAATAGATTAATTGGATCTTTATCTAAGATATTAATGTTGAAGATAATATCAAAGATATTTGAAATATGTTCAGCAAGACCTTCAAATTCTAACACTTCATCTTTTAAGATGATGTTATAAACTTCCATGTCAATAACTTCACGTAAGATTGCAAGAATTGATAATACATCTTCTTGTAATTCATCTTTTGTTAATGAGTTAGAAACGATGAAGTATAGGTCATCTGGAATAATTGTTTGAGCAAAGCTGTACATTACTGGAACAACTTCATAAACAATTGATGTAGTTAAGATTTGTTCAATAGCATCAACTACAACGTTAAGTACTTGAGCGTTTAATACATCTCTAACATATAGTGTAGAACCACCAAAGTCAGATAAGAATTGAACTGGGAACCAGCTTTGAGTTAAGATATTTTCAGCAATCATTCTGTATGCTTGAGCAATTCTTGCACCATCAGCAACTAAGTCAATTGCTTCAACATCAAGTTCTGATAAATCAAAGATTGTTTCAGTTACATAATCAACGATATCATCAAGTTTAACATTTAATAAATTTAATCCGAAGATTTCATTGATAATATTTTCAACTGCTTCAATATTTTGCCAGTTGATTGCAGCGCCTCTTAATACGCCTAAAACGTCAAATTCAACAACATTTCTTAATACAGAAATGATTGAATATAAGTCTTCTACTAATAAGTTAGCAGGATATTCAGAAATATCTAATAAACCTTGTAGATCTTCAGGCATATCTTCAAGAACGATAAACTTATTGTAAACAGGTTCAAATAATACTTGTAAAGTATCTAAACTTACTAATGTATCTAAAATGTCTAATAAGCAAACTAAATTTTCATTGCTTAATACAGATTCATTTTGAGTAAGATTGTTAAGTCCTTTAGTTTGGAATCCATCAACGAATTCTAAAACATCTAAGTGAGTTTCAAATTCAGAATTTAATAGGATATCTTCAACTAAATTTAAGATTTTATAAATCTTTTCTAAATCGCCTTCGAAATCTGCATCCATAACGATTGTTGTATCAACATCGATATCAAATAGTTTGAATAAATTATCAAAGATTTCATTTAGACGACCATCAACTAAATTAAGATCAAAGATTGTTCTAAATACATTTGCTACATGATCAGCAATTCCTTCTAGTGGAACACCTTCATTTAAGAATGCATTATAGAATTCAGTTGAAATAACTTCTCTAAAAATTGATAAGATTGATAATACATCTTCTTGTAATTGATCTTTAGTTAAAGATTGACTAACTAAGAAGTATAAATCATCAGGAATAATCATTTGTGCATGATCGTATAATACAGGTACGATTTCATATACAAGTGATGTAGTTAAGATAAGTTCGAATGCATCAACAACAACTGTTAATGTTTCTTCAGTTAATAACTTATCAAGTGGTAATGTTTCTAGATTTAATGTTTCTAGATCACTTAAGAATTGGATTGGGAACCAATTTTGAGCAAGAATGTTTTCAGCTAATAGTCTATAAGCTTGAGCAATCATAGCACCATCTGCAGCTAAATCGATACCTTCAACATAAAGATCTGATAAATCAAATACATTTTCAGTTACAAAGTCTACGATTTCATCTACTTTAACATTTAAGTAATTTAATCCAAATAATGAATTAATGATGTTTTCTACAGCTTCAATGTTACCCCAATTAATTGCAGCACCACGAACAATACTTAATGCGTCGAAATCAACAACATTTCTTAATACTGCAATAATAGCGTTTAAGTCTTCCACTAACATATCTGATGAGTATTCAGATAAGTCTAAGAATCCTTGTAATTTTTCATCTACAGCTTCTAAATCAACTAATGCATTATATGCAGGTTCATATAAAGCTGGGATTAAAGTTAAGTTAACTACGTTTTCTAAAATATCAATGATACTATTGATATTGTTGTTATTTAGTAATACTTCGTTATCTAAGATAGTTGTTAAATCTAAAGTACTAACAAAATCTAATAACGCAATGTGATCTTCAAATTCAGATCTTAATAAGATATCTTCAATAGTTTCGAAGATTTGATATAAGTTGTTTAAATCATGTGCATAATCTACAGCTTCTAATACATCTTTACCTGCTTCGATACCGAATAATCTTAATGTTCCACTTACAAATGCATCAGCATCTTTACTAATGATATTTGTATTAACAAGAGCATCGATAATTGCTGTTAAATGACCTGCAATTCCTTTGAATGGAATAGCTTGATCTTCAAGTGCTGCATTATAAAGTTTAGCTGCAACAACTTCTCTTAACACTGGAATGATTACTCTAACATCAGAAATTAATTCGTCTTTAGTTAGAGAGTTAGAAACGATGTAATATAAATCATCTGGAATAATCATTTGAGCTTGACCATATAGAACTGGTAATAATTCATAGATTAATCCTAAGTCTAATAATCTTTCTACTGCATCAATTGCACTAGTTAAGATTTCTTCTGTTAATAAACTATTAACATCTAATTCAAGTGATTCAATATCACTCATTGAATGAACTGGGAATGCTTCTTGAGTAAAGATTCCATTAGCTAAGATTGCGTATACATCACCTAAAATAACGCCATCATTAACTAATCCAGCTCTAACAGCTTCTACATCAAGTTCAGATAAATCAAAGATATTGTCAGAAACATAAGTTACAATTTCATCAAGTTTTGCATTTAAGATATTTAAAGTAAATAATGTTTCAATAATATTTTCAATTGGTTGAGTATATGCCCAATCAATATCAGCTCCACGATAAATACCTATTGCACCAAATTCAACAGCTTGTTTTGCGATGTATACTAGAGAAATAATATCATCAAATAACATATCAACTGTGAATGAATCGTTAAATTCAACTAATTCTTTTAGTCCTTCTGGAAGCATACCATCAACTGTTTCTTTTAACATTTGATCGTAAACAGGAACAAATAATGTTCTAAGAACTTCTGATTGTAAAATTAATTCAACAATGTCTAAAATGATTATTACATTTTCACCATTGATTAAATCTTCATTTTCAAGACTTAAGTTTTCAGTTAAATCTAAGAATGCTTTTACTGAATTTAATTCATTTGCAGTTAATAAATCAACTACTTTGTATGCGATTAATTCAGCTAAATCTTTGTCATTTGCAAATGTAAGATCAGCTAAATCTTCTGCAGTAACAGTGATACCCGCTAATGATAAAGCGCCAATTAATAATTCTTTTCCACGGCCATCAATTAAATTCATGCCATCGATAATTTGAACGATTGCTTTTGCATCAGCATGTAAGTTTTCTAAATTGAATTGAAGTTCTAATGATAATGGATCAACAGAACCATCAAGGATACCAGAAATATTTGCAGCTAATTCTGGTAAAGCAGGTCTGATAATATCAACAACTACTTCAGCAATATCGATAAATGCAAATAATTCTTCTTGTAATTCAGCACTATCAAGTTCAACATCTACTAAGAATGCTAAATTTTCAGGTACTAAGCCTTTAGCATAATCAAATACAATTGGTAATGCTTCATATACTAAGTTTGTAGAAACGAAGTTTTGAACAACTTTTCCTACAGTTACTAATGTTTCATAACTTACTAGATTTTCAAATGGTAAAGTATCAATACCAAAACTATCTAGATCATCTAGGTTATGAATTGGGAACCATTCTTGTGCAAGAATGTCTTCGGCAATAATTTTGTAAATATTAGCAAAGATTTGACCATCACTTGCTAATCCAGCTCTAACAGCTTCTACATCAAGTTCAGATAAATCGAACATGCTGTCAGAAACATAAGTTACAATTTCATCAAGTTTTGCATTTAAGTAATTTAATGCAAATAAAGTTTCAATGATATTTTCAATTGGTTCTGTTTGAGACCAATCAATATCTGAACCACGATAAATTGCTAATGCTCCAAATTCAACTACTTGTCTAACAATGTAAACTAATGATTGTAAATCTTCTGCAAACATATCAGCTGAATAATCATCAATACTGAAGAATGGTTGTAATGCAGGATCTAAATTTTCAGTAATTTGTGGAACAAATGTATTGTATGCAGGTTCAAAAATTGCAGGAACAATTGTTAAACCAACAAGTTCTTCTAAGATTTCAACGATACTTTCTAAGTTATCGTAACATACAATATCTTCATTTGCTAAGATAGCTTCAATATCTAAATTTTCAACTAAATCTAAAATAGCTAAATGATCTTCTAATTTAGAAGTTAATAAGATATCTTCAAGATGATTAAAGATTTCATAAATTCCTTCTAAGTCTTTTTCATAATCAACACCAGCTAAATCTTCAGCTGTTACTTCAAGACCTAAAACACCTAAAACGCCAATTACAACGTTTGTAGCATTTTTGTGAATTAAATTAGTGTTAACTAATGTTTCAATAATTGTTTTTAAGCTTTCGCCTACGCCTTTAAGTTCAATACCCTTATCGAAAAGAATATTTTGAGGATTTAAAGCAATTGCTGCTCTTAAAACATTCATAAGGCTGATGATGTCTTGATGGAATTCATCTTCAAAAATTTCAACATCGAAAATAAATCCGAATTCAGCAGGAACTGCTTCTTTTGCAAAGTTAAATACTACAAGTGAGAATTCATTAACAAGTGTTGTACTTAAAACTCCTTCTAGTAAATCAACTACTGCATATAAGTTGTTTTGTGTAATTAATCCTTCAAGTGATGAAATTTCAGTTTCACCATTGATTAAATCTAATACATTTTGAACTGTAAATTGTTCATATGTTGTTTGTACAAATGCTTCTGCAAATACGCGGTAAGCATCTGCAATTGTTTTACCATCTTGTGCGAAGTCTAAATCTTCTGGAGTAACAGATGATAAATCCATATCACTAAGTGTGTCTTTTAACATGTCAACAATAAAGTTTTTCATTGTTGGAGTTTGTAAAATATTTAATCCAAATACTAATTCAATAATATTTGCATATTGTTCATGACTTAGTGGAATAGCAACTTCTTCTTCAGATTTTGGTAATAATTCAGTGAATTCACCAAGAAGCGCTTTAATTGTTTCCATTAATTGAGCGTCAGCTACATTGTAAAGAATGTCAGCTAAAGCTTTAATATCTTCAGCAACTAATGCACCAGAGTATTCTTCTTCTGTAAATTCTTCAACACCTTCTAACATACCAGGGATGAATTTATTAACAAGTGGTAATGCTAGAACTTCAAGAACTTTAGATTGAGAAACTTGAGTAATAATGTCAGCTAAAGATCTAACGTTTGCATCTACTAAGAAGTTTTCTAAGTGAGCCATTGGATCTTCCATTACTTCTTGTAATTTCTTGAATCCTTCAATACCAGAATTTTCAAGTAATTCGAATATTGCAGCTACAACTTCTTTAGCTAATGCTACTTCATCTTTCCAATTAACACCTAAAGCTTCAAAATCTTCAACTGGAATTTCTACGTCTAATAACATGTTAACTAGTAATGCAACAAGTTCATTTCCATTGCCTTCTAAAATATTTAGTTGCATGATTAAATCAAATAATCTGTTGAATGTATCTGTTGCATTTGCAAATAAAACATCTTTATCTTCACTTAAGATATTTAATAAATCAAAGTCAATTAATAATTCAGCAATACTTAAGATTGTAACTAAGTCTTCAGTTAATTGTTTACCAGTTAAACCTTCTAAGTAATCTGGATTATTTTTGTGTTCAGCCCAGTATAATGATTGAACTGTTAAAATATCAGCAAACTCTTCTGGAAGAATACCTTGTGGTAATAAGTATTGATGATATAATTCAGGTAATAAAACAGCAATTAAATCAGAAGTAAATAAAACTCTTAAACTGTCAACTAATTGTAACGCATTTTCTTTTTCGTAGAAGTATTCAAGATTAATATCTCCACCATTATAGATTTCATTGAAATCTTCTAAGATTGGTCTTAATCCGTTAATAGAGTTAACTAATTTATTAAGTTCACTTTCTCTGTTAGGAGAACTGAAATCAATTGCGTTAATTGCATCTTTAGATACTTTTGTATCTAGTAATACAGCAAATAATACACGGAAGATTTTAGCTTCTTTACCAGCAAATAATTTAGAGTGGAACACACGTTTAACTATGTCTGTTAAAGCTAAATCTGTTAAGTCTGGACGTACATGTGTATTTTCACCACAAACTACTTGTTGTCCATCAATTTCGATTACTGTACCCGCTGGATAATATTCAATAAGTGGTACATAATCAATTAATTTATTCTTTTCGTTAAATGTTGCTAAAGATGAATCAGTTGTTGGAATATAGATATTCGCCGCTAGGTTAAGGTTAAGTTCACCACTTGTAACCGCACCAATTAGTCCAATTTCTTTAGCATCCATTAAGATGTAAATAAAGTTAAATATTTCGGCAGAAATATTATGTCTGCTAATTTGATCAGTAATATCGATGTCTTCACCATCTGGAAGTTCTGCTTTATCTTCGAAGTCTTCAATCACTGGAACTAAGAATTTTTCTAAAGCATAAGGGATGATAGTTGTTAATAAACTTGAATCTAATACTGAATCTAAAATATCGATTAAATATGTAAATGTTTCGTCATACTCTAAAAGAGCCATTACATCATTACCAATATTTTCTAATGTGATACCTTTACTGTCATAGAATCTTAAAAGTTCAACAACATAACCAACTGCATCACATAACATTCTTTCTTCGCTATAAACTTCTGCTTCATTTTCCCAGTCAATAGCTTCCCATTGAATTGAAGCACGTTCATCATCAGTGAATTGTTCGAAAATAAATCCATCTTCACCTTCGATGTCAAATAGCTTGAATTGTCTTAATGCTGCTTCAACTAATAAAGTTTTAACTTCATTGAAAATAGCAGCTGTTCTTTGTTTTGAAGGATCGCTATAATTTACACCAGCTTTGTTGCTGATTAAATTTAAGTCGAAAATTAAATGAATCATATCTTGTAAATTTTCATCACAATCAGGATCATTAATATCGAATCCTTCTTCAGCTAAGATTCCAAGTTCATTGACAATCTTAACCATTTCGATAATTGTTGCTACATCTTCTTCCCAATCTGGAGCAACTAAGTTTGTTAATTTTAAAATGTTTTGGAATTCTTCAAATCCAAGATTTCCTAATTGGAATTCTTTAGCAAAGTCAAGTACTTGTAAAGCAATTTCAATAAATAAATCGCTAGTTACTAAATCTTGAACCATACCTTTGATGATGTCTAATTTTTCATTGTCTGAAATAATAGCCATAACATCAAGATTTGCTAAGTCTAAATCTAATGTTTGGAATTGTTCAAAGATACCAACTAAATTTACTAATTCAACATCCCAAGAAATACCATCAGTTACAATTACATTTTCTTTAGGCCATTCACCAATAAATGATTGAGTCATTTCTAAATGTAATGCAGCATTGATAACAATTGGCATTAATTTTGCGATAAATTCAGTTTTACCGATATTTGAAACAACATCACGAAGAACATCACAATTAAGTTTCATGATATCAAACTCTTCAGTAATGTCTCCAAGTTCAATTGCATGTCTTACAGCATCTAAGATGTAATTTAAATCCGAAGACCAATCAATGTCACTTAAACTATCAAGTGTTTGACCAGAATCTCCTAAGAAGTCTTTTACTACATCTAGTGTGCCGGCAAATTCAATTGCAACAGGCATGATTTCTGCGAACAATTTAAATTCTTTTAAAAGTTCAATAATACGATCTTGTTTAACGTCACTTAATGACCAGATATCAATTGGAATTGCTTTGTCTGGATCATAAGCCTCAGGTAATAAGTTCGCAATTTGAATTATTTTAATTACTTCCTCACGAACATAAATTGTTTGAGTACTAGTTTCAATTTTTAATAAATTGTCGAATAGTGTTTCGTCTAGTTCTTTACCTAAGAAGTATTCACTTGAACTGATGATTTCAGCTACAATACCAGAATCATATGCTTCAGCAAATTCGAATACAAAATCAAGTAATTCATTATCTCCTTCAGCAACTTGTCCTTCTGATTGACCACCATTCATGACATCCAATACCATGTCAACAGTTTCAGGTTCAACTTCGTTAACAATTGATAGTAAGCCAGTAATTGGAACGCAGATTAATAAAACTGTGAAAGCACCTCTTAATAATCCAAGTCCAGCTGCCCAACCACGTCTTTTACCCTTACGAACTTTCTTAGGGTTACGACTTAAAGTTACAACAACTTCACCATCATAAATATCTGACTTAACTACAACTACTCCTTCGTCAAGACCAGTTTCACGTTTTGCTTCTCTTTCGGCACGTTTACGTCTACGATATCTAATTGTACATAGACGATAAATTAAACGAATCACGAATGAAATTACACGGATTAAGATACATAATACGTACACAACGATTGTACCTACTAACACAAACACGAATCTTAATACGAATTCTACAACACTCATTAATAGCGCGTAAGTCTTAGTTCCTTCAACTAAAAGTTCTTTAATGTTAGGAACTGCCGCACCAGCGACTTCAGCTATCACACCGCTAAGTGTTGTAAATCTCATAGGGTCAAGCCCTTTAAACATTCCTGAAAGTGTATCATGTAACATTGTACTAGCAAACGCCGGTAATTCAGTGTTTAAAATAACACCAGGATTACCAAATACGAGCCATACTGACCCCAGTAAGACTACGAAAACAATCATTAGTCTTAATTCCCTTTTAAAACCCGCAAGGAACCCAACTAATGCTGATAATGCTAATATCCCTAATGCAGCTAGGGCAAATATTAACATTATTGTGTTTACACTTGGCATAACGTACACCTCTTTCTTAAAGATTTACTCTCTTATTTTACCAAAATTTTGAATTCTTGTAAAGCAATACATTTACTTTTCGAATTTTTTTTTAAAATTTTAATTTTAAAATTTAAAATTGTTATTTTTTGTTTCGAAAAACATAAAATTCATTTTTTAGCGAATATTTCCTATTTTATTTCTTTATAATTTTATTGATTAAATAATAAAAAAAGAACTATATTCACTCGAATATAGTTCTAATTTTTATTAGATTTTGTTGATTTTACATGTAATAAAATCAGTATTAAATACTGTAATTTTGATAGATTTGTGATGAATTTAATATCGTTAAAATGTATGATGGTTGAGTAGAATATTCAGGATTAAAGTATGCTAAATATTGTAATTCTTGGACATAATTATATGATGACCAATCATCATTTTTTGCTTTATTTTCATCAATAAATCCATGGTTAGAAGGCGTCTTAATTAATCCATTATCAGTAAAAATTTCAATAACAATATCATTAAAAACATCATCATCTGTAGTATAATTTCCATCGCCACGAAGGTCATTTCCAAAGATATATGAAGTCTTCATGTCTTCTAAAATTGTACCTAATTCTGCATAACTATTCGCAATTGATTTATCATCAAAATTAATATTATTGATTCCATTCACAATATCAATTAAAACAGGTATTTCGGCAGCCCATTCATCTTTGTTTGAATCTAAACCACCAGAGTTATTTTTGTCATAAATACTATCTAACAATTGAACTTTAAATCCTGCATCATTTAATGCATTATTAATATTTGGAATAATGTTATCAAGAGAAATTATTTCTAGTTTATTAATTTCTAATAAATCACTTTCTAATTGATCTAATTCATCATTTGACAATGACTCAAAATTTAATGTTGTTAATCTGTCTAGCATGCTATAAAGTGCAATGACTTTTAAAAGCTCATCTTTAGCCCAAACCACGTAATCACTAGGGTTATTAGTGTAAGCAATAAGCTTTTCACTTTTCCAACTATCTAGATTTATATTTGACATTGCAGTTGATATAATCAAGATAATACTATCACCCAATAATTTGCTTTCAGCAATTTTTTCGATTATTAAAGTTGCATCATTACGATAACTTTCGTTAGTTAATAAACCAACTACATCAGTGTTCTCAATACTTGTTGAACCTGATTTCTTAATTAGCTTCAGAATGTCAACAATAACATCAGTAAAAATATCAATTTCGGTTTCCCAAATGACATTTTCAAAATTTAGTTTAATTCCCATTTCATCAAGTATTTCTTGAACATTAGCGATATTGATAATAAATTCAATGATTTTTTGTTCATTATTTTTAATTGTGCCTAAACTAAAAATATTAGGAATCAATCTTTCTATAACATCAATATTATCTAATATATTAAATTTATCATCGTTAGAGATTCCGATATCATATATGTCATTTAAGATTAAACCAATAATTTCAAAATCATGAGCAAGGTCAAGTTTAGTTAAATCAATAATATCTGCTAAAGCTTGATATTCTTCTCCTGAATTTTTAATTGCGTCTTTTACAACATCATTAAGATATACTAAAAGGACTTCTTTAAATAACCCTGAATTATTTAATGTTTCACCAATATTTTTTAAAGCAACAGGTAAATTAGGGTTACCTAATATCTCTTCAGGTTTTTCGAAATTCAAATCGATTGTTTCAGCAAATTCAAAGATTGCCGAAAGAAGGCCAATTAATGTTTGTTTTTCATTAGTCCAATTAACATTTGATAATTTATCAAAATTTATGTTTTCATCTTTAAATGAAATTCGTAATATTTCAATAACGACTGGCATTGAAACATCTAATATTTCACTATCATTAAAGCCCGCTAATATTTTTTCATAATTGTCTAAAATGGCTTGAGTTAGTTTTTCATTATCATCACTATTTTGATAAATCAATCCAACTAATAATAAATGATTATCAAGTTCATTCTTGATTGAGATTTTACCATGACTAGTTTCAATTGCCATTAAGTTACTAATTAATTTTGCTTGTGAAGTATATTCTTCTGAAAATAGTGTTTTGGCTGTTCCTAATACTATTCCGCTATTTAATTCATCAATATCTTCAATTATTTCGATTGGTTGATCTTCTTTTTCTAATACATTCATAACTTGATTAACCATTCCGAAGACCCCAAAGAAAGGTGCAGTAATGAAGAACATTATAAACACATAGGAAACAAACGAAACAGCTAAACCTATAAATCTAAATGAAATTGATTTACCACTAGGTAAAGGAATAAGTTTATTTAACATGAATCTAACCAATGGTTTTACTATTAATAATCCAACAAATAGAATTATTAAAAATGCCGGTAAACGCATTACACCTTTAGCTATTGCTTCAGAAAGTTCAACAGTTTCTTTTATTTCATAACCATCAATATCTAAATTACTAGCAATTAAATTAACGACAGCTTCAGATAGTGTGACTGACTCCTCATCTCCCGTAATAAATGATACATCTAAATTAGTAATTGCGTTAACTACTAGACTTGACAATGTAAATGCTAAAATTACAATAATAACATTTACAATTAAATTGTTTAAAGACTTTTTAAATCCTCTTAAAAATCCAAACAACATTGAAAGAATAAATGTTCCTAATAAAACTAGATTAATTATAGTAGATACTAAACTTAAATCCATACAGGTCACCTCTTTTTTTATTATTATAACATAATTAAAAAATGATGTCTTTATATTAACTCATATATTCGGTAATTTTAATACCGATATTTTTTAATTTTATTAATGGTTTTTCATAACCTCTTAATATAATTTCAGCATTTTCAAGTATGGTTTTGTTAGTTGCAATAGATCCCGCAACGATCAATGCAAAACCACATCTTAAATCTTTTACATTAACTTTAGCACCTACAAGTTTCGATTTACGGATAATGATTTCATTGTTAATATATTTAATATTTCCTTTCATTTTATTTAGTTCTCTTATGTGACTTATTCTCTCTGGATAGATATTATCTTTTAGATGCGATTCATTTTTTGCATTAAGTAACACAACTGATAATATTTGTTGTAGATCGGTTGGAAAACTAGGATATTCATTAATATCTAAATTTATACCATTGATATTATTTCCGCTAACTATAATTGTATCTTTTTTTGTCATCACATCACAACCAAGTTTCTTTACTACATTAATAACACTTTCCATATATTTAATAGGTGCATGTTTAATTGTTAAATGGCTGTTTTTTATAGCTGCAGCAAGTAACATATAACTTCCTGTTTCAATACGATCTGAGACGATTTTGAATTTTATCTTTTTTTTAATATGATTACTCCTAATATAAATATTATTAGATTCTTTTACCATATTAATACCAATTTTTTCTAAAAATTTAATTACTTCAATTACTTCTGGTTCAAATAAGATATTATTAATTTTTATTTCACTAGTCAATAATGAACAAGATAATAATACATTTATTGATGTTCCTACAGACTTTTTCTCTATAGTTACTTCTTTAATATTTGTCTTACCCTTTTTTATATACATTGTGTCTTTGTGAAAATTGATATCATAACCTAATTCTCGAAAAGCTTTTATATGTAAATCTATAGGTCTTGATGTGAAATTACAACCACCTGGCATTTTAATTGAACATATGTTGTATCTTGCAAGACAAGAGCCAATCAAATAATATGAACCTCTAAGCTTTTGTACATCATTTGAATTAATAATAGGGTTAAACTTTTTTGCGTTAATAATTAATTTGTGATTTTCTCTTTTTATTTTGACTCCCATACTTTTCATAATATCTATCATTATTAATACATCAGTAATTAAAGGTATATTTTTAAGAACGACTGTCTTTTTAGATAACATTGACGCAGCTAAAATTGGTAAAGTTGTATTCTTACTTCCACTAATATTTATACTACCTTCTAACCTTTCACACTTTAAAATTTTTAATTTCATAAATACTCCTAATTAATTTGATATATTCATTATATTGCAATTTTTTCAATTTTATGCTATGATAAGTATGTGTGGATGAAAGAAGGTGATATTGTGCGATACAGAATCGAACAAGATGCTTTAGGAGAGAAACAAATTTCCGCTGAAGCATATTATGGAATACATACACTTCGCGGAAAAGAAAATTTTGACTTAACGAAACGCGGAATTAACCGCCAGATGATTAAAGCTTTAGCTACAATTAAAAAGTCTGCTGCATTTGCAAATTCCGATATGGGTAATTTAGAAAGTGACTACGCAAAAGCTATAGGGCTAAGTTGTGATGAAATATTGAACGGTCGTTTACATGGACAATTTATAACTGACTTTGTTCAAGGTGACAGTGGTTCAAGTATGAATATGAATGCTAATGAAGTAATTGCTAATCGTGCAAATGAAATGCTTGGAAGTAAGAAAGGTTTATATGATCTAGTTGACCCTTTAAAACATGTTAATATGGGCCAATCTGCATATGATGTCATCCCAACTGCTGGCAAAATTGCATTAATCAGACAAACTAAAAAATTATTAGTTGAATTAAAGAAATTAACAAATAGCTTTTCTGCAAAATCATCTTATTTTAAAAATGGTGAAATCGTAAACGAAACTTTAACTCAAACTTTTGATGCTTTTAGTATTGTATTAACTCGCGACATGAAACGAATCGATACTGCTATAGATGCATTACTTGATTTAAATGTCGGTGTTAGTATTGTTGGAGATAATTCTCGTTACATCAAAAAGTTAGTATCATATATTAGTAAATATACAGGTGAAGCATTTAGACCTGCTAAAAATTTCATAGATTCTACTATTAATCTAGATAGTTTTTTACAATTAAGTGGAGTATTAAAAACACTTGCTGTTGATCTATTAAAAATATCTAATGATTTAAGATTCATGGGTGGAAACAATTACGGTGAAATTACTTTACCTATAGTTCAAGAGTTAATTACTAGAAAATCAGAAAATGTTAACTCAACTATTTTAGAAACAGTTAATCAAGTTTGTTTCTATGCAATAGGTTTAGACTCAACTGTCACTCATGCTATTGAAATGACTCAATTAGAAACAAATGAGAATTTACCAATTATTTTATATAGTTTATTTGAAATTATTAACACACTTCGTCGTGTAATTAGAACTTTCAGAGAAAAAGCAATTGATGATATTAAATTAAATAAATAAAAACCGTTCAAAATGAACGGTTTTTTGTTTTACTTTTTAATTATTATTTTTTTAATCAATTTTCCAATTTCAACGAAAACAATTGTTGATGCAGCTAAACCTAAACAAATAAATAAATATTTAGAAGGTAAACTAACTAATTGGAATACATTAGCAATTGGTGGAATATAACACATTACTAATTGAACAGCCATTAATGCAACAAATGAAATAATTAACCATTTATTATTAAATAACTTTTTATTAAGAATTGACTTATTTGATTTCATATTGAATGCATGGAATAATTGTGATGAAGCTAAAGTCATAAATGCCATTGTATGTCCTAAGTCAGTATTTGGTTCAGCAAAATGACCAATTGCATATGCTGCAAATGTTAATAAACCAATCATAATACCTTCTAAGAATATTACAAGACCAATTTTATGAGCAAAGAAACCTTCAGTTTTAGGTCTTGGTGAATCATTCATTACTTCATCATCAGTAGCTTCACAACCAAGTGCAAATGAAGGGAAGGTATCTGTAACTAAGTTAACCATTAATAAGTGAATTGGTAGTAATGGATCACCAAAGTTAATACCAGCAAAGAATGCAGAAATTAATGATGCAAGGAAGATTGCTAAAACTTCTCCAATATTACTTGATAAAAGATACATTACAACTTTTTTGATATTAGCATAGATTCCACGGCCTTGTTTAATTGCTTCTACAATTGTACCAAAGTTATCATCGACTAATACTAAATCTGCAGCTTCTTTTGCAACATCAGTTCCTGTAATACCCATTGCACAACCAATGTCTGCTTTCTTTAAAGCAGGTGAATCGTTCACGCCATCACCTGTCATTGAAACAATGTGACCTTTCTTTTGCCATGTTTCAACAATACGCACTTTATCTTCTGGTGCAACACGAGCATATACAGAATATTTTTCAATATTGTCATATAATTCATCATCAGACATTTTTTGTAATTCGCTTGAAGCAATAGCTAAATCACCCTCTCTTAAAATACCAAGTTGTTTCGCAATAGCTTCAGCAGTTTTTACATGGTCACCAGTAATCATAATTGTACGAATACCAGCTTTACTAGCTAATCTGATTGATTCTTTTACTTCTGGTCTAGCTGGGTCAATCATCCCAACAAGTCCAACAAAGGTTAAATCATTTTCAATGTTTTCTGATGTTAATTCAGGTAAAATATCGAAGATACGATAACCAATACCTAAAACTCTTAATGCGTCACTTGCCATTTCTTCATTCGCAAGTAATGCTCTTTGTTCATCAGGTTTATATGATGAGTGTTCTAGAATAATATCTGGAGCACCTTTTGTTATTGATAAATATTTACCTTGATATTTATAAATAACTGTCATCATTTTACGATCTGAGTCAAATGGTAAATCAGCAAAACGATATTGTTCATTTACTTTTTTATTTTGAACATATTTTTGACAAGCCACTACTAAAGCAATTTCAGTTGGATCACCAATTTCTTTTAATTCACCATCAACTATTTCACTTTTTGCATCACTACATAAACTGAAATACTCTATCATATTTTGTTCTTGATCATTTAACTTATTTGTAATATCACCTAATACATTATTATGATAGTATTTAACTACTGTCATTTTATTTTGTGTTAAAGTACCAGTTTTATCACTACAAATAATTGATGCACATCCTAATGTTTCAACAGCTGGAAGTTTTTTAACAATAGCTTGTCTTTTAGCCATTTTATCCACACCAATTGCAAGAACTACAGTTACTACTGTTGCAAGGCCTTCCGGAATAGCCGCTACAGTTAAAGCAATAGCCGTCATAAATGCTGCTGTTACTCCTTCTTTAGTCATTGAACTTAAAGCAAGTAGTTCCATACCAAAAACTATAACACAAACAAAAATACATAATAGTCCAATTGATTTACCAATTTGATCAAGTTTATGTTGTAGTGGAGTTTGAGTATTTTCTTCACTCATAAGCATTCCAGCAATTTTACCAATTTCAGTATTCATTCCTGTTCCAGTAACAACTGCTTTTGCTCTTCCATATGTAACATATGTTGATGAGAATAAACAGTTAGTCATATCACCGATAGCAACGTCTTCTTTGTCAATCGTTTGATTATTTTTATTAACTGGAACTGATTCACCTGTTAAAGCAGATTCATCTACAACTAAATTAGCAGATTCAATAATCATTGCATCCGCAGGAACAAAGTCACCAGCTTCTACTAATAAAATATCACCTGGAACAATTTCGCTTGAACTAATTTTAATACTTACACCATCTCTAATTACTTTTGCATTTGGTGTACTTAATTTTTTTAATGCTTCTAAAGATTTCTCTGCTTTACTTTCTTGAGCAACCCCTAAAATAGCATTTACTAAAACAACAATCAGAATTATTAAACTTTCAATCCATTCTTCTGGATTAGCAATCACTGATACAACTGCAGCAATCAATAAAATAATTACTAAGAAATCTTTAAACTCAGCTAAAAACTTAATAATTAAAGGTGTTTTCTTTTTTTCTTGTAAAGCATTTGGTCCATAATGTTGAAGATTATTTTCAACTTGTTCTTTTGATAAACCAGTTGCTTCATTTGTTTGTAATTCTTTAATTACATCTTGATAACTTTTCATTTCTTTTCTCCTTTTTTCGACATAAGAAAAGACCCTTACTCTTAATATCAAGAATAAAGGTCTTACGCTCTCAGTTATACTGATAGTTGCATCCGGTATATTCTCAATTAATATACGTGATGACGAATGCAACAATAATAGATAAATCTATTATCGGTTACTCTCCTTTAAGGATCTTTTGTAAATAGATTATATCTAATTTTATTAAAATTGTCAAGTGTTATTATGCTTGTTTTTTAGCTTCTAATAATTGTTTAATTTCTAGTAATACATCAAGTTCAGTAATAACTGGTTCTTGTGGTGCTAAAGCTGCTTCAGCTTCAGCTTTTGCTTTTGCTTCTTGTTCTGCAACATATGCTTTTTCTTTTTTGTTAAGTTTAATGTTTCTTTCTTGCTTCCATGCAATACGAGCGCCAAGATCTTTAGAACGTTTATTTGCATCATTTAATTTATTAATCATTTTAACAATAACAAATAAAACGAACGCAATAATTAAGAAGTTAATAATTGCATTAATGAATGCTCCCCAGTCAATATAAATAGATTGAGTTAAATCAACAACCGTTTTACCAGTTGCAACACCAGCTTCATCAACTTCAGCAACTTCTACTTTTTGTAAATATGTATAAACTTCAGATAGAGAATCTTTACCTAAAAGTTTTGCTAAAAACCAGTTAATAATTGGTTTTAAAATATTATTTGAAAGTCCATTAACGATTGCTGTGAAAGCACCACCAACAATAACCCCAACAGACATATCTACGATATTACCGCGTGTAATAAATTTTTTGAATTCTTGGAAGAATCCTGTTTTGTTCTTTTTCTTTTCAGCTCTTAAAGTTTTTCTTTCTTCTCTTGTCATGCTTTGTACCTTCCTCTATTTTTTGTTTTGTTCTTGAACAAGTGAACTAACTAATGTAAATAAAAAATATATTACTAAAATTATAATTAACACTATAAATTAAAATGTAGTAGGAAACTTTTTACTAAGTTTAATAACTCTATATTTAATTTGTTTTACATCTTCGTCAGTTTTTGCAGTTAAACCTAAATGAATTAATTCTGCAACTTGTTCAATTTCTTTTTCTTTCATACCTCTAGTTGTAATAGCAGGGGTTCCTAATCTAATACCGCTGGCGTATGCAGGCTTTTCAGTATCGCCCGGAATTGTGTTTTTATTACAAGTAATATTTACTTTATGTAACAAATCTTCAGCTTGTTTTCCCGTGATGCCTAGTGATGTTTTGACATCAACTAACAACATGTGATTATCTGTTCCTCCAGTAATTATTTTGTAACCATAATTTTGTAGATGTGTTGCAAGAAGTTTTGCATTTAACATTACTTGATATTGATATTTTTTAAACGAATCATCAAGAGCTTCTTTAAAGCAAACTGCCTTTCCTGCAATGACATGCATCAGTGGGCCACCTTGAATTCCAGGGAATACTGTCTGATTAATCTTTCTAATAATTTGTTCATTATTAGTTAAGATTACTCCTCCACGTGGTCCTCTTAAAGTTTTATGTGTAGTTGTCGTAACAATATCAGCATAGTCAACTGGATTTTGATGATAGCCTGCTGCAACTAGTCCAGCAATATGTGCCATATCTACCATTAACAATGCATTGTTTTCTTTCGCAATTCTAGAAAACTCTTGGAAATCGATTTTTCTTGGATAAGCAGAAGCACCGGCAACAATTAGTTTAGGTTGTTCTGTTTTGACAATCTCTTCAATTTTTTTATAATCCAAATATCCTGTATCTGGATCTACTTCGTAAGAAATAAAATTATAATCTTTTCCAGAGAAACTTAATTTATGTCCATGAGTTAAATGTCCACCATCATTCAAGTTCATTCCTAACACTTTATCACCAAGATTTAAAACAGCTCGGTAAGCTCCCATATTAGCTTGTGATCCAGAGTGTGGTTGAACGTTAGCATATCTAGCACCAAAAAGTTTACATACTCTTTCGATTGCTAAATTTTCTACTGTATCAACATTTTCACATCCACCATAGTATCGTTTATTTGGATAACCTTCAGCATATTTATTAGTTAAACATGAGCCTACAACACTTAAAACATTTTGTGAGACATAGTTTTCAGATGCGATTAATTCTAAACCTTCTTTTTGTCTTTTTTGTTCTGTAACAATTGCTTGATATATTTCATTATCTATTTTCTTGAGCTTTTTTTCTAAATTTGCCATTTAATAAAAAACCTCCTACAAAAATAATTGTAACAATATATCCAGTAATAAATAAAATATTATCCATATTTGGATTATCTTTTAATATTACTGCAATAAAATATAAACTTATCCAGCCTAGGATTCCAAGCCCCATCATTATATACGCAATTATTTTCATTCCCAAGCACCTAATTGTACTCCTTCATTTACATTAAATGATGCAGTCGAAGGAATATCAAGCCTTTCTACTTTTTGTTCATATTTTGAATATAATTCTAAATTATCACAAATAGCTATTCTGTTATCTAGTAAGATATCACCTTTTATATCTTGAACTATCATATCTTTACCAAACACGAAATAAAGTAATGATTTAGACTTATTTGATTGATAATCAACTAAATTAGCTTTAATATATTTAAGTGTTGTTTCACTTGATTCTGTACGAAGTTTTAATGTATCTCCGATATATTCATGAATATCACAATATCTACCATATGCTTCTACATCAAAATTACCTATAATATAACTTAACATTAATGACCCAGTAGTTTGAATTACACCATTCATATTCAAATAATATCCAGTGAATGTTCCGCCATTCATAATAACATTTAAATTTGTTGTGTCCGATTCATATAATGTTACTTTTGTTTCATAGAATGATTTTATATTTATATTACTTAATGAATGAACTTGTTTTAAATCAAGTGTACAATTTTGTGTTTCTATATATGTTTCATTATTATTCATTTTATTAATAAACACATTTCCTGTATTACTGCTTAAAGTAAGCTTATCAAGAACAGTGTCGTTAATATTAACTTTTGCTGTATCATTTATATAGTTTAATTCAACACAAGTATTCTTTTCTAATAACACAGAACCGCCTATAGTATTAATAGTTCCAATATTAAAATTAGAATTGGAAATTTGTAATCCACCTTTGTTTTGAGATATATTTACCTTATTCATACTTGATTCACTAATGAATACACCACTTGAATTAGTTTGTATAGTTAAATCATTTAAATTAGATTTTTCCATTTGAATAAAGCCAGAATGCGTTTTACAAATTATATTTAAATTTTGAGGAACAATAATTTCAATATATGGAATTGGTTCAGTAAATAAACCAAACATATCAAATTCTTGTAGTGTGTCTGTTGTAAATGTTAGTGTCGAATCAGTAAGTGTCAATAAATTGTTTCTTTCAAATTCACTAGACACAATAATTTTAAATTCTTCGCCAATTGATAAAACAATATTTGCTATATCAATATCAATAACAAATTTATCAAAAGTAGAATTATTATAAGTTAATGTTTCAACATATTCTTCTGTTTTAATTTCACCAAAAGATCGATAAAAATATGTTTTAGTAAAATAACCAATTACTAAAAACATTAATAAACATCCAGCTGTCACAGCAAGTATTTTACCAAACAGCTTTGGTTTTTTTGTTAATTTATCAATATAGTCCATTAAAGAATTATCTAAAAACTTTGGATTTTTATCAAATACAATTAAAATATTTTCTAGTAACATATTAAATATCATATGTAATAAATCTAATAAATAGATATATGCTAGTAAAAGTACTGCTATATAACTTATAACCAAACACGTGTTAATTACTATTTCTAAAATACCTTTTACTTTAAATATTAATCCAACAATTTTTATAATACTTCCAAATGTAAACCATGAAAGAACTACAACTGCACTTACTAACAACAACAATACAAATGCTGAAATAATGGCTTTTGTTGTTGCCTTTTGTTTAGTAAGTTTTTTTCTTTTGTCTAAATAATCTATACCTTCACTTGAATATTGGCTTTCTGCAATTTCTCTAGGTGATGGCAGTTCAGCTATTATTTTTTCTTCTGATTCACCAAGATCTATCAAATTATTAATTTTTTCTCGATAAACTATTAGTGTAGATTCTCTTTTATTTTTAGGAAGAAACTTTAATTCTTCTTCTAATTCAATTAAGTATTCCCGAATTGTCATACTTTAACACCTCTATAATTATTATAACACTTTACCTTATATTTGTAAAATTAAGCATAAAAAAAACTCAACACGACGTTTGAGTTAATTACAAATGGTAGGCCATACTTGATTCGAACAAGTGAATGACGGAGTCAAAGTCCGTTGCCTTACCGCTTGGCTAATGGCCTATAAAAAAATGGTGGAGGGGGACGGATTCGAACCATCGAACTCGGAGAGAGTGGATTTACAGTCCACCGCGTTTAGCCACTTCGCTACCCCTCCATGGAATGCTCTCCATGGGATTGCTATAATAGTATACTACATTTTTTTTCGTTTGTAAAGTATTTTGATATATAACTTTTTACTTTTTTCTTTTAATAGTAAAAACGTTGTTTTAAAAATCTTAAAAGGTTTAAAAATTATCAAGATCTTTTGAATTATTATTACTGTTGTTCTTTTGATTTTTAGAATTATCTTTACAAATTTTTTTCTTAACAAGAAAAAATATAAACTCATTCCTATTAATATTATTATAATCCCATATTGTGGAACATATCCTTCATTTAGTTTAAACAAAAAGTAATAACATAAAATTATGATTAAAACAGCAAATACTAATTTAATTATAAATGTCATTATTTTATTTTTAAAATCTACAATTTTTAAAGTATCATAACTACTTGGAACAAATATTCCCAGTGCGAAAAGATACATAATTATTCTTATCTCTTCTAATACATTATATACAATCATTTAAATAATTTTCCGACAAACCCAGTTTTTGGTTTCTTATCTTTAGTTTCATTAATATACTCAATGCCTGTAACATTTCCTTCAATCCAAATGTTTCCTTTGTCTATATCAAGTTGTTGCATTAACAAGTTTTCACCTTTTACAAGTAAAAGACCATAACTTGTTTGAATCAAGAACTCTTCACTATTTAAACTATCAATCTTACTTATACCTGTAATAAATAGTTTATTTCTATTTTCTAATTTTAAATCATGATTTTGTTTAATTTCCATAAAGCACCTCATAAATATATATTATTTACAAGTCTAAATTATGAAAAAAACTAAGAGTAATCTCTTAGTTTCTTGTTTTCATATGTGGGAATAATAATACATCACGAATTGTATCTGTTTCAGTTAATAACATAACAAGACGGTCAATACCAATTCCGATACCACCTGTTGGAGGCATACCATATTCTAATGCTTCAATGAAGTCTGTATCCATATCGTTAGCTTCATCATTACCAAGTTCACGTTCTTTTAATTGTTCAATAAATCTTTCTTTTTGATCAATTGGATCATTTAACTCAGTATATGCATTTGCGAATTCTTTCTTACCAATGAAAAGTTCAAAGCGATCTGTAAATCTTGGATCTAGTGGATTTTTCTTAGTAAGCGGACTAATTTCAATTGGGTGTCCATAAAGAATAGTTGGTTGAATTAAAGTATCTTCAACATATTTTTCAAAGAATAAATTAATAATGTGACCAATTGATTTTTGGTGGGCAGGAACTTCAATTTCATGTTCTTTTGCAAGACTTAGTGCTTTTTCTAAATCAGTAATGTTCCAGAAATCAATGCCTGTTACTTCTTTAATCGCGTCAACCATATGAACTCGTTTGAATGGAGCTTTAAGTGAGATTTCACATCCGTTCCATACAAAATCAGTTTTTCCACAAATTTCTGTTGCAAGTTTAACAATTACACCTTCAACTAGTTCCATCATATCAGATAAATCACCATATGCTAAATATGCTTCAACAGTTGTAAATTCAGGATTATGTGTAGCATCCATGCCTTCATTTCTAAATAGTCTTCCAATTTCATAAACTGCTTCCATACCACCAACGATTAAACGTTTTAAATGTAGTTCAGTTGCAATTCTTAAATAGAATTCCATATCTAAAGTATTATGATGTGTAATAAATGGTCTTGCAGATGCACCACCTAGAATTGGATTTAATACTGGTGTTTCAACTTCAACATAACCTTTTGAATCTAAATAATTTTGAATACCACGAATGATTCTTGGTCTAGTGAATGCAATTCTTCTAGATTCTTCATTCATAATTAAATCAACATAACGACGACGTCTAGCTTCTTCTTTATCTTGTAGACCATGGAATTTTTCAGGAAGTGGTCTTAATGCTTTTGAAAGATGAGTATAATGAAGAGCTTTAACAGTAAGTTCACCCATATCTGTACGCATTACTTCACCTTCAATACCAACGATATCGCCGATATCTGCAACTTTAAATAATGCATATTCTTCTTCACCTAAAGTGTCAAAACGTAAGTAAACTTGAAGTTGTCCAAATTTATCTTGGATATGCATAAATCCAACTTTACCTTTACATCTTTTAGTCATAATACGACCAGCAACTTTTGCTGTTTTATTTAATTCATGTAGTTCTTCTTTAGAATAAGCCGCATACTTTTCTTTTAAAGTTTTAGAGTTTTCTGTTCTTTCATAACGTGATCCAAATGGATCAATTCCTTTTTGACGTAAGTCTTCCATTTTATTACGTCTAATTTGTTCTTGTTCTGTTAATTGTACTTGATGGTCCATATATATGTTCCTTTCTATTATAAATCGTAGATATTATACCACAACTTTATATTTTTTCAAAATGTTATGCGTAAAATAATTTTTCTAATTAAAAAAACTACATAAGAAAATACTTATGTAGTTTTGTTTTTTATAGCTGTGTTACATGAATTTCGATATACCAGATATCTTGTATATAAAAACTCAAGAACAAAATTTGATAACATTGCTACTTTATAATTATTTGCTGATTTAAAAGTAACTTTTCTATTAATTGTAAAATTCCATAAAACAGATAATAACAAACTGATTAAATAAGACAACCAATAGTTTCATTTACAAAGATCATTCATTAATACAAATGTGCCAGATATTGAAACTAGAGTAAACATTATAATACGAATAAACTCTTTAAATTTACTTGATTGATACATTGTTATTCATCAATTTGTTTAATCCAACAACGACGACGTTTATGATGTCTAGCGTCAAATGTTTTCCACATGCTTTGAACACTGTCATTTGTTTCTAACTCAGGTCCTGTTTCACAAATTTTAACGCCATTTTCGATACACACTTTGATAATTTGATTCATTATAATTGCAGGAACACCTTTCTTTTGATGTTCTTGTGTTATTCCTATTAGAAACATTTCTAAAGTATCGTTCTTTCCTTTTAAGGCTTTTAATAATCTAAAGATTCCACGAACCATTCTACCATTACATTTTTTTAATGCTTTTGCGATTGAAGGAACTAAGATACCAAAGCCAATAATTTTACCTTCTTTATCTTTAACAGAACATATATATTTCAAATTAACAAGTGGAATATAGTCAGCAACTGCTTTATTGATTATTTTTTCTGTTAGTGGTACTGTTCCGTACAAAACAGAGAATGCTTCATCAATAACTTTAAATGCTTCAAAAGCATCATTTAATAATACTTTTCTACTTGTATAAGTTACTAGTTCGTATCCGTTTCTTTGAATAAGATGTTCTGATATTCTTTCGATACGTGGATCAAGTTGTTCAGGAACTTTAATTTGAAATTCCATCCAGTCAATGTCTTTTGTTAAACCTAATCTTTCCATATGTTTAATATAATATGGATGATTATAGAAAGTAATTGACATATTAAGTTCATCAAAACCTTCAACTAACATTCCTTCATGATCTAAATCTGTAAATCCAATTGGACCCATTACTTCAGTTAAATTATTTTCTTTAGCCCATTTAATTACTTCATTAAATAATGCCTCTGATACTTCATAATCATCAATAAAATCAAATCTTGTAAAACGCATAGCGTTCTTATTCCATTTTTTATTGTAAGCATGATTAATTAAAGCACCAATTCTTCCAACGATTTTATGATCGATATATGCTAAAAACAACTTTGTTTCACAAAAATCATATGCTGGATTTTTTGCTTTTGTAAATGTATCCATTTCATCATTAAATAAAAAGGGAACATATGCCGGTACCTTCTTATATAACTTGTTTGGAAAATCCACCCATTTCTTTAAATCTTTTTTCCCTACTACTTCTTTAATAATAATACTCATAAAAATACCTTTTATCTTTCTTAATTAGTTATTTTTTTCTTCTTAAAAAATAGCACTCGACTATTATATCATATTCTGAAAATTATTTCATCTAAAAAATAAAAACCTTGTCGAAACAAGGTCTTCATTTTGTTATAGAGGTCTGTTGGTATGGCGATTTACACAACATGAATTACCATCATTTTTGGGATAACTCTTGTAATACATTTCTGCTATATTACTTTTCTTTTTCGTTTTACTACAACAAGCACATTCACCTGTTGGAAGTTTTTTTACTTTTCGATATATATATCTACCAATTACTCCACCAACTATTAATACACAAAGTATGATTACTATAATTTCTATTGGTTTCATTATGCTTTTACTTTTGAATCACGATATTTATTAAATAACGCAATACATACTCCTGTTAAGATAAATAGTGGAATAATGATTGAAAGAGTCCAAGTAAATTCAAATGCTAAATAAACTATTGTAGATGTAATATAACTTGTTGCAAGCCAGAAAATTAAAGTATTTCTAAACTTCTTATTTGTAAGTTCACCACGAGCAGTTGCGACAGTAGCAAAACATGGGATAGTAGTCATATTAAATGCGATATATGCTAACAATCCTCCAACTGTAATACCTGTTGCAGAAATCATTGCTTCTGTTGCTTTTACACCATCTTCTAATGCAGCAAAATCAATATTTCCAAATTGAAGTAAATATTCTGGATTATGACTCATAAGTGAGACTAAACAAGCAGCAAGAGTTCCAAATGTTGCAATAACATTTTCTTTGGCAATTAAACCTGTAATAGCAGCAACACCAAATACCCAACCAAATGTACCTAGTTGTGAACCAAATCCAAGTGGGGTGAAGATTGGTTGAATAAGTTTACCAAGACTTGCTAAAATAGATAAATTCATTTCTGCGTCTTCAACTAGTTTCCAATCCCATGTAAAGTGTGATAAGAACCAAATTACAATAGTTGATGCAAGAATAATTGTAAATGCTTTTTCAATATAATGTTTCAATTTATCCCATAAGTGAATCATTAATGATTTAAATTGAGGTAAATGATATGATGGAAGTTCCATAATAAACGGTGGAACATCTCCTCTCATTGTTGTATTTCTCATAAGTAAAACTGTAACAATAGCAGTTGTCATACCAAGAACATACATACCATATGTAATTAAGTCCGCATTACCTACATTAAATACTGCTAAAATACCACCAGCTATTGCTGTTAATATTGGAAGTTTAGCGCCACATGAAAAGAAAGGAATAACACGTACAGTTGCAACTTTTTCATTTTCATCAACTAGAGTTCTTGTATTAATCATAGCAGGAACAGAACATCCAAATCCCATAATCATTGGCATGAAAGATCTGCCTGATAAACCAAATTTTCTAAAAATCTTATCTAGAATAAACGCAACACGTGCCATATAACCACTATCTTCTAAAATTGAGAAGAATAAGAATAATAGTAAAATTTGTGGAACAAAACTTAATACGCCAAAGATTCCACCTAATACACCGTCTACGATTAATCCACTAACCCATGCTGGACTAGTTTCTAGTAAACCTGCAACAAGTTCTCCAATATATGCAGTCGAACAATCAACTAAATTAAACAATATAACGCCAATCGAATTAATACCACCTTCTGTCCATAAAAGTCCTTCAAAGGCTGTACCAGCAAAGCTTGGTTCAATTTCTCCAAGTAAACCACCTAAGAAAAATAAGTTTTCTGAGAAAGTAAAGTGGAATAATAAGAATAATATTGCAAGGAAGATTGGAATTCCAAGCCATTTATTTGTTAATACTTTATCAATTTTATCAGATTTTGATGGTTCATAATTTTCATCATGTTTTTTTGAAGTTATCTTAACACCTTCTAAATTTGAAGTAATATATTTATATCTGCTATCTGCGATAATAGCTTCAAAGTCGGCTCCAAAGATATCATCATTAAATGACTTTTTAAATTCTTCAACAATACCAACAAGTTCTGGATGATTAGTTGTTTCTAAATCATCTAGTTCAACTAATTTAACTGCATGGAATAATGGGTTATCTACTTTAATACCCGTAAAAGCTGTTTGAACATCTTTAACTAAATGGCTAAGTGTTCCACCTTCTAAAACAGTTCTTGCTTTTCTTGACTCTAAACATGTTTTATAAGCTCTTTCCATAAGTAAATCTAAGTTATATTCTTTTAACGCTGAAATCTCAACAACAGGAATATTAAATTTCTTTTCTAATAATTTTGCATCTATTTGATCTCCGTTTTTATTTACCGAGTCAATCATGTTTAATGCAATAATAATTGGAACATCGATTTCTAACAATTGAGTTGTAAGATATAAGTTTCTTTCAAGGTTAGTTGCGTCAATTATATTAATTACACAATCTGGTTTTTCATCTAAAATATAGTTTCTTGATATTACTTCTTCAGGAGTATATGGACTTAATGAATAAATACCTGGTAAATCAACAATTGAAATTAACTCATTTAATTTTTTATAATTACCTTCTCTTTTATCAACAGTTACACCTGGCCAGTTTCCAACATGAGCAGTTGAACCAGTCAATGAATTAAATAGTGTTGTCTTACCACTATTTGGGTTTCCTACTAACGCAAAATGTTTCATTTATTTATTCTCCTTCATTGTCATTAAGACAAAGTCAGCTTCACTTTTTCTAAGTGTAAGTTCATATCCTCTAACTGTAATTTCAATTGGATCACCAAGTGGAGCTTTTTTTCTTAAGTATACATATGCTCCAGGTGTAAGCCCCATATCAAAAAGTCTTCTTCTGATCTTACCTTCACCATTAACATATTTAATAACACCTTTTTCGCCAATATTAAATTCGCTTAGTTTCTTTTCCATATGTCCTCCATATTAATTATATGTTTTAATAGGTTAGTCTAGACTAACTATATCATTAAAAAAATATTAAACCGGTTAGTTATAACTAACTACTGAATAATTATACGCAGTTTTAACAAGATTGTCAAACAATTTACTTAAAAATTTGATTATTTATTTTTTTATGATAAAATAAACTTGAGGTACTTAATGATGAATAAATTTAAATCAAGTGAAGATTATTTAGAAAGAATATATATATTAACAAAAACAAATAAAACACTACGAGCAATTGATCTTGCACAAGATATGGGATACTCTAAACCTAGTGTTAGTGTTGCATTAAAAAAATTAAAATCCAATAATTTCATTACAGTTGATGAAGAGAATGGTAATATTGGATTAACTGATAAAGGGCTTGAATTAGCTGCTTATGTTTATGAAAAACATCAAATTATATCAACATGTTTAATGATGTTAGGTGTTAGTGAAATAACAGCCTTAGAAGATGCATGCAAAATTGAACATGATTTAAGCGATGAAAGTTTTGATGCATTAAAAACTTATTATCAAAAAATAAAAGGTTAGCAGATTGCTAACCTTTTCATTATTTAAGTAACATTTTAGTTTCTTTGAAAATTTCTTTTGCTTCTTCGACTTTCTTGTCGTTACCAATTACACATATATTGTTTTGTTTTAAGATAGATTCAATATATGGTTTAAGTGCTTTGATGTCTGCTTCAGTAGCATTAATAATTTCAGCTTTTTCCTTTTTAAAGTTTTCATCAGTTTGACCACTCATATATGATGAAAGAGCTCTTGCACCTTTAGTAGCAGGTGATTTAGGATAATCATATGTACCAACAGCACCTATAATATATTTAGTCATTTCTTCTTCAGAAGCACTAAATTGATCTAGATAATTTACAACATTTTTATAAGTTTCTAATGTCTTTGTTAAATTTGGATCTCGATAAGATACAAAATAAGAAATACCAGTTCCAGTAAATCCACACATACATCCGTATGCTCCACCTAATACTCTGACATTAGTCCATAAATAATCAGTCGCAATAATGTTTTGAAATACTTGTAGAGCACCAGTATATGGTAAATTATCATATTTATAATTACCAACTAAAGCAACATAGTTAACATCATATGGTGCTTTAAAACCTTCATTTTGTTGGTTTGGTGTAAATACAAATGGATCAGTCACTTCTTTTTTATTACCTAAGCTTTCAATAAAATTAGGTAAAAGTTTTTCAACTTCTTTCAATCCTTCTTCTCCACCAGTAAAACTTACTAATAGATTTTCTTTTGTGAATATATATGAAGCCATTTCTTTCAATGTATTTACAAGACTTTCATATTGATTATCATAATCTTTTAAAAGTTCAGTTACTGTATCGAAATATCCAATTCCTTCGATAGCATCATTATAATAGAACACAGGTTCAATATATGATAGAGCTCTTACATATGATTTAGCATGTCCTGCTCCAACTAATGCTTGTTGCATTTTTGATGATTCGATAGCTAAACATTCTTTAATTCTAGAATTCATTTCAAAGTTTGTTGTATTAATTACTTCTTTAATAATATCAAAAGTAAATCCAAGTTTATCATAAAGAGTGTTTGCTCGTACTAATAAGTTAACATGATAATTTTTGTCATTCTTATTAGTCATAATTGAATATCCAATTCCACCAGTATTAATGTCAATGTCTTGTTCTAATGTTTGATATGTATGTTCCTTAGTGTCAAGACTACCAAGTAGAGTTTTAAATATTCCAATATATTTAACAAATCTAGCAGGTATATCTTTAATATTAAATAATAATCTTAAATATCCAATGCCATTTGTTGGATAGTCATGATGTAATACTTTAACACCAGCAATTTCTTTTTCTTCAGTTAGCAATGGCACCACATCGTAAGATAAGTCTTCTTTTTTAAGTAGTGGGATTGTATCTAATGCTTCTTTAGAGTCTGGTTTTGCTTGGTATTCTTTTAATGATTTAGTTGCTTGTACAATGTTTTCAATTTCTTCACTTGATAAACTTGCTTTGTAATTAGCTAGTTTTTCTTTTAATGCTTTTTCTTTTTCTTCAGCAAGTGTTGTACTTGGAGCACATATTACTAATGCTTTATGATTATTATTAATCAAATATTTTTCAATTAATTTTTCAAAATAATCAGTTTCAATATTTGCTTTTAAAGTTTCAAATGCTGTTGTAAAGTCAAATGTTGAGAATGGATCATATTCATCATATAACCAAGTGTTAAAACTATTGATTGTATAGATTAACCCTTTTGAAGTACCACCAAAGTCTGCTTCGCGAAGTTTAAATTCATAACTATTGATAGCAGCTTGTAAAGCTTTTTTGTTTAACCCTTCTTTAACATATTTTTTTAATTCGCTTTCAATAATATTGATGAACTGTTCTTTTTTATCTTCATTAGTATTCTTTACATTAATTGAGAAAGATGGTTGTAGTATACCAGAATCGAAAGAGCCAGTTACTACATCACCAATTTTAGAATCTAATAAAGCTCTTTCTAAAGGAGCTCCTGCAGATTGTAAAAGTACTTGAGTAATGATTTCTAATGCTGTAATTTCAGTAAATGAAATATGTGGTTCTAACGCAACATTATAAGACATTAATGTTTTATTTTCAGTACCTTGTTCTGCATTAACAGGATAATATACTTTCTTTTCTTTTAAACTAGCAAAAGCTGGTTGAACAGTAAGAGTAGAATCTACATCAATTTTATCAAAATGTGATAAATATTCTTTATCTAACCATTCAAGTCGTTCTTCCATATTACTGTTACCATAAATTACAATGTAACTATTTGATGGATGATAATATTTCTTATGGAATGCTTTAAACATTTCATAAGTAAGTGTTGGAATATCATCTGGGTTACCACCAGATTCAACACCATAAGCAGTATCTGGGAATAAGGCATTTAAAGACTCTCTACCTAAAATACCATCAGGAGATGAGAAAGCCCCCTTCATTTCATTATAAACAACACCATTATAAGTAAGTTCAGCTTCTTTACTTTCTAATTCATAATGCCAGCCTTCTTGTTGGAAAATTTGTTCTTTTGAATGAATGTTTGGATATAACACTGCATCCATATAAACATCAGTAAGGTTTGCGAAATCTTGGTCATTACAACTTGCAACTGGATAAATTGTTTTATCTGGAAATGTCATTGCATTTAAAAACGTATTAAGAGAACTTTTCATTAATTCTACAAATGGTTCTTTTACTGGGAATTTACGAGATCCACATAAAACAGAGTGTTCAAGAATATGTGGTAGTCCTGTACTGTCATATGGTGGTGTTCTAAATCCAATACAAAAAGATTTATTTTCATCATCATTTGCTAAAAGTAATACTTTTGCTCCTGATTTTTCATGGAAAAGTAATGTTCCTTCAGCATTTATATCTTTTAGTGTTTGTTGTTTAATAAGTTTATAATTTTTATACATAACAAATCTCCTTTAAAATAAATTAAGTTCTTCTCTGATTAACGCAAAAATGGTATAGATTGGATGATAATTATCTTTAGATGAAGTGATTTTAGAAATTTTCATTTCATATTTATCAGTTAAATCTTCACTAGGTTCCAATTTATTTACTAATATTGTTTCTATTTCTTGTTGGATATCATCAATAATCTTTTGTTTTGATTTTGTTAATAACTCTTCTGCATCTAAGTGACATTTTAAATCTTCTATATAGAAAAAGTATGTAATTAAGTTTCCATATTTTGTTAATAAAATAACATCACTTTTAAAATAATCTTCAAATATCATTTTTAAATCAGTCATTACACTTGTTAAATATCCGTATCCTGCATCAAAGAAATCTTTTAAATCATCGTCTAATTGACTTCCCTTTTGATATTCTTCAACAATGTAATTTAATACTGCTAGAACATCTTCAAATAGAACATAGATAGTTGGTACATTATTTTCTAAGAGATTTAATAAATAATTATTCTCTTCAATATATTTTATATAGTCATCATAAATATTCATATTTATCATTTCCTTTCTTTTTAATTATACATCAATCTACTTGTTTTGTAAATAGTTTGGCAAGTTTTTTAAAAAAATAAACAAATGACTTTTTATTTATTAAGTTTTATGATATAATTATATGAATTTTGAAATAAAGGAGTTATATTATGGGAAGAGCGCATGAAGTTCGTGCAGCATCAATGGCGAAAACTGCTGCTGCAAAATCAAAATTGAATAATAAGTGGAGCAAAATTATATATATGGCTGCAAAATCTGGTGTTCCAGATCCTGATTCTAATTTAACCCTTAAACGTGAAATAGAAAAAGCAAAACGTGAACAAGTTAATGCTGATACAATTAAAAGAGCAATTGATAAAGCTAAAGGTGGAAGTATGGAATCATACTATCCTGTTCGTTATGAAGGATTTGGTCCATCTAATAGTATGTTAATTATCGAATGTTTAACAGATAATGAAAACAGAACTATGACAGCTGTTAAAATTGCATTAACAAAAACTGGTTGTAAACTAGGTGTTGCTGGTTGTGTTAGACATATGTTTGACTACTATGCTGTATTTACTTTTAAAGGTATGACTGATGAAGAAGCTTTCGAAGCAGTAATGATGGCTGATTGTGAAGTTGAAGACATTCAAATGGAAGATGGTTTAACTACAGTATATGCTCAAAGTTCTGACTATCAAGCAGTTCGTGATGCACTTGTAGCTGCAAAACCTGATTTAGAATTTGTAGAAGACTTAGTAACTTATGTTCCACAAAACACTGTAACATTAACAGATGAAAAAGAAATCGCTCAATTCAAACGTCTACAAGAAATGTTAGATGATATTGATGACGTTCAAGATTTCTTCCATAACGTTGTTGATTTACCTGAAGAAGAATAGAAACTGTCATAAGACAGTTTTTTTCTTTGACATAATTTAAATAAAATGATAAAATTCATATATATTATAACCAAAGTATTAAAATATATGTTGGAGGAATTATGAAAAACTATTTATTAAAAGCTCTTGCTTATGACAAGCAAGTTAGAATATATGTTGTTAGATGTGACAATGTCCTAAATAATCTTGCGAAAAGACTTAATTACTATCCAAGCGCACTCGCAGCTGTAGGTAGAGTTATGGCATTCACTACTATGATGGGAGGGATGCTAAAGTTAGAAGAAACTGTTACAGTTAAAGTTGATGGTGATGGTCCAATCGGTTTAATTATGGCTGAAGCTGATGCTCACGGTCATGTAAGAGCATATGCAAGTAATCCACATTGCCATTTCGAATACAATTCAGCAAACAAATTAAACGTACGTGAAACTGTCGGTCACACTGGTTTAATTAATGTTATCAAAGACTTAAAACTAAAAGAACCTTTTATCGGGTCTGTTCCAATTATTGATGGTGAACTTGCTAAAGACTTTGCATATTATTTAATGATTTCAGAACAAGTTCCTTCTGTTGTTTCACTTGGTGTTTTAGTAAATACTAATAATTTAGCTAAATCAGCAGGTGGATTTATTATTCAACTTTTACCAAACACTAAGGAAGAAGTAATTGAAGCAATCGAAAAGAAACTAAATACATTACCAACTGTAAGTGAAATGTTTCAAAATGGTATGAGTTTAGAACAAATTGGTAAGATGCTTGCTGATGATACATTTGAAGTTGTAGAAACTACTCCTGTTAGATTTAGATGTACTTGTTCTAAATCAAGATTTAGTAAAGGTATTATTAGTCTAGGTAAAGACGAAATTCAAGATATGATTAATAAAGATCATGGAGCAAACACAGTTTGTCACTTTTGTGGTAAAAACTATGAATTTACAGAAGAAGAATTAGTTCAACTTCAAAAAAAAGCAAAATAAAAGAAGCAAATAATATTTGCTTCTTTTTTCATTATATATATTTTGTAACTTTGATAATTGGAAGACCTACTACGTTATCGTAGTCTCCCTCAATCTTTTCAATATAATTTCCTGCTGCTCCTTGAATGGCATAAGACCCTGCTTTATCAAGTACATTTTCTTTGGTTGTTAATATTTCTATATCACTTTCAGTTAGTTGTTTAAAATATACTTTTGTTTTTTCTACGAATGATATTTCTTTATCAATTGTTTTAATAATTACTCCAGTCATTACATAGTGTGCTTTATTAGAAAGAAGTCTAAGCATATCTTTAGCATGTTCAATATTTTTTGGTTTACCTAGTATTTGGTTTTCACATACGACAATTGTATCTGCACCAAGGATTGTATCAGTTGGATGTTTTTTAAAGACTGGCATTACTTTTTGTCTTGCAATATCGATTAATGCATCTTCAATTGATAGTTCATTATTAAATATTTCTTCAGTTTCTACTGTATCAATAATAAATTCTAAGTTTGCTTTTTCTAAAAATTCTTTTCTTCTTGGTGATTTAGATGCAAGTATTAACATATATATTCTCCTAATTTTAAAGACAGGATTATTCTCCTGTCTTTTCTTTTTCTGATATTAATTCATACATTAAAAGCGCATCGTCTTTTTTTGTTGAATCAATTAGTTTAGTAATTTTTACTTCAACTATTTTTTTACCAAAGATGATTGTTATTACATCACCAATATTTACTTCCTTCGATGGTTTAGCAATCTTACCATTTAAAAGAATTCTTTCAGAATTACTTGCGTCTTTTGCAAGTTGTCTTCTTTTGATAAGTCTTGATACTTTTAAATATTTATCTAAACGCATTATTCAGTTTTATTTTCTGGTTCAGTTTGGTTTTGTTGTTCAGCTATATATGCTTGTTGTTCAGCAAGTTTAGCTTTTTTCTTTTCCCACCAACCAAGTTTTCCAGTTTCAACAAGTTCTGTAATATCTTCTTTAGTAAGAGTTTCAATTTCAACTAAGTGTTGCGCAATTAAATCTAATAGTTTACGATTTTCTTTAAGTGTTTCTTCACCTAAGTCATAGCATTCACTAATAATTTTTCTAACTTCTTGGTCAATTTCCAAAGCAACTTGATCTGAGAAGTTTTTGTCAGCCATGTAATCACGGCCTAAGAAAACATTACCAGTATTTCTTTCATATTGAATTGGGCCTAAAGAACTCATACCATATTCAGTAACCATAGCACGTGCAATATAAGTTGCTTTTTGGAAGTCATTATGTGCTCCTGTTGTTACTTGGTCAAATACTAGTTTTTCTGCAATTCTACCAGCTAAAAGACCAGTGATTTCAGCTTTCAAGTGAACTTCAGTATGTAAGAATGTTTCTTCTTCTGGAGTCATTAAGTTGTATCCACCAGCGACACCTCTTGGAATAATTGTTACTTTTTGAACAACATTAGCATGTTTTAATTTAAGTCCAATAACAGCATGTCCTGCTTCATGATATGCAATTAATGCCTTTTCTGTTTCAGAATATTTCTTAGACTTTTTAGCAGGTCCCATTAATACTCTGTCGATTGCTTCATCAACATGATAAATTTTAACTTCTTTTGCATTTTCTCTTGCTGCTAAAAGTGATGCTTCATTTAGTAAGTTTTCAAGATCAGCACCGCTAAATCCAGGAGTGCGTCTTGCGATATCTGCAAGATTAACTTTTGGAGAAAGTTTTTTATTTCTTGCATGTACTTTTAAAATAGCTTCTCTTGCTTTTAAATCAGGTTTTCCAATATGGATTTGTCTGTCAAATCTTCCAGGTCTTAAAAGTGCAGGATCTAGTACGTCTGCACGGTTAGTTGCAGCCATTACGATTACACCAGAGTTACCACTAAATCCATCCATTTCAACAAGTAATTGGTTAAGTGTTTGTTCTCTTTCATCATGGCCTCCACCAAGTCCTGTTCCTCTTTGACGACCAACAGCATCAATTTCATCAATAAATACGATACATGGTGCAGTTTGTTTTGCAGTTTTAAACATGTCACGAACACGGCTAGCACCAACACCGACAAATAATTCAACGAAGTCAGAACCAGAGATTGTATAGAATGGAACATTAGCCTCACCTGCAACAGCTCTTGCAAGTAATGTTTTACCAGTACCAGGATCACCAACTAATAATACACCTTTTGGTACACGTGCCCCCATGGCAAAATATTTTTGAGGATTCTTTAAGAAGTCAACAATTTCAATCATTTCTTCTTTTTCTTCATCAAGTCCAGCTACATCTTTGAAATTTGTTGTGGCTTTTTTAGTAAGTCTTGCACGGCTTTTTCCAAATGTGAAGGCTTTATCATTAGCTCCACCACCACTTTTCATAATAAACATAAATAACATTATTACTGAGAATATTAATAATCCAATCCAGATAATATTCATCCAGTTAAATGATGATAATACTTTAGTTCCAACAATCTCTACTTCAGATGCTCTAGCATATAAAACGATTGTTTCATAATCTGCTTCTTGAACATATGCAGTAAATCTATTATAAGAAAAATTATTTTGATATTCTTCAGTATAAGTTCCTTCTACAAATAAAACATTTGTATTTCCTTCTCCTTTTACACCAGAGAAAGATATTTCTTCAACTGATTTAGTTTCTAAACGTTCTAATAGTTTTGTATAAGTTAGTTCTTCATATTTTACCTTATCTTTTACTAAAAATAAGATAGCCCCAACAACAATAAAACCAACTAACAAAATAACGAATATCTCCGATATTCCAAACTTCTTTCTTTGTTTATTCATTTTATCCTCCTATTTCTTTTCAATTAAATAAATCACTTGATTTAAGTTATTTGTTAATACCAATAAATTTTGTCGAACAAAATGTGATACTTTATTATTAGTTAAATAATCGCTTAAGTTTTTTAATTTACCATTAATAAGTATTTTATCACCATCAAGTCTTGTTCGAATAGTTACCGGCAAATCTTTAATATTATAACACATTTTCATGTTTTCTGTTTCAAAATAACAAATATTTTTATCTACAATTATTTTAGTTTTATCATCAATAAAATAAGTGCCTTCTTTTTCAATTGTTAAGTTTATATCTTTACTTACACAACATTTTCCAAATTTAATAAAACCATACTCTTTAATCATTGTAAGATCATTAGATATATTATTAATTATTGTTGATTTTGTTGTTTTAATTTGATCAATTAATTCTTCAATTAATGTTTTTGATAAATTATGTTTTTTAAGTATTTCAAATAATACTTGTTCCTTTAAATAATCAGAAAGGCTTAAAAATGTATCTAGTTTAAAACTTATAATATTATTTTGTGTTGAAACTTCATTATTTATAAAACTATTTATTTCTTGAAATAACATTTTATTGGTTTCTAAAATATGTTCTTGATATATTTCAATAGCTTTATAAAGCGATGGATTTTCTTTTTCCATTTCTGGAATAATGTTATGTCTAATACGATTTCTTAAATAATCATCATGGTCATTAGATTCATCGTTAAAATATTTAATGTTTTTGCTTTGTTGATAATTATATATATCATGTTTTGTTAGTTTTAAAAGTGGACGATAAATATAATAATCTTTTATTTGTTGTAATTGTTCAATTCCTGCATAACCTTTATGAGAAGATGATTTAATTAATCTCATTAGAATTGTTTCTAAGTTGTCTGTTGCATGATGAGCAGTTAACAAATATTTTGCGTTTTCAAGTTTTAAAATTCTTTCAAAAAATTGATATCTTTTAATTCTAGCTGTTTCTTGAAAGTTTTTAGTATCTTCAAAATATAATTCTTCAATATAACATTTTAGATTTTTTTCTTTACAATAGTTTGTTATATATTGTTGTTCTTCATTTGACTGATCTCTTCGATGATGATTAACATGACATACAATTACTTTGACATTGTTTAGTTGTTGTACTAAATCAAGTAATACCATTGAATCAATACCTGTTGATACAGCTAGTATGATAGTTTGATTATTTAATTGTAATTGCATGTTTTCTAACAATTGGTTAATTTTTTCCATACTGTCCTCCTAATTATACCAACATTATCTGAATTCTATGTGACATTAATCTAAAAGATTACTTATATATCAATTATAACATTTATTTATTTTTTGTCAAAGGGAATGAAAAATAAGGTTGAGTTTCTCAACCTTACTTTTTAATAATTTTATTTGTATTACTCAAAACACTACTTTTAAATGTTTTAATTAATCTTTTTTGTTTATTATTAACATATAGTGCTTGTTTGATTTGTTCATCAATTAAAACACTAAAAGATAATTCTTTATCTTTAAATAAGTAATTAGATAATGCTCCTGGTATTGTATTAATTTCATTTAAATATAGTTCATCACTATGGATAAAGTCAAATCTAACTACTCCATTTAATTCTAAATGTTCATATGTTTTAGTAACCACTTCATTAATTTGATTAATTAATTCTTCGTCTTTTAGGATTTGATGAATTTTCTCTTTATGATGACCGATATATTTTTCATCAAAATCTAAAATTTCGTTTTTCTTTTTTATAATTTCAATACTTGAAGTGATTAATTTATTTTTTCTTTTGTATACCGCAATATTATATTCTTTAAAGTTTTCCACATAATCTTCAATGATAATTTTATTATCATAAACTAAAGCTTTTTGAAGTTCTTTAATTAATTCTTCTTGGTCATGTACTACTACAATTCCAATACTTGAACCTAAATGTGCTGGTTTGATTATTTTAGGATAAGTTAAATTGGTTGTTAAATTTATTAAATTTAACTTGTCTTCGTTTTTTATTATCATGCAATCAAGTGTTTTTACATTTAGGTCTTTTAATATTTGTTTGGTATAAGCTTTGTCTTGACATATTGATGACCCTAGAATACTTGGTGAAGTATATGGTATTCCGATAAATTCTAAATATCCTGCTGTTGTTCCGTCTTCAACTCCCATACCGTGTACAGAATTAAAAATAACGTCTATTTTAACGCGTTTTTTGAACTTTTGAGTTAAACTTTGTAAAATATACGTGTCTTTATAAAAAGTTAAAATATGTGGTTTATCAATTATTGGTTTTTTATATGTTTCTAGATTAAAATACTTTGAGCCTGTATATATCTCATTGTTTTCATTTAAATAAAGTGGTATTACATTATATTTAGTTTTATCAATATTTTCATAAATTTGAAGAGCTGTAATAATTGATATATCATGTTCAACACTTCTTCCACCAAATAAAATTCCGACATTTAATTTCATTAAATTCCTCCATTCATATAATAATCTGTTAAGTCATTTTCAATTAAAATGGTTGATGCTTGATTTGTCTTTACAGCAAGTTTAAATGCGTTTGTAAAACTATCAACAATAATATAATTAACAAAACCTATTTTTATAAATTCATCTTTCATATAATTTGTATTTGGATTATCTATTAAATATACATAATCTATTTTATTGTTAATATATCTTGCGAGTTCTTGATGAATTTCTTTGGTTTTTAATTTTAATTCAACAATTCCAGGGGTTATTAATATTTTAAACTCTTTTGATAAAGCTAAAAGATCAATATTATTCTTAAATCCTTTTATATTGGAATTAAATGAATTATCAATTATCTTGTGTTGACCGATATATTTAATTTCTAAACGATGACTAACGGATTCTAAACTTTTTAATTTTTCAATTATTTCGTTGATATCTATACCAAGATAGAATGCTAGTGTAATCGAAATACCAATATTCAGTACGTTATGTTTTCCTATTATATTTGTTTTAATATGATATAACTTGTCAAGTAAAATATCGAATTCAATATTATTGATTGTCAGTACTATATTACTAATTACAATATCAGATGTTAAATCAGTTCCGACTCGAACAATATTTACATTATTAGGGTATTGATATTTATTTAAATGTTCATTATCATTATTGATTATCAAAGTTTTAAGATTATTTGATTTGAGTATTTCAAGTTTTGTTTTTAAAATATTCTCAATAGTTTTGAATGATTCTAAATGTTGGATTCCGATATCAGTAATAATTCCAATATCAACATTTACTAAGTTTATTAGCTTTTCAATATCTTTTGGCTTTGTCGCGCCCATTTCAGCAATATATATTTCATCGCCAAAATTTAGATTTTCATTTATACTTTTACATAACCCCATTGGCGTATTATAAGATTTAGGGCTACAAGTAGTTAGATAATTGTCTTTTAATAGTTCATAACAAAAATGTTTTGTTGATGTCTTTCCAAAACTACCAGTAATTCCAACACATAAGGGATCTATTAATAACAATTTCTTTTTAGACTTTTTAATATAATGTTTCTTAATTAAATATTCAATAGGTGATAAAACAATATTACATATCACAATTATTAATGGAGTCATAAATATTTCAATTGTCACAATTAGTAAAGGCTTAATTAAAATAACTAATTGAATAATTGTAATTAATAAAATTAATCTAATCATTCTTTTTGTAATTTTTAATTTTAAGATGGTTTTTCTATTAAAGATAGTTATTCCTAACATTAAAAACATTATCAAGATTCCAATTAATAAATTAGGATAGAACTGAAATAAGATAATTAACACTAAAATTAATAGTCTTAAATAAGATGAAACTTCTTTGTAAAAGTATCTTGAAAAAGTCTTTTTATATTTTAATAACTTATATCCTGATTGTTGAAATAAATTAAGTTCAAATACAAAGTTATTAATTAAACCTAATAAAAGATATATTAATAATACATAAGCTATAACTATACACCTCGGTAAAAATTATCCAAAATATCATTGACTAAGATTGGATTTTCTAAATTAGGAAAATGACCAACATTATCAATAGTAATTAATGAGCTATTTTTAATAAGTTTATTAATTAATATTCCGTCTACAAGTGGCGTTTCTTTATCTTCTTTACCCCAAATTAATAGTGTTGGTGTTTTTATATTTTTTAGATATTTAGTAGTTTTTTCTTTAATGATATTACTATATGACTGTTTTGAAATATCGTCTAAAGATTTATATTCATTTGATCCACTTTTAGAAACTAACATTTTAAATTTATTTTTTAATCTTAATGTTTTATATATTTTTTTTAATAGTTTATATTTAATTATTTCAACTTTAATATTTAAAGTTCTTTTAGAACAACCCGCAATATCCATTAAAACTAAACACTTAGAAAAATTATATAACGATTCATATTTAACAATTATTCTTCCACCAAAGGAGTGACCAAATAAAATAACATTATCTAATTTAAAGTGTTCAATAAACTCTTTTAAATATATAACGTAATAATCTAGGTTAATTACTTCATTCAGTTTATCAGTTATACCAAAACCTGGTATTTCTATAAAATATATATTTGAATACTTACTAATTGTTTGAAATAAATTTTGATATGTTTGATGTGTCTGTAAATATCCAGGTATTATTATTGTGTTAATTTGTTTAGAATTGTTAATTTCTAAATACTTAATCTTATTAAATTCTTTCATAATCATCATAAAATCATATGAATTTTAGATCGATTTTAGACCAATTTAATATTCTTTTGTTATTCTAATTTTGTATATTTTTAAGAAAATTATACAATATTCGAATAATTTACAAGTTTTATAAATTTTATATTTATAATTTAAATGAGGTATAAAACTATGAATTTTTGTGATAGACTAAAGAATGCAAGAGAAGATCGTGATATTTCTCAACAAGAAATGGCAGACTTACTAAATATTACTCAATCAAATTATTCTAAGATTGAAACAGGTATTCAAGAACCTAGTTTAAATCAATTAATGATTATTGCTGAATACTTTAATTTAACGATTGATGAATTACTTGGTGTTGATCCTGATAAATATGTTAAAGCAAAAGTTGCTGAATTTGTTGAATCAATAGATAAAGATTTTAATAAAAGTTTTGGAAAACAAAAATAACCATTTCTAACGAAATGGTTATTTTATATTATCCGATTGAATTTGTCATTTCAAGTTTTATTAATTGGTTAAGTTCTACAGCATACTCCATTGGAAGTTCTTTCGCAAAAGGTTCAATGAATCCCATGATAATCATTTCAGTTGCTTGTTGTTCTGTTAAACCACGACTCATTAAATAGAATAGTTGTTCTTCGGAAACTTTAGAAACTGTCGCTTCATGTTCAATATATGATGTTCCATTTTGAACTATATTTGTTGGAATTGTATCACTTGTAGAAATGTTATCAAGAATTAATGTATCACATTCAACATGTGATTTAGCATTATTTGCATTTTTACCATGACGAACAGTACCACGATAATTTACTTTTCCTCCACCACGGCAAATTGATTTAGAAATAATTTGACTTGTAGTATGAGGTGCTAGATGTATCATTTTAGCACCAGTATCTTGATATTGTTCAGCACCCGCAAATGCAATAGAAATTGTTGTTCCTTTGGCATATGGTCCAGCTAAAATACAAGCAGGGTATTTCATATTAACCATTGAACCAATATTACCATCGATCCATTCCATATGTCCATTCTCTTCAACATATGCGCGTTTCGTTACTAAGTTAACAATATTGTTTGACCAGTTTTGAACAGTTGAATATCTGCAATATCCACCTTTTTTAACATAAATTTCAACAACTGCAGCGTGTAGTGAATCTTTAGAATATTTTGGAGCAGTGCAACCTTCAACATAATTTAAGCTTGCTCCTTCATCAACTATAATTAATGTTCTTTCAAATTGACCCATTTGTTCAGTATTAATTCTAAAATATGATTGAAGTGGTTTTTCAATCTTAACACCTTTTGGAATATATATAAATGATCCACCTGACCAAACAGCAGTGTTAAGAGATGCAAACATATTATCTTGATATGGAACTACCTTATTAAAATATTCTTTAACGATCTCAGGATATTTTTTAACTGCAGTATCAGTATCGCAAAATAATACTCCTAGTTTCTCTAATTCCTCAATTGTATTATGATATACAACTTCTGATTCGAATTGAGTTGAAACCCCAGCTAAGTATTTTTGTTCTGCTTCAGGAATACCAAGTTTATCAAAAGTGTCTTTAATTTCTTCCGGAACTTGATTCCAATTATTAGAAATATTATCAGTTGATTTAATATAATATATATATTCATCAAAATTTAACATGTCTAACTTTGGTCCAAAAGTTGGCCATTTTTTTTCATCAAAAGCTTTATAAGCTTTTACTCTTAGGTCTAACATCCATTCTGGTTCATTCTTATATGCTGAAATTTGTCTCACAACTTTTTCAGAAATACCACGACCAGTATCAAATACTGCTTTAGTATCAGTCGAAAAACCATATTTATAATCAGTACCAATTTTATCTAGTGTATTATTCTTCGACATCTTGTTCACCTTTTTGTCCTTGAAGAATTGCGCCTAAAGCACGCCAAGCAAGGGTTGCGCATTTAACACGTGCTGGAAAGTTTGCCACGCCACGATACGCAATTGCTTCGTCTAAGCTATCTTCATCAAGAACTTCTTCACCTTTTATTAAATTATAATAATCATTAATAATGGCTTCAGCTTCTTTAACAGTTTTACCTTTTAATACTTCACTCATTACTGATGCACTAGAACAACAAATTGAACATCCTGTGCCTTCATGACGAATTCCTGTAATTAAATCATTTTCTATTTTCGCTTGAATAGTTACATCATCACCACAAGAAGGGTTTTTAAGTCTTAGGTTTACATAACCTTCATCTTCTTTTAAACCTTTATTTCTTGGAGATTTGTAATGTTCCATTATTACTTGGCGATATAAATCATTTATTGAATTCATATTAACCACTCCTTAAAGTAATCAGTTGCTGCATTAATTGCTTCAACTAATTTTTTTGCATCATCAAGTGTGTTATATATATAGAAACTTGCACGAACAGTTCCCATACATCCTAAGTGATGTGTAATCAACTGTGCACAGTGGTGTCCTGCTCTAATACATATATTATAACTTGATAAGAAAGTTGCAACATCATGTGGATGAACATCTTTAATATTAAATGTTACAATACCACTTTCGGGATTTTTTGTATATAGTTCGACTAATGGATTATCTTTAATTTGTTCAACAACATATTTAGCTAACTCTTTAGAATGTGCATGAACATTATCTAATCCAAGATTTGATAAATACTCAATTGCTTTTTTAAATGCTATAACACCTTCAATATTTTGTGTTCCTGCTTCAAATTTTTCAGGCGCATCTTTATAAGTAGATGAATATTTTTCTACACCATCATTCATATCTCCACCAAACTCAACTGGATTTAATGAATTAAGAAGTTTATATTTACCATATAATATTCCTGTTCCTGTTGGAGCCATCATCTTATGGCCAGAGAACGCCAAGAAGTCAACATCTAAATCTTTAACATCAACTTTCATATGTGGAACTGATTGTGCACCATCTAAAATAACTATTGCACCATGTTCGTGTGCAAGTTTAGTTATTTCCTTAACTGGCGAAATAACACCTAATACATTAGATACATGTGTTAATGCAACAATTTTTGTATTTTTATTAAGACATTTTTTAAAATTCTCAACTGTAATTTGATTGTTTTCGTTTAAGTCAACAAAAACTAATTTAGCTTTTTTCTTTAATGCTATGTTTTGCCATGGCATGATTAAACTATGATGATCTAAAAGAGATACAATTATTTCATCATTTTCATTAATTCTATCTTCTAACATATATGCTAATTTGTTTATCCCATCAGTTGTACCTTTAGTATAAACAACTTCTTCTGGTTTTGAATTAATGAACTTCGCAACTACATTTCTTAATTCTTCATATTCGTTAGTTGCAATACCACTTAAATCATAAACACCGCGATGAATATTAACACCATACTTTGTGTAGTATTCATTAATTTTATCAATTACAATTTGGGGTTTAATTGAAGTAGCTGCTGAATCTAAATAAACTAATTCTTTATTAGATTCAAGTAGTGGGAAATCACTGCGCTTTACTTCAAGCATAAAATCACCTACTTTAATAAATTTGCAAATTTTTTATATATATTTTCTTGTAAGTTTTCGTTTTTAATTTTTTCAATTATTGGTTGGATAAATCCTAAAACAACTATTTCATGAGCTTGCTCTTCTGGTAAACCTCTACTCATTAAATAGAATAATTCGTCTTTATCAATTGAACCAATTGAACAACTATGAGATGCTATTACATCATATTCATCAATAAATAAATTTGGTTGTGCTTTAATTGAAGATGAATTTGATAAATTTAATCCTCTTGTTGATTGCTTTGCATCACTTTGTGACATACCTTGTTTAATAAAAGCATTATTGTTTAAGTTTAGCTTAGCACTATTTTTACCTATTGCATAAGTATCTAACATACTTACACTATGTTTTGCATAATGATTCATTTGAATATTTGATTCTAATGAAGCTTCATTGATACCTAAATACACATTAATGATATTCACATTACTTGCTTCTCCATTTAAATTTACTTCAACATTACATTTGTAATCATCACTTGTGAAAGCTAGGTTATAAATTTTTAATGAAGAGTTTTCCTTTAAATTAGCATTTAACGTGATATTTGAATTATACAATAATATTTCAAGATTAGCATTTTCTTCTAAAGAGATGTTCATACAATTGATTGGTGTATCAAAGTCTTGATAAATTACTTTTGATTCATTTCTTTCTAAATTAATTTCTTCACATTCATGCATTGGTGAAGTTTGAATTAAAACATCACTCATATTACTTGCCTCTTGTATTAGGGTTTACAGCACAAGTTCCAAGGCTTACTTGTTTCTTAACTGGTTCATCAACAAGACCAAGTTCTAATTTTAGCCAATCATAACCTTCACGGTCAATTTTTTCAATAAGTTCATTAGCACCAGTTTTAACAACTTTACCATTCATTAGTACATGAACTACATCTGGTTTTATATAGTCTAATAATCTTTCGTAGTGTGTAATTACTAAAGCACCAAATGTTTCTGATTTCATATCATTAACATTTTCACCAACAATTCTTAAAGCATCTACGTCAAGCCCAGAGTCAATTTCGTCAAGAATTGCAAATTTTGGTTGTAACATTTTCATTTGAAGAATTTCATTTCTTTTCTTTTCTCCACCTGAGAAACCAACATTAACATATCTATGTGGAAGGTCTTGATTCATTTTTAATTCTTTTGTTGCTTTATCTAGATTTTTAATAAATTTAAATAATGAAATATGTTCGTCTTCTGATAGTCTTGCTTGCATAGCGGTTTTAATGAAATCAGCGTTAGTAACTCCAGTAATTTCTGCAGGATATTGCATTGCAAGAAATAACCCTTTTCTACTTCTTTCATCAACAGACATTTTTAATACGTCTTCACCATCTAAAAGAATTTGTCCTTGAATGACTTCATATTTGTAATGTCCCATGATTGTTTGAGCTAATGTAGATTTACCAGTTCCGTTTGGACCCATAATAACATGAATCTCACCACTGTTCATTTCTAAGTTAACTCCTTTTAAGATAACTTTATCTTCTACCTTTACCCATAAGTCAATAATTTGTAATTTAGACATAATAATACCTCACACAATAATTTTTACGAAAATAAAAAGTGCCATAACAATTAGGCAAAATCTTATTTTTTTACCTTTCTTATTATAGCACTTTTTACAGTTTTCTTCAATTGAATTACTTTTTTATTTTAGTAATAAATTTGATTCTAAAATTACATATACACACTTTACTTGATTTTCATATAAACTAACAATAACATTTTCACCAATTTTTATATTTTCATCAAGAACAGTTTGTTTAATATCTCCGATTGCAAATATACCACTTTTTTTATCGTAATAAGAGTCAACTTGATTTAATATTTTTAATGTTAATTTTTTAACTTTATTATAACCATCCATCTTAAGTTTTAAAGAACCTTCTTGATATTCTGGTAATCTTAACTTTTTATTACGCCAAATAGAATATGGAGCGCATCCTGAAAAACCAATAACATTTAATGTTTCGTTACTAACATTTAATCCTGCACATGTTGGACCAATATTTACTAATATTTCATGATCAATATTAGGTAAAAAAGCTCTTGATATTTTAGTATAAGTTACTGTTTCAATAGGATTATACTCTTTTGATATTTCAAAAATTACAGGAGTTTTCGGTTCGATATAAGTTCCTTTTTTTAATTCATATACTGCATTAAATAATAATTCAGTTTCTTTTTGAAAGTCAACAGTTGCTTTTTTATTTTGTCTTTTTAAGACAAAACTTGTATACCAACTGCCACCTGCAAATACTAACATTAAAACAATAAATATAATTAACCAAATTATTTTAACATCGTTCGTAATAGCTACTTTAATCATTAAAATGATTGCACCAACAGCGATTAACGTGTTCATTATTGGCATAAATAATTTGGGTTGATGTTTAGCAAAATCTTTTTCTAAGTAATCTTTGTTTTGTCTGTTCATTTATTCCACCGTAATATTAACAATCGGGATTAAGAAAAATAATACCCAACACCATCTCCATGCATTTTCAAGCAAGAACCCGCATGCAAAAAAGGCGCCTATAATTAAGAATGTCATTATTGTTTTGAAAACTTGTTTTTTTGACTTTTTAAATAAATCAAGAAAACATGACATTATTGGAGTAACAAAGAATAATGCCCAACTCCAACTCCACCCTCCGTCAATTAAAAAACCGCAAAGGAAGAAAGCCATTAATGATAAAAGAAATAATATTCTTAAGAATTTGGATCTTATTTTATGTGTTGTAATTACCCATCCTGTTCCTTTAGTTTCTTCACGATTAGGGATATTAAAATTAATATTATACTTTTTAGCTTCTTCTTCAGTAAGATTTTCTAAATCAATTTCAATAACTTCACCATTTACTTCGATTGTAGTTTTCATATGCCCTCCTAAATTTTTACAATTCTTGTAATTTTTGCTTTTTTAGATAGTGATAAAGTATTATTATATTCTACTAATTCAACAATACAGTCATCACCAATAATAACAAATTCACCGCTTACTTTATTTACTTTAACATTTTCAATATCAATCTTTGTTGCTGCTATTTCTTCAATAGTTGATCTTGCTGATATTGAATTACCTTTATGGAATGATATTGATTCACCATATATATTTTTAAAAGACGAACCAGTAACATTTGCTTCAAATTCTTCACAATTAATATCACCATCAACATATACTGTACCAGCCAAATTTGCATTTTCTGCATCAATATTTCCTTTAGCTGTAAAACTTCCGGCTATTGATAATTTAACTACTTTGATATTTCCACCAACTGAACATCGTCCAGCTACTTTAAATGACTTAGCTGTAACCGACTTTTTAAAATCTGCATTACCAGCAATTTTAATTTTTTCGGCTTTACAATCTTCATTAACTGTTGCACTTCCTGCAATTTTAAAGTTTTTATATGTTCCACCGTTAGCATTTCCAACACCATAGATTCCAGAATCATCTATCATTTTGTTATACCTCCTTAATTTTCACCGCAATTAAGCTTATTACATCATGTAATTTTTCTATATTAATAATCTTTATCTTCGAATCAATAACTAAATTATCATCACCAATTAAGATAAAGTTTTGGTCTGATAAATTACATATATATACGTTTTTATCAGTTAGTCTATTATCATTAAAATCTATACTTAAATAATCATTAATATCAATTAAATCTTTATACTGACTAAATATATATATAAGTGCAAGTTCAATAATTGTTAAATTTTTTCTATTCGCTAAATAAGTCTTTAATACAAATGGATCAATTTCATCAATCATTACAACTTCTCTTACGTTATAGTTATGTTCTTCATTATTGTCAGTGAAGAGTTTATTTATTTCTTGAAGTTCATATTTATCTTTTAAAGACAATATTTGTTTGATACGCGGAATTATTAATGACCTTTTAAAAAAAGTTTCTTGTCCTGTAGAAACAGATTGTTTAATAAACCATTCATCAGGAATTAATCCTTCTCTTTTCCATCGATATAATTGTCCATATGATATGTTCATTTCTTTTAATAAATCTTTTTTAGATATCATAGCACACCTCACGCATAAATTATAGCATAACATTGTTACGTTGTCAATACAATTAGTAAAACATTGTAAAAAATAAGGTTGCTATTGCAACCTTATTCAACTATTATTGTTTTTGCCCATTCAATATATTGGTCTTCAAACTTAGCAAAATTTTTAGATTTACATCCAAAATTAATTGTATAATAATGGCTATCTCCTTCTAAAGTTACTAAATAGTAACTAAAGCTATCGCCATCAACTTCAGATGTATACTTTGCTGAATAGAATTTTTGTCCTTCAGAAGTAACCCCTTCTTTAATTTCTGATTTTTTATTATTTAATTCCAAGACAGCATTTGTATATGTTTTTAAATTATAAATGCCAGTGCCTGAAAATAATTTCTTTTCTTCTCTATTAGCAGCAAAAAAAGATTTATCAGACAAATAAGCTACTTGAAATCCTAGATATTCTTTTTCACGAAAGTCATCATTTAGTGTTACTGTAATTCCATGGGATTCAAATACTTTGTCTTTTGGTGGAAAAAGTTTTCCACTTGTTAATAAATATCCAAAAACCACACCAATAATTGCAAACAGAATACCAAGTAAAGGTTTCATGTTTTTACTTTTGGGTTTTGGTTTGTTTTCAACATATTGGTTTTTGTTGTTTTCTTCTAATTTATCTAATTCTTCAAATCTATTTGGTGTATTTTCCATATTATCTCCTAAAAAAGAAAGGGTTATATTTTAATTATATAACCCTATTTTCTGATTATTCAGAATAATCCATCTTTAACATTCTTTGATAATTCTTATAACGTTTTTGAGCTTCTTTCTTGTTGATAGCAAGTAATTCATCAGCTTGTTCTTTATTGATAGTCTTTAATTGAGCGTAACGAGTTTCACTCATTAGATAATCATCATATAAATCCCAGTTTGGTTCTTTTGAATCAATTACTAATGGGTTCTTACCTTGTTCAGCAAGTCTTGGGTCATAGCGTAATAATGTCCAGTAACCACATTCAACAGCAAGTTTAGCTTGTTCTTGTGATTTACTCATACCACGTTTTAATCCATGGTTGATACATGGAGCATAAGCAATAATTAGAGATGGTCCATGATAGCTTTCAGCTTCTTTCATAGCTTTTAATAATTGAGCTTGGCTAGCACCATGAGCTACATATGCAACATATACATGACCATAACTCATAGCGATTGCAGCTAAGTCTTTCTTCTTACCATGTTTACCAGTAGCAGTAAATTTAGCGATAGAAGCAGTTGGAGAAGATTTAGAAGATTGTCCACCAGTGTTAGAGTAAACTTCAGTATCTAATACTAAGATATTTACATCTTCACCGTTAGCAATAACGTGGTCTAATCCACCGTAACCGATGTCATAAGCCCATCCGTCACCACCAAAAATCCATTGAGAACTCTTAGTTAAGTAGTTCTTTAATCCAAGGATTTCTTTTGCAGTTTCGCAATCTTTACCTTCTAATAATGGAACTAATTCATTTTTAATTTCTTTAGTTACTTGACCATCTTCACGGTTAGCTAACCATTTTTCGAATAATGCTTTTACTTGTTCATCACAAACACCGTTTTCAAGAGCACCTTCCATTAATTGTGCAATGTGATCTCTTAATGCAGTATCTGCAGCTTTCATACCGAATCCAAATTCAGCATTGTCTTCGAATAATGAGTTTGCCCAAGCTGGTCCATGACCATCTTTATTAGTTGTATATGGGCTAGCTGGGAAGCTTCCACCATAAATTGAAGAACATCCAGTAGCGTTAGCAACTACCATACGGTCACCAAATAATTGAGTAACTAATTTAACATATGGAGTTTCACCACATCCACCACATGCTCCAGAGAATTCAAATAATGGTTGAGCAAATTGGCTATTTTTAGCGTTAGAGAATTTATCTACTAATGCGTCTTTGTAAGATACATTATTGAAGAAGTAAGAAGCTTGTTCTTGTTCACCAGCTTTAAGAGCTTCTTCGATAGGTACCATAGTAAGTGCTTTACCTTTAGGAGCTGGACATTGGTTAACACAAACTTCACATCCTGTACAGTCAAGAGCAGAAATTTGTAGAGAGTATCTTAAACCTTCTAATCCTTTTCCAACTGGTTTTAATGTTTGAACACCTTTAGGAGCGTTAGCCATTTCTTCTTCAGTAGCAAGGAATGGACGAACTACAGCGTGTGGACAAACAAATGCACATTGGTTACATTGAATACAGTTTTCTGAATTCCATTTTGGAACGAAGTTAGAAATACCACGTTTTTCATATTGAGTTGTACCAGCTGGCATTGTACCATCTTCATATCCAGTGAATGCAGAAACAGGTAATTCATAACCTTTAACAGCATTAACTTCATCAGCAATTGTACGAACAAAATGAGGACGAGATTCATCAACAACTTTCTTAGCAACTCTTAATTTTGCCCATGCTGGATCAACAGCAACTTCAACTAAACCTTGAGCACCACGATCAATTGCTTGATAGTTCATTTCAACGATAGCTTCACCTTTACGGCTATAAGCTTTATAAGCATATTTCTTCATTAAATCTTGTGCAGTTTCATAAGGCATGATTTGAGGATTTAATTTGAAGAATGCAGATTGTAAGATTGTATTAGTACGGTTACCTAATCCGATTTCACGAGCTAGGTGAACTGCATCAATAATAAAGAATTTAGCGTGTTTTTCAGCTAATTGTTTTTTGAATGCATTAGGAAGAGTTTTAACTAATTCTTCAGCTGAGTGAACAGTATTTAATAAGAATGTTCCACCATCTTTTAAGCATCCTAACATATCATATTTTTCAACATATGATTCTAAGCTACAGCTTACAAAGTTAGCTTGGTTAACTAAGTAAGGAGATTTAATTGGTTTTGGACCAAAACGTAAGTGAGAACGAGTTACACCACCTGATTTTTTAGAGTCATATGCAAAGTATGCTTGTGCATATAAGTCAGTGTTGTCACCGATAATTTTGATTGTATTTTTGTTAGCACCAACAGTACCATCAGAACCTAAACCAAAGAATACTAATTCAGAAACTTCTTCATTAATACGTACTTCTGGTCCTACAGGAATACTTAAATGAGTAACATCATCATTGATACCTACTGTAAATCCATCATGACCTTTTTTAGCTAAGTGTTTGAATACAGCGATCATTTGAGCTGGAGTAGTATCTCTTGAAGATAAACCGAATCTACCACCGATAATAAATGGAGCACCTTTAACACCATAATAAACGCTCTTAACGTCTAAGTATAATGGTTCACCAGCTGATCCTGGTTCTTTAGTTCTGTCTAATACAGCAATACGTTTAACAGTTGCTGGAACAACACTTAATAAATATTCTTTAGAGAATGGACGATATAAGTGAACTGTTACACAACCAACTTTTTTACCTTGAGCATTTAAGTAATCAACAGCTTCTTTAATAGTTTCAGTAACTGAACCCATAGCGATGATTACATCTGTAGCATCTTCAGCACCATAGTAAACAAATGGAGCATAGTGACGTCCAGTAGCTTCTGAAATGCCTTTCATATATTTTGCAACAATTGCAGGAACGGCTTCGTAATATTTGTTTTGAATTTCTCTAGTTTGAAAATATACGTCGTCATTTTGAGCAGTACCACGAGTTACAGGGTTAGCAAAGTGTAATGCTTTTTCACGGAATCTCTTAACTGCATCCCAGTTTAATAAGTTTCTATAAACATCATAATCCATAACTTCAACTTTTTGGATTTCATGAGATGTTCTGAATCCGTCAAAGAAATGAACAAATGGAACACTAGATTCGATTGCTGCTAAGTGAGCAACACCACCTAAGTCCATAACTTCTTGAACACTTGATGTAGCAAGCATAGCAAAACCAGTTTGACGAGCTGCCATAACGTCTTGGTGATCACCGAAGATTGATAATGATTGTGCAGCTAAAGCACGAGCAGAAACGTGAATAACACCTGGTAATAATTCACCTGCGATTTTATACATGTTAGGAACTTTTAATAATAAACCTTGGCTTGCAGTAAATGTAGTAGTTAATGCTCCAGCTTGTAATGAACCGTGTACTGAACCTGCAGCACCAGCTTCTGATTGCATTTCAACAACTTTTACTTGAGTTCCAAATAAGTTCTTCTTTCCTTGAGATGACCATAAATCAACATTTTCGGCCATTGGAGAAGAAGGTGTAATTGGATAAATACCTGCAACTTCAGTAAACGCATAGGCTGTATGAGCTGCAGCTTGGTTCCCATCCATAGATTGGAAAACTTTTTTTGACATAAATAAAACTCCTCCTAGTCATTTTTATTTTACGACTTATTATATCACAACTACTATTTTTTTGCTAATTAAATATCTTACAAATTAATTTTGAGGTTATTATTTTCGAATTGTCGAAAAATGTTGCTTTATGAAATTTTCCTATATTAATTATATAATGTATATTTTTAATACTGTTTGGGAACACTAATTATAGGAGCGATTTTTATGAAATTATCTGATTTTTATCCAAATATAAATATCGATTTTAAAGTAAATTTTATAACTACTAACATAAACAAAATCAAGAAAAATTGTATATTTATAAACCTTCAAAATCATACAAATATTGTAATTCATAATTCAATTTTGGAAAGTGTTTTTATTGTTTCACAAGTACCAATTATATCTGAAAACACACAGTCAATTGTAGTATTAAATCTTAAAGAGGAACTAGTTAGATTATATAAAAAATTCTATAATTTATCCGTTCAAAACACAAAGTTAATTGGGATACTAAATGATGATTTTTATAACTATTCTAAAGTTATTTATGATCTTTTCAATAATGCAATTAAAGACAAAATCGAAGTTATTAATTCTTTAGATGAGATTGATGCGATATACGAATTAATAGGAAAATACTCAAGAAAGAAAGTTAAATATATCTTTGTCTTATTTCACTCTAGTGAGTTGATCGAGTATGCCCAATTATTATATTTTGACTACATAATTCTACCTAAATTTAGTCATACAACATCGTTAAAAGCAATTATGAATATGAATCTATTATTATCTAATAGCGGGATTTTGATTAATAATTACGATGATTTTAAAGACTTATTTATACCAAACAGTTCAGTTACTTTCGGGTTTAGTTCTGAAAGCACATATCATATTAGAAACATTAGACAACATAATAAAATAATAACTGGCACTATATATAAAAACCATTCAGAATTATCTGAATTATTATTATGTTTAAGTAATTACGATTATATATATTTCATATTATCTTTGTTTGTATTTGTAGACAACGAATATCAAACTACTGAATTGGTTCATATATTTTTCTCCAAATATATATTATAAAAAGAGGTTCATAAACTGAACCTCTTTATTTTTTAATAACTTCATATACTTCTTTTTTTGAAATATGTCTATCTAAAGCCACTTGTTTCATGGAGTCTTTATCAGACATTCCCTTATCTATGTAATGTTTAAAATGTTCTTCTATCGATAAATCATTAAGTTCAACCAACTCATCTGTTTCTGGATTTTGATTACCTTCGATAATTAAAACCATTTCCCCTTTTAATGTTTCAGCAACTTCTAATAACTCTTTAGGTTTACCCCTTAAGTACTCTTCATGTTTTTTTGTTAATTCTCTTGCTAAAACAATATTTCGATTTGTAAAGATTTCATCTAAAATATTTAGTGTCTCTACAATTCTATGAGGAGACTCATACATTATGATTGTTTCTTCCTTATTATATAGTTTTTTTAATTCCTGTTTTCTTTTTGCTTTTTTACTATTTAAGAAACCAGCAAAATAAAAAGCATGAGCTGGTATCCCCGAAGCAATCAAAGCTGTCAATCCAGCTGTAGCACCAGGAATTGAAACAACATCAATATCATTATCAACAGCTTCTTTTACAACAACCCATCCAGGATCAGAAATAATAGGTAATCCTGCATCACTAATAATAGCAACATTTGATCCACTTTTAATAGTGTCAATAATTTCATGACTAATTTCGTTTTCATTAAATAAGTGTACACTTTTTAACTTTGTCGTAATATCATAATGATTTAATAATTTAAATGAAGTTCTTGTATCTTCACAATAAATCACATCCACCATTTTTAATGTATTAATTGCACGAAACGTAATGTCTTCTAAATTTCCAATAGGAGTTGCAACTAAATATAATTTAGGATTATCATTATCAAAACTTTTTTGTCTTTTCATATTTATTACTCCTGTTTGTAATTAAATATTCTAAGTATTTCTTTAGTATATGTCCCGTTTAAATTGTGAACATATAAAGGAGGCAAGATTTTTAAACCACCTTGTTTTTTACTTTTCTTTCCTTCAATTAAAACAGCAAGACTATGGGTGCTGTTTTTCTTTGGATAAACAAAACGAATTCTTTTAGGTTCAATGCCATATTTTCTAAAGACTTCTAAAATATCCAACAATCTTTCTGTTCTGTGTACCATTGCAAACGTCCCATTATCTTTTAACAATTTTCTAACACTATCTAAAAGCTCATCTAAATTAAGTGTTATCTCATGTCTTGCAAGTGTTAAGTAATCATTTTTATTAATATGACTTTCTTCTTTGTGTTTAAAATAGGGCGGATTACATGTTATAACATCATATTTTGAAACGCCTATTTTTTTATGTAGTATTCTTACGTCATCATTAATAATAGTTATTTGATTTTCTAAATTATTTAGTTTAACACTTCTAATAGCAAGATCAGCTAATTGTTCTTGAATCTCAATCGCATCAATTGGTGATTTTGTTCTTAGTGATAAAAATAAAGGTATTGGTCCATTTCCAGTACCAATATCCAATATTCTTTTATCTTGAGGATTTATAGTCACAAAATCTCCAAGTAAACTTGAGTCAAGCGAAAAATGAAACATATCAGGGCATTGAATTATTTTTAATCCGTCATATCCTAATAAATCATTAATTACTTCAACCATTATTTATCTCTTCTTTGTACCCTTTGAACTTGTTCTGCATAATATGCAACTGGCATAGCGTCTGGATCTTCTTGAACTCGGATAATTTGTTTAACATAATCTGTTCCTACTACTTTACAATAGTCACAATTTGGTGTTTTAACATATGTTCCTACAGCAGGAACAATTTCACGAAGTTCTTGATATAAACCACTTTCATATGCAATACAACACATTAGTTTTCCACAAATACCACTAATCTTATTATTGTTTAAGCTCATAGATTGATCTTTTGCCATCTTCATAGTAACAACATCAAAGTTCTTTAAAAAACTACGACAACATATTTCTCTTCCACAACCGCCTAAACCACCAATTAGTCGTGCACCTTCGCGTGTACCAATTTGACGCAATTCTACTCTTAATTTAAACTGTGGGGTTAGATGTTTCAATAAATCTCTAAAGTCAACTCTGTCATCGGCTGTATAATAGAAAATAATCTTTGATCTATCAAATGTATATTCAGCTTGAAGTGGTTTCATATCAAGATCTAATTTTACAACTTCACTCTTAAATATCTTAAAAGCTTCTTCTGCTTCTGCATTATTCTTTTCTTCAATATTTAAATCTTCATCATTAGCTTTTCTTAAAACTTCTTTTAGTTCTGTTTCAAATTGTTTTTCATCAATTTCTTTATTTCCAACAATAACTTTACCAAGTTCTACGCCTCGTACTGTTTCGACAATTGCATATTCACCTGGTTGAAATTGGATGTTTAATGGTTTGAAATAATAGATGCGCCCCATTCCTTTAAACTGTACGCCAACTACTTCAATCATGTTTTCACCACCTTTATAATTTTTGTAATAATCCAGCTAAAACTAAATCAATATTTACTTTTGCATTAATCTTTTCAATACTTGAATTGATTTCGTCTATTTGACTTGCAATATCAATAGTATTAGTTTCTAGATAATCTTCGTTTTCGATTAATGTTGTAAAGTAATTACATTCTTTTTTCTCAATATATCTTATTTCTTCTCTTTTATATAATGCAAATATTTCAAGTAACCAATGAGCAGCTTCACTTGAATCTATAAGCTTTTTATTCAAGAAGTATTCAACATATATATCTTTTTTGTTTTGTTTTGCAAAAACAAGTTTCTTAAATAAATCAATAACGTTAATAATTGATCCTTTCTTTAAGGCTTCTTTTGATTCGTCAAAACTTCCAAAAAGTTCAGATAATATATATGCGACATCTTTATCTATTCCATCGTTTTGTAAATTGTTTACTAATATAGCTTTATTTATTCTTTTAAAACGAACAAGTTGTGTTCTTGAAGTAATAGTCTCTAATAAAACATTACTGTTTTCTGTTAATAAGATTAAATAGTTATTAGGATAAGGTTCTTCTAAAAATTTTAACAGAGCATTTGCAGATGAACGATTCATCTTTTCTGCTTCTTCAATAATATATATTTTGTTTAATTCTGTTAATGATGTCATTGATCCTTCATGAATAATACTATTTATTTGATCTTTTCTAACAACACCTTGAACAGGAGTAATAATCATAACATTTGTATGAGTACCATTTGTTACCCTTTTACAGTTTGCACATTTATCACAAGGTTTATTTTCATTTAAACAAAGAAGCTTTTTTGCAAAATATAAAGCAACTTCTTTTAATCCGCTTCCGCGTTCTCCTTCAAATATATATGCGTGACTTATTTGATTTTTTTTGAAACTATTATCAATCAAGTTAATTACTTCTTTTTGATAATCTATGATATTCATTAAAAGCCTCTTTCTTTAATAAAACTTAAGATAATATCGTTAACAGCTTTACATTCTTCTTCAATAGTTACATTACCATTGACAATTCTAACACGATCTTTAAATCGATCTGCTAACATTAAATATCCGTTATATACCTTTTCATGAAATTCCAATTTTTCATGTTCTAATCTATCTAATTCTTTTTGATGTGATTTGCGTTCTAAACCAATTTTAGGATCAACAAGCAAGTAAATAGTTAGATGGGGCATAAAACCTTCTGTAGCAAACATATTCATGTTAAACACTTCGTCTACTCCAAGACCCCTTGCAATTCCTTGATATGTTAATGATGAATCAATAAATCGATCACAAACTACAATTTTACCTTCTTCAAGTGCAGGGAAAACTGTTTCTTTTAAGTGTTGTCTTCTACTTGCTGCATATAACAAAGCTTCTGTTTTATCATCCATTGCAATATTATCGTTATCTAAGATTACTTCACGTATTTTTTCAGCAACATAACTGCCACCTGGTTCGCGTGTATAACATACTTCTAAATTTAATTTTGCTAATTGTTCTTTTAATGATTGAATAACAGTTGATTTACCAGATCCGTCATTTCCTTCAATTGTAATAAATAAACCTTTCATTTTATTTTACCTCACATTATATTTATTATATCACAAATCTAATATTTAAGCATTCTTTTTACTAATTATTGATAAGACTAACCCTTGATGTATATATATCGTTGAAACTAATCCAATGAACTCATTGTCTATTCCTAAAGGAAATAGATGTGTGAGTTCTTTTTTATCTAATTCATATTTTAAATTTTTTAAGGAAATTAAAGATTTTTCACTTAAGCTAAATAAAGATAAATATCCATTCAATTCTTTATCATATATATATGTTCCTTCGGTTAAAACCTCAACAATTGTATTTTGATCAATAAGTTTAGCTTTAATCTTTTGGGTTGCTAGTTTAGATAATATTTGGATATTAGCAATAGAATGTTCAATTCTACCGCCAAGAGATCCATATATTATAAATTCTGTGTATCCTTGTTTAATTCCTTCCTCAATAGCAACATACAAATCTGTTTCATCTTTTTCTTTTGGTAATTTATATATATTAATATTTGTAGGTATATCATTCAAAGAATCAAAATCTCCTACTAGTAAATCAACTTTTAAATCAGTGTCTTTAATATATGAATAACCTGCGTCTGCACAAATTAATAAATCATCTTTTTCTTTAATAATAACTTCGTTTTGAAAATTGCCTGCACCAATAATTATACATTTCATAATTTTGTCCTCTTTTGTTTATTATACTAAATTTAAATTTAAAAGTCTAATAATATATGTATATAAAAAAGTCAGTTCATTAGAACTGACTTAATAATTATTCATTTTCTTCTTGATCTAAGAAGTCATTTAAAGCGTCTTGAATTAATTCCCATTCTTCTTCTGTTTCAATAGGTTCAAGTTCTCCTTCACCATTGTCTTTCTCAATGTAAGAAGCTGCTCCTACTTCTCCTGATTCATCATCTACAGCCTGGAAAATAACATATTTCTTGCCAGTTGCTTCTGAATCAAATGTGAATATTATTTCACACACAATTTCATTTCCTTCTTCATCAATAATAATTAATTGATTATCTTTTAATTGAGCCATGTTGATACCTATTCGCAGTGTGGACAATGAGCACAATCTTCTTCTTCACAACCATCACATTCTTCAAGAAATGATTGGAAAACTTCTTCTAACATTGCCCATTCTTCTTCAGATTCAACTGGTTCTAATTCATCAAATCCGTTGTCTGTTGGGTTATATGATGATACACCAACGACTACGTTTCCGTTTTCATCTTTTTTGTCTACTTCTGAAAAGAATACATAACTCTTTCCAAATTCTTCAGAATCATATGTAAACATTACTTCGCATAATGTTTCATTTCCTTCTTCATCAATAAATACAAATTGATTTTCTTTTACTTCAGCCATTATAATGTTCTCCTTTTAATTTTCTAAGAATGCTTTATAAGCAAGATAAGCTTCATAAACATCAGCTTTTGAAACAATTTCCATTGGTGCATGCATATTTAATACAGCTACACCAGCATCAACTACGTTCATATTATAGTTACCTAAAATATAAGCGATTGTTCCACCGCCACCTTGGTCAACTTTACCAAGTTCTGCAGTTTGGAAATGAACATTACTTTCATCCATAACTTTTCTAACCCATGCAAAATATTCAGGATTTGCATCATTAGAACCGCTCTTACCACCACGTCCAGTAAATTTATTAAATACGATACCATTACCTAGATATGCTGCATTTTTTGGATCATTTACATGTGCAAATAAAGGATCAAATCCAGCACTTACATCGCTTGATAACATTTTAGTATTTTCGAAAGTGTTTCTTAATGCAAGTAAAGATGTTTCTCCTTGAAGTGCTAATAATTTTAAAATAGCATTTTCAAAGAATAATGATTGCGCTCCAGTAGCACCAACAGATCCAATTTCTTCTTTATCTACTAAAATACAGCAACTAGTATATTCAGATACTTTGGCATCTAATACAGCTTTTAAAGAAGTATATGCACATACTCTATCATCGTGACCATAACCAGCTACCATACTTCTGTCTAGTCCATAATCTCTTGCTTTTCCTGTAGGAACGATTTCTAATTCAGCTGATAAGAAGTCTTCTTCTTCAATATCATATTTTTCTTTTAACATTCTTAATACATTGGCTTTAACTGGTTCTTTTTCTTCTCCACTTAAAGGCATACTACCAATTGTTATATCTAGGTCTTCACCTTCAATTACTTTACCAGCTGGTTTTTGTAATTGATCTTGTGATAAGTGAATTAATAAATCTGAAATACCAACAACTGGATCTTTACAACATTCACCAATTGATACTTTAACAGTAGATCCATCTTTTTTACAAACTACACCATGAATAGCAAGTGGTACTGTTACCCATTGATATTTTTTAACACCGCCATAATAATGTGTATCAAGAAGAGCAAAACCATTTCTTTCATAAAGTGGGTTTTGTTTAATATCAAGTCTAGGTGAATCAATATGCGCACCTAATACTCTAATTCCTTCAACGACTGGTTTTTCACCAACTTTAAATAAAACAATATTTTTGTTCATATTTACTAAATATAATTTATCACCAGGTTTTGCACTTTTAGCACTAGCTAAATTTACATAACCATTTTCTTCAGCAATTCTAATTGTTTCATCAACACATAATCTTTCTGTTTTACCTAAAGATATATATTCTTTATATCCTTCATTGAATTCCATAATCGCAGTCACTTTTTCAGGACTAGCATTTTTCCAAATATTTTTTGCGTACATATATATAATCCTCCTATTGTCTTTCCTTACGTCCAAAATAATATTCAATTTCTTCTTTCATATTTCCTGGTACTTCTTTTTCTACAGGGAATACAACTGATGAAATAAGTCTTTCTGCAAAAGCAGTAATAAACTCACAAGTCTTATAATAGTTTTCTTCTTCTAAGAAATCTATGACATCACGTCTAGAATGAATTTGTGCGCCACCTTGAGGGGCAAGTCGAGCAAATGAAAGTCCAGGAACTCCATTATCAGCAAATACTGTTGAGTCTGATGAATAAACTCCTTGTCTTGGTTCAATTGCAAAACCTTTTTCGCATCCTAAATATTTGATAAAGTTAACAAGCGAAACATTTGATGTGCAACAAGCAATATCAAATCCAATTGTTACGCCAATCATATCAATATTAATACATAATTTATAATCTTTTAAATCTTCTTTATGTTGTTCACAGTAAGCTTTAGAACCTAATAGACCCATTTCTTCACTTCCACACCAAACGAACTTTAGTGTACGATCAGGTTTATGTTCATTAAAATAAGCTAATAGTTGCATTATACCTGTAGAACCTGTTGCATTATCAAATGCTCCTTTTGAATAACTTACTGAATCAAAGTGAGCAGTAAATACTATAACTTCATTCGGATATTTTGTTCCTTCAATAGTCGCAACTACATTATGAGAATCATTTTGAAGTTCATCTTCAATCATTAAAACATGAGCTTTTTCCGGTTTAGCTCGTAATACTTTTTCAGCATCTTTCATTCTAATACAAACAGCAGGGATTTTACCATGTTTATAATTTCTTTCGCGATACATATATGGATCTAAATCGACATTTTCATTTTCTTCATATACACTACCACAACATAATACTAATGCTGCTGCTTCTTTTTCTACTAGTGTTTTATAAATTTTAGGATTTACAAGTTTTGAATGAATCAAACAAACCTTACCTTTAACATCTTGTACAATAGCATCTTGTGCAGATGTTATATATGTAAATTCGCCAGTGATACCTTCTATAGGTGTAGATGAAGACATCCCAACACCAACACATTCTACTTCCATATCAGGATTTAAGAATTTTACACTTGCTTGATGGATCTTACAACCATCAACTTTGAAAGATTCAATAACAGCAGGGACACCTAAAGATTCACATTCAGCTTTTAAAATTTCAGCTGCTTTAAGTTCTTCTGGTGATCCACCTGTTCTTACAAAGTATAATTTATTTAATAACTCAAAACTTTTGTAATTCATAAAATACTCCTCCATTTTATATTAATATATCACAGAATCAACAGTTAATACAAGAAAATTGCATTTAAAATTTTAAAAAGGTGAATATTAAATTCACCTTTTTAGTTTAATTATTTTTTGATAGATTCAATGACTAATGTTTCACCATTAACAGTATAAGTAATATGAACTGGTTCACCAGAGGCAATATTAGTTAAATCATACATACCATCAACAGGCCATGTAGTTAAATTATCTGCAGTAATTTCATAAGAAATTTCGTATTCTGTTAATAATGTTTGAGATATATATTCCCAAATACATACGGTTAAGAATTCAAACCATCTATCGTTATCTCTAATTTTTTGTGGACAATTCTTTTGAATATAAAAATCAAAGTGTTGTTTCATATTTAACATACCTAAATTATATTCTTTCAATAAATGTCCAATAAGTCTTGCGTCATTTAAGAAGCATGCTTCAAAGTTACCATCTGCGTTAACACACATTTCAATTCCGATTCCGTTTAAGTTACCGCCACCTTGTGATCTACCATCAGTTGCGTGCCATAAAGTAACAGTATCTTCATAACTTTGATAAATACCAAAATCATCAACTGTATAAGTCCATGATGCATCTCTTTCTGCTCCTATATATGCACTGTTCCATTGGTTTTGAGCAAGTCTTTCAGCGTTAACACCTACTGTACTTAGTCCTGTGTCATGAACAACAATCCATAAAACATTATCTTCATTTGGCATAACGTAACCTGGATACACTCTTTCATCTAATACGCTTTGTGAAACTTCTGGTCTAGTTTTATATGTATATAAAGTATCAGCTAAATCATCTTCAATATTAACTATTAAATCTCTGTTTAGATATGCAAGAGTTCCATCATACATAAACATATAATCACGAGATTCACTATAAATTGTTTCTAAAAATGTCATGACATAATCTAAATCAGTAATTTCAGCAGGACGTGCATTTAGTTCAACTGGAATAGTGACAATCTTTGATGTAGATTGAGGGAATACAATTTCTGCCATTAGTCGAACTGTCTTTGCTTCTTTTGGTAAGTGTAATGTTTCAAAATCATAAATTAAGTATGGATCTTCTGCAATCCATCTAATTCTTCCACCAAAGTTAGGAAGTTCAGTTGGTAATTTTAATCCTTCTACTAATTCATTATTTTCAACAAATTCAATAACAAGTTGTTCAGCTCTTTCTAATCTTTCTTTATAAGAAATTCCTAGAGAAATAAAACTAAAATCTTTAGTATATGTTTGTCCATTTCTTTGAAGTGTACAAGTAAAAGAAACTTCTTCGTCGAATTCGTGGTCAATTCTTTTTCCATCGTCTGTTAAAAATTCTGGATTATTAGATTTGTAAGTTATAACAACATCACTACTTCCGAATTTTTTTGGTAAATTGATGTCACCATTTACAACTTCTCTAACATAACCTTCGATGTGATTAAATACATTATTGAAAAAAGAAGATAGATCTTGTGCTGGTTTCTGTCCACATACACATGATCCATTAATATATTCATGGACATGCGGTTCTTTCTCACCACAAATACATTCACCATTATTAAAACTATGTTGGTGGTTTGGATCTAATTCTCCACATTCACAAAAATCATTTACATATTTATGAATGTGTTCATCTTGTTCATTTGGTTTTTCACAACCAACTATAAATAACATCCCCATTAAAAACAAAACAAATAATTTAAATTTTTTCATGTCGAATTCTCCTTGTTATATATATTATAACATTATTAATTCTTTTTTGTAAAATGTTTGTTTAAATTTTTAGATAATTGTCGAATAAATAAAACTAGTGTTTACCAAACACTAGTTTCTTTTTATATTTATTGTATAGGTGTAAGATGCCCAGTTGGATATCCTTCTTCATCTACAACATCATATTGGCCAATGCTTTCATTCCCGTTTAAACATTCCACCCATTTTAATTAATTTCCATCGAATCTTCAGCGTTAATATTTTCATAAAGTTCTGCTTTTTTAAGATTCTTCGGGATATTTATTGTCCCGATTACAAGAAACTAAGAAAATTCTAAACATGCAAATTATTAAAAAATATAATTTTTTTCATAATTTTCCTCCTAATGTATATATAGTTAAATTATAACATATTATATATATGTATATGTAAGGAGCGTAATATGTACAAAAACAATGACATTATGAAAAGAAGCATTAAGAAGCCTAACTTAAATTTAGAGATAAGTAGTGACTTTGATATGAGCGAAACGAGATCTTCTTTAGTTAAATATGAAGAATATATATTAAAAGAGCTTCATAAAAAACAAAAAAAAGGAAACTAAATAGTTTCCTTTTCTTCATTATAATAAACTTTCCACAAATATAATCCTTGTGGAGGTGCAACGTAAGGTGCAAACTTTCTATCTTTGCCTTCCAATACAGTTTTAATATGTTCAGGAGCGAACTTTCCTTCACCTACTTTTAACATTAACGCAACAATTATTCTGACCATATTGTACATAAATCCATTACCAACTATTCTAAATTCTAATACGCCATCATTTACATTTAACTCGAATAATTCAATTGTTCTAACTGTGTTTTTAATAATATGGTTCTTAGAAAAGGATTTAAAATCATGAGTACCAACTATATATGTCATAGCTTGTCTTATTTTTTCTATATCTATACGATTGTGAAAATAATGAACATATTTAGCTTTTAATGGTGAATATTCATTAATTGAAACATAATAGCGATATTCTTTTTTAATTGATGAAATTCTTGAATGAAAATTATCATCAACATATTGAACATCTTTTATATATATACTTGGATAAACTTTTTTGTTAGTTATCTTTTTCAAATTTTTTTCAGGAACTAATTGTGGACTATCAAAATGAACTACTTGTCCTAAAGAGTGTACACCTGCGTCTGTTCTACCTGCACTTTTAATAACAACTTCTGTTTTTAAAATTTCAGTTAACGTTTTTTCTAGTGTTTCTTGAACAGAGTTATATCCTAATTGTCTTTGAAAACCATGGAAACAACTACCATCATATTGAACTATCATTTTATAACGCATTATATCACCCGGTAAACAATTAATCCCGTAATTACAATAATAAATAATAATAACCACAAAATATCACTAAATCGTATTTTTAAAATATTTAATTTACTACGCTTTTCGCCAGGAATATAACCTCTCGATTCCATAGCGATAGCTAAATCTTCTGCTCTTTTAAAAGAAACTATAAACATTGGTACAAGTAATGAAATAATTTGGACAATCTTTTCTTTGAATTTTGATTCATTAAAATCAACACCACGTGATGCTTGTGCTTTTAATATTTTGTCAGCTTCTAAAAATAGTGTAGGAATAAACCTTAATGCAATAGATATCATCATTGTAAATACACTTGTTTTAATGTGTAGTTTTTCTAGAGGTGAAAGTAATGAATCTAGTCCATTATTCAAATCAGTAGGTTTAGTAGTTAAAGTTAGAACAGTAGTAAACATTATTAAAACGAGTACACGATATATAATAAAAGAACCATTAATTAATCCTTCACTATATATATTAATATTGTAAGTAGTTAATATATTTCCATATATTGGATATTGTAATAGATATATAATTCCACAAATCAAAGCTAGTAGCCAAATAAATCTAAAAGGTAAATATTTTTTAATAAGTATATATATGATTATAATTAGAACGCTAATAGCAACATTAACATATGTTAATTTATTATTTATAGTAAATAATAAATCTCCTGATTGAGTAAACAACACTTGAAATGTAAATGAAAACATTAATAGAAAAACAATTTGTTTTAAACTTTTTAAATATCTTCCAATTGGAACTTTTGTCAAAAAAATAATAATTAATGCAAGCAAGAATAATAAACTTAATAAAATAAAATTATTATTAGGTACAATAAATATTGATACCATAAACAAAATAGTAATAATAATTTTAATTCTTGAATCCATTCTATGAATTGGACTATTTGTATGATAATATTGACCAAAAGCTATCTTATTCATTTTGATACTCCTTGATCATATTATGTAATTCTTCTAAAGTTAGAGGTAACTTATTAAAGTTTATTAATTGTTTTTCTTGTAATTTTAATGCAATCTTAGATATATATGGTAAATCTAAATTATATTGTTCTAATTTTTTATAATTTTGAAATAATTCTTTCGTGTTACCATCATATACGATTTCGCCATTACTTAATACAAGTGTTCTTTTAGTATACTTTGTTACAACATTCATATCATGCGTAATAATAATTATTGTTTTATTAGTTGTCTCATGTATATGTTTTAATAATTCTAATAGTTCATGTTTTCCAACAGGATCAAGTCCAACGGTTGGTTCGTCTAATATTAGAACATCAGGATTTGAAGCAAGTATTCCTGCTATTGCAACTTTTCTTTTTTGTCCACCACTTAAATTAAATGGTGATTTTTCATATAAAGATTCATCAACTTTCAATTCTTTTAAAGTTTTAATAGCAATTTCTTTTGCTTCTTCTTTTGTTTTACCAAAATTCATTGGTCCAAACATTACATCTTTAAGTACTGAATCTTCAAATAATTGGTATTCAGGAAATTGGAATACTAAACCTATTTGTTTTCTAATATTTTTTAAATTTTTATTTTTTTGTTTTTTAGTCTTAATTTCTTGATTTAAAATAGTAAGGTTTCCAGATGTCGGAATAATAAGAGCATTCATTAATTGGACAAGTGTTGATTTACCACTTCCAGTATGGCCTAATATCGAAATAAACTCTCCACTTTTTGAAATCGTTAAGTTAATATTTTTTAATGTTTCTAGTTTTGATCTTGAATCATATGTGAAACTTACATTTCGAAAGTTAATTTCCATAATTCTTCCTCAAGTTCAGGATTTTTATTTTGTAACATTTTAATTAACTTAACACTTTCTAAAGTATCAAGACCAGCAAGTTTTAATACATCTATATTTAAAAGAACTTCTTTTGGAGTACCAGTTAATACTAAAACGCCATTATTTAATACTAACACCTTTTCACTATATAAAGTCTCTTCGATGTTATGAGTGATGCTTATAATCGTTTTTAAGGCCGTTTTTTTGAGCATTTTCATCGTTTCGTTGATTTCTTTAACTCCAATAGGGTCTAACATAGAAGTTGCTTCATCAAAGATTACACATTCTGTGTTCATTGCAAGAACACCAGCAATGGCTACTCTTTGTTTTTGACCACCACTTAAGTTCTCTGGGTTACTTTCTAAGAAAGAATCCATTTTTACTAAACTAGAATATTCATTAATTAGTTCTAACATCTTGCTTCGTTCAATGTTTTGATTTTCAAGACCAAATGCTATATCATCTTTAACAGTAACACCGACAAATTGGTTATCAGGATTTTGAAAGATAATTCCCATTTTATTACGAATACTAGGTACTGACGATTCATTTAACAATACATCATCAATATATATTTCTCCACTAGTTGGTTCTAGTAAACCCATTATTAGTTTTGCAAGTGTAGATTTACCACTACCATTGTGTCCAATAATTGAAGTCATTTGACCAGATTCAATAATAAATGAAACATTCTTTAAAACATCTGATTCATTCGGATAATGAAAAGAAACATTTTTAAATTCTATTTTCATAATATCACCTTATTATTTTATTACTATATATTGTACCACTAAATTAATAATAATGCAAATAAATGAAAAAACAGAAAACATATTGTTTTCTGTTTTATATGTTATATATATTTTGACCATTGTTATCAAATGTCAATAAACCTCTATTATATAATTCAGCTCCTTTTGTCGACAGAACAATTATTCCATTTTGTAATTGATAATACAAATTAATAAAACTAAGATATATATTTTTTTATATTTCATATTATGCTCTATCTATGTAATATAACTATATTATTTAAAATTAAGTCTTTAACATATTCAATACTGTTTTCTTCACAAAAAAAGTTAAACTCACAATAATTTTTTCCATTATAACTTAAAACATAAGAACCAGTGTATATTGAATATTCCGTTTCACATGAATAATCATAATATGTTTTTTCATCAATTTGATGATAACCTTTATAAATTATAGTTTCTCCGTTTTCTATAAATTCACATCCTGCATTTCTTAATGAAATTTCATAATCATTAATATCAAACGATGGTATTTCATTTGAAAATTGATTACATTCTATAAGAATCTTTTTGTCACTTTTTGTTCTTTCATTATTATTGTCAGCATGACAATAGCTATAGCCTAAAGTATAATATAATCCTTGTATAGAAACTTGAAATGCAGAGATTTGATTAGTTTGTGGTATTTTCTTCCATCCAATTAATTCATAATATCCATCTGTAAAAAAGCCATGTAAATCCAAATTCAATAAAATCATATCGCCATTACTATTTGAAGTTATATTATCATAATATAATTCTTTAGCTTCATTAAATGACTCAAACAATAAACCATAAAGTGAGCAGTCACAATCATTATTACTATTTTCATTTATTGTAGTTGTATTTTTTTCATTATCCACATTAATATTATTTTCATTATTTGATTTATCATTTACATGTGAACATGATGATAATAAAAGAATAAAAATAATAAATATAAATATTTGATATTTTTTCATAAAACTAACCCCTTCATTTTTATTATATTATATATTCTTATGCAAGGATTATACATTAATTTCATATTCATTAATATTAAAATATTGTTGTTTATTGGTGAAATAATCAATCTTTGTATTAATTAGTTTTCCACCACATTTTTGTATAACTTTATTTGAACCAATATTTTCTTGTACTGCATCTATTTTTATTTTATCATGACCGAATGACTTTAATAATTTAATAACTTCTAAAAAAGCTTCTGTCATATATCCATTATTCCAATATTTTCTAGATAATACATATCCTACGACAGGCACTCCATCAATATAACCACATACATCAATTCCACCAATTAATTCGTTTGTTTCTTTTAATACAATTCCAAAGTTAATTCTTTCTGGTTTTTGATATTGTTCGATCCACATATTAATGATTGTTTTAGTCGTCTCAATGTTTTCATGATGATTCCATGTCATATATTTACTAACTTCAGGATCAGATGCCCAATTATTAAACATATCGTTAACATCAGTTTCTTTAAATGGTCTAAGTATTAATCTTTCAGTTTCTAATGTATATTTCATATTATCACCTCAGTTAATTATAACATATATATGTTTAAAAGTAAATAGCATAATAAAAAGTCTAGACTTTATGTCTAGACTTAATTTTTTATTTATTCTACGAATTCAATAATCGCCATTGAAGCGGCATCTCCACGACGTGGTTCTAATTTTAACACGCGTGTATATCCACCATTACGGTCTTGATATTTAGGAGCGATTTCAGAGAATAACTTTTGAATAGCAAATTGACCATCTTCAGCTTTTTCAAAACGAACAAATCTAGCAGCTTGGCGACGTGCAGCAAGTGTGCCTTTTTTACCAAGAGTTACCATTTTGTCAGCAATTGATCTTAAATCTTTTGCTTTTGCTTCAGTTGTTTCAATTCGACCATTAATAATTAAATCAGTTACTAGGTCGCGGAACATAGCTTTTCTTTGAGAAGCTTTACGACCAAATGTGCGATAGCCCATTGACATATTAATAATCTCCTTTATCTTTTTTAGTTTTCTTCATCGAAGAATTCATCTTCGTCATCGTCATCAAAACTTAAACCTTCAGAATTTTTTAAATTTAATCCGATTTCATTTAATTTTTGAACAACTTCTTTTAATGACTTACGTCCAAGATTACGAACCTTCATCATTTCTTCTTCTGTTCTTTGTGTTAATTCACCAACAGTATTGATGTTTGCACGTTTTAAACAGTTGTAAGAACGAACTGATAAATCTAAGTCTTCAATCTTTTGATCAAGTTTTTTATTAGAAGGTTTTTCTTCTGTTTGAATCATGAATTCTTTTTCTTTAATATATTCATTTAATCCAACTATTACTGCGAAATGTTCTCTTAAGAATTCAGCAGCAAGTGAAATTGCATCTGTTGGAACAATACTTCCATTTGTCCAAACTTCAAGTGTTAATAAATCACAATTGAAGTTATCTTCGTGACGAGTTTTTTGAACTTCATAACGACATTTTGTAACAGGTGTAAAGATTGAATCAATTGGAATTAAACCGATAATTCTATTGTTTCCTTCTTTTGCAAAAACTTTATTTTCATCTGCATTAACATATCCAACACCTTTTCTGATTCTAACAGTCATAGTAACTTTTGCACCTGGTGCTAAAGTTGCAATGTGTTGATCAGGATTAACTACTGTAACTTGTGGCATATAAGGTGCATCTGTTACAGGTAATACTTGTTGGAAACTTAAATTAATATCTCCAGCTGTAATAGTGATTTCTTCATTATTTTCTAGAGGGTTTTCTTTAACAAATGTTGATTCATAGATGCGGCCATCAACACCATACTCTCCAAGTTTGTCTTTTTCAGCATCGATTGTGAAAACGACATTTTTTAAATTCAAAATGATTTCAGTAACATCCTCTCTAACACCGGGAACCGTGCTAAATTCATGTTCGACACCATTAATGGAAACTGCAACCGCAGCAGCACCAGGAAGTGATGATAATAACACTCTCCGTAATGAATTACCTAATGTTTGACCATAACCTCTTTCTAAAGGTTTAACATATAATTTACAATAATTTGAATCAGTTATATATTCTTGATCAATTTCAAGATTAGGTGTAATAAAATCTAATTGTTTCATTTATTTTCCTCCTTTAAATGAACATTTATTAAATAATTAGATTATTAAATATTATCCACGAGGTCTCTTTGGTGGACGGCATCCGTTGTGTGGTACAGGTGTAACATCTTGAATTGATGTAATATCAAGTCCTGCAACTTGTAATGAACGGATAGCAGCTTCACGTCCTGGACCAGGTCCTTTAACAGTAACTTCAACTTTTTGCATTCCATTATCTAATGCAGCTTTAGCAGCAGCTTCAGATGCCATTTGAGCAGCGAATGGAGTTGATTTTTTACTACCTTTGAATCCAACAGCACCAGCACTACTCCAAGAAACTACGTTTCCTTGAGGATCAGTGATAGTTACAATTGTATTATTAAATGTTGAATGAATATGTGCAACACCTAAAGGTATATTCTTTTTAACACGACGTTTACGAACAACTTTTTTAGCCATTATTTTACGCCTCCTTATTTCTTCTTGTTAGCTACAGTCTTAGCTGGGCCTTTACGAGTACGTGCATTTGTTCTAGTTCTTTGTCCTCTTACAGGTAATCCTTTACGATGACGTAAACCACGATAGCATCCAATTTCCATTAAACGTTTGATGTTTAATGCAACTTCTCTTCTCTTGTCACCTTCAACTTCGTACTTAGCAACTTCTTGACGAATTCTTGATAATTCATCTTCTGTTAAATCTTTAACACGCTTAGCAGGTTCAACACCAGCATCAGCTAAAATCTTTTGAGCAGTAGGTCTGCCAATACCATATATATAAGTTAGAGATATTTCAACGTGCTTATCACGAGGAATATCTACACCAGAAATACGTGCCATGTTTTGACTTCCTTCCTATTATCCTTGTCTTTGTTTGTGTTTTGGGTAAGCTGAGCAGATTACCATAACACGACCTTTTCTTTTAATTACTTTGCATTTATCGCAAATAGGTTTTACAGATGGTCTAACCTTCATTTTTAACCTCCATATATTTTAAATAAATTAATTTTTATATTACTTATGACGATAAGTAATTCTTCCACGTGTTATATCGTATGGTGATATTTCAACAGTAACTCTATCACCTGGTAAAATGCGTATCGTATGCATGCGGATTTTACCAGAAACGTGGGCAGTAATGATGTGTCCATTTTGTATTTTTACTTTAAATACTGTATTAGGTAACACTTCTTCAACTGTTCCTTCTACTTCAAAAACATCATCTTTAGACATCTAGTTTTTCTCCTTCAAATTTTGTTAGAATTTCATAACCATCATCGGTTATAACAATTGTGTTTTCGTAATGAGCGCTTGGCAACTTATCTTGTGTTATTGTTGTCCACCCATCACTTAAAATTTTAACGCGATAAGTTCCTAAATTAATCATTGGTTCGATTGCAAGTGTCATTCCTTTTTTTAGAATTGGGCCACGGCCTTCAAAACCATAATTTGGGATTGCGGGATCTTCATGCAAGTTTCTACCTATACCATGCCCTGTGAAGTCTCTAACAACTCCATAACCATGAGCTTCAGCATAAGTTCCAATTGCATGGGAAATATCAGATAATCTATTGTTTGGTCTTGCAAATTTCAATCCTTCGTAAAATGCTTCTTCTGTAACTTTTACTAACTCTTTAATCTCGTCTTTTACTTGACCTACAAGATGTGTTCTTGCGGCATCACCATGATAACCATGGTATATTGCACCAATATCAATAGAAATAATATCACCATTTTTTAATATTGTTTTTTTGTTAGGTATTCCATGAACAACCACTTCATTGATTGAAGCGCAAATTGTTGCAGGATAGCCATTATAATTCAAGAATGATGGAGTAGCTCCTTGAGAAATAATTGCATCATACGCGATTTTATCTAGTTCTAAAGTAGAGACTCCGGGTCTAATTGCTTTAGCAACCATTTCATGAGCATATGCTGTAATTCTTCCGGCTTCCTTCATTAGTTTAATTTCACGATCACTTTTAATTGTAATCATTAAAATTCCTCCATAGCATCAATAATTCTCTTTGTTGCAACAGAGATTTCACCTGAACCATCAACATTTAACAATAATTCTTGTTTTTTATAATAATCAATAAGTGGTTTTGTTTGATTATTATAGACTTCTAATCGACTTACAACTGTTTCTTCATTATCATCATCTCTTTGGAATAATGGAGCACCACATATATCACAAACACCCTCTTGTTTTGGTTTAATTGTGATTAAGTTATACCCTTTTCCACATGAAGAACACATACGTCGATTAACAATTCTTGATACGATAATGTCTTCGTCAATTAATAAATTAACAACTACATCTAATTTAATATTTAGTTCTTTTAAAATCTTATCAAATTCAATTGCTTGTTGAAGAGTTCTTGGATAACCATCTAGTAAGAAACCATTCTTACAATCAGGTTGTTGAATTCTTTCTTTAACAATTTGATTTGTAATATCATCTGGAGCTAATTGACCTTTGTCAATAAAGCTTTTTGCGATCAAACCCATTGGAGTTTGTTCTTTCATAGCTTTTCTAAATATTTGTCCTGTTGAGATATGGGGGATGCCGAAGTGTGTTTTAATACCTTCAGCATATGTCCCCTTACCTGAACCTGGAGCGCCCATTATTAAGCAACGCATTTAATTCACCTTTTATAGGAATCCGTGATATTCTTGAGATTCCGATTCTTGTTTAATTTGTTTTGCTGTTTCAATCGCAACACCAACAACGATCATGATACTTGTTCCACCAATACTTACACTAGCTGGTAAGCCAAATGCCCAAGTAAAGATAATTGGAAGTGCAGCTAAGATTGCTAAATATGTAGCACCTAATAAAGTTACTTTAAATAATACTCTAGATATAAAGTCAGCTGTTTCTTCGCCTGGTTTACATGTAGGAATATAAGCGTTTTGTTTCTTTAAATTTTCTGCCATTTTATCTGGATCGATTTGTAGGAATGAATAGAAGAAACTAAATACAAAGATTAATAAAATGTAGATTACAAATCCAATTGGTTGGTTTGTACTGAAGATGATTGTCCACCAATCTGTTCCAGATACAGTAGCACCATTTCTTACAAAGTTTAAAATTGTAAGTGGAATACTTAAAATTGTAGATGCAAAAATTACAGGAATAACTGATGCAGAATTAAGTTTAATTGGAATTGATGAATCTTGTCTACCAGATAATTTAGCATAACCAGGACGGTTTGCATATTGAACTGGAATTTTTCTTTGAATTCCTTCGAACCATACTACAGCTACGATAATTAATACAAACATAATAGCTACAATTATGAATTGAATAATATCCCATGCAGTTCTTTCTTCGATTGCAATAAATGTTGACCATAATTCAGTAAACATGCTTGGGAATGCAGATACGATACCAGCAACGATTAACATTGATCCACCGTTACCAATACCATGCATTGTAATTTGGTCAGCTAACCACATTACGAATGCTGTACCAGCAGTCATTACTAAAGCCATGTATAAATATGAGAAAGCATTTAAATCAGTAACATCAAAGTACATTGAACCTGTTGGAGAATTTGCTAAACCAACGATAATTGTAACTGATTGTACGAAGGCAAGTAATAATGCAATATATCTTGTCCATTGGTTAAGTTTTGCACGACCAGCTTCACCTTCTTCAGCCCATTCTTTAAACGCAGGAATAATATCCATTTGTAATAATTGCACAACGATTGATGATGTGATGTATGGGCTAATACCTAAAGCTAAAATAGAGAATTGTGATAAAGCGTTACCTGTAAAGATATCTAAGAAACCAAATAAGTTACCATTGATTTCACCTTTATCAACATCAAATAGAGGAATAGTTATTTTTGTTCCGAAACGCCAAACTAATAATGCAAATGCTGTGAATGCAATCATTAGTATTAGTTTTTTGTTTTTAGATAACCATTTAGCCATAAATTAAAGTACCTCGATACTTCCACCAGCAGCACTGATTTTTTCTTTTGCTGTTTCAGAGAATTTTTTAGCTTTTACTGTTAAAGCAACTTTTAATTCTCCGTGACCTAATACTTTAACTCCTTCGTATTCTTTTTTAACTAATCCTTTTTGTTTTAAAGCTTGTAGATCAACAACTGATCCAGCTTCGAATGTATTTAAATCACTAACATTAACTACTGCGTATTCTAAACGATTGATGTTTGTAAATCCGCGTTTTGGTAAACGTTTAAATAAAGGAGTTTGACCACCTTCAAATCCTGGACGAACACCGCCACCAGAACGAGCATTTTGACCTTTATGACCACGAGTAGATGTTTTACCAAGTCCACTACCAGTACCGCGTCCTACGCGTTTTTTGTAATGTCTTGCACCTTCAACAGGTTTAAGTTCATTTAATTTCATGACGTCCTCCTATTCTTCAACACTAACTAAATGTGCAACTGTTTTGATCATTCCACGAATTGCTTCGTTATCTGGTTTTTCAACAGTTTTGTGCATTTTAGTTAAGCCTAAAGCTTTTAAAGTGTCTCTTTGATTTTGAGCATATGTGATAGGACTTTTAACAAGTGTAATTTTTAATGTTTTTGCCATTTCTAATTACCCCCTAATTTCTGAAACTTCTTTACCGCGAAGTTCAGCAATTTGTTCAGCTGTACGTAAATTCTTTAAACCTTCAAAAGTAGCTCTAATGATATTGATTGGAGTACTTGAACCTTGAGATTTAGAGAAGATATCTTGGATACCAGCAAGTTCTAAAACATTACGAACAGGTCCCCCTGCAATAATTCCAGTCCCAGCTGGAGCAGGTTTTAAGAATACTTGACCAGCTCCTGCAACACCAGTGATTGAGTGAGGAATTGTTGTTTTAACGATTGGAACGTTGATAACGTTCTTTTTAGCATCTTCTACTGCCTTTTTAATAGCTTCTGGAACTTCTTGAGCTTTACCAGTTCCATAACCTACTCTACCTTTATGGTCACCAATAACTACTAAAGCGGCGAAACGGAATCTTCTACCACCTTTAACAACCTTAGTAACACGGTTAACGACAACGACGCGTTCTTCAAATTCTTTTTCTTCAGTTGGCATTAAATCTTTTTTCATGATTTACCTCCTAGAATTTTAACCCAGCTTCACGAGCAGCATCAGCTAAAGCTTTTACACGACCATGATATAAATATCCTCCACGGTCAAATACAACTTCAGTGATTCCTGCTTCTAAAGCACGAGTCGCGATAGTTTTTCCTACTAATGTAGCTGCTGCAACATTAGATCCATTGGCAAATTTGTTGCCATGTTCAATAGAAGAAGCAGAAACAAGAGTAACTTTGTTTACATCATCGATAATTTGAGCAGCAATATTTTTGTTTGAACGGTATACAGCTAAACGTGGACGTTCAGGTGTACCACTTAAATTTGCTCTTAAACGTAAGTGACGTTTTTGACGAGCAGCATCTTTAGACTTTTTAGTAATCATATTCTCTTATTTTACTCCTTTCTACTTAGCTTTCTTACCTTCTTTACGACGGATATATTCACCACGATAATGAATACCTTTACCTTTATATGGTTCAGGTTTTCTAATGATTCTTACATCAGCCGCAAATTGACCAACTAATTGTTTGTCACAACCAGCAACATGAATTTCAGTTGGGTTTGGAACTGTAACAGTTAAACCTGCAGGAATTTCCATTTCACAAGGGTGAGAATAACCAGCATTAACAACCAATTTTTTCCCTTGTAATTGAGCTCTGTAACCAGTACCTTCAATTTCTAAAACTTTTTCATAACCTTGAGTTACACCTACTACCATGTTGTTAACAATAGCACGAGTTGTACCATGTAATGAACGATGTTCTTTAACATCTGATGGACGTGTAAATGTTACTTGATTATCTTTAACTTCTACTGTAATTGCTTGTGGTACTTCAAAAGATAATTGACCTTTTGGACCTTTAACAGTAATTACATTTTCTACTAATTCTAATGTAGCATCGTTTGGTAAAACGACTGGTTTGTTTCCTATACGTGACATACCTATCTTCCTCCTACCATACAAATGCTAAAACTTCGCCACCAAGATTTTTTTGACGTGCTTCGCGATCGCTCATAACGCCTCCTGATGTTGAAACGATAGCTACACCTAAACCATTTAATACTTTAGGTAATTCGTTTCTTTTAGCATAAACTTTTAAACCAGGTTTTGAGATTCTCTTTAAACCTTTAATTACTGATGTCTTGTTGACATATTTTAAAGTTATCGATATCATTCCTTGTTTTTCATCTTCAATTTTTACAAAATCGCTGATATATCCTTCTTCTTTTAAAACACGAAGAATATCTAATTTAATCTTAGAAGCTGGAACAGACACTGTTGGGTGTTTTCTTAAGTTCGCATTTCTAATTCTAGTAAGCATATCAGCAATTGGATCAGTCATAACCATATTTTAAGCCTCCTTCTTACCAGCTTGCTTTTTTAACGCCAGGGATTAATCCTTTGTATGCAAGTTCTCTAAAGCAAACACGACATAATTTGAATTTGCGATAAACTGCATGAGGTCTTCCACAACGTTCGCAGCGAGTATATTCACGCACTTGGAATTTATTTTTACGTGCGCATTTTACTTTCATTGATGTTTTAGCCATTATCTATGTCCTCCATTACTTTCTAAAAGGCATACCAAGTAAGCTTAATAAAGCTCGGCCTTCTTCATCAGTTTGTGCAGTAGTAACAATAACAATGTCCATACCACGGATTTTCATAACTTTATCATAATTAATTTCAGGGAAAATTAATTGTTCTTTAATACCTAAAGTGTAATTTCCTCTTCCATCAAATGAATTTGGATTTACACCTCTAAAGTCTCTTACACGTGGAAGTGAGATAGAAACTAATTTATCAAAGAATTCATACATTCTTTCTCCACGTAAAGTTACTTTAGCACCAATTGGCATACCTTCACGAAGTTTGAATACAGCGATAGATTTTTTAGCTTTAGTTACAAGTGGTTTTTGACCAGCGATGATACCTAAATCTTCAACAGCTGCATCTAATAATTTTGAATTACTAATTGAATCACCAATACCCATATTTAAAACGATCTTTTCGATCTTAGGTACTTGCATAATTGTAGTGTAGCCAAATTTGTCAGTAAGTTGTTTTACAACGTTTTCTTTATAATTTTGTAATACGCGATTCATTCCTTACCTCCTACTTATCTAATCTAGTACCAGATAAAACTGCTACACGATATTTAATTTTTTTGCCGTTAGCGCCTTTAACAAAGTTACCTTCAGCGTCTTTTTCATATTCATAACGAATTCTTGTTGGTTGTTTTTTAACAGGGTCAAGATAAGCAACATTTGAAACATGGATTGGTGCTTCTTTCTTTTCAATTCCACCTTCTGGACGAGCTTGAGATGGACGATGGTGTTTAGTAGCAATATTAATACCTTTAACTACAACACGACTTGTAGCAGGATATACTGCTAATACTTCACCAGTTTTATAAACACCATTCACTGGTTTATCTTTACCTGCAATAACAGCAACAACATCACCTTTTTTAATTTTCATGTTTGCCTCCTATAGAACCTCAGGTGCTAAAGAAACAATTTTTGTATAGTCTTTATCACGAAGTTCTCTCGCAACAGGCCCGAAAATACGAGTTCCTCTTGGAGATTTGTCTTCTTTAATAATAACTGCAGCGTTATCATCAAATTTGATATAAGAACCATCTGCTCTTCTTACACCGTGTTTTGTTCTTACGATGACTGCTTTAACAACGTCACCTTTTTTAACTTGACCGCCAGTAGTAGCTGATTTAACTGTTGCAATAACAACATCACCAACACCAGCATAAAAGTGTCTTGCACCACCTAAAACTTTTATAATCAGTAGTTGTTTTGCACCTGAATTATCTGCAACATTTACTCTAGTTTCTTGTTGAACCATGATTTACCTCCTGATTATATGATTACTGCTGATTGAACGATTTTTACTAAACGATAACGTTTAGTTTTAGAAAGTGGACGAGTTTCCATAATTTCTACGATATCGCCAACTTTAGCTAAATTTTGTTCATCATGAGCAGTAAATTTCTTTGAGTATTTAATTCTTTTACTATATAGAGGGTGTCTGCGATGAGTTTCAACTTTAACAGTAATAGTTTTATCATTAACAGCTGAAACAACAGTACCAACGTATACTTTACGACTATTTCTTTCCATCACTAACCTCCTAATTATTTGCATTAGCGCGTTCAGTTAATACTGTATAAGCGCGTGCAATTTCTTTCTTAACTTTCTTTAATTGAGCAGTTTTTTCTAACTTACCAACAGCGGCTTGGAAACGTAAATTATGTAACTCTTTTTTAAGTTCAATGATTTTTGCTTCAATGTCCGCGTTTTCTAAAGCTCTAATTTGATTAACTTGTGTTACTTTTTTAACCACTTTTTTACTTTTCTTAGCAGCCATCTTACTCACCACTTTCTCTTACAACAAATTTTGTTTTAACTGGTAGTTTATGAGATGCAAGTCTGAATGCTTCACGAGCGATTTCTTCAGATACACCAGCGATTTCAAACATTACAGTTCCATCTTTAACTACAGCTACATAACCATCTGGAGCCCCTTTACCAGAACCCATACGTACTTCTAATGGTTTCTTAGTTCTTACTAAATGTGGGAAAATTTTAATCCATACTTTCCCGTCACGTTTCATATAACGTGTCATAGCGATACGGGCAGCTTCAATTTGACGGTCAGTTACCCAAGCACCTTCTAATGCTTGAAGACCAAATTCACCAAATGTTACAGTTTTACCACCTTTGGCTTTTCCTTCATAACTAATACGATGAGGACGACGATACTTAGTTCTTTTTGGCATTAACATAATTATTTGTCCTCCTTCTTATTATTATTTTGTTTTGCTGTTAAAATTTCACCTTTATTGATCCAAACTTTAACACCGATTTTACCATAAGTTGTATTAGCTTCAGCTGTTGCGTAATCAATGTTAGCACGGAATGTATGTAGTGGAACACTACCTTCAATGTAACCTTCACTACGTGCAATTTCAGCTCCACCTAAACGACCTGATAATTGAGTTTTAATACCTTTAGCGCCTGCTTTAAGAGCTCTTTGAATAGCACTCTTTTGAACACGACGGAAAGATGCACGATTTTCTAGATCTTCAGCCATTTTTCTTGCTACTAAAACAGCATCTAGATCTGGAGTTTTAATTTCAACTACTGTTAAGAATACATTCTTACCAGTCATTTTTTCTAATGCTTTAACAGCTTCATTTTTCTTAGCGCTATCACGACCGATAACTGCACCAACTCTTGCAGAGTGAACAGATACGATTACACGTTTACCAGTTCTTTTGATTTCGATTTGAGAAACATAAGCTGTTTTATAGAATGCGAATAAAAATTCGCGAATCTTTAAATCTTCATGTAATAAATCAGCAACCTTGGCTTTAGGAGCATACCATTTTGCATCCCAACCACGGATAATGCCAACTCTTAATCCTATTGGACTTACCTTTTGACCCATAATAGTTCCTCCTAATTATTCTTTCTCAGCCAATACCACTGTTACATGGCATGTTCTTTTTAAGATTCTATCACCGCTACCTTTAGCACGTGGACGCATTCTCTTTAAGATTTGTCCTGGGTTAGCGTAGATTTCTTTAATATATAAATTATCTGCTTCTAATTTGTTGTTGTTAACAGCATTAGCGATAGCAGAGTTTAGAACTTTGCTAATTGGTTCTTTAACTGTTGATTCAACATTGTTAAGGATTGCAATAGCTTGTCCTACTTTTTTACCTCTAATTAAATCAATAACTAATTTTGCTTTACGAGGTGACATTCTAACTGATTTTGCAATTGCTCTAACTTCCATGATTGTCCCTCCTATTTACCAGCTTTTTTATCTTTACCATGACCGCGGTATGATCTAGTTGGAGCAAACTCACCAAATTTATGTCCAACCATATCTTCAGTTACATAGATTGGTAAATGTTCTTTACCATTATATACAGCAACTGTGTGTCCAACGAATTCAGGATAAATTGTTGATCTTCTTGACCAAGTTTGAATTACTTTCTTTTGATTTGCTTCATTTAATGCTTCAACTTTTTTCATTAAATGTTCATCAATAAAAGGTCCTTTTTTAAGTGAACGTGACATTCTTGAGTTCCTCCTTTTCTATCCATTACGACGACGCACGATAAGAGCGTTCGATTTTTTCTTAGTTTTTCTAGTTTTAAGACCTAAAGCAACTTTACCCCAAGGAGTCATAGGAGCTTTTCTACCAACTGGTTGACGGCCTTCACCACCACCGTGTGGGTGATCATTAGGGTTCATTACAGAACCACGTACTGTTGGACGCATACCCATATGACGAGTACGACCAGCTTTACCAACATTTACAAGTTCATGGTCTAAGTTACCAACAACACCAACTGTTGCACGGCAAACACCTAGAACTTTACGAACTTCACCACTAGCAAGTCTGATTAATACATATTTATCTTCACGACCTAAAATTTGTGCACCTGCACCTGCAGCTCTTGCAAGTTGTCCACCATGTTTAGGATTTAATTCGATGTTGTGAATCATTGTACCAACAGGAATGTTTTGGATTTCCATGCAGTTACCAACAACGATGTCTACTGCAGTTCCAGAAACGATTTCCATTCCAACTTTTAAATCTTTTGGAGCGATGATGTAACGTTTTTCACCATCTACATAATTGATTAATGCAATATTTGCACTTCTGTTTGGATCGTATTCGATTGTAGCTACTTTACCTTTAATACCGTCTTTATCACGTTTGAAATCGATTAAACGATATTTACGTTTTTCACCGCCGCCATGATGACGAACTGTAATACGACCTAAATTATTACGACCAGCATGTTTTTTAACACTTACTAATAAACTCTTTTCAGGAGTACTAGTAGTAATTTCTTCATAAGTTAATGCTGTCATATTACGACGACCATTAGTCGTAGGCTTATAAAATTTAATAGGCATACTTACTTGACCTCCTATACTTCAAATGACGAAATAGTTTGTCCAGGTGCAAGACGAACGATTGCTTTCTTGTACGCTGATTTAAACCCTTCGTATTTTGAAACTCTTTTTGCTTTGCGGTGAACATTAACTGTTCTTACAGCTACAACTTTTACTTCGAAGATTTCTTCGATAGCTTTTTTAATTTCTACTTTATTAGCTCTTGGATCTACTTCAAAAGTATATTGTAAATTCTTATCAATTAATGAGCTTGATTTTTCAGTGATGATAGGTTTTCTAATAATATCATAAGATGTTTTCATTATTTAAGTACCTCCTCATAATAAGCTACTGCGTCTTGTGTCATAACAACACAACTTGCATTCATCATTTGATAAACTGAAACATGACTAGCAGTTTCAACTAATACATTTGGAATATTACGTCCAGCTAATTCTACTAAATCGTTAGCTTCTTTAGTGATAACTAAGATTTTTCCTTCAGCTTTAACGTTATTTAATACTTCAACTAATCCTTTTGTTTTGAAGTTTTGAAGAGTTAATTCATTTAAAGCTATTAAACTATTTTCTTGTACTTTATAAGTTAAAGCACATTTCATTGCTAAACGAACAACTTTCTTATTAACTTTCATAACATATGATCTTGGAGTTGGTGCAAATACTACACCACCGCCACGCCATTGTGGAGAACGAGTTGAACCTTGACGAGCACGACCTGTTCCTTTTTGACGCCATGGTTTTCTACCACCACCGCTTACTTCAGAACGAGTTTTTGCTTTTTGAGTACCTTGACGCATAGCTGCTCTTTCAGCAACGATTGTATCAAATACTGCTTGTTGATGATCTTCTACAGCAAATACATTTTCGCTTAATGCTAATTCACCAACTTGTTGACCTAATTGATTTAATAAAACAATACTTGGCATATTTTACTCCTTCCTACGCAAGACTTTCAGGGTTTAAACTAGCGTTCTTAGCTTTAACTGCATTTGTAACAACTACATATGAGTTTTTAGCTCCTGGAACATTACCCTTTACAAGTATTACATTGTTTTCTGCATCATATTTAACAAATTCAAGATTTTGAACTGTTTTAATAACGCCACCCATTCTACCTGGCATTTTCTTACCTGGTTTAATGCGGGCTGGGTCTATTGAACCCATTGAACCGATTTGACGGTGAAATCCAGAACCGTGAGACATAGGTCCACGTCCGAAATTATAACGTTTGATAACACCTTGGTAACCTTTACCTTTTGATGTACCAGTTACGTCAACTAATTCACCTTGTGTGAAAATATTTCCTTTAACCTCTTGTCCAACTTCAAACGCTAGCATCTCTTCCCCAGCAATTTCTTTTACGAAGCGCTTAGGGGCTGTGTTTGCTTTTGCTGCATGTCCTGTTTCAGGTTTGTTAGCAAGTTTTTCTCTCTTGTCTGCATAACCTAATTGAACTGCATTGTAGCCATCTGTTTCAACAGTCTTTTTTTGAAATACAACGTTTGGAGTTACTTCGATCACTGTAACAGGGATTAAAGTGCCTGTTTCAGAGAAAATTTGTGTCATTCCAACTTTTTTACCTAAGATTCCTTTGGCCATGAGTTTATTCCTCCTTCTTTCTCATTTATTATTTTAGAACGATTTCAACACCAGATGGTAATTCTAAATGAACTAACGCATCCATAGTTTTTGGCGTAATATTTACGATATCAATTAAACGTTTGTGAGTACGACGTTCAAATTGTTCACGACTATCTTTATATTTGTGTGGTGAACGGATAACAGTAAATACTTCTTTTTCTGTTGGTAGTGGGATTGGACCTGATACTTTAGCACCAGTTCTTTTCGCAGTCTCAACAATTTTCTTCGCAGATTCATCAATTAATCTGTGATCATAAGATAATAATCTTATTCTTAATTTCTTTTCTTTTGCCATGTTAGCCTCCTTATTACTTATTTTTAAGCTTTCGGCTCATTGCGAATTACCTGATAGACAGTCAATGACAACGCTCCCGTGCGTATCAGCAACCTCGCAAATCTCCGCCTACATTTAAGCCTTTGATATTTTACCAAAAAGTCCATTTTTTGGCAAATGATATGATAATTTATTTACAAAATTTATATAAAAAATAAAAAAGTCCCGATAAAAATCGAGACTAAAAGTTAATTTCTTCAAATGCTTTCCCCATTTTTCCAAGACGATAATCAAGTCTTGCTTGTTTCATAATATTCTTTTTTTCTTTGAATTTCTTTTCAAATAGTCGCATTTCCTTAATTTCTGCCGACTGAATCTTTTTATCAATCTTTACATATTGTGGATCAATGTTTTTAAACTTTTCCCATAGATACATACGATTTCTTGTTTCATAATAAAGTTCATAAATACCTCTGGCATATCCATAATAATGATGCCACAAGAAATTCTTAGTTAACATTTTGAAATTTCTATTCCTTAAAATTAAGTTATTCATTAATATTACTTTATAGCCCATGTGTCTAACAGTTAAACAGTAATCGTAATCAAACGTTGTTTGGTAATATGGTAAATAAAATCCTTCTGTTTGTTTATATATATGTAAATTAATAAATGCTCCGGTTAGTTTAGCACCTTTAACTTCTCTACTTATTTCTTTAGTATCATTTTTAGATTCACATGTTAAAACTGGAATTGGTGTAATAACTGCGACATCATCACTTATTTCTTTTTGAATAATCATTCGTTTTATTTCGTGATATGAGTTGTCTTCATAAAAATAACCTTTTTCAATGACGGTCACATAATCTGCATTTATGGTCATAGCATGTTTAAGAGCAGCACTATAATTAGCAACTTGTCCACGATCTTGTAAATCTACATACTCAATATTTTTATATATTTTTAAAACATCAATTAAAGTTTTTTGTGAATGTTTATGATAGTTAAATATATATAACGTATCCACTTCTTTTAAATAAGTCAACATATCATTTATAGTTTCATTTAAAACTTCTGAACCTTCTATTCTATTGTATAATAATAAATAAGCTACAAATTTCATTTTCATCACCACTTTAATTATATATATAATTTTAAATTTTGTAAAATAAAAAGTAAGTTTTTTAAAACTTACTTTTTTTATTAATCATTTAGTTTTTGTTTACTGAACCAAATACGTTCATTTTTTCAGTAACAGCTTGAACGATTCCTTTAGTAGCAGGGCCTAAAAGTTTTCTTGGGTCGTATACTGCAGCATTTTTAGGATCAGCTAAGAAGTCTCTTAAGATTTTATTAAATGCTAATTGGCATTCTGTATTAACATTGATTTTGCAAGTACCTAAAGAAATAGCACGTTTAATTAAATCATCTGGAATACCTGTTCCACCGTGTAATACTAGTGGTTTTTGAGTTGCTAAACCAATTTCTTCCATTTCTTTGAATCCTAAAACTGGTTCTCCTTTATATGGACCATGTACTGATCCTAAAGCAGGTGCAAGAGCATCAATTTCAGCATCTTTACATAAACTTACACATTCACCACAATCGGCATATTTAATACCACCGATAACTCCGTCTTCATTTCCACCAACTGTTCCAAGTTCGGCTTCAACACTAACACCTCTAGCATGTGCATAATCAACAACTTCTTTTGTCATTTTAATATTTTCTGCAAGTGGATGATGAGAACCATCAATCATAACAGATGTAAATCCAGCGTCGATTGCTTTTTTACAATTTTCAAAACTTTGTCCATGGTCTAAATGTAAAGCTACATCAACAGTAATGTTTAAGTTTTTAATTAAACCTTTAACCATTCCTACAACAGTATCAAATCCACCCATGTATTTTGCTGCACCTTCAGATACACCAAGAATAACAGGCGAATTGTTTTCTTGTGCAGTTGATAGAATTGCTTTTGTCCATTCAAGGTTGTTGATATTAAATTGACCAACTGCATATTTTTCTTTTCTTGCTTTTTCAAGCATACCAGTCATACTAACTAGTGCCATTTGTAAATACCTCCAAAATTGTAATTTTATTTTTTTCGACATTATTATATCATAACCAGTTCTTTTTTGCAAAAGATTTATAATTTAATAAAAAAATAAGCAGTATGTTTGCTGCTTATCCTTCTAAATATCTACTCATAAAAGTACTACTGAATTCAACTAGAGACTTTTCAACATCACCAATTTTATCACTACTTACAATAACACATCCGATAATATCTCCATATACATTTATCGGTTTTAAAATGGCGGGTTTTTTCATGTCAATGTTTTCACATATTTCAAATTTATCTGTGGAGTCAATCACTTGAGTATTTCTTTTTTGTATCTTATCTTCAAGTCTTAAAGTAATTCTTCTGCCAATAATGTCTTTGCGATAATTTCCGGCCACTGCAATTACTTTTTCGTTGTCCGTAATTACGATATCTTTCTTGTTAGAAGCATAAATACTATCAACAAACTCACTTACAAAATCATTAACATTCTGAACTGGAGAATACTTTTTTAAAACAATTTTATCTGTTCCATCAACGAATATTTCAAGCGATTCCCCTTCTTTAATTCTCATAGTTCTTCTAACTTCTTTAGGGACTACAATTCGTCCCAAATCATCTATTCTTCTTACTACTCCTGTTGCTTTCATTATATATACACCTCATAATTATTATGTGGTGTTTTTTTTTAGTTCATACCTTTATTTTACATTTTTTCCATAAAATTAATAAGTTGATATATATAACTATTATCAGAGTACATTTTATTATCTTCATTAATATTAATAGTGATATATATCTTATTCATTTTATATTCATATATCCATCTAGGAGCAATACTCTTAGCTGTTTTTAAGAAATATATATATTGAATATTTTTAGTATGGTCTTGATCAAAGTTTAATTCAACCTTGTTATCTAACACTTTATACTTTTCAATTCCTTTTTGTTTTAATAATGTTTCCAAATATTTACTATATATATAAATTCTTAATTCATTGTTTAACTTTCCATAACGGTCAGTAAATTCTTGTATTAAGTTTTCGGCTTGTTCTTTAGTATAAACTTTACTAATGGATTGATGAATATCAATCTTGATGGCATCATCATCAACATAGCTTGAATCAACAGTTTTAGAAATATTTAAATTAAATTGAGTTTCTTCTTTCTCATCTTTTTTAATACCTTTTTCTTCATCTAGCGTTTCTTCTAACATTTGCATATATAGTTCAATACCGATGTCATTGATAAATCCAGATTGTTCACTTCCCAAAATATCTCCAGCACCCCTTATTGATAAATCACGCATTGCGATTTTATATCCACTACCCAATGCTGTAAATTCTTTAATAGCATTTAATCTTTTTTCTGCAACATCAGTTAAACGTGTATCAGAATCGTACATCAAATAGGCATAAGCCACTTGTTCACTTCTACCAACTCTTCCTCTTATTTGATAAAGTTGAGAAAGACCTAAATGGTCAGCTTGTTCAATGATTAAAGTATTAGCATTAGGTATATCCATACCAGTTTCAACAATTGTTGTACACACTAATACATCATATCTTTTATCTAAAAAATCATTTAATACTTCCTCTATATGTTCTTTATCCATTTTTCCGTGAATAATTGCAACTTTTGCTTTTGGGATTAATCTTTTTATTTTTGCTGCTAAGTTATCTAATCGATCAATTCGATTTAACAAATAAAAAGTTTGACCTCCTCTTGACATTTCACGATAGATTGCTTCTCTAATAACTGACTCGTTTGTTTTTAACACATATGTTTGGATACTTTTTCTATTAACCGGTGGTGTTTCAATTAAACTCATTTCTTTTAATCCAGACAAAGACATTTGTAGAGTTCTTGGAATTGGAGTTGCTGAAAGTGAAAGAACATCAACATTAGCTTTTAAATGTTTAATCTTTTCTTTATGAAGCACACCAAATCTTTGTTCTTCATCAATTATTAACATTCCAAGATTCTTAAATCTAACATCATCAGATAAAAGTCTATGTGTTCCGATCACAATATCAACATATCCTCTTTCTAATCCGTCTAGTACTGTTTTAACATCTTTTGCATCAACAAATCTATTCAACAGTTCAACACGCATTCCATATTTTTCAAATCTTTCTTTAAAAGAATAAAAATGTTGTCTTGTTAAAACAGTAGTTGGAGCTAAAACCGCAACTTGTTTTCCATTATCAACAGCTTTAAATGCAGCGCGCATCGCTACTTCTGTTTTTCCGAAGCCTACATCTCCACAAATTAATCTGTCAACAGGACGTTCTGATTCCATATCTCTTTTAACATCTTCAATTGCTTTAATTTGATCAATTGTTTCGATATAATCAAAATCATTTTCAAACATTTGTTGTTCTTCAGAATCTTTATTATATATATATCCTTTTAATGATTCCCTTTTTGCCTGTGTTTTAATTAAGTCCTTTGCAATCGCTATTAGTTTCTCTTTTACTTTAGCTTTTTTCTTTTTCCATTCTTTTGTATTTAATTTAGTAAGTTTAGGGACTTTGTCGAAACTACCTAAATACTTTTGTAATATATATACTTTTTCAACAGGAACATAAAGTTTTCCATCATCAGCATATTCAATCATTAAGTAGTCATTTTTTGTTTTTTTATTATCAATTGTTTTTATGCCTTTATATTGACCAATACCATAATCTTGATGTACTACGTAATCACCAATAGTTAGTTCTTCTTTATTATATATTTGAACAGTTTTATTTTGTTCTTGGTTATATTTAGATTTTTTATATATCTTGTTCGCAGCAAATTCCTTTGGTGTTACAATTTCTACATTTAGTTCATAATCTACAAATCCTAAAGCATTGTTAGAAACCAGTAAATTTATTTTTCCTTTTGATACAGCATCATTTAAAGAATATGAAATATTTTCAGAATCCAATAAATCTTTAATTAGTTTTAGTTTTGTTTCGTCATAATGTGTAACTATATATGTTTTATCCGTATTTAGTTTAAACTCTTTTATCATACTAGATAAATAATTATTATATTCAACATTATTTGAAGTTTGCATATCAATAGAAAGATCATAGTTTATTTCTTTATTTTCGACCCCAAAACTTTCGAATATTAAACTTTTATCACTACATGCAAGTATTTCTTCAAGCGTTTTAAAGAATTCCATATTTGGCACAAATTTAGTATTAGATATATATTCATATAATTCATTATAATTAATTTGTTCTTTGTCAATTGCTTTTAAATAATTAGAAACAAAGACTATCTTATCATCCAATAAATCGGTAAATGTTTGGAATGTTGGGTCGATATATGGTAAGTATAAATATAATTGATCTAACATATAATGTTGTTCAATATTATTTATTACATTTATTGTCTTCTCATTATATAGCTGTGTATTTAAAATTCTTTCTTTTATGGCTGGTATTTCATCATCATTATAAACAATATCATAAAAGGGATATATATGTACTTCATTTAGTTTTTCAATACTTCTTTGAGATGAAACATCAAAAATTTTAATATTATCAATTTCGTTATCAAAAAACTCAATTCTAACTGGGTTATCAAAATTAATTGGATATATATCTATTACACTTCCTCGCACACTATAAGTACCCGGATTTTCAACTATTGTTACTTTTTGATAACCCCTAATTACTAAATCTTGTAATAAAGCATTTCTATTATATATATCTTCTTTTTTGATTTTTAAAATAGCATTCTTTAATTTATCTTTATTTAATACATTTCTTGTTATTCCTTCAACCGAAGTTATAATGATTTGAGGAACATTATTAATTATTTTGAATATTGTTTTAATTCTTTCTAATCGATATGTATTACTTGATGCAATTAGTTCACTAGCAACTAGTTCTTCAACAGGAAAAAAGCTGATTTGATCAGCTTCGGTTAATTCCAAGTAGTCTTCATAGGCCTTACTTGCTTCAAATATATTAGGATATACGATTATAATTGTTTTGTTTAATTTGTTAAATAACTTGAAAGTTAACAATTTTTGAATTGTGTTTGCAGAATTATATATATATGTTCTTTTAGAACCTAGTATTTGATTAACTATCTTGTCATATTTACTATGACTATTAAAATATTTTATAATATCAAACATTAGTTGTACCGATTCATTAAGAAATCAATGCCTTTAGCTAAATAATCTATTATTAAATTTGGTGCTAAAGACACAGCTTCTTCTATTAATGGCTTTTCACTAGGTTTAAACTTTCCTAAAACATGTTCAATATTATCAATCGATCTTCCAATCCCAATTCTAATACGCTTAAAATCTTGTGTTTGGATGTGTGAAATAATTGATTTCATTCCATTATGTCCACCAGCAGACCCAAATTTACGAATACGAATCTTTCCAACTTCTAAATCCATGTCATCATATACCACAATTAATTCACTAGGGTCTATATTCCAATAATTTAATACTTTAATAACAGCATTACCCGAATTATTCATATATGTAACAGGCTTAACTAATAGGTGTTTTTTTCCATCAATATATATATCTGCAATTAACGCTTCCTTTTGTTTATCTAAAACAAAGTTCGCATTATAACTTTCTGCTAATTTATCAACAAACATAAATCCGACATTATGTCTTGTTTGTTCATATTTTGAACCAGGATTACCAAGTCCTACAATAACCATAATTAACCCTTCTTTCTATTTTCTTTTATATGCCAATAATGTATTAGTTAATAACATTGCAATTGTTAATGGACCTACTCCGCCAGGAACTGGTGTAATATATGATGCTTTTTTTGAAACATTTTCAAAATCGACATCTCCACATAAACCAAATTCATCTCTGTTCATTCCAACGTCAATAACAATTGTGTTTTCTTTGACCATGTCTTCTTTAATAAACTTTGCTTTACCAATCGCAACTACCAATAAATCAGCTTGACTAGTAACTTTTTTTAAATCTTTTGTTCTTGAATGGCAAATAGTAACAGTCGCGTTTTTATCAAGCAACATAATACTCATCGGTTTACCAACGATATTACTTCTACCAACTACTACCGCATTCATTCCGGTAATATCTATATTATACGCTTCTAAAAGCTTAATAATACCAAAAGGTGTAGCACTTTTGAAACATTCTAATCCGCTAAATAATTTTCCTTTATTTTCTATACCAAAACCATCAACATCTTTTGTTGAACTAATTGTATTAATAATTAATTGTTCATCTATATGTTTAGGAAGCGGCAATTGAACAATTATACCATCTATTTCATTATCATTATTTAACTCGTTAACTAAAGAAACAAGTTCTTCATTTGTTACTGTTTCTTCTTTTCTTATTAATGTTGCTCTTATACCCGTGTATTCGCATGCTTTAATTTTATTTTTTACATAAATTTGACTAGCCATAACATTTCCGACTAATACAATCGCAAGGTGTGGAGCTCTTTTGTTTTCATTTATGATGTTTAAAACTTCTTGTTTTAAATTATCTTTAATATCTTTTGAAACTTTTTTTCCATCTAATAAAATCATATATATATTCCAAGACAAATTATTGTCTTTCTTTCTCATTATTTTGTTGTTCTTTTAATTCTTTTGCATATTCAATTGCATTTTCAAATAATAAATCGCAACTTTTGCTTGTAGGATTGTTTGCAACACAATTGCTTTCAATATTATCTTTTCCTAAGAATTTTATTATTTCTTCTTTAGTAGGGTTCTCTAACGAAAATACAGCTTTAATAACATCTCTTAAATATATCTTTCTACAGTAGCAAACAATATACTCGAAGAAATTACTTTTAAACCAAATTGGAACTTTGACTTCAGTTTTTTCTATTAATGTTCCTAAATCGCTAAAATACGCAGCGTTACATTTTCCGTTTAAACATAAATAAAAATGATCATTTACATTTACTTCAACATCTGTCAAATTTAATACCGTTGCAGTATTTACTCCAATTGCAGTTGCCCCACATACAGGACAAACCTTGCCACATGTTGACTGACATGTACTACAATTTTTATCACATTCCATTTTTTTACCTCCTAAATTCATATTTCATTTATTCATAACATATATATTATTACCTGAGGTGATAATATGGCAGTTGTTAAATATAACAACGAAGAAACTAAATTATTAGCAAGACTTATGCGTGCTGAAGCCGAAGGAGAAGGAGAACTCGGAATGTTAATGGTTGGAAATGTTGGAATTAACAGAGTATTAGCAAACTGTTTAGATTTCAAAAACATTAGAACTATTAAACAAATGGTTTTTCAACGTCCAGGCGGTTTTGAAGCAACACTTAATTCTTATTTTTACCAAGCTGCCAGAAGCATTGATATAAAACTTGCTAAACGTGCAATTAATGGTGAAAGATTTCATCCTGCCAGTCGTGCACTGTGGTTTTATAGTTCTGATTCTGGTTGTGAACCTTCATGGTGGGGAGCTTGGAATACTGGCAAATACAAATCGCATTGTTTTTACACCCCAGTTGAAAGCGAAAACTGTTATTAGAAAGGAGAATTATGACAATCAACTATCAATATCCATATGGTTTTAACCAACCATTCTTTTCTCAAAACCCTAATTTTGTTCAAACACCAAACTTCATGTACCCACCTAATGCAACTTTACCATTAGAACAATCATATGTCGAAAACATCCTAAGACTTAATCGTGGCAAAACTGCAACTATATATATGAATTTTGAAAATAGTCAATGGGGTTCAAAAGTCTTTAAGGGAGAAATTACTGCAGCTGGTAAAGACCATATCATTTTAAAAGATTCACAAACTGGTATTACTTATCTATTATTAACTATATATTTATCCTATGTAGCATTCGATTCAGATATTGACTACGAATATCCTTTTGCATAATTACCTTATTTAATTAGTTTTATTAAACTTAGTTATTTGTTATAATAAAGCTAATTGGAGGTATATATATGTGCGTTTTTTGTAAAATTATAAACAACGAAATTCCTAGTTATAAAATTTATGAATCAGAACACGCTTTAGCTTTTTTAGATATTTCTCAAAACACTGTAGGTCATACACTAGTCATTCCTAAAAAACACGTTGAAAATATTTTTGAGTTAGATAGTGACACAGGAAAAGAAATTTTTGATGCCGTTTTAAAAACTACTCAAATACTAAAAGAAAAACTAAACATTCAAAATGTAAATTTATTAAATAACAACGGTTCATTAGCAGGTCAAGTTGTAGGACATTACCACATTCACATTATTCCAAGATATGGTAATGATGAGTGTTATTTTAAAGAATGTCCACATGAACCTAATTTTGATGAATTAGCTAAGCTACATAAGAGAATCACTGAATAATATACTTATATATAAGTAAGAGTTCCTTTTTTTACAAAGGAACTTTTTTTATTCAATATATTCTAAACCACCCATATATGGTCTTAAGACTTCTGGAACCTTAATTGAACCATCTTCTTGTAGGTGATTTTCAAGTAATGCAATAAGCATTCTTGGAGGAGCTACGACTGTGTTATTTAAAGTATGTGCAAAATAATTACCATTTTCTCCCTTAATTCTAATGCCTAAACGTCTTGCTTGAGCATCTCCTAAGTTAGAACAACTTCCTACTTCAAAATATTTCTTTTGTCTTGGACTCCATGCTTCTACGTCAATACTCTTAACTTTTAAGTCAGCTAAATCGCCGCTACAACATTCAAGAGTTCTAACTGGAATTTCCATACTAACAAATAACTCAACAGTATATTGATATAACTTTTCAAACCATTCTTTTGATTGTTCTGGTTCACATACAACTATCATTTCTTGTTTTTCAAATTGATGAATACGATAGATTCCTCTTTCTTCTATACCGTGTGCACCTTTTTCTTTTCTAAAACATGGTGAATAACTTGTTAATGTATATGGCAATTTAGCTTTGTCATTAATTGTATCGATAAATTTTCCAATCATTGAGTGTTCACTAGTACCAATTAGGTATAAATCTTCGCCTTCAATTTTATACATCATTGCATCCATTTCTGCGAAACTCATAACACCAGTTACTACATCACTTCTAATCATGAATGGAGGAATACAGTATGTAAATCCTTTATTGATCATAAAATCTCTTGCATAAGATAATACAGCAGAATGTAATCTAGCAATATTGCCCATTAAATAATAAAAACCATTTCCTGAAACTTTTCTTGCACCATCTAAATCAATACCATTTACTTTTTCGATAATATCTAAATGATAAGGAACTTCAAAATTTGGCACTTTTGGTTCTAAATATCTTTGTACTTCAACATTTTCGCTATCATCCTTACCAATTGGCACACTTGGATCAATGATATTTGGAATTGTCATCATAATTTTCTTTAATTTCGCAGCAAGTTCTGCTTCTTCTTTTTCAAGAGAAATAAGTTTATCATTAATTTCTACAACCTCTTGTTTAATTTGCATTGCTTCTGCTTGACGTTTTTCGCGCATTAGTTTACCAATTTCACCACTTGCGCTATTTCTTTTTGCACGTAACACATCGCCTTCTTGTTTAACATCTCTTATTTTAATATCAAGTTCAATTGCTTCATCTACTAATGGAAGCTTAGAATCTTGAAATTTTTTCTTTATATTTTCCTTTACTAATTCTGGATTTGCTCTTAAAAATTTAATATCTAACATAATAATCTCCTTTATAAATATAAAAAAATCCCTGTTGAAAAACAACAGGGACGAACTTTCATAGTCCGCGGTGCCACCCTTATTAGAGTTACCTCTCACTTTTATAGTAGATTACGGTCTACAGCCGGAGCTTTTTTCAAAGTCACCTCTAAGGTAGATTCACTAAAGTTCATTTAATAGTTCGCACCAACCACTATCTCTCTTAAAAATGTTGTTTTAGTTACTATTCCTTTTCATTGGTTTTACTTGTTTATTATATATTATTGTAATTCAAAAGTCAACTTTTATGCAAAATAAGTGGAGTTAAAACTCCACTTATTTTAAATATCATCATATTCTTCTTCAAAATCAGATTCTTCTTCTGATTCTTCTGTTTCTTCTTGAACAAAATTGATTGTTGGTTCTTCTTCAAACTCTTCTTCGAAATTAATATCATCAATTTCTTCGTCGTTTTCGTCTTCATCGTCACCACGAGGAACAATTGCGATAGAAGCAACAGTATGTGTATCATATAAAGAAACAACTTTAACACCTTGAGTATCTCTTCCAATTGTTAAGATTTGATCTAAGTGCGTTCTTACAATCATTCCTTTATCTGTGATAACTATTAAATCATCATCTCCAGAAACTAATTTTAAACTTACAGGCACACCATTTTTACCAGTAAGATTCATAAATTTTACGCCTTTGCCGTTTCTTCCTTTTGATTTAAATGATTCAACTGATGTACGTTTACCATAACCATTTGATGTGATAATCATGATACTATCGTTTTCATCACTAGAAACACACATTCCAATAAGTTTTTCGCCTTCAGCAACTTTAATACCGCTTACACCTGTTGCAGCGCGTTTTGATGAACGAACTAAAGATTCGTTAAATCTTACTGCTTTACCATTAGAAGCTCCTAAAATGACTTCTTTTGTACCATCTGTTAGAGCAACTTCCATTAATTCATCATTGTCGTTTAAATTAATAGCACGAATTCCTGTACTTCTAATGTTTTTATATTGAATTAATTCAGTCTTTTTAATAATACCGTTCTTAGTTGCGAATAATAAATATCCACCTTGTTCAACTGACTGACAGTTAATAACTGCGGCTAATTTTTCGTTTTCTTCAAACGGAAGTAAATTAACTAAAGGTAATCCTTTTGAAATTCTGCTAGCTGCTGGAATTTGGAAAGCTTTCATAATATATACTTTACCAAAATTAGTAAAGAATAATAAATTATCATGACTTGATGTAAATAATAATCTTTCTACAAAGTCATCACCTTGCATCTTAGTTCCAGTGATTCCTTTACCGCCGCGTCTTTGGGCTCTATAAGTTCCAATATTCATTCTCTTTATATAACCCTTATTAGTAATTGTTACAATTACATCTTCAACATTAATTAAATCTTCATCATTAACTTCTGTTTCACTGCTTGTATCAATTTCACTACGACGTTTATCGCTGTATTTGTTTTTAACTTCTTGTAATTCTTGAACAATTATTTGCATTTTTCTTGAATGATTTGCAAGAATTTCTTCTAAATCACGAACAAGATCTGTTAATCTTGATTTTTCTTCTTCAAGCTTATTTACTTGTAAACCTGTTAAAGTTTGTAAACGCATATCAAGAATAGCTTTTGCTTGAATTTCTGTTAATAAAAATTTTTCAGTTAGCTTACTAATAGCAATATCAGGAGTCTCAGATGCTTTAATTATTGCAATAACTTCATCAATTGACGCCAAAGCTATTAATAAACCTTCAACAATATGTAATCTTGCTTTTGCCTTATCTAAATCAAATTGAGTTCTTCTTGTAATTACTTCAACTTGATGATCAAGGTATCTGCTTAACATATCCTTTATATTAAACACTTTAGGTTGACCATTGTCTAACGCCAACATATTTATGCCATATGTTGTTTGCATTTGTGTATGTTTAAATAAATTATTTAATATTACTTTAGCATTAGCATCTTTTTTAAGTTCAATAACAACCTTAATGCCTTTTCTTGATGATTCATCACGTAAATCAGTAACACCTTCAATAATTTTATGGTTTGCAATTTCAGCAATTCTTTCAATCAAACGTGTTTTGTTTACTTGATAAGGTATTTCTTTAATTATAATTTCTTGTTTATTATTTTTTAATTTTACGATTTCAGTTTTAGCACGTACCGTAACAGTACCCATTCCTGTCAAATATGCTTTTTTAACTTGTTGAGTACCCATTATAATTCCACCCGTTGGGAAATCCGGAGCACTAATATAATTTAATAATTCGTCGATTGGAATTTCAGGATTATTAATTATTGCTAAAATCGCATCAATAGTTTCACCTAAATTATGTGGTGGAATATTTGTTGCCATACCTACCGCAATACCAGATGTTCCATTAACTAATAAGTTTGGATATCTACATGGCAAAACCGCTGGTTCTTGTTCGCTTCCGTCATAGTTATCTACAAAATCAACAGTGTTTTTATCTAAATCTTTCAAAAGTTCTCCAGAAAGTTTAGACATTCTTGCTTCTGTATAACGCATTGCAGCTGCTCCATCACCATCGACAGAGCCAAAGTTACCGTGTCCGTCAACCAAAGGATAACGATAACTAAAATTTTGTGCCATTCTTACCATAGCTTCATAAACCGCTGTATCACCATGTGGGTGATATTTACCGATAACGTCACCAACGATACGGGCAGATTTTTTATGAGGGCGATCGCTATAGTTACCCAACTGATGCATCGCATATAAAATTCTTCTATGAACTGGTTTCATCCCGTCTCTAACATCCGGCAATGCACGTGAAACGATAACACTCATTGCATAACTTAAGAAGGAATCTTTCATTTCATGATTTAAATCTACTTCTAAAATCCCTTTTGGAAGAACATCTAACTGTTCTTCTTGGATTATTTCTTTTTCATTATCCATATAAACACCTAAATGTCAAGATTCTTAACAAACACAGCGTTTTCTTCAATAAATTCTCTTCTAGGCTCTACATCATCACCCATTAAAGTACTAAATATTCTATCGGCTTCAATAGAATCTTCAATATTAACTCTTATTAAAGTTCTAACCTCTGGGTCCATTGTCGTTTCCCAAAGCTGTTCTGCGTTCATTTCTCCTAACCCTTTATATCTTTGAATATTTGGTCTACCTGTATATTTCTTTAATTTTTCTTCTAACTCTTCATCACTATATGCGTATTCTACACGCTTATTTTGCGAAATTTTGAACAATGGAGGCATTGCTATATAAACATACCCCTGTTCTATTAAAGGTTTCATATATCGGTAAAAAAACGTCAATAATAAAGTTGTAATATGTGCACCGTCGACATCGGCATCGGTCATAATAACTACTTTATGATATCTAGCTTTGCTAATATCAAACTCATCTTTTATACCTGTACCTATGGCTTGGATAATAGATATTATTTCTTTATTACTTAATATTTTATCTTCTCTTGCTTTTTCAACATTTAAAACTTTACCTCTTAAAGGCAAAATAGCTTGAAATAAACTATTTCTTCCTTGTTTTGCTGATCCACCGGCGGAATCCCCTTCGACTATATACATTTCTGAAATTTCTGGATCTTTGCTACGACAATCAGCTAGTTTAGAGGCAAAACCTAACGAATCCAAAGGACTCTTTCTTCTGGTTGCTTCTCTTGCTTTTCTTGCAGCGATACGAGCTCTTAAAGCAATTAAAGTTTTTTCTAAAATTATTTTTGCAACATTAGGATTTTCTTTTAAATACGCATCAAAATACTCAGTCATCAATTGAGATGCGGCTTTTCTAACCTCTGTATTTCCTAATTTTTCTTTTGTTTGACCTTCGAATTGAGGTTCACTAATTTGACAAGATACAATGGCAGTTAAACCTTCCCTAACGTCATCTCCAGACAACCCCTCTTCTTTTTTTAGAAGATTATTTGCTTTTGCATAGCCATTTAAAATACGAGTCAAACTTGTTCTGAATCCTTCTTCGTGTGTCCCACCAGACGGTGTATAAATATTATTTACGAACGAATAAACATTTGAAGTGTAATCTTCTGTATATTGTAAAGCTATTTCAAATTGAATATCATCTACCATTTCTTCAATATAAATAACGTCATTGTGAAGAACAGTTTTTCCTTTGTTTAAAAATTTGACATATTCAATTAAACCGCCGTCATATTTATATACAGCTGATTTAACTTGTTTTTCATCTCTTGTATCGCTAATTGTTATCTTTAATCCTTTGTTTAAAAAGGCTAATTGCTGAATACGATGGCGTAAAGTTTCGTATTCAAATACAACTGTATCTTTAAAGATTGTAGCATCGGGTTTAAAAACGACTGTACTTCCTCGTCTATCTGTTGATCCTACCACTTTTAGTGGCTCAACAGATTTTCCTGTTTCAAATCGTTGGAAGTATTTTTTACCATCACGTTCAACGTAAACTTCAAGCCATTCACTTAGTGCATTAACTACCGAAGCCCCAACGCCGTGAAGTCCGCCTGACACTTTATAACTCTTTCCGTCGAATTTACCACCTGCGTGAAGCACTGTGAATATTGTTTCAATTGTTGAAACGTGCGTTTTAGGGTGAATATCTGTAGGCATGCCTCGCCCATTATCCACAACCTTAATAGAGTTTTCCCCAAAAATTTCAACATTAATCTCATTACAATAGCCTGCCATTGCTTCATCAATTGCATTATCTACTATTTCCCAAACTAAATGGTGTAAACCACGTGGACCTGTCGATCCTATATACATCCCAGGTCTTTTTCTTACCGGATCTAACCCTTCAAGTACTTGTATGCTACTGGAATTATATGATTCTACATTTGAATTCATCTATACTTCCTCCTTTTCTAAATATATTATATTGGCTTTGTCTATTAATTCTTGTTTTAATTCTTTTAAACTTGGTGTAGTTATTATCGTTTGAATGTCTTTTCCTAAAAATTCAAGTAAGCTATTGTGTCTTTTGGAATCTAATTCGCCAAATACATCGTCCAAAAGCACAATCGGATTTCGCTGTTTTTTACTTTTTAATAACTCTACACATGTCAATTTAAAACTTAATATCGCTGTTTTCTTTTGTCCTTGAGAACCATATTTTGACAAATTATTGTCGTTTATATAAAAAATATAGTCGTCTCTGTGTGGCCCTATCGAAGTTGTTTTATAAATAAAATCCTTATTTCTTGCCTCTACTAATTGTTCCACACCCTTGTTTAAGTCCCACGTTGGGATGTATTTTACAACACATTTTTCTTTTTCTCCAGACAAACGATAATGTACATCAAGAAGCTTGTTGTTAATAATTTTAATGATTTCGTGTCTTTTAATTGTCAATTCTGATGACAATTGCATGAGCTTGGTATCAATAACATTTAACAAAATAATGTTGTTTTTATCAGCAAAGTCAGTATCTTTTAAGAAGCCATTTCGTTCTTTTAATATAGTTTTGTATTCTCTTAACTTTTCTAGGTATCTCGGATCGAATTGACTAAAAAATAAATCCATCATTTTTCGTCTATTTAATGGAGTCCCAGAAATAACATCAACATCCTCTGTTCCAAAAGAGACAACATCAGAAAATCCAACGTAATCACTAGCTTTTTTTATCGCAATTCCATCAAGGCTCATTTTCTTATAATGCTTTGAAATTAAAACTATTGCATTTTTTTGCGTTTTTTCGCCTTCAAAGACTCCAAAAATAACTGCTTCATCTGTTTCGGTACGAATAACACTATCCTCCGATACATTTCTCATCGTTCTTAACATTATTAGAAAATGAATAGCTTCTAGTATTGTGCTTTTCCCAACAGCATTATCTCCACATATTATGTTTATTCCTGGAGCCAGTAAAACCTCTTTTTTTCTATATTTTCTATAATTTGATAGTTCTATTTGTCTAATTTTCATCTTTGCTTTTCACCAAATAAGAACTTTTTTCTATTTTAACTACATCATTAGGGTAAATTTTTCTTCCTCTACGGCACTCAGAAGCTCCATTTATTGAAATTTTAAGCTCTAAAACCGCAATTTTAGCTTCTGATCCATTATTAATTATGCCTGTGAATTTTAAGAATTGACCCAGTGTAATGTACTCAGAACTAATAAAAACAGTCTTCATAACAACACCTCTTCTATACTTCTATATTATACCACAAAACCATTAGTTTTTCAACTATTTTACCCTTTAAATTTAAGCATCGTTTTTTGTATAAAAAAAGGAGGGTTTTGGACGCATTTTGCGAGTTTTTACTCATAATTTTGTTTTTCGAAAATTTCCTACTAAAAAAATGACAATTCCTTTTTACCCCACTCAAAAAGCACCTGTTTTTGTATGTATATACATACATTCCTTATATTATATATATTATATAAACATTGCTTTTTTAGGGTTTTTAAAATAAATTTTTATGCCTCATTTTTTTATTTTTTTCCTGTTTTGTCGTTTTTTTAAATTACTTTTAATTCCAAACCTTAATTATTATATTGTTTGCAATACAACTTTATTTATTTTTTTATTTTTATACATAAAATAATATATAAAGTTGTATTATTTTACATATCTATTTATTTAGGTATTTATTTTTTTATTGTTTTTATATTTATTTACATATAACCATAAAACCTATTATATTTATATAAATATTTATTTTATTATTTTTATAAGTATATACTTGTGTATTGTTTTATGTATTTAATTAAATACACTTATATTGTTGCTATTATATTGGGTCATTTTCTTTTAATCTAAAACTATTTTCGTCAGTTAAAACCTATATTTGTTTTAAATTAAAAACATTATAATAGATAAAAGTCAGGTGTCTAATTAACTTTTTGTTTTAAACTAAAAGTTTTTACCTACTGATAGTGACAATTTTTAATTTTAATTTAAAATAAATTTGACATTTACAGATATTTTTTATTGTTTTAAATTAAAACTTTATTTACAATTTTGTTTTAGTTTAAAACTTTTTTATACCGAAAATAATTTTAATTTAAAATAAAAACGCTATATTATTTTTAAATTAAAACATTTTTCGATCCTTAACAGTTTTAAATTAAAATTTTTGTTTTCTGTATTTGTTTTTAAATTAAAAGTTTACTGTAATACTGGGCTGTTTGTTTGTCAGCGTCAATGTAAATAATTATGGTTTTATGGTTTGTGATACTTTGTTCATTTTTTGACCTTAAAGCAAGCTATTTTTCGAGGTTTTTTCGAAATCCCAAAAAAGTGGGCAAATTTAAATTTTTTGTTAAAATCTCGAATAAGTTTTAATCTTTTTTGAAAAAATTCAAAATTTCAAAGATTTTTGGCCGTTTTTTTGATTTTGAATCGGTTTTTGAATTTAAAATTTCACTTTTTATAAAAAATATCTATTTTTTGATCTTTTTAGTGAACAATATGAATTTTAAAAGTTTTTACTTATATACATACAGCCATAAAAAAATAAATATTGCAAATTGCTTGATTTATTTATCGTGTCGTGATATAATTTAAATGTAAAAATTAAAGGAGGTAACAATTATGAACCAATTACAAAAGAGAAACAACCCTTTTGCAAAACAAATTAATCAATCACAACCAAAAAAAGAGGTTTTAGAACCTCAAATTGAAGAACAAGTGCAAATCGAAGACTCTTTTGAAGAAGAAGCACCTGTTATAGAGGTTAAAAAACCTCAGCCTGCACCAAAACAAACACAAAGGGTCGTTCAAAGACAAGTTTATGAACCTGTTGTTGATAACAATCGTGTTAAATACACATCAACAATGGATAAAAACCTTCGTAGAGAGATAAAAATCATTTGTGCTCAACGCGGTTTATTGTTTGCATCGTTCATTGAAGATGCATGTAGAGAAAAATTAAGAAGAGAAGGAGTATTATAATTATGTCAATTATTTCAACTTACTGTAAAAAAGGTGGAGTTGGGAAAACTACACTACTAGGTTACTTGGCTCATTACTATTCATTAAAAGACAAGAAGGTACTTATCATAAGTGCTGATGATCAAAATAGTATTTTTAAATTATTTGGTGTAGGTGATTTTATTACATCATCTACAGAAAACTTCTTTGAGAACTATTTAACAGGTACTTGTGAAGCATCAGACATCGTTTGTGAAGCTAGAGATAATATGTATATCATTAAAACCTTAAATACAGACAGACTTTCATTCACTCTGACTGTAAAAAGAAGCGAAGAACGCAAAATTATTGATATAATTAAGGATTTTACTAACTTTTTTGACTATATTTTCGTCGATTTTCCGCCTTCAAGCAGCCGTTTGAGTGAAGTTCTATTGGACTTAAGTGATAAAATACTTCTTGTAATTGGGCTTGATACTTTAGGTTTAGATGGTTATTTGAATACAATTCAATATTTTGTCGATACAGACATCGATTTAAAGAAAATTCAGTACATTTTGCCTACTGGTTACCACCCAATTAAGATCGCTCCGAACAAAGCTTTAAAAGAGCTTAAAAAGCAGGCTGCAGCCTATACTCCTGATGCCCAAATCACTACTCCTATCAGTGATAAATCAATAATCAGAAATTTACAAGCTGATGGTGTTAGTGTGTTCGATAAAGCCGAAATGCCTTCAAAATTCCATCAAAAGAATCGAGATGAGGTTGCAAAAGAGCTAAAAAAGGTATTTGATGGCATGAATTTAGACTAATTTTGTCATTTTTTGTGTTTTTAAACTAATTAATGAAATAAAAAAAGAGTTTTCGCATGAAAACTCTTTTTTTTGCTTTTTAGAATATTCTTACCGGCAATATTAGCTGTATTAATCCTTCTTCTTTATCACTTGTCACGACAAATGGCTTAATTTCTCCAGTAAATTTGATTTCTATAGTGTTTCCTTCAAATGATTTCAAAGCTTCTATAAAATACTTTGCACTAAACGCCGTTTGGAAATTGTTAATATTAGGCATATTTTGTGGAATAATTTCTTCTACAACACGTCCAATTTCATTGTTACTTGACGCTATTTGAACCGATTTATTGGCTTTAATTACTACTTTTACAATGTTGGAACTATCCATATTTGTAAACAATGCTACCCTGTCTACTGTAGATAATAACTCGTTCTTTTTAAACGTAAGTTTGGTTAATTCATCCTTTGGGAACAATGCCGAAGTGTCAGGAAAATTACCTTCAATAAGTCTAGTGATGAACGAAATTCCTTTGTAATATATTAGTGCTTTGTTGCTGATTAAATATATTTCTAATACATCTTCTGAATCGTTAAGTATTTTTTCTAACTCATCTAGGGCTTTATTTGGTATGTTAATTTTTGTATGATTATATTCTTTATCTAAAATAATATGCTTTTTAGCTAGTCTGTAACTATCTGTAGCAATAATGTTTAAATCTCTATCTTTAATTTCGAAACAAACACCAGTCAATATCATTCTCGCTTCTGATACTCCTGCTGCGAAATTTGTTTGTCTAATGGCTTTCTTTAATATATTTCCTTTAATAGTGATTGGTTCTCCTATTTTATTAAAGCTGATAATAGGGAAAGCGTCTTTATCTAACGCTACTAAAGTAAAGTCTGTCTTATCTGTTGTTATTTTAATAGTACTTTCTTCAAATAGAACAAAATTAATTTTATCTTCCTCAATCTTTTTAGCAATATCTAAAAAATATTTGCCAGGAACTACACATGATCCATCTTCTTCTATTTCGAATGAATCAGTTTTCTCTAATTTTACTTGAACTGAAATTTCTCTATTACTTGTTGTAAATGTCAATGAGTCCATGAAAGCGTCTATTTTTATCCCTGTAAGTACAGGCATAGGTGTTTTAGAAGACAATCCATGAGCAACATCATTTAAAACTTGTAAAAGAGTTTGTCTCATTATATTAAATCTCATCAAAAAACTCCTCAATTTATATTATTATATTTAGTTATTATTGTTATATTATTATTAGCATTGTGGAAAAGTGGAAAACTTTTTAAGAACAAAAGTATTTCCGTCCTTATTATATAGCAAATCTATTTTAACATCTTTGTTAAATTGTCAATGACTGCTTTTACAGTCCAATCTGTGTCAATAAGCTTCTTTATCTTGTCAAAACCGTGCGAAATAGTTGTATGGTCTTTACCTCCAAAGAAATCTCCAATTTTTTGTAAAGGGATATTATACAAAGTTCTAATAAGATAAATCGCAACTTGTCTAGGAAACAAAATTTCTGCTTTTCTAGTGGTAGAAGCTAAATCTGTAATTGTAATATTATAATAATTAGCAACTACTTTCTTAACTTTTGCAACATTAATGGAATCTTCCTCTTCTATATTAGATTGCTCAGGGACAATAAGTGAATCTAATGAAGTTTTTGCATTTTCTAAAGAAAATTCAATATTAAAAGAAACACAATAGTTAATATAGCGTCTCAAAGCGCCTTCCAAAACTCTGACATTTTCTGAAAATTTCTCTGCAATATATTCTAACGCTTCAGGAGCAACATCTTCAGGATTAGAGATTAAGAAAGCGAGTTTTCGTTGTAAAATAGCTTTTCTAAGTTCTAAATTAGGAGCGCCTATATCTACAGGTATCCCCCAACTGAATCTGGATTTTAGTCTCATCATTATATTTTCTAATTCGTCAGCACGACGATCAGATGTAATAATTATTTGTTTGTTGTTTTCAAACAAATATTCAAAAAGTTTAAAAAATTCTTCTTGACTTGAATTTTTATTAGCAAGTAATTGAATGTCATCAACTAGTAAAACATCAGCATTACGGTAATGATCGTTAAATTCTTGCATACTGTTTATACTCTTTTTAGTTGTCGCTTGATAATAATCTTCAACAAATTGTTGAGATGTAGTATAAACAACATTAATATTTGGGTTTTTATCCAACATGTAAAGACCTACTGCGGTCATTAAATGGGTTTTTCCCAATCCTACGTCACCAAAAATGTATAATGGATTTACAGTAACGTTTGGTGATTCGGCAACTTTCATAGCTGTTATCCAAGCATATCTATTAGATTCACCGGTTACGAAATTTTCAAAAGTATATTCTGATCGAAGTTTTCTTAATGTTTTGTTAAGTTCTGACGAGCTAACTCTATTCATTTGCATTTCAGAAGCTTTAGTTTGCTCAGCCTCAATGTCTTTTGCAACAATAAATTTAACAATTTTCTTTTCACCAGAACATTTATACCACATATTGTTAAAAGTTTCTTGATAAAATTTTTCAAAACGAAACTTTATTAGTTGATTTGAAACAATCAAATAAACATTAGTACTGGTTTCTTTATAAATTTCTGTAATCGGGGCAACAAGTTGATCATAATTCGCTGTCGTAAAAATCTTATCTTCTTTTAAAGATTTTTTAATTTCATCTAAAACTTGTTTAGATTTCTCCATATAAAAAAAACACCCCTTTCTTTCATTCTTATAATATCATAAAATGACAAAAAAATAAACAAAATAAAGAATAAAAAAAAATAATGAAAGTTTTCCACAAATCCACAAGTTAAAAACCATTTTATTTATACCCAAAGTTTTCCACAATGGATAAGTGTATAAAAAGTAATTTTATTTTATTTGCATAAATAAATCAAATATGATAAAATAATAAAGAAAAAGAGGTGTACTATGAAAAGAATAGAAAAATTAAACACTACTACTAAAATGCTACTAGTATTGTTATACTCATTCGTATTACTTTTAATTGCAGCTTTATTAATAAATATCGCAGATGCAGAAGATGAAACAAGAGGATACGGAAATAAAGCTCGAGATCATTATATACAATTATATACAAAATTAATTGAAACAAGAACTGAACCAAAAATTGAAGAACAAGATACAAGAAAAGAAAGCTCACAATATGGTATTTATACTCAAATAATTCAATTAACAGATAAAGAAGTTAATAATATTGAGTTATACGTTACTGCAGAAACTTATGATGGTACAAAAATATACTATGAAGAAACAAAAAAATCAAGTTCAATCTACAAAGGTAAACCAAATACTAATTCTTCATATTTTAAAACTTCTCCATCTGGATTAAATAAACAAAATAATTACGTATCTACTAGCAATTCTTATAAACAAACTAATACAATGCCTAAAATTGTATATATGGATGTTTATTATGATGTTGTAATTTCTAATACTGAGACAGTAAAAAAACAATTAAAGTATTATTTTGTCCCAACAAATCCTGAAGTAGAAAAATTCGAAAATTATCAATCTTCAGGCACACTTACAAATAAAAATCAATTTGTAGTAGATACTAAAGAACTTAAAGAATATTTAAAAGTTAATTTAAAATATACTTTGTCTGATCAAACAGCAGAAAATGCTAATCCTTTAAATGATAATTTTGAAATCACTCTTTCAGCAGATGAAACAAAATTTGCATCATTTGGTAAATACATTGTTGATTCTAAAATCTCATTATTTGCAAAAGGAAAAAATCATGTTACTGATTCAATAGATTATTTCTCTGATTACATTTTGATTTCTGAAAATTTTGGAGTATTAGTAGATAGAGGAAATTCTTTTATAAAAGATACAGTAAAAAATAGTTTAACAAATACATATTTAAGAAGCACAAATATTGGTGTCAGCTATGAAGTTTCTGAACTATATTTATCAATTTCTGTAACATTAAATACTGGCGAAACAATTAAAATTCAAGAAAAATTTATTATCACTAGATAACAAAATTAATAAATAGTTTGACAAATTATAAAAAAAGTAATATAATAAGTTAGCATGGTTTTAATGGAGGTGCTGATATGAAAAGAACATACCAACCTAACAAACGTAAACATAGTAAAACACACGGTTTCCGCGCTCGTATGGCAACTGTAGGAGGCCGCAAAGTACTTGCTCGCAGACGTTTAAAAGGTCGCGCAGAATTAACAGTATAATAAACTTGGACCACTTATGTCACATACTGATAGAAGTGGTCTATTTTTTTAGGTTTAAAAATGAAAAAAGAGTATAGATTAAAAGATAGCGATAAAATCGGTTTAATAGTTAAAAAAAGACAAAGAATTTCTAGTGAACTATATACTATATATTATCAACAAGCTACAGAAACAAAAATTGCTGTTGTAGCTGGTAAAAAAATTGGTGATGCTGTCACAAGAAATTACAACAAAAGAGTAATTAGAGAAATTATTAGACCATACTTAAAAGAAATAAAAAATATCCATGCGGTTATCGTTACAAAAGAACAAACTAATAATGTTGATTTTATTGAAAAAAAGATAAATTTAGAAAAACTGATTATTAAATTAATCGAAAGGACGTCAAAATGAAATTTTTAAACAAAAAAGTTGGATTCTGTTTTGCGTTGTTACTGCTTTTAGTCACATTAACTTCTTGTGGATGTGGTGGATGTGGTGGTAGTAAAACATTGACATATGATAATGCAGCAGCAGAAATCAAAAAAACACAAATTGATTATATCAAAACAGGTTTAATTGAAACAGCCGGTGATCGCGTGTCATCAGAAAAACTAAATCAAATTGGCTCAATCATAGATAACGAGTTTGATGGCAAAAATGCTGAAGCTATTGTTTTAAAAGCTTTAGGAATGATTAAGGATGATTTAACAGCAACAGATGTTCAAATAGAAGCTTACAAAAATATTATTTTAGAAAAACAATTAAATGCTTCTAAATCAAAAGCAGTAAGTTTATTAAGTGGATTCTATATTGTAGAAGATTTGCAAAGACATCAAGTTGTTTTATGTGAAAATGAAAAAGCAAAATATACAGAGTTAATCAATGCAGCAACTACTGTATCTCAAGAAATTGATTCAAAAAATATAGTTGAAGAAACAAACAATGTTTATCAATTAGTAAGTAATTACTTTTTATCTACAAACACTTTAAAAAATCAAATGTCTCCTATTAGAGTATTTAGTTTTAAAGAAGATGGTTTCTTCAAAGCGTTATTTAATAATGTTTTAGTATTTCCAATAGGTTGGCTACTACAAGCAATTTCAAGTTTATTTGGAGGATATTACATTATTGGGTTATTAATAGTTACTATTTTAATTAGAACATTAATGATGCCAGTATATAATTCAACAAATAACATGAGTTTAAAAATGCAATTAATGCAACCAGAATTACAAAAATTAGAAGCAAAGTATCAAAACAGAAAAGACCCTGACTCTGAACGCGCAAAACAAATGGAACAAATGCAATTATATAAAAAATATAAAATGGGGTTAGGTGGATGTTTCTCAATGTTATTACAATTTCCAATATTTATGTCTGTATACCAAGCAGTTTCTAGAATGTATTTAACAGACGGAACTATTCTAAATAGTCCAAACTGGGTAACAAAATTAAATACAAAATTCTTAGGTATAGACCTATTCTTAACAAAAGGAGAAACTTGGTCAGGACAATTTTGGGGTGTAATGATTATCTTAGTATTAGTAGTTGGATCTCAATTCTTACAACAATTTTTATCTACTAAGTTCCAAAAAATGAATTACGAAAAAACTCAAGAAAATATTCCTGCATATAAACGTCAAGCAATGCAACAAAATCAAATGAATGGTTCAATGAAATTCATGATGTATTTTATGATTGTTATGATGGGTATGTTCGTATATCAAAGTGCTGCAGGTTTAGGTATGTATTGGTTAATTGGTAACGTTTATTCATTGATTCAAATGTTACTAAACAATAAATTTGCAGATCGCAAACTTGAAAGATTAAAGAAAAAATTAAAATTAGGAGATAAATAAGTTATGAAAGAGAAAAAATATGAAGGCAAAACATTAGCAGAAGTTGAAGTTTTAGCGGTTAGCGAATTAGGTGTTGCTAAAGAAGATATGTACTTTGATGAAATTTCAGAAACTGAAATACATGTATTAGTAGACGCAAACCCAGTAAAAAAAGGTAAAGATTTTTTAGAAAACTTTTTAAGAGAAGCAAATATTTTAGGTTACGTAGAAAGAAAAATGCGTGACAATGTAGTAGAATATTCAATCACTACTGAAGATGCAAACGCAGTATTAATTGGTAAAGGATCTAAAACATTAGCTGCTTTACAATACGTAACATCTTTAATCGTAAATAGATATTTTGATCCTGAAACAGAAAACGGATTAATAGTAAAAGTTGATATTGGTGATTATCGTAAAAAAAGAGATGAAAATCTTGAAAAATTAGCAACTCGTGTTGCTAAAGAAGTAGCTAAAACAAAAATCCCAGTTAAACTTCGTGCGATGAATGCATATGAAAGAAAAGTTATTCACAATAAACTTTCTGAATGGCACGATGTTACAACACATTCTGAAGGTGTTGAACCAAACAGATGTTTAATAATTGAACCAAAGAAAAAATAAGGCGAAAGCCTTATTTTCTTTTTCTTGCCCTTTAAAATGATTTATGATATAATAAACTTAACATGATGAAAAGGATTTGTTATTATGAATAGTAATACTTTTTTAGAAGATACAATCGTCGGAATATCTACAACTGTTGGTAGAGGAGCAATTTCAATTATAAGATTAAGCGGCGAAAAAGCAATTGAAATAGTTAATAAAGCATTTAAAGGAAAAAACTTAAATAAAGTAAAAAGTCATACTATTAACTATGGATATATATATAATCCAGAATCAAACGAGATTATCGATGAGGTTCTTGTTAGTGTTTTTAAAGCTCCAAAAACGTATACTAAAGAAAATTTAGTTGAAATTAATTGTCATGGCGGTCAATTAGTAACTGAAATGATTTATCAACAAATGATTCTGCTTGGTGCTCGAGTTGCTGAACCAGGTGAATTTACCAAAAGAGCATTTTTGAATGGTCGAATAGACTTAACAAAAGCTGAAGCAATTATGGATATCATAGATGCAGAAAACAAAAACGCTTTAAAAATAGCTAATCAAGGTATTTTAGGAGAAACTGCAAACAAAATTAAATCTGAAAGAGATAAATTATTAAATGTTATAATGCAAATAGCAGTTAACATTGATTATCCTGAATATGATGATGTTGAAGAATTAACTCATAATCAAATTAAACCAATAATTAACGAAGTTTTAAACAATATAAATATATTGTTAGATAACGCAAAAGATGGTTTAAAACTTAAAGAAGGTATTAATACAGCAATTGTTGGGAAACCTAATGTCGGCAAAAGTAGTTTATTGAACGCACTATTGCAAGAAAACAAAGCAATTGTTACAGAAATACCAGGTACTACAAGAGATGTCATAGAAGCAAAACTTTCTTTAGGTAATTATATTTTAAATTTAATAGATACTGCAGGAATTAGAGAAACAAAAGATATTGTTGAACAAATCGGTGTTGAAAGAAGTAAAGAAAAAATTGAATTTGCAGATCTAGTATTAATGATTTTTGATGGAAGTAGGGAACTTAGTGAGGAAGACTTTCAAATAATGGATTCAGTCAAAGAAAAAAACCATATATATATTGTTAATAAAAACGATCTAGAACTTAAAATAGATTTATCACAAATTGATGATCCTGTTTTAATATCAACTAAAGATTATAATACAATAGAAAATCTACAGAACAAAATCAGCAGTGTAGTATTTAAAAACGGTATTAATATAAATTCCAATATATATATTACTAACGCACGACAAATAGAAAGATTAAAACAAGCAAGAATAAGCTTATTAAAAGCTATTGATGAAATTAATGAGGGTCAATTTATTGATTTTATCGAATTATCAATTAAAGACGCATGGGTATCTCTTGGCGAAATATTAGGTGACGTAAAAGATACTGAGCTTTTGGATAATTTATTCAAAAACTTCTGTTTAGGAAAATAAATGAGATTTTTTCTTGACAAAAAGTCTATTAAAATATATACTTTAATAGTATTAATAATAAATCGATGATTAGGAAAAGTATTAAACAAACCAACCATAGTGATTTAAGGATAGTGGAAACTTAAAGTAAGGAGTTTAAGAAAGAACACCTATGAGAGATAGAAGAAAAGCATAATGCTTAGTAGAACTATCCGTTGCTGGCGTTAACAGATAATGAGTGCACATATATGATATATGTGAATTAAGGTGGTAACACGGAATTAATTTCGTCCTTTTTCTTATAGAAAGAGGACTTTTTTTATTAGGAGGATTTATGAAAAGAATTAGAATCAAACAACTATTTAAAGAAAAAGATAGTTATAAAGAACAAAGTGTAACATTGTGTGGTTGGGTTAGAACAAATAGAGCTCAAGCTCAATTTGGTTTTTTAAATATTAATGATGGATCATATTTTGATAATTTACAAGTAGTATATGATAACAAACTAGATAATTTTGAAGAGATTTCGAAATATCGTGTTGGTGTATCAGTTTGTGTTGTTGGGAAAGTCGTTTTAACGCCCGAAATGAAGCAACCATTAGAAGTTCACGCAACAAGTGTAATCTTATTAGGGGACTGCCCTGAAAACTACCCTATTCAGCCAAAAAGACACACTAGAGAATTCTTAAGAGAAGTAGCACACTTAAGACCTAGAACAAATTTATTTTCTGCTATATTTAGAATAAGAAGTGTTGCGGCTCACGCAATTCATACTTATTTCCAAGAACGTGGATATATATATGTTCATACACCGCTTATTACATGTGCAGACTGTGAAGGTAGTGATCAAATGTTTAAAATTACAACTTTAAATATGAAAGACTTACCATATACAGAAGACGGAACATTAGATTACTCAAAAGATTTGTTTGGAAAACAAGCGTTTATTACAGGTTCTGGACAATTACAAGGTGAAACATTTGCCATGGCTTTTGCAGATATATATACATTTGGGCCAACGTTTAGAACTGAAAACTCAAATACTAAGATTCACGCAAATGAATTTTGGATGATTGAACCAGAAATGGCATTTTGTGATTTAACTGGTTTAATGGATATCGAAGAAGAAATGTTAAAATTTGTAGTTAAATATGTATTAGAACATTGTAAAGAAGAAATGGAATTCTGTGACAAGTTTGTAGAAAAAGGGCTATTAAGTAAAATTGAAAACTTATTAAATAGTAAATTTGTTAGAATTACGCATCATGATGTAGTTGATATCTTAAAACAAGCAAAAGTTAAGTGGGAATTTGAACCATCTTATGAAGATGATATTGCCAAAGAACACGAAAGATATATTACTGATTATTTTAATGGACCAGTATTTATTACAGATTGGCCTAAAGATATTAAAGCATATTATATGAAATTAAACGACGATAACAAAACAGTTGCGGCCGTTGATTTGGTTGTACCACAAGCTGGTGAACTAATGGGTGGATCACAAAGAGAAGAAAATCTTGAAAAACTATTAGCCCGCATGGAACAAATGCATGTAGATAAAGCCGGAATCGATTGGTATTTAGATACAAGAAGATATGGTGGTTGTGTTCACTCAGGATTTGGAATGGGATTTGAAAGATTAATTATGTATTTAACAGGTGTTGACAACATCAGAGATGTTATTCCGTTCCCTCGTACTCCAAGAAATTGCGAATTTTAATAGAAATAAAAAAACGTTAGAAATTTCTAACGTTTTTCTTTTTTGTTTGGATCTTCATATGTCCAAGTTTTATAGAATAAGAAACCAAATACACCAGTAACTACTGCAGCAATACCTGTTTGCCATAAAATAGTAGGCCAAATATACCCAAAGTATCCTGCGTTAGTTAAAGCTTTATCAGCGTTTAACCCATAACCTTGTTGCATATCAGGATTTGCTTTGATATATTCATCAGCAGTTCCTTTGATATTTGAAATTTGTCCAGTAGTAAGTACTTCAACAGTATCAGCAGCTTTGTTTTTATCATATGAAAGTTCTAATAAAGCAAAAGAACATGATGATAAATCGGTGAATTTTTTAGTAGAAACAAGTTGTCCTCCTGCTTCATCCATTAATACGTATTGATATTGTAAGAAGTTTGATGAATAAAGATAAGGAGTTGTGAATGTTCCATCAGTTTTTTGAACACCTTTACCATTAACGTCATTTAATGGAGAACCAGTAGTAAATAATACGTTTGCAGTAAGTTTTGATGAAACGCTTGAATAAACAGAAGGTTCATCATTTTCAATAAAATCATCTTGGAATTGATCAATTGCTAATTTCAAGTTTTCTACAGAATCAGAACCATCTTCTTCAACAAAGATTACAACAATGTTTTCAGGATTAATTAATGTGTTGTCAATGTTGAAATAAATAAAATCATAATGGAAAGCACTAAAGTCTTCCTCTTGACTTAAAAAGTTATATAAAGAGAAAGACATACCATCAATTTGGAATGATCCATTTGTTGGAGCAATAGTTTCTAAATCTTCAGCTGTATAATCTTTATATAGTTTAATATTATTAGTATGATTTTTGTATTTTTGTGAGTTAAATTTCACATAATTAGAAATAGAATTTTCGTTTGTTTGATTAGCATAAAATATTTCGTTAACAAACTTTTCTTGGTTTCCTGTCCATCCCCCAACTGTCCCGTATGCATATAACCCAATTAGAGTAGTTATTGTTAAAGGGACAATTATGGCAATTAACAAAATTATTAATTTTTTAATTTTCATAAAACACCTCTTTTTTTCATTAAGCATTATAACATTTAATTCAAATTATTTCAAGAAAAAAATATAAATTCACATTAAATTCAGAAACATAAAAATACATTTAATACATTTTTATACATTTTGTGTTGACAACTTAAATAAATTGTAATATAATATATATGTAAGGAGGTATTTATGAAAATAAAATGGATTACAAAAGATGATTCATTAGGCGCAGTAACAATTTATGAGAATAATATTAGGCTAAGTAAAAAAGCCGCAGATTATTTTTTAGATGCTTACGCGATAGCTATTGGAGTAGAGTTAGAAGAAAACAAAATTGTTATAAAAAAGGTTAATAAAGAAGAAGCAGAATCTCTAGGTATAGATAAAGCTAGACTTTATAAAATAAACATTAAACCAAGTTATGGCAGAATAACTGGCAAAAAAATTGTTGACGAATTAAAAGAATTATATAATTTTGATTTTTCAAAACAATTAGCTTATAAGTTTAGCGCAAAATGGAATACCGGAGAAAAGATGTTAATTGTTGATGTAAAGGAGGGAATGTATGCTTAACTTTTTAAGTATTAGTCAAACTACTCAAATTACAATGATCATTATCTGGGTAATTGTAATAGCAATTGCAATTATTTTAGAAGAACAAACGGCTCAATTAGTATCAATTTGGTTTGCTGCAGGAGCTATTATGGGTATTGTTGCGGCTCTGTTAAAATGGGAAGTATATTGGCAATTATTAATGGCCGCAGGAATTTCTTTTGCTTTAGTGTTAGCAACAAGACCTTTAGCAAAGAAATTAACATTAAATACTGAAGTAAAAACAAATGCTGATAAACTTATTGGCATGACAGGTAAAGTAACAAAAGATATATTACCTGATAACAAAGGTGAAATCAAAATTGATTTTCAATTATGGACAGCTGTGTCTTCTACTAATAAAGAAATAAAAGTTGGAGAAGCAGTTGTTGTTAAAGAAATAGTTGGAAATAAATTAATTGTTGATGTAGTCGAAGAAATTGAAATCAAATAGGAGGAAAAAAATATGATTTTAGCACTTAATGCTGGGCAAGCTATTTTATTAGGAGTAGCTGCATTACTTTTTATTCTAGTTATTATTATCATTTCAAATATTAAAATTGTTCCACAAACACAAGCGTATGTTATTGAAAGATTAGGTAGACACCACGCGACTTGGGGAACCGGTATTCACTTTTTAGTCCCTTTCTTTGATAAGGTTGCTGTAGATGTATCTGCACCAGTGGTTCCAATGTCAAAACTAGATACACCAAGAAAAATTGGGATTGTAAATTTAAAAGAACAAGTTATTGATTTTGATCCACAACCAGTTATTACAAAAGATAATGTTACAATGCAAATTGACGCGGTTGTTTATTTCCAAATAACTGATCCAAAAGCATATGTATATGGTGTTTCAAAACCAATTAAAGCTTTAGATAATTTAACTGCTACAACACTTCGTAATATTATGGGTGAATTAGATCTTGATGAGGCTTTGACAAGTAGAGAAATTGTTAATACTAAAATGCGTGAAATTCTAGATGAAGCTACTGATCCATGGGGAATTAAAGTAATTCGTGTTGAAGTTAAGAATATTATGCCACCAAAAGATATTCGTGATGCAATGGAAAAACAAATGCGTGCTGAACGTGAAAGACGTGAAGCAATCTTACTTGCTGAAGGGGAAAAACGAGCTGCTATTTTAAAGGCAGAAGGTTTAAAAGAATCAGAAATCTTAAAGGCTGAAGCCCAAAAAGAATCAGAAATCTTAAAAGCAGAAGCTAAAAAAGAAGCATTAATTAGAGAAGCAGAAGGTCAAGCTCAATCTATTCTTGCAGTTAACAAAGCACAAGCAGAAGGTTTAGCAATGATTAAATCTGTTCAAGTAGATGAAGGTGTATTAACTTTAAAAGCATATGACGCATTAGGCGTTATGGCTAATGGACAATCAACTAAAATTATTGTTCCATCAAACTTACAAGGTTTAGCCGGAGTTGCAGCTTCATTAAAAGAAATAGTTACTGATGAAAAGAAATAAAAAGTAAGAGCCTAATTTTTTAAATTAGGTTCTTTTTTACGAGTAATTTAGAAAGTTTGATAATTTGGTTTATAAAAAATAACGCAACGCTACAACTAATGATATTGAAGAATATATGTATTAAACTTAAAAATAAAGAAACGTTGTTATATTTTATGCGTACAAAATATTTAACAAAAGGTAAAATAACAAAAACACCTAAAACATTTATTATTAAGTGTGAAATTGCTAGTAGTTTACTTTCGTATGAAGATTTTAAAGAACAAATCAAACCGGTAAAAGTTGTACCAATGTTTGACCCTAGTATTACACATATACCTGACAAGACAGAAATTGATCCATTAGTTGCACATAATTGTGTTATGGCAATTGTAACAGATGAAGATTGTAAAAGACCACTTAATAATATTCCATTCCAGGTACTTAATATAACATTGTTGTTCGCATATTTAAGAAAATATATATATTCAATGTTGTCAAAAACAACAGCTAATGTATTTTTTAAACAAAACAAACTATAAAAAATAAATCCAAGTCCAATAAAAAACTTTGAAATATTGTTTGTTTTTTTTAATAAACTTAAAAAAAGACCAACTCCTAAAATAATATAACTATATTGATCTAAACTAAAGCTTGTAATTAATGAAGTAAATGTTGTGCCAATGTTTGCTCCAAGCATTACAGCTATAGCATTTTTAAGTTTAATTTGTTTAGCATTTAAGAAAGCAATCATAATCGCTGTTATTGCAGAAGAAGATTGTGTTAAAAAAGTAATTAAAGTACCAAATATAAAAGATACATATATATTACTTAATTTACTATAATGTAATTTGGATTTATTTAAAAAATAGCTTTCTAAAAAAGATGTCAAAACATTAATACCATAAATAAAAAGCAAGATAAAACAAAATATTGAAATTATATTTATAAACATATCATATAATTTTATGTTTATATTCGAAAAAATAGTAAAAAAAATAATATATAAAAAAGTTTGATTAAAACTAGGACAAATAGTTGTATTTATGATATAATAATTAAAAATGGAGGTATAACAAAATATGGCCTATAAAGCATTATATCGAAGATATCGTCCTACTAACTTTGATGAAGTAGTTGGACAAAAGTATATAATCCAAACTATTAAAAATTCTATTGCTAATGATAAGATTGGACATGCTTATCTATTTAGTGGATCACGTGGTATAGGTAAAACTACAATTGCAAGAATAATCGCTAAAGCAGTTAACTGTAATCATTTAGAAAACGGAAATCCATGCAATAAATGTGAAGTATGTGAATCTATAAATGATGGTTCTGCAATTGATGTTATTGAAATTGATGCCGCAAGTAATAATGGCGTAGATGAAATGCGTAACTTACTTGAAAAAGTAAATTTCTTACCTGCATCTTTAAATTATAAAATATATATTATCGATGAAGTACACATGTTAAGTATTTCAGCTTTTAATGCATTATTAAAAACATTAGAAGAACCACCAATGCATGTTATTTTTATTTTAGCTACTACAGAGCCACATAAAGTTCCAGCAACTATTTTATCTCGTTGTCAAAGATTTGATTTTAAACCACTCACAAATAAAGAAATTGTTGATCAATTAAATAAAGTTAAAAATTTAGAAAATATTAGCATTACCAAAGAAGCACTTTCTTTGATTGCTGAAATATCTGAAGGTGGAATGCGTGATGCATTAAGTATTATGGATCAAGTTTCAGCATATACTGATCATGAAATAACTGCTGAAGATATCAATAATATTACTGGTAGAGTTTCAGATAAGAAAGTAATTGAACTTTTCTCTTTAATTAATGAGAATAAAATTAGTGATGCACTTGACATCGTTAACGATTTATTAGATATGGGAAAAGAAGTTAGCGTCCTAGTTCAATCGATGTTATCACTATGTCGTGATATGGTTTTATATCAAAATGTGAAGCCAGAAGAAAGTTCAAAATCAATTTTTAATAATTTTGAATTCTTAAAATTAGTTCAAGAAACCAAAAGAAATAAGATATTTAAATATGTTGACGTATTAAATGACGTCCAAAATAAAATTAAATTTACAAACACTCCTAAAATCTATTTAGAAGTTGGAATTGTAAAAATGACAGCAATTGATGTAACATCACAATTAGTTAAATCAGTTGATAATGCTGATTTATCTGAAGTGTATGATAAAATGTATCAATTAGAAATGCAAGTTAAGAATCTAGCAAGCTCAAACGAGACATTAAATATCAATGAATTTAAAGATTTTGCTAAAAGCAAATTAGAGTTTTTAGAAGAAATGATTTCTAAATGTGCTGTTCCACCACGTGATTTAGAAGAAAGAATTGAAATATTGGAAGAAGATCCAAGAATTGAATTGCTTGAAAAGAAGGTTGCTTTTTTTGAAAACAACAACCAACAAACATTATTTGATAATGTACAACCAACAGATGATAAATATCAAGAATTATTAAATAAGGTTAATGAATTAGAAAACAAATTCAACGAACTAAATTCTACACCGGTTGAAACACCAACAATTAACATTGAGTTATTAAAAGAAGAATTCAAGAATGAAATTACAAACTTACAAAATAAACTGTCAACATATGTAACTAATGACCAATTACAAGAATTCGTTGTTTCTAATAAAGAAGAACATATATATAATAATGACATAACAGCTAATAACAACTCATTAGATCAAGTTTACGATTTATTAAATTCATATGTAACAAAAGATTTTTTAGAAGAAAGAATTAGCAATATCAATGTTGAAACAGTAAACTTAGATGATATATATAGTCGTTTAGACGCACTATCATCTAAAACAGATGAGACAAAACAAGAAATTATCGAACCTATTCCTGAAGATTATCAACCACAATCATTTGATTTACCAGCTGATGACTTCTTTAATACTGTAGACGAATCATATCAAGCGGTATCTGAATTAGAAAAAATTAGAGATAACTATTTTACTTTATTTAATAAAGTAATCGACTTACAAAAAGATATTGAAGACAATAAAACAAATGTTGCTGCTGCAAAAGAACTAGTTAATGAATTAAAACAACAAGTATCAGAATTAAATTTTGAGCCACAAGTTACTGAAGAACAACTTCAAGAACTAGAAAACAAAATTTTATCTGTTAAAGAATATGCTTTAAAAGTTGGCGCACGTACAACTCAACTTGAAGAAAGTTTTAAAAATATCAAAGTTGAACAAGAAACTACAAAACCAATTATCCAAAAACGTACATCTCCTTACGAAACTGCACCACGAGTAGAACAAAAAGTAATGGAACAAACAATTGTACCACAAGAAGTTGTAGAAGAACCTAAAGAAGAATTAAAAGAAAATCAAGTAGATGACACAGCAAAAGCTTATGATATTAGAGTTATTGAAAATATCTTACATCAATCTAGAGATAGAAAAAATATGGAAGATAAAGAAAGAATTAATTCTGTTTGGTATCGTCTACAATCACTAGTGCCACAACCACTTGCAAGTATTGCATCTACACTTAGTGACGGTAAAGTAGTTGTAAATGGTGGCAATTATTTAATTATTGTATACCAAAAGGCATCAATTTGTAATTACTTAATGACTGCAAATACTCATTATGAAGCAAAACAAGTGCTTAGAACTACTCTGCAAAAAGAATATGACTTTATTGCATTGCCTGTAAACACATGGCATGAAAAGAGTAATGAGTATAAAGGACAGTATCACATGGGTATTAAGTTCCCTACATTAACACCAATTAAGAATCCGGAACTTAAAGTAATAAATGTAACAAAAGAAAATTTTCAAACAAACAGTTCTAGAAACTATGATAAAGCTAAAGAAATGTTTGGGCAAAGTTTAATAAGAGAGGTTAAATAATTATGAATCAACAAGCAATGTTAAGAAAAGTTCGCCAAATGCAACAAGAAATGATTAAAACACAAGAAGAAATTTCTAATGCTGATTTCGTTCAAACAGCTGGAGGCGTTGTTAAAGTTACTTTAAAAGGAACAAAAGAATTAGTTAATGTTGAAATTTTAGATGGTTTTGAAATTGAATCTAAAGAAGATTATGAGATGTTATCAGACATGATAGTTGCAGCTTGTAAAAAAGCATATGATGAAATTGATAAAACTACTGAAGAAAAAATGGGTAAATACCAAGCTCTATTAGGCGGTATGGGATCATTCTTCTAAGATGAAACAATTAAAATTTTTAGATGATTTAGTTCATTGTTTTGAAAAATTACCTGGTGTTGGTCATAAAACTGCTTTAAGATATGCTTATTATATTGTAGAAAAATATAATTATAATGACATCAAAAAGGTTTGTGATATAATGCTTGGAACTTTTTCGACCATTCAAAAATGTGAAATATGTGGTATGTTAACTACTGAACATATATGTGATATTTGTTCTGACTCTACAAGAGATAACAAAAAAATACTAGTTGTAAAAGATCCTAAAGACTTATTAAACATCGAAAAATCAGGTGAATATAACGGTAAATATCATGTTTTAGGAGGTTTAATATCTGCCTTTGAACGCATAAAACCAGAGGATTTAAATATAGAAAAACTTGAAAAAAGGGTCCACAATGAACCTGTAGAAGAGGTAATAATTGCTACTAGTTTAACTCCTTCAGGTGACATTACAGCCTTATATATTGAGAATCTTTTACAAGAAAAATCTAATCTAAAAATCTCTAGAATTGGGTATGGATTACCTGCTGGAAGCGATCTAGAGTATGCAGATGATTTAACTATAAAAAGAGCTTTAGAATATCGAATTACTAAAAACAAGTAGGAAAAATTCATTAAACAAAAATATAAAATATGACGGTTTGACCGTCATATTTTTTTTCGAAAAATACTCCTGTTATATCATTAAAACTAAAATAGTTGTATCTTGGTTGCAAAAAAACTCGAATTATGATATAATAAGTGAGAATAGGGAACTACCCTAAAATACGGAGGAAAATTATAATGGACATTAAATTAGTTCAATTAACAAAAGTCTTTGCAGACAAAGATCAATCCGAAGTAAGAGCTGTCGACAACGTTGACATCTTGATTCCTTCGGGTAAACTAATCGGTCTTTTAGGTCCATCAGGTTGTGGTAAATCTACTACACTTTACATGATTGCGGGTCTATTAAGTCCTACAGAAGGTCAAATTTTCTTTGGAGATGAAGATGTTACAAAACTATCTCCTGAAAAAAGAGGTATTGGTTTAGTATTCCAAAACTATGCTTTATATCCTCACATGACTGTTAAAAACAACATTTTATTCCCATTACAAAACATGAAGGTTCCTAAAGCAGAAGCTTTAGAAAGAACTCAAAAGGTTGCGGATCTAGTAGACATTGGTTCACTTTTAAATCGTAAACCAAGACAATTATCTGGTGGTCAACAACAACGTGTTGCGATTGCGCGTGCCTTAGTTAAACAACCAGATGTATTATTACTTGACGAACCACTATCTAACTTAGATGCTCGTTTACGTTTACAAACAAGAGAAGAAATTAAACGTATTCAAAGAGAAACTGGTATTACAACAGTATTCGTAACACATGACCAAGAAGAAGCAATGAGTATTTCTGATGAAATTGTTGTAATGAAACTTGGTGTTGTACAACAAAAAGGAAAACCTCAAGATGTTTATAACAACCCTGTAAATAAGTTTGTTGCTAAATTCTTAGGTACTCCTCCAATCAATATGTTTGAAGGAAAAATTGAAAACAAACAATTAATGATTGGCGACGAAGTAATTGATACAGTTGATTTCCCTGATCAAGAAGTTGAAATTGGTATTCGTCCTGAAGGATTCGAAGTTGCTAATGGCGCTGACGAAGGTGCATTTAGCTTTATTGTTGAAAGTGTAGAATTCATTGGACGTGACAAATCAATTGTTGCAAGACATCCTTCTTGCCAAACACCAACATTCAGATTTATTGTTGAAGCCGAAATCGAAGGAATCGAAGTTGGTAAGACTATTAAAGCAAACATTAAGAAAAATAAACGTCACATCTTTGACAAATTAACTGAAGTTAATATGGAAGTCGCAGGTGAATAAGTATGGAAGTCAAGCGTAATCAGTGGGAAGCTTGGATATATCTAGCACCTACTCTTATCTTGATGGCTGTATTTACAGTATATCCACTATTTAATACATTCTTTATCGCCTTCGCAGAAGACTATAACTACATGTTAAATGAGTGGTCTGGACTTGGTTTTGGAAACTTTGAAACCGTTCTTCAAAAGAAAGCTATTCTTCAATATTTCAAAACAACTGTATTAATTACAGTCATCTCTGTTCCTGTATCTGTTATATTATCACTACTTATAGCAGTTGGTTTGAACTCAATTAAAAAATTTCAAAAGATTTATCAAACAATATTCTTTATGCCATATGTAACAAACGCTATTGCGATTGGTATGGTATTCTCAGTTATCTTTAACTCAAAGTTTGGTGTATTTAATAGTTTACTTGAAATGATGGGATTTGATCCAGTTAACTGGTTAGGTGGAAACTTAAAAGTTGGAGATGTATCAATTTATCCATCTTATAGAAACTCTTTAACTGTATTACTTGTATATATCATTTGGAATGCATTACCATTTAAAATTATGATTTTATTAAGTGGTTTACAAGGTATTGACAAGCAATATTATCAAGCAGCACAAATTGACTGTGCTTCTAAATTTAGAGTATTAACAAAAATCACATTACCTTTATTATCACCTCAAGTAACTTTCTTAACAACAACATCAATTATTGGTTCGTTTAAAGAATATTCATCAATCATTGGGGTATTCGGTGATGCTGAAGGTCCAATTGGACAAAAGAATAGTATGAGTACAGTAGTTAGTTACATTTATAAATGTATTGCTAAAAACGATATTGGTATCGCAGCTGCCGCAGCGGTTATGCTATTCGTTGTTATCATGATATTTACTTTTGTTAAGGAAGCCGCTGGTAAAAAGCGAGTTCACTACTAGGAGGTATCATATATGTTTTGGTTTATATTATTATCATTAATACTTGCTGCATTTGTTTTATCTGTTTTAGATAAATCAAACAAGTATCCATCAAAGAAACATAAAAAATTAGCGGCAAACCTTTGGGTTGAAGAAAGTCAATCTGAAGTAGATTATCAAAAACAAATTAGAAAAGAAAAAATTGGTAAAGTTGTTAGATATATTGTTGCATATACATTATTGTCTGTAGCTGCATTCTTTATTATTTTCCCTTTCTACTGGATGTTTGCGACTTCAGTAAAAACAGCTGAAGAAACAATACAATATCCGCCTACTATAATTCCAAATGAAGTTCATTTTAGTAACTTTAGAAGAGCAATGACTCAAGCTCCATTTGGTACTTACATGATCAACACATTAATTGTTGGTATATTCTCTACACTTGGAACTCTTGTTACAACAGTATTATCAGCATATGCTTTTGCTAGATTAAACTTTAAAGGAAAAGATTTGCTATTCTCAATGTTTATTGCAACAATGATGATTCCTGGAGAAATTTTAGTAATTACAAACTACGTTACAGTTTGTAGTGAAAATGTTTTAAATTGGTATAATACATATGAAGCTATGATTGTTCCTTTCTGGGTAAGTACATATTATATCTTCCTATTAAGAAATACATTCAAGCAAATTCCAAACGAATTGTATTATGCAGCAAAAGTAGATGGAACGAGCGACTTCAAATACTTATTAAAAGTAATGTTGCCTATCGCTTCTCCTACAATTATCACTATTACTATTTTAAAACTTATGGGTGCATGGAACTCTTACATTTGGCCTAACCTTGTAACAGATGCATCTTTAGGTAAAGATTTAACTTTAATTACAGTTGGTTTAAGAAAGTCATTCGCTACAGAAGAAAACGGATTACCACTTACCAACTTACAAATGGCTGCGACAACTGTCGTAACTGTACCATTACTTCTTGTATTCATCTTCTTTAGAAAATACATTATTAGAGGTGTATCAAGAAGTGGAATCAAAGGGTAAAACTAAATTTGTTAGTCTACCATAAAATTTAACGGAGGAAAAAAATGAAAAAACTATTATCTTTTGTATTAGTTTTTGCAGCTTTATTCACTGTTGTTGGGTGCGGAGGTAAAAAAGACGATCCTAATGACACAAAAGGCATGCATGAACTATTAAATTTAAGTGAAGCTGAACTTAAATCACTAAGTGCTGAAGTAACTTTCTGGCACGCTATGGGTCAATCTAACCAAGTTGTTATTGACAAAATTATTAAAGTGTTTAATGAAGTTTATCCAAACATCAAAGTAACTCACTCTTCTCAAGGTGGTTATACAGATTTAAGAGATAAAATTTCTAAAGGTATTCGTATTGGTAACAAACCAACTATTGCTCAAGTATATCCTGACCACGTATCATTATACTTAGAAGCAAACCAAAATGGTAAATACGAAGGTGTTCGTGAATTAAATTCATATGTTAGCCATCCAGTATATGGTTTAAGCAATGGTCAATTAAATGACTACGTTCCATCATATTTTGCTGAAGGTAAAATTTATGATGACAAAGGAACTCTTTATTCTTTACCATTTAACAAATCAACTGAAGTATTATTCATCAATGCTACATGGTTTGAAGAAAAAGGTTTATTAGAAAAATATAACTTAGGTTCTATTCAATATGTTAATGATACTCCTAAATTTGTTGCTAATGAAGGCGCTGCATTAACTTGGGAACAAATCGAAGAAATCGGTAAATTCTATGTTGAACAACCTGAATATAAAGCTTTATCAACTGCTGAAAAATCAGACAACTATGCATTCTCTTATGACTCAGAAGGTAATATGTTTATTACACTAACTCAACAATGGGGTGGTGAATATACAAAACTTACTGGTGAAAACCAAGGTGAATTCGTATTCGATAATGCTCAATCAAAAGCTATGGTTCAATGGTATTACAATGCATTCAAAGCTGGTTACTTTGTAACTGCTTCTGCTTGGGGTGATCCTGATGCTTATACATCTGACAGATTCGTTAATGGTCAAGTTAAGATGGTTATCGGTTCATCAGCTGGTGCATCTTATAATAACCCTGGTGACAAATTCGTTCTAGGTGTTCTTCCATATCCACAAAGAGCAGCATCTAGTCAAAAATACGTTATCCAACAAGGTACAAACGTTGCATTATTTAACTCTGAAACAGCTGAAGAAGAATTAGCTGGATGGTTATTTATTAAATTCTTAACAACATGGACTGAAGGTCTTGCTGTTGAAAAACAACCAACATATATTTGGTGTACAGAAACAGGTTACTTCCCAATTTTAACAAGTTTAAGAAATTCTGTTGAATACTCTAACTTCTTAGAAGGTAAAAAATTAGTTGATGGTCAATATGTTCAAGAAGAACAATCATTAGCTGCTAAAGTATCATTAGTAGGTTGGGAACAAAGAGATGCGTTCTATACTTCTCCATCATTCCCAGGTACTTCAACTTGTCGTGATGAAGTTGAAAACTTAATTGAAGCTGTATTATATGCTAACGTTTCAATCGAAGCTGCATATGATAATGCTATCAACGAATTAAAATAATAGTTTGAAATTTATAAAATAGGTTTAAAAGAAATGAAAAGAATATTTAGTTTTCTTCTTTTAACAGTGTTATCACTTGGTCTTGTTGCTTGTCAACAACCAGGTGAAAAAGAACACGAACATGAATTTATAAATGGTGCATGTGAATGTGGTGAATTACATGACTGTGAATATTATAAAGGTCAATGTACTTGTGGTAAATTAGAACCTTCTACTGGTCCAGTAGATCCAAACAACATTCCTACACCATATACAGATCAATTAAAATTAACTGCAAATTATGTAGGTAAAAGTTTCGTTAATGACGGTATCGGTGAAGTTAAGCTTGGTTCTTCAACTGATGGCGATACTGCAATTTTTAAAGATAACAATCGTAACATTACAGTAAGATTCAACGGTATTAATACACCAGAATCTACTTATAAACTTGAACCTTGGGGTGTGGCTGCCTCTAAGTTCACTAAAGGAAAATTAGAAAATGCCGAAAAAATTGTATTACAAACTGATACATTAAAAACAAATAGATTCGATTCTACTGGTGAAAGATATCTTGCATGGGTATGGTACTTACCAAAAGGTGGATCTGAATTTAGATTATTAAACTTAGAAATTATTGAACAATCATTTAGTGCAAGTAAAGCATCAGGTATGATGTATGCTGATATTTTACTTGAAGCTGACATGGAAGTCCAAAAACAAAATATCCGTATTTGGAACAAAGATGTACAAGACCCTGATTATGATTACAGTGATCAAGGTAAATACATGACATTAAAAGAATTAAGAGACAATTATGACGGTTATACAGATAGTCATATTAAAGTTGTAGTTCGTGGTGTTGTTGCACGTAAGATTGGGCCTTTCTCAGCCTATATCCAACAACAAGAACCTGGTGTTTGGCATATTGGTGAACAATCATTTAATATAACTGCATCAGAAGAAAATCCAGAAATGCCAGAAGTTGGTGCTAATGGTAACTGGTGGATCGGTGAAACTGATACAGGCATTATTGCTGAAGGCGGTCAAGCTGGTCAAACATTATATGAATATTATCAAGCAGTTACAGACGATAGTTATGAACTACCTGAAGCTGAATGGTATGATTCAATTGTTCAAACTGAAATTCAACCTGATTTAAATATTCCATATATTCTTCAAGATGGTGAATTCTATGGTATGTATTTATATGGTGGATTTGATGGAATTTCAAGCCGTTTAACAATCGGTTATGAAGTTAAAGTTGAAGGTAACATTGGTACATATATGGGTGCATTACAAATCACAGGCATCACATCATCAGATATTAAAGTGTTATCTCCTGTTGTAGATGGTCAATACGTAAAACAAGAACCTCATGTTTATAGCGTAGAAGATACATCATTCTTAACTATTGATAATGTTCAAATGATGGGAACATTAGTTGAATTAAGTAATTTAAAAGTTGTTAGTGGTTATAATACAGCCGGAAGCGATGCATTCAGTTTAGAATGTGAAGATGCATATGGTAATATTATAAGCATTAGAGTTGATGCAAAGAGTGCAATCAAACAAGACAAAATCGGTGAGTTAATTGAAATAGCTCCTGGTACTGACAAAACTGCTAAAAAATGTTACTACGAAGACGGACCACTAAACCCACGTGGTCTACACAACATTAACTGTTGGCAATTTTTCAAAGGAAAAACTTTTGAAAAGTTATATGGTATTGTCACTATTTATGATGGTGATTATAACGAACCTATAGTTCAAATTATGTTAACTCGCACAGAAGATATCGTTCTTGCGTAGATTAAAAAAACACAAAACGGAGGAAAAAATTAAAATGACCAATTTTGGTAAAAAAATGTTAAGTTTCTTTGCTGTTTTCTTCTTAACACTTTGTATTTTTGGGTGTAATATGAGCCCAGAAGTAGGGGATAGAGAAGGATTAAAAGAAGCTAAAGAAAATGTTAAATGGTTATTAACGAACTTCAACTTTGGTGAAGTAATCAATGATAACGTAAAAGATCCAGTTATTGGAAACGTTGGTATCGCTGAAGATGCTGATGGTAAAGTTTCTGAAAATGATTTAAGAAATGGTTCATACTCAGAATTCATGTATGGTATGTCTGCTTCTTTTGAAAGTTCAAATCCTGAAGTTATGGACGCTCAATGGGTAACTTACAAAAAAAGAGCATATGTATATGGTGATCCAGCTAATCCAGACAAAATCACTGGTATTGAATCTCAAGAAACAAAAGCTTTAGAATTTGTTGTTAAACGTCCTGAAGCTGATCAAGAAGATGTTAATGTAGATATCACAATTAAAGTTAGAGCTCCTTATCAAATTGGAGAACAAACTTATTATGAAGAAGGATCAAGAACTTTAACTTTTACAGTTCTTAAAAAAGCTGAATCTAACACAATGACAGTTGGTGAATTAGAAGATTATATCTTAGCTAACTGGGATGCATTTGTTGGTGGTTCATTATTTAAAGATGAAAAAGGAAACGACTTAAACGTTTCTATCGAAGGTGTTGTAACTGAACAAGTATGGGGTGACGGATACGATTCTCACTCATTCACAATGGCTGACGACAATGGTAATGGAATCTATGTATATGGTCCACAAAGTCCTGTTAACATTGGTGATAGAGTTGTTGTAACTGGTAAACCTGCTACTTATAATGGAACAATCCAAATCGGTTTAAACTCTACAGTTGAAATCATCAGTGAAGCTTCTGAATATGTAGCTGCTGAAGAAACAACAATTGAAGAATGGTATGCTAAATATCCAACACAAGGTACAGATCACAAGATCCCTGGTCATCGTGTTAAAGTATCTGGTTTATTCATTCAAAAAACTGTTGATGGATATACAAACTATGCAATCCAATCAACTGAAAGCGATCATTTCATTCAAATTTATTACAAATCATATGGTGCATATGAAGAACAATTATTAAAAGAAATGTTAGGTAAAGCCGCAGAATTCGAACTTGCTATGTACTATTGCCATAACAATGGTTACTGGGTAGGTATCTTAAATAACTACGACTATCAACCTAAATTAATTGAAATGACTGAAGAAGACAAATTAGCTGCTGACGTTGCTGGTATTAAAGCTGCTCAAACAGTTAAAAATGGTGAAACAGTTGACCTTCCTACTGGAACACTTGCTAATGGTACAGTGTTAAGTGGATGGACAGTTGACAAAGAAGGTTATATCAACCTTGAAACTTTAGTTGCTGACTTAGGTAACGCTAAAGAAGATGTTAAAGTAACATTAACTACAACTGCTACAAACGGTGCTGCTTCTCAAGAAGTTAAAGTTGAAGTTACTATTAAATATGTAAAAGCTGAAATTGCTGAAAAAACTGTTAAAGAATTAATCGACTTACAAGAAGAAATGTTAGAAACATTTAAAGTTACTGGTACAGTTGTTCAATGGGGTAACAAATTAGATACTCCAGCTGATGCTCCAACTAAATATGGTAACTTTGTATTAGAAGGTGAAGACGGAAGTAGAATTATTGTTTACGGTGCTACTGCTACTGAAAGTGCTCTTCAATGGGACGGTACAGCTGGTAAATATAAATATACTAACGCTCAAGACTTCTTAACAAATGAATTAACAAGCCAAATCAAACTTGGTGATAAAGTTCAATTATTAGTTGTAAGAACTTCTTACAATGGTAACCCTCAATTAAATGCTGTAGTTCTTGGAATTAAGAATGATGCAGTAGAAGTTAAACATCACGTATTAGGTGTTTACCAAGCATCTCTTGGAAAAACACTTTATGTAACTGGCGAAGTTACTAATGACAGATATCTTGCTACAACTGAAGATATTAATTTAGCTGCTAAAGTTTATATCGAAGAAGTTGAAGGCGGATCAAGATTCTATATTTTAGATGGCGAAACTAAAAAATACTTAGATACATATTTCAATTCTGCAAACAAAATCTCATTAAGATTTGATGCTGCATCTGAATGTGTATATGCTTATGATGAAGCTACAAAAGCTTGGGTTACAAATGTAGATGGTACTGATTACTACTTCGGTACATATAGTACATTTGATACATTAAGTGCTTCTAAAACATCTTATATCAATGCTGAAAATACAGGTGTTTCTCAATTCCCTGGTTTCTTACAACCTGTTGAAGGTAAAGTAGAAGAAGACCAAAAAGACGTTGCTTATTTATTAGGCGTTAACCAAGTATCTCTTGGTAAAACACTTTATGTAACTGGTGAAGTTACTAACGATAGATATCTTGCTACAACTGAAGATAAAGCTTTAGCTGCTAAAGTTTATATCGAAGAAGTTGAAGGCGGATCTAAATTCTATATTTTAGATGGCGAAACTAAAAAATATTTAGATACATATTTCAATTCTGCAAATAAAATCTCATTAAGATTTGATGCTGCATCTGAATGTGTATATGCTTATGATGAAGCTACAAAAGCTTGGGTTACAAATGTAGATGGTACTGATTACTACTTCGGTACATATAGTACATTTAATACATTAAGTGCTTCTAAAACATCTTATATCAATGCTGAAAATACAGGTGTTTCTCAATTCCCTGGTTTCTTCGAAAAAGCTGAAGCTGGTGAAACTCCAGAACCTCCAGTACACGAACACGTATTCGTAAATGGTGAATGTGCATGTGGAGAAAAAGATCCTAACTATGTTGCTCCTCAACCATCTAATGAAATCGTATTTGATTTCACAACTGGTTCAACTGGTATTGGTAGTGGATACAATGCATCTCCTGCTGAAATCACAATGAATGGTATTACATTTGGTTACTTACAAATGAAATCAAGTGGATACAGTGGTTCTAACTTTGTAATGTTCTGTAAGAGTACAGACGCTCACATCTATAACAAAACACCATTTGCTGGATCAATCGTTAAAATCGAAGTATTTATCCCATCTGGTGCATCTGCCACTGCTCAATATTTCTTAAGCTTACACACTGAAGCTGCTGCTGGTAATATTACATCATCTGTTTCTTACAAAGGTGCTGGTGCAAGCTTTACAATTGAAGCTACTGAAGATGAAGGATTCAAATACTTTAACCTTTCTTCAGATTCAACAACTACTAAAAATGGTCAATTAGCTAAAATCGTTGTTACTTTAGCTGGTGGACAAACTCCAGAACCTCCAGTACACGAACACGTATTCGTTGAAGGTAAATGTGAATGTGGTGAAGTAGATCCTAACTATGTTGCTCCTGAAATTCCAAGTACTGAAGTAGTTCTTGAAGAAAATGTTGCTTACTTATTAGGATTAAACCAAGTTACTCTTGGAAAAGTATTATATGTAACTGGTAATGTTGCTAACACTAGATATTTAGAAATGACTGAAGACGCTGCTGCTGCTGCAAAAGTTTATGCTGAAAAAGCTGAAGGCGGATACAAATTCTATATCTTAGACGGAACAACTAAAAAATATTTAGATACATATTTCAATGCAGATAATAAAGTTTCATTACAATTCTCTGCTGATTCAACTTGTGTATATTCATACATTGAAAGTTCAAAAGCATGGGCAACTAATGTTAATGGTACTGATTACTATTTTGGTACATATAGTAACTTTAACACTATGAGTGCTTCTAAAACATCTTATATCAATGCTGATAATACAGGTGTTTCTCAATTCCCTGGTTTCTTCGAAAAAGCTGAAGCTGGTGAAACTCCAGAACCTCCAGTACATGAACACGTATTCGTTGAAGGTAAATGTGAATGTGGTGCTGAAGATCCTAATTATGTAGCTCCAGAAGTTCCTGAAGTTACAGTTAACAAAGCTGACTTTGATACAATGGGTACTAAATCAAGTTCTTATGCTGATCGTTCATCTGAAGCTGGTTGGACAGCAACATATGCTGCATTAAACTGTGGTGGAACAACTAATATGAACCCACAATTTATAGTATTTGGAACTGAAAATGATTTTGCTCTTACAATTACTGGTGGAACAGATATGGTTGGTAAAATTACTTCTCCAGTATTAAACAATGGTTTATCAAAACTTTCTTTTAATTATACTAAATTATTTACTGATACAACTCTAAGTGTAACTGTATATGTTAAAGATGTTGAAGGAAATGTTTTATATTCAGAAGTAATTACATATGCTGCTGAAAAAAATGAAAAATATGTTTTAAATACATATGAATTAGTTTTAGAAACTCCTATTCAAGGTGATTTTGTAATCGAAATTGTTAATAATTGCCCAACTGGTGTTACTGGTAAGAAAGATAGAATTTCTATTTGGAATATTACTTGGGAAAATGCTCCTGTTAAAGAAGAAGTTGCTGAACCTCAAGTAGAAACTTATACTATGGTTGGTCCAAATGCTGTTCAAGCTGCTGATGGTAAATCTGCAACTTGGGATACTGGAAATTTCATTTTCTTAGTTACTCAAGGTACAGCTACTAACGCAATGCGTTTAACTGATACTGATCACTTTAGAGTTTATGCTAAATTTACTTTTGATATCAATGGTAAAAATGGCGAAACTATGACAGAAGTTGTTATTACTTTCAAATCAGCATCTTATGCAACTGCATGTGTTAACTCTTTAACTACTGAAGGTGTTACAGCTGTTCAAGATGGAACAACTGTTACATTTAGTGGTGAAGGGTTCCAAACATTATCATTTGTTGCATCTGCACAATTTAGAGTAATGGATTTTACAATCACTTATACAAAATAAGTAAATAAAGGTTATGGATTTATCCATAACCTTTTTTCTTTTTTATATATGTATCTTTTAATTGTTTGCAAATTTTCATATTATATGTTATAATAATATGCTAAGTAGGTGAATATATATGTATAATAAAATATATGAATTAATTAAAGAATATAGAACAATAATAATCCACAGACATGAAAAACCAGATGGTGATGCTCTAGGATCGCAATTAGGGCTTAAATTGGCCATTTTAGAGACTTTTCCAAACAAAGATGTATTTGCAGTAGGAGATACAACTGAATACTTAAATTACTTAGGAAATATGGATGAAGTCGAAGATAGTAAATATCAAGATGCTTTAGTAATAGTATTAGATAGTGGTGCAGAATATTTAATTAGTGATAAACGTTTTAGTATGGGTAAAGTAGTAATTAAGATTGATCACCATATACCACAAGGTAAATATGGTGATATTGCACTTGTAAATACGAAATATGAAAGTTGTGCGGGCCTTATTACACATTTTATTAAGAAAACGAAAATGAAATTAAATAGTGAAGCAGCAAATCTTTTATTTACAGGAATTGTTACTGATAGTGGAAGATTTAGATTTTCATCTGTATCAAGCAGAACATTTGATTCAGCAAGCCATTTAATGAAATACGGTGTAAATTTAGATAATATATATACTAAATTATATACCGATAGTTTAAGAAATGTTTTATTAAAAGCTAGAATGACTTTAAAATTTGAAATATTAGATTGTGGCCTTGCGTATTGTAAAAACACATATCAAGATGTTTTAGAAACTGGTTTAACACCGTATGCTTTAGCTAGAAGTATTGTTAATAATATGGCTGGAATTAAAGAAGTTAATGTTTGGGCAACTTTCACAGAACTTGAGGATGGTAAAATTATAATTGAACTTCGCTCAAGTGGCAAAAACGTAAATCAAATTGCTGTTAAATACGGTGGCGGTGGACACATTCAAGCGAGTGGTGCGACAATTTCTGGAAATGATGAATTGGAACTAGTTATTAAAGATTTAATTGAATTAGCTAAGGAGTAGTATATATATGTTTAAAGAAATATTAGAAAAGATAAAAGAATTTGATACAATAATTATTCATAGACATCTAAGACCTGATGGTGATTGTATTGGTTCACAATTTGGATTAAAGTATTTATTAGAAGATAATTTTCCAGATAAAACAATTTATGCAGTTGGAGATAAAATTCCTGACTACTTAAGTTTTATTGGAACAAATGATGAGATAGGCGTAGATATATATAAAGATGCTTTAGTAATTGTAGTTGATACATCTATCAAATCAAGAATATGTGATGAAAGATATGCTTTAGGTAAATATATTATCAAAATAGATCACCATGATGATTCAGAAGAATTTGGTAATATTATGTGTGTTAAAAACGAAGAACCAGCAAACTGTCAAATAATTACAGAATTTGCTGTTGAAAATAACTTAACTATTTCTGAAAGAGCAGCTGTTGCTTTATATACAGGTTTAATTACTGATACTGGAAGATTCCAATTTAGAGGAGTAACTCAAGCAACATTTAATGCCGCAGGAGTATTAGTAAATACTGGTATTGATGTAGATAAGATTTATGCGTTTATTAATTTAAAAGATATTAACTCTTATAAATTACAAGCATATTTATATAAGAATATGAAGGTGACTCCTAATGGTGTTGTATATATGTACTTTACCAATAAAATAATGAAAAAATTTAAAGTAACTAAAGACGAAGCAGCAGCATTAGTATCTTGTATGTCTTCAATTAAAGGGTCTCTTTTCTGGATTACTTTTGTTGATTATGATGAAAACATCAGAGTAAGACTAAGAAGTAGATTTATGTCAATTAATGAACTTGGTAAAAAATGGCGTGGTGGTGGACATTTACAAGCTGCTGGTGCGACAATTTATAACAAAAAAGAAATGAAAGAACTTCTTCAAGAAGCTGATGAAATGATTAAGAAATTTAAAGAAGAACATCCTGAGGCTATTTAATGAAAATATTAGTAGTTAATGATGATGGAATCTTTAGCAAAAATTTAAACACATTAGTAAATTATTTAAAAAATATATATGACGAAATCATGGTAGTAGCTCCATCAACGGAACAATCTGCAATGAGCCATCGAATTAATATTAAAGGCCCTATTAAACTAACAGTTCATGATGATTTGTTTGAAGGCGTTAAAGCGTACTCTATTGATTCAACACCAGCTGATTGTGTAAAATTTGCGGTTGACTATTTAAAGTATGATTTTGATATATTATTTTCAGGAATTAATGATGGTTTAAACTTAGCTGATGATATATCTTATTCTGGTACAGCTGCAGCTGTATTAGAAGCAATGTATTATCATAAGAAAGGTATAGCATTATCTGTACTAAAAGGCCAAAATATTGGTATTATTGAATCACTTGAAGTATTTATTCAAGATTATTTAAAAAATCCAATATACGCTAAATTTGAGGCCTTTAATGTCAATCTACCACTCAACCCTAAAGGTATAAAATATGTACCACAAGGAAGTGGTAATTATGAATACTATTTTACTAATGAAGGTAATAATATATATATTCCAAGAATTAAACCAAAGTATGTTAAAAGAGATATTATCGAAAATGATCAAGACGCATACTATAATGGATATATATCTGTTACTCCATTAACCGTTGATAAAACTAATTATCAAGTACTTAATCAAATTAATAATAAATAAAGATTACTACTCATAATATTAAGTGGTGATATTATGAAGGTATTTAAGTGGTTAGTTAAATCTTTACTATTTGGGATTATATTTTTATTTATATTTAATATAATAGGAAGATATTTTAATATAAATATTCCAATTAATATATATACATTATTAATTGTTAGTACACTTAAAATACCAGGTGTCTGTTTAATCTTAGTTTATAATTTGATTTTGTATAAATAAATCAATGTAAAAACTTGTCATATAAATAAATATTTTATTTATTGCAAAAAAGAAATAAAAGTGATATAATACAAATGAAAGGTATCAAAAGGTAGTTATATGGCTAAAAATGAAGAAAAATCACTATTAGAGATCGCTGGAGAATTAATGGAAAAGAAACGCGGTCCACAACACATTGATACAATAGTAAAAGAAGTAATGTCATTAAAAGGATATAAGGTTGCAGAAGCAAAAGAAAAAGCACCTCAATTCTTAATGGATTTTATGCTTTCAGGAAACTTTGTATATTGTGGAGAAGATTGTTGGGATCTTAAATATCGTCAACCAACATCAGTATTAGATAAAGATGGCGGTGACTACGAATCATTCTATTATGATGAAGAAGTTACTATTAATGAATTAAATGATGATACATATCAAGATATGTACGATAACCAAAACGAAACTCATCTTGATTCTAACGATGATGATGAAGACGAAACTGATGACGCAGATGATTTAAGTAATGAATTCGATGATTCACTTGAATTATATGAAGAAGAAGATGACGACGAAGAATAATTAAGACCAAACTAAAGTTTGGTCTTTTCTTAAATAAAGGTATATATATGAATTTAAAAGAAATTAAAGAATTATTAAATAAATATGACGCAAACGCCCTAAAGAAATATGGACAAAACTTTCTAATTGATGAGAATATTCTAAATACGATTGCAAACTCTTTAGATAATGAATTAGGTTGTGTTATTGAAATTGGACCAGGACTTGGTTCTTTAACTAGAAAACTTGTTAAAAGATTTAATAAAGTTTTGGCTTATGAAATTGACCCAAAGATGATTGAAGTTTTAAATGATACGATTTTAGAATCTAATTTTAAAATAATTGCGGGAGATTTCTTAAAAACAAATATTGAAAAAGATATTCAAGAATATTTTAATCAAGATAATATATATGTTATTGCAAATCTTCCATATTATATAACAACCCCGATTCTTTTAAAAATATTAGAAGAAGCACCATCAATTAAAAAAATGACTATTATGATACAAAAAGAAGTTGCGTCAAGATTTTTAGGCAAGCCTAATACTAAAGATTATAATAGCTTAAGTGTATTAATTCAAACATATATGAATGTTTCTAAAGTTTGTGATGTATCAAGTAATTGTTTCTATCCTGCACCATTAGTAGATTCAACTGTAATTAAACTAGAACGTAAAGATAAACCTGATTATGAAATTAAAAATGAACAACAATTTCAAAAAATAAATCGTATGTTGTTTAGACAACGAAGAAAAACAATTGTTAATAATTTAAAAGAAGGATATTCAAAAGAAGAAATATTAAATGTTTTAAACAAGTTAAACATAAAAGAAACTGAACGTAGTGAAAGTTTAACTTGTCAACAAATTATTGAGCTTGCTAACTTACTAACTAAATAAAGTAAACAATAACCGATCTATATCATATAATATAGAAGGTGATATTGTGTTTGAAGAAAATGATTTGGTAATTGTATTAAATGATCCAAATAAAATAGTTTATAAAATAACTAAAATAACAAATGATTCTGTTGAATTAGTTGGTTATCGAAATAGAACAAAACTAAAAATTGGAATAGACTCCTTACAAAAAGCACCAAATGAACTAATTAATGCATGTCATATGGTTGATATTAAATACAAAAATGCATTTAAAAAATATAGAAATAAAACAAAAAAATTTTTATTTGGTAGAATCTTACACATTGACGGAGATCAAGATTATTTAGAAAGTTGTCTAGAACTCTATGAAGAAGCAGGACTTAAAGTTACTGGCATATATATGGATGAAAAAGAATTACCAAATTATATTGAATTAATAATTGAAAAATTAACACCTGATATTATTGTAATTACAGGTCATGATATATATAATGGAAAAGATATTAAAGATATATCTAACTATGAGAATAGTGAAATTTTTGGACAAAGTATTAGAAAGATAAGAAAACATTTTTCCAACACAGTAATAATTGCTGGAGCATGTGGTTCACATTATGAATATTTAATAGGTCAAGGAGCTAATTTTGCATCAAGCCCAGGAAGAATAAATATTCATACATTTGATCCGGCAGTTGCTGCAATAAAAGTTGCATCTACACCAATCAATAAAATGGTTGATTATAATGCTATAATTAAATATATTGAAGATGGTAAAAATGCAATCGGTGGTATAGAAACATATGGAAAGATGAAAATAATATATTGAGGTATATATGAAACTAACATCTCCAGCAAAATTAAATCTAATATTAAAGGTTATTGATAAATTACCCAATAACTATCATTTATTAGAAATGTTTAATGTTTTAATTGATTTAGAAGATATTATTGAAATTAATGAATCTAATATTACAACAGTTCAGTATGATAAATATAAAATGAATACTGAAGAAGATACAATTTATAAAACAATAAAAGCTTTTGTAAATAAATATAATTTACCAGAACAATCTATATATATAATAAAGAATATACCAGTAGGTTCAGGCCTTGGCGGAGTTAGTTCGAATATTGCAACTATTATTAATTATTTAAATTTATATTATAACTTAGGGTTAACAACCGAAGAATTAATTAATTTTGTTTTACCATATGGCACAGATATATGTTTCTTATTATATAATAAGAAAGCAATCGTTAAAGGAATAGGAGAAATAGTAGAACCAGTTGATTGTCATATTAATCAACATGTGTTACTTATTAATCCAAATATTAAAATAGAAACAAAGTATATATATAATAAGGTAAAGAGTTATTCTAATAAAATATTAAACAAAGAATATATAAGAAATAATAATATTGATAAGATATTAGAAAATGATTTAGAAAAAGTAGTTTTAGAAAATGTTGAAGAAATGAAAAATATATATAATATATTAAAAACAGAATTTAAAGATGTACATATGAGCGGTAGTGGATCAACTTTCTTTGTTTTAGTTGACAAAGAAATTGATTTAGATTATTTAAAACATAAATATCCAAACTACTTAATTAAATTATGTAATATATATAATTAGGAAAGGAACAAATATGCAAGAAGAATTAAAACAAGAAGAGATTGAAACAAAAGATGAACAAATGAATGAACAAGAAGAATATATTGATCCACAACAACAAGCAAAAGAAGAATTAGAAAAAGAAGAAGGTATAGAATTTAGTCAAACTTTAACTAAAGATGATATTAAAGAAATGAATTTATTTTTAATAAAACATGATCCAAGCAGTTTTGTTAAAAGATCCTTCTTAGTTTTTGTTGGTGGATTATTTATTGCTTTATCAATTATTAATAAGAAAAATTATTATATGATTGCTTTAGGATCTATTGTAATTATATATGCAACAATACTTTATACTTTATTAAGAGTAATGTATTTAAAAAATAGACTGGATAAGAACCCTCCAGAACCATTAGATATTAATATTAAAATCGGAACTAAATACATTCGCTATCAATTAAAAGAAGAAACAGATAGTCCGCTCGTTTCTTTTGAACATATATATAAAGTAGTGGAACATCAAAACTATTTATATTTATTTATTAATAGATACTCTATAATTGTCTTAAAGTTAGAGTCAATTGAACAAAAAGAACAATTATTACAAATGCTAAAAGAACGTTATTTACCAAGAAAAGCTTACTTTGAAAATAAATAACTTGATTTTTTAAAATCTGCGTGTTATAATAATAATATAAAGAAAGAAAGGATAAGGGAAAAACAGATTTTATGAAAATCACAGATGTCAAAATCAAGAAGATTGAAGGTGAAAGTCGCGTTAAAGCTGTTGCAGCTGTGACTTTTGATGATTGCTTTGCGGTTCATGGCATAAATGTCATTGATGGACAAAAAGGAATGTTCATCGCTATGCCTAGCAGAAAAATCAGCGACACTGTATTCTTAGATATTGTACACCCAACAAATAGTGAAACAAGAAAAATGATTGAAGAAGCTATTTTTGCAGCAATAGAAAAAGAATAAAAATATAACCACCGGTTTGGTGGTTTATTTTTTTTATTATATGTTGTGAAAAAAAATAAAATGGTGTATAATAATGTAAAGAAGAGGTATCCAATGAATAACTTAAATCAAATTGCTAAAGAAATTAGAAGACTTACTTTAAAATGCATCAATTCTTTTGGGTCAGGACATATAGGTGGTAGTTTATCTATTGCTGATGTTTTGACTGTTCTTTATTTTGACGTAATGAATATTGATCCAAAAGAACCAAACAAAGAAAATCGTGACAGACTTGTTGTATCAAAAGGTCATGCTGGGCCAGTTGTTTATGCTACTCTTGCTCATCGAGGCTATTTTCCAGAAGAAGAACTTTTGACATTAAACAAAATTGGAACTAACTTACCAAGTCACTGTGATATGAATAAAGTAGTTGGTGTAGATATGACTACTGGTTCATTAGGACAAGGTATTTCTTGTGCTGTAGGAATTGCGCTTGGTTCTAAGATTAAAAAAGATAATGCATATATATATTCAATTATTGGTGATGGTGAATCACAAGAAGGTCAAGTTTGGGAAGCAATGATGTTTGCTGCAAACAAAAAACTCGATAATCTTATTGCTTTCTTGGACTATAATCATTTACAAATAGATGGAACTATTGAAGAAGTAAATGATTGTGGATCAATGGAAGATAGATTTGCTAGCTTTGGCTGGGACACATATTCAATTGATGGACATAATATTGAACAAATTAAAGAAACAATTGAAAAAGCAAAGCTTGTTAAAGGTAAACCACACATGATTGTTTTAAATACTTTAAAAGGAAAGGGTGTTTCATTCATTGAAAATGTTCCTGATAAAAATCATAGTATGCCTATAACTAAAGAAGATTTAGAAAAAGCATTAGAAGAATTAGAATAGGTGAATATATATGGAATTTAGACAAGCATTTTATAAAACACTTAAAGAGTTAATGTTAAAAGATGAACGCATTTGCGTTCTTGATGCAGATTTAGCTAAACCTAATGGTACATATCCTTTATATAAAGAATTCCCAGATAGATGTTATAATGTGGGAATTGCCGAAGCTAATATGATTAGTATAGCTGCTGGGTTATCAAGTTATGGATTTATACCATTTATATTTACGTTTGCTCCTTTTGCAACCAGAAGAGCGTGTGATCAAATAGCTGTTTCACTAGCGTATTCTATGCAACGAGCAATTATTGTTGGAACTGATCCTGGTATTACTGCTGAAAATAACGGCGGTACACATATGGCTTTCGAAGATATATCAGTCATGCGTGCAATACCAAGAGTAATGATTTACGATGCTGTTGATGCATATCAACTTAGCCAAGCGATACCTCAATTATTAAATTATGATGGTGTTGTATATATAAGAATGCCAAGAAAATTATATCCAGATGTATATGAAGAAGGATATAAGTTTACTTTAGGCAAATCAGATGTTTTAAAAACTGGTAACGACTTAACATTATTTACAAGTGGAATAATGGCTTCGGAAGCATTAAAAGTGATTCCGATTTTAGAAGAACACGGACTTGATGTAGAATTAATAAGTTTAAACACTTTAAAACCACTTGATGAAGAAACAATAATTAACTCTGTTAATAAAACAAACAAAGCTGTTGTTTACGAAAACCACTCAGTGATTGGCGGAGCATTTAGCGCAGTTTCAGAATTGTTAAGTTGTAAAAGACCAACTTTGTTAAAAGCAATAGGAATTAAAGATGAATTTGGTCAAACTGGAAAATATAAAGAATTATTAGAAGAATATAAAATTGATGCTACTAGTGTAGCAAAAGAAATAATTGAATTTATAAATAACATTAAATAGGAGAACGAATATATATGGCAACAATACATGGTAAAAAAATCAAAATTTTTTCTTTAAACTCAAACCCAAAATTAGCCAAAGAAATTGCTGATTATGTTGGAGTTGAACTTTCAAAATGTCAAGTAACTAGATTTGCTGACGGGGAAGTACAAATTAATATTGAAGAAACAGTAAGAGGGCACTCTGTATTTATTATTCAATCAACTAACAAACCTGTAAATGAAAACTATGTTGAATTATTTATTATGATTGATGCGTTAAAAAGAGCATCAGCTAAATCTATTAATGTCGTAATGCCTTATTACGGATATTCTAGACAAGACAGAAAAGCTGCTTCTAGACAACCTATCTCTGCCAAATTAATGGCTGACTTATTGCAAGTTGCGGGAGCAAATCGTGTAATTTGTATGGATCTTCACGCAGATCAAATCCAAGGTTTCTTTGATATTCCAATTGATAACTTTAGAGCACTACCAATTTTTGCTGAATACTTTGTTAATAAACATTTAGAAGATGTAGTGGTTATTTCTCCAGACCATGGTGGAACAACTCGTGCAAGAAGACTAGCGGATGCAATTGATGCGCCTATTGCTATTATTGACAAACGTCGTCCAAAACCAAATGTAGCTCAAGTTATGAATTTAATTGGTGAAGTTGAAGGAAAAAACTGTATTATTATTGATGACATTGTTGATACTGCCGGAACTCTTGTTGCTGCTGTAAATGTATTAAAACAAAAAGGTGCTAAATCTGTTTATTGTTGCTGTACTCATCCAATTTTATCTGACCCTGCAACTGAACGTATTGCTAATAGTGCATTATCTGAATTTGTAACAACTAATACAATTGCTTTAGATGACGATATTAAACAAAAAGCTCGTATTGTTCAACTTTCTGTTGCAAAAACACTTGGTCAAGGTATCTTAAATATCGTTGATGACAAAGCAGTAAGTGATTTATTTATTTACCAAGGTCATCATGAAAAGTAATTTATACTATAAAGGATTTCCTAACAATTTAAGAATTGCTAGAAGAAATGTCGAAAACGATGAAGCACAAGAAAAAATATATTCGTTAATCAAAAAAATTAAATCAAGTCAAAAACAACAAAATAATTATCTAAATAGTTATTTAAGTAACTCTAAATTAATAGGAAAGTTATAAAAAAATACCTCTTCAAAGAGGTATTTTTTATATAACTTGATCATATAATAAAAGGGTAAAAAAATAAATTTAAAAAAAATTAACAAATAATTATTATATTTCTTGACATAATTTATAGGTTTTGGTATAATATTAAAGCAATGTGCAAGAACGCACATTTACAAGGTCTTTGAAAACTGAACAGAACAAGAAGAGCAGGATAAACTTTTTATTGAGAGTTTGATCCTGGCTCAGGATTAACGCTGGCGGCATGCCTAATACATGCAAGTCGAACGAGAGTAGCAATACTCTAGTGGCGAACGGGTGAGTAACACGTGGGTAACCTGCCCATAAGACGAGGATAACTATTGGAAACGATAGCTAAAACTGGATAGTATATTTTGGGGCATCCTGAAATATTTAAAAGTCCTTAACAGGAATGCTTATGGATGGACCTGCGTCGCATTAGCTAGTTGGTGAGGTAACGGCTCACCAAGGCGACGATGCGTAGCTGTGCTGAGAGGCAGAACAGCCACACTGGGACTGAGACACGGCCCAGACTCCTACGGGAGGCAGCAGTAGGGAATTTTCGGCAATGGGCGAAAGCCTGACCGAGCAATGCCGCGTGAATGAAGAAATTCTTCGGAATGTAAAATTCTGTTATTCGTGAAAGAATGATGTGTATAGGAAATGATATGCATTTGACGGTACCGAATGAGAAAGCCCCGGCTAACTATGTGCCAGCAGCCGCGGTAATACATAGGGGGCAAGCGTTATCCGGAATTATTGGGCGTAAAGCGTGCGTAGGTGGCTGATTAAGTCTGACGTTAAATACCACAGCTTAACTGTGGGGGGTCGTTGGAAACTGGTTGGCTTGAATCCAGAAGAGGTAAGTGGAATTCCATGTGTAGCGGTAAAATGCATAGATATATGGAGGAACACCAGTGGCGAAGGCGGCTTACTGGTCTGGTATTGACACTGAGGCACGAAAGCGTGGGTAGCAAACAGGATTAGATACCCTGGTAGTCCACGCTGTAAACGATGAGTGCTAAGTGTCGGGAGTAATCTCGGCGCTGCAGTTAACGCATTAAGCACTCCGCCTGGGGAGTACGGTCGCAAGACTGAAACTCAAAGGAATTGACGGGGACTCGCACAAGCGGTGGAGCATGTGGTTTAATTCGATGCAACGCGAAAAACCTTACCAGGCCTTGACATCCCTCTGACCGATCTAGAGATAGGTCTTCCCTTCGGGGCAGAGGTGACAGGTGGTGCATGGTTGTCGTCAGCTCGTGTCGTGAGATGTTGGGTTAAGTCCCGCAACGAGCGCAACCCTTATCATTAGTTGCTAACATTCAGTTGAGAACTCTAATGAGACTGCCAGCGATAAGTTGGAGGAAGGTGGGGATGACGTCAAATCATCATGCCCCTTATGGCCTGGGCTACACACGTGCTACAATGGCTGGTACAAAGAGCAGCAAAACCGTGAGGTCAAGCAAATCTCAAAAAGCCAGTCTCAGTTCGGATTGTAGTCTGCAACTCGACTACATGAAGTTGGAATCGCTAGTAATCGTGAATCAGCATGTCACGGTGAATACGTTCTCGAGTCTTGTACACACCGCCCGTCACACCATGAGAGTTTGTAATACCCGAAGCCGGTGGCTTAACCGAAAGGAGAGAGCCGTCTAAGGTAGGACAGATGATTGGGGTGAAGTCGTAACAAGGTATCCCTACGAGAACGTGGGGATGGATCACCTCCTTTCTAAGGAGAAAGGTGAAAGAACAAGATGTTTCTTTCAATATGTTCGAAGGTTTAATACCTATCGTAAGGTTAACCCTTACAAATTACTTTGATTCTACTCTTATTTGTTCTGTTTAGTTTTGAAAGACTTTGTCTTTCTAAATGTCATTTAGACATTTATAGATCTTTGAAAATTGAATAATACTTGTCGCAAAGTATAAAATTTTAAATCTCAAATTAAGAAAAAGATTTAAGCGTTAAAAGGATTCTTTCGAAAGAAAGATTTAAATGTAAGGTAAAGAAACAAAGAGCGCACAGAGGATGCCTTGGCACCAACAGCCGATGAAGGACGCAACTAACAGCGAAATGCTACGGGGAGCAGTAAGTACGCAAAGATCCGTAGATATCCGAATGGGGGAACCCACTAGCAGGAAGTGCTAGTATCGTATAGTGAATACATAGCTATACGAGGGTAAACCTAGGGAACTGAAACATCTAAGTACCTAGAGGAAGAGAAAGAAAAATCGATTTCCTTAGTAGCGGCGAGCGAAAGGGAAAGAGCCCAAACCAGAGATTTATCTCTGGGGTTGCGGACAGAGCATTAACGAGAAGTCATGACTAACCGAACATAACTGGAAAGTTAGACCATAGGAGGTAATAGTCCTGTAGGTGAAAGTTAAGATAATCAAGCTCTGCTCCAGAGTACCACGAGACACGTGAAACCTTGTGGGAAGCAGGGAGGACCACCTCCCAAGGCTAAATACTACCTGATGACCGATAGTGAAGCAGTACCGTGAGGGAAAGGTGAAAAGAACCCCGGGAGGGGAGTGAAATAGA
>JBGVIL010000025.1:0-2642 GCA_045123185.1 Bacilli bacterium | reverse complement strand
TTGTATAAATCCATTAACTGAACTTTATCACCAAAAAATCCTTGAATTTCTTTAAAACCATCCTTACTTCCGTCCCACTGCACCACATTCACTCGTTGAGGTTTTCTAAAAGCATTTACCATCATAATATCATCCTCCTATCTTCTCTTTAAATTCTATGTATTGTTGTTTAGTATTATTACCATAACCATATAATTTATGGAATTCTTTATGGCACTTTTCGCACAAACATATTCCATTGTTTAAATCCAATCGCAATTCTTTATTACTATTATAACTTTCTAAATGATGTGAATGATGTACTCCATTTTGTTCTCCACAACAATCGCAAGTAAAATTAGCTTGTCTTTTTACTTCTTTACTCCATTCATTATAACCTTCAACTAATCTTCTATCTTGTCTATCTTCGTCTGTCAAATCTGGGTTATAATTATGGTTGTTTTCACCAAACATTAATTCTTTTCGTAAGCATCCACAACTTTTACTTTTGTTTTGAACTAAATCAGTACCTCTCACAATACTTTTATTGCCACAATCGCATTGACATACCCATAAAACATCATCATATTTGTTTCTACCGTATTCTTCAACAACCACCAATCTTCCAAATCTTTCACCTTTTAAATCGTTTTTATATAAACATCCACAACTTTTAGTATTACCTTTTTTTAAATCGTTGGCTCTAGCTATATGAATATTTCCACAATCACATTTACATTCCCAACACACTTCTCTACCTTTGTTTTCTGCTCTTTTAATAACTGTTAATTTACCAAATCTTTGTCCAGCCAAATCATCTAAAAATCTTTTGCTTGACAATTCTTTTTGTAAACATCCACAAGACTTAGTAGAACCTCTATTTAAATTACCAGTAGTAACAATACATTCATTCCCACATTCACATAAGCATTTCCATAGAGCATTATTTCTTTTATCTTTACCTACTCTTTCAATTACAATTAATCTACCGAATCTTTTTCCGGTTAAATCTTTACAACCTCCCATAATCAATCAAATCCTTCTCATTATCATATCACGACTTATCCCATTAGCAAGAGCATATCTGTTGGCTTCAACTTTGGTTTTAAAAGAATTAATTACTAATACGTTCATGTCTCCATATTCTTCACCAATATTATCATGTCTATTTTTAATTTGTAGTACTATAAACATACCTTTAAATGCATCTGAAAGACTTAGGTAATCTACTGTATCATATTCTAAACCAATCTTATTCTCAATACGTTCCAATAACATTACCTTATCTATATCAAATTGTTTTGCTTCTATTCTTGTATTAGCTTTATCCATATAATCATTAAGTAGTATAAATACTGCTCCTAATGCACCACAAGCTCCATCTAGTTTAATTACACTATCAATGTCATTAACTCCTATTTGTTCTCTAATATCCATTACTGCACGTTCAAATCTAGAAGCTCTTTCATCAAGTAGTTTATAATCACTAAGTAACATTAAGAATTCTGAATAAGAGAATACAGTAGGAGCTATCTTTAATAGACTCTCCATACTCTCTTCGCAGTTAAAAATGCTTTCATACATTTTGTCAATTGTTTCATGTACTGACTTAGTTAATCCAATATAGTATTGTTGTTCCTCTCTTATATCCATATCATCACTCCACTTTCATAACGTCTTCTGTTACTTCACATTCATGTCTATTCCAAAGGTGATGTTCTCGCAACGTGCTAAACTGCCCCTCGTGTATGTATAGAATATCAACTAATAATCGTTTATCTTTTACATTCTCATGCTCTAGAATCCATTCGTCGTAATGTTTTAATGCAACTCCAAGACTTTCCGTTACCTCACGTTCAAGAGTAACTCTTAAACCAGCATCGGTAACCTCAACTAATCGTAACCAATACACATCTTTAAACTCTCTATCTTGTTTAGCCATTTTAAAATCACTCCTATCGTTTATTAAAAGTAATTGTATAATGTCTATTATCTACACTTACTTCAAAGTAATCATCTGTAAATGTATAAGCAACACCATTTTCATCTAGAAGGTCTAAAATCTGTAAAATCTCTTCAACTTTATTATTAATTAATTCTGCATAGTGAATAACATTTTTAAGAGACATTGTTTCTTTTGGTTTGTCTTCCTTGTTTGTACTATCAATGTTAATTCCAGTATCATCTTTTACATACAAGTATAAATCTAGTATACTATCCTTAACTATAAAATGCTCCCTTACTTCATTTAAGTTGTCTACATATGTAAATGTTCCCATAAAATTTGCACCATACCACCAACCAGTAACAAACTTACGTTCTTTACCATTATGTAATGGTACATATCCACTATATGCTTTACTATTAATTATTTGTTCATAGTTTGGAGAATCATGTAAATCCCAACCGCAATTTTCGTCATCGCTTAAAATTAAATATTGGTCACTTTGAATTAATGCTAAAACATAATATTTATTTTTACATCTAAAAACCATTCCCTCTTTAAACTCCATCATCATTCCCCTTTCTTGAAAATATCATGGTCTACTTCCAATCCAGTTTCTACTTCTATTATATGCACTTTTGACAAATCTATGCTACTATTCTTTACTAATCTAAAAATATCGTTTAAATCTTTGACAAACACGCTAATATATTTAGGT
>JBGVIL010000024.1:0-3001 GCA_045123185.1 Bacilli bacterium | reverse complement strand
AAACGTTATAATGAAATAATGGTTATTGAAGTTGATGAAACAAAAGATTTAATGGTTAAAGGGATTAATAACCAAGTTGGCAAAATTTATGACTTGCTTGATAGAATTGATATTACTAACTATGAAGAAATATTTAGCGACTATGAAAACATTTGTGAAAGCATAGCAGAATGTGATTTAAACGTTTTGATGTGTGAATTGTTTGATGATATTTCTTTATTGAATAAAAAACGTGATGTATTAGTTAATGAACTTTCCATTGCACTTGAAAGTGTTGCTATAAAAGCACATCAGTTAGGAGTTTACATTCCATTAGAGAAAGTTCAGACTTCATACAAACAAGTGCAACACACGTTTATTCAAGAGTTTAAACGTTATTGGAGAATGAGTGCAGTAGACTTAGTTGAACAAGTAAATGAGTCATTCTTACTAGCTCAAAGTCTAATGTTACAAGAGGTTAGAAAGTTAGACTCTTTAAATTCAAAACAACAACAACTAGATGATACTAATGTAGTTGAATTACCAACAGTTAATAAAGTTGAGTACCGTAAAATTACAGACCGTAAAGAGTTAATGAAGTTAGCACAAGACAACGGTTATGAGTTAGTACGTATTTGTGGTTCTCACCATATTTTCAAAGATGCAGATGGTAAAGTAACTGTCATTCCACTACATACTACCGATATTGGTAAAGGTTTAAGCTACAACATTCAAAAACAAATTTTAAATTAATAAAAAAAGTTTAACTTTTAAGGTTTACTTTTGAGTTTAGAATTTGTATAATATAAATGAGGGAACAAAAGAAAGGGGAAATGTTAAATGGTAGTGACTAATGGGTTTAAACAATTTGGTGAAGTTGTTGAGAGTAAAGGTAAATGGCAATTCATTTACAATGGTAGATTAGTTAAAGAGTTTGATACATTGTTCATGGCTAAAAACTACATTAAAGCTAGATACGGATTAATAATTGAAAAAAATTAATTAAAAGTTTAACTAATATGTTGACACTTAGAAGTAAATGGCATATAATAAGTAATGTAAGGAAGTTAAAAAATTAAAAGAGGTGAAAAAATGTTAGGTGGTTGGTACTATCCGCTAACCACTGTTAATCTAGTTAGCAGATAACATAGCTAACGCAAGAAAGGATAGATATTAATGAAATTAAACAAACAAAACTTAGTAAACAAATTAGGGTACACTAAAGTTCAAGCAGATTGGTATTTAAAAATGGCAATGTTAATTAAAGTAGAAGATGATGGAACAGTAGATGGTCGTAAGCTACATGAGGTATTAGGTAGTAAACGTCAGTTTGCCGATTGGATTAAACAACGTATTGAAAAATACGGATTTGTTGAAGATGTTGACTTTGTAAAACTTGCTTCACAAAATTGTGAAACGAAAAAACATGGTGGACAGAACGCTATTGAATACAAACTCACAGTAAACATGGCTAAAGAATTAAGCATGATTGAAAATAATGAAGTCGGTAAAGAGTTCCGTAAGTATTTCATTATGTCAGAAGAAATTGCTCATAAAGCTATTGGTTGGGAAAATACACGTGAAAGTAATGTGATTGCACATGAGGAATTAACCGCAACATTCAAACGTGAATTTATGGATAAACATAACGGTAGACAACCGCAAGGTTGGATGTATGGGCAACTACAAAATGACGTTTATTGGATTGTTTTTGGAGTAGATGCCAACAGTATGAAAGAAGTATTAGAAATTAAACATTATGAGTCAATTCCCAACAATGTAGTACAACAAATTGACGAGGCATTAACATGGACTTACAACCGTATGCAAATGTTAATTGAAATGGGTATGATTGACGAACGTGAAGAACGTACTAATAAAGTTGCAGAAATGTTTGACAAAAAATTTGGTGGCATTATTGAGTTTTAAAACTCAAGTACAAAACATACTTGAGTTTGACTACAAAATTATTGCACTCTATGTAATGTATAGAGTGGTGCATACTTGAAAAAGTACGCTACGTACTTTTTAAAAAATACGCTACGTATTATGGGGGTAAACAATGTTTACTCCCTTGAATAATAGTGATTCACTATTATTCGGAATTAACAATTTAATAATACCGCAGTGGTATTATTCAGTAACTAAAAGTTACCTGATTTATACAATGTATAACTCAGATAATGTTATTTACCTCACGTTTAATAAATTTGTTAAATGTGAGGTAAACAATAGTTACTCCACATTATGTGATAGTAAAAATAGTAATACCACATCACAAGCGATAAAAACTCAATACCAATTTGTATTGAGTTTGACATTCACAAATTTGTGAAACGTAAATAAACAGTGTCTAAGACGTTTTAGTCACTAGTGGATAAATTATACTAGACAATGGTTAAAACGTCTTACAGACGCTAAAATTAGCTTATAAGACTATATTTAGGAGTGATTTACTATGGCAAACACAATGAAATATAACAGAGGTAATATGGATAAAGTACGATATATGTATGTAGGGCAAGTGTTTAAAAGTTATAGAGATTTATGTCGTTTCTTAGATGCAGATATATTAAGTGGAAGTAGTAAAAACTACCAACTTGAGGAATGGGCAACATATTTCAGATGGGAAAGAGATAAATTCAGATACATCATTCAACAAGTTTATGCCGAACCATTAGATATTCCATTCTTTAAAAAAGAAACAGACTACGTTTGGAAAAGTATTACAGTTACTGAAAGTGATTGGGAAAGAGCGATTAGACTACTTAAAGATAATGGCATTAAAGTTTTAAGTGATAAAAATTAAAAAGTTTAACTTTCAATGTTGATTTTAACGTTAAAAAATACTATAATAGTATTAGGAGGTGTTTTTAAAGGGTTCACCAACAATTAGTACTTAAAGTAAACAACGGTTCTTTGGTATTCCATTCAAACTTAGGTTCGCCACACGCTAACAACGTGTTGTAAAAAGTCGAAATGCTAAGTCAATGTCAATGGGTACTACGGTTCACGTTAAGTC
>JBGVIL010000023.1:0-2010 GCA_045123185.1 Bacilli bacterium | reverse complement strand
TCTAGTTTATCAAGTTGCAACATATTTTCAAATCCATCAAATAAATGAGAACCATTTGTTTTTGATTTATTTAAGAATCTAAATCTAACTATAGGTAAAGAAATACTTGAATCTAAAACAGAACCAATACCGAAGGTATCTACATTATAAGTAACCACAGTATATACTCCGGGTCTTTCATACGTGTGAGTAGTATTCATATCTACTATACCATCACCCCAGTCGGTTTTATATTCACCAACTTCTCCTAGCATAGTATAAGTCATATCAGTATCAGCTTCTATCTTAATATCAAAAGCTGTTTGGTCATCCTCAAATGTCATCTTACCACCCCAGTCAGGAGGGATAACACTCATAGCTGTAAGCTCTCCATATTCATTCATATAAAGGTCTCCATCAATATATTTAATATTGTCACAACCTTCATAACAACCAGAAGTGGTTACATCATTTGATAAATCATCATCCTGATTTCTAGTATATGGTTTACTCCAGTTGGAATGAACATTTTCCATTCTTAAACAATTCTTAAACATATTACTAACATTAACCACATGAAGAGGTAGTTCTATATCTTCTATTAAGTTTGGATAATCCATAAATAAATCATATAGGTTGTTAGCATTTTCACCTAATTCAAAATCTGTAAATTTGGTTATCCTACTTTCAGCTCCCATTCTGAACATAGCCATAACAGAATTGGAATTTAAATATAAACCATCAGTATTATTGATTGGACAACCAGTTAATGTGGTAGTATTAGAAGATGTACTAGGATTAGTTATTTTCATGTTAACTATAGTTGATAACTTGGTATCTCCATTGAACATATCATTTATAGTAAGTAAATTAGATAAATCACTATCAGAAGTAAATTCAACCCTAGTTAATTCTGGACAATTCTTAAATAGAGAATTAGTTTTTGTAACAGTATTAGGTATAGTTATTGATACTGTTTGAAGTGAAGTACATCCTTCAAAATAGTTAGAGAAGTTAGCTGTAAGGTATTTGACATTTTCTATTCTCTTTAAAGTAGTAACTCCTGCAAATGTAGAATTTTGATTATAGAAAGTACAATCAATTAAGTTTTCTATTGGAGAGTTTAATAACCAATCAGTAACCACAACATTTGATTCTATGTGGAAATTTCTTAAAGTTTTTAAATTACTACATCCACTTAGGAATCCTTGTAAGTTAGTTATTGTTTTAGGTATTGTATAGCTAAACTCTTCCATAAAGCAATCTGCAAACATATATTTAATTGAAGTAATCTTCTCAAAACTAACATTAGAGAAATCAATACCCGTCATAGAAGTACCTCTAAACATATAATCCATTGAAATAACGTCTTTAACATAACTGTCTGGATGGAATGACATCTCTATAAGATTAGTACAACCATCAAACATATGAGCAAAAGTCATACTTCTTCCTACATAATTTATAAGAAGATTATTAACATATTTCAAACTTGTCAAACCTCTAAATATATCATTATAGAAAGCACCAGATATAGTTACGTTATTAGCATTAACTAAGTTATCGCAACCTTCTACAAATCCAGTGGCTTCTGTTATGTTACCATGAAGTACAAAACCATCTATTGAAACTAGTCCATCACAATCTTTATACATATATTTAATGTTAGTTATAGATGCAGGTATTGTTGTTACTGGAGCAACACTCATTCCAGAACAGCCTTCAAATAAAGATTCATAACTTGTAGTTCCATTAGCATCAAAGTTATTAACAGTTACTAAATTATCGCAATAACTAAACATACCTACAATATTTTTACAACTAGTAGATACATTTTTAATAGTTGATACACCTGAACCACTAAACATATAACTTGCATCACCTATGTTTCCACTTAACTCTATATTCTCAAGCTTACTTATATTCTTACATTCTGCAAAACAATAAGCTAGTGATGTTCCAGCTAAAAAGTTTACACTATTAAGTATAGACACATCCTTAACAGAAGTCTTATAGAAGCAATATGCCATG
>JBGVIL010000022.1:0-7241 GCA_045123185.1 Bacilli bacterium | reverse complement strand
AATAGTACAATTGCTAACTCTGTAACATGGGAAAATGGTGTTAGTGGTAACCATTCTACATGGGTAAAAATTAAACAAGATTCTACGACATATGGACGTTGTTTCCATCCATGGGGATATCAAAAAGATTGGCGTTCTAATTCAGCATGGTCTAATAATGGACAACCATACATTGTTACAAAAGTTGATTTCAAACTTGTTAAATATGATGAAAATGGAGCAGATAATCTAGATAGTGCTCAATTAGTAGTAAACTCTGGTGGTGACTGGTGGTCTTCAGTAGGTGCTGTATGGCAACCTGACTGGTCTACTAATAGAGATATGGCTGTTGGTAAATATATTTTAGCAACAAGAGAATTAAAACGCGCATGGTGTACTAATTTACCGCAATCATGGTCTCATGGATTACCAAACGGTGATTAATTTTTTAAAATAAATAGAATAGAATTACTTTTTATATTTATATTAATAATAGGGAGCTTTTATATAAGTTCCCTATTATAATAGAATAGAGGTGAAATAATGATTCACAATCAAGAAAACTGGATTGTTTTTAAAGGATTTAATACAAAAGGAATTTTTTTAATAGAAGAATTACCGATTGTTCCAACAGCAAATGTTAAACAAGATATTATTGAAATAGACGGTAGACACGGATTTTTAACTGATAGTCAAGAAGCATACGAACCGATAGATATAGATATTGAATTAAAAATATATAAAAAGGAAGATATTCAAAAAATAAGAAATATTTTTAAAGGATCTGGAGAATTAATATTTTCAAATCAACCAGATAGATATTATAAAGCAACAATAATAAGCAAATTAGATTTTGAAAGAGTTGTTAGACAATTTTGTAAAGTATTAATAACTTTTAAATTACAACCGCACGCATATGAAATAAAAGATAATACAATTAAATTAACAGCGGCAGGAACGTCATATATATTAGAAAATAATACTAATGCAACATCTCAGCCTGAAATCACTATTTATGGAACTGGTTCTGCGACATTAATTATAGGAAGTGAAACAATTCGTATTAAAGATATTAATGATCATATTGTTCTAGATTATGAATTAAAGGAATCATATAGAATTATTAACGGTTCACCATCAAGTGCAAATAAAGATGTTAATTGTGATTATTTAGAAATTCAAACTGGTGATACTCTTATCGAATGGTCTGGCGACGGAATTATTGGAATTAAAATTAATCCTAGATGGAGATACTTATAGGAGGAGGTGAATCGAATGAGTTTTATTAAAACGGCTGATATATTGATTCGTAATAAAAATAAACTATATTTACAAGTCAATTATAATTTAGATGACGTAGTAAAAATAAAAGAAGTAGGAATAATTATAGACGGAACATTATATCTATCTAATTATTTTACATTAAATTATAGTGTTTTTGATTTATCTTTTTTAAAAGATAAAAATACATATGATTGTCAAGTATGTATTAAATATATTACCGAAGAAGAAACTACAATAAATGTAACCTATAATGTATTAACCGAAGATGAATATAATGTTATTACCGAATCAAATTCATACAATGTCGTTACGGAAGATTATATCGAAAGTTCTACCAATAATAATATAATTATTTATGAATTTAAATCAAATATATTTACGATAACAACAAATTTTTTAATTAAAAAACAATCTATTATTAAAATTTATGAATATGATGAAACTGATTTTGACAATAATGGTTTAGGAATATTATTGCCGAAAAACGCAATTGTTACAAGAGATTTAAATGATTATAAATATTGTTTAGATTTAACACATCCTTTTGATAAATATAATAAGTGGAAATTATTACAAGAAGACAGAATTATTAAAGCAAATAATCAATTATTTAGAATTAAACACGTAACAAAAACATTATCAGATATTACAGTATATGCCGAACATATCTTTTTTGATCTACAAAATAATTTTATTGAGGATACAAATATTGTAGAAAAAAATGGTAGAGTGGCAATTGATCAAATATTAACTAATACGTCTTATCCTCATCATTTTTCTGGTACGTCTAATATAACAAATATTACAAGTTCACGGATGGTAAGAAAAAATGTTGTTTCTGCTTTAATAGGTAGTGATGAAAATTCTTTTATTAATCGTTGGGGCGGAGAAATCGATATGGATTGGTTATCATTTAATATTGATAACCGTATCGGACAAGATAGAGGATATAAAATAGCATACGGTAAAAACTTAACTGGATTAAATGCTAAATTTGATATGACAAATGTAGTAACTCGTATTCGCCCAGTTGGTTTTGATGGTATTGAATTATCTGGCAATAAATATGTTGATTCTCCTTTGATAAATAATTACTCAATGCCTATTATACGTGAATATAAATATGAAAATGTTAAATGGACAGGTTCTCCAAATTATTCTCCATCGAATATGATTCAAAATTCAAATGAAGAAGAATATGTATATACAAATATTAATGACGCTCGGAATAAATTAATAGAATTGGCAAAAAAAGAATTTACAGATAATCAAGTAGATATTCCAACAACTACTTACGATATTAATTTTAAAGAATTATCAAAAACAGAAGAATATAAAGATTATTTAGCGTTGACATTAATTAATATCGGTGATGATGTTACAATTAAACATGAAAAATTAGGAATTAATATTCCTGCAAGATGTATTGAATATAAATATAATTGTTTAACACAAGAATATGATAATATTACACTTGGTTATTATAATAAAAACTTTTTTAATGAAACATCAAATACAACAGATAAAATAAATAATGTATTACAAGGAATTGATAGTTTACCACAACAATTAAATGATTATTTACAAAAAGCAAAAGAAGATGCAACTAATCTAATTAATAATGGTTTTGGTGGGTAGACATACATGCCCCATTATATAGAAATATATAAATGAAAACAAACCAAAATCGGTGAAACCTAAAATTAATAAATTTTATTAGAATACTTTTTATAATATTTCATATAATATCATGAAAGGGTGATATATATGAAAACTAAAATTTGTTCAAAGTGTAAACAAGAAAAAGATATTATTTTTTTTGCAAAAAGAAAAGATAGTAAAGATGGATATAGAAATATTTGTAAAGAATGTGACAATAAACTCCATAAAAAATATAAATTAATTTGTGAACATTGTGGTAAAGAATTTTACGGACAAGCAACACAAAAAAAATAAATATCATCATTTTTGTTCACAAGAATGTTATCATCAATCACAATTTTCACAAGAAATTAGACAAAATACTGATTATTCAAAAATTAGTGGAAAAAATAACTATAATTGGAAAGGTGGAAATGCTATTGTTAATTGTTCTTATTGTGGTTCAGAATTTACAATAGATAGAGACCATTATAATAGAAATTGCAATCACTTTTGTAGTAATGAATGCCGTTATGAATACCATAGCGAACATATTTCTGGTGAAAATAATCCTAATTATGGTAAAGAATTTCCAAAAGGTAAATTATCGCCTACATGGAAAGGAACAACACCGCTATCTTTATTTTTAAGAAATAGCGTTGAATATAACGAATGGAGAAACAATATTCTTAAAAGAGCAAATTATAAATGTGAAATAACTCATAAAAAATGTGAATTAGAAATTCACCATTTATATCCATTTTCAAAAATAATTGAAGAATCACTTCAATATTTAAATATTGAAGTAAAAGAAAATATGAATGATTATACTGTATTTGAATTAGAAGAAATAAGAAAAGAAGTATTTAGACGTCATACACAAGATATTGGAATAACTATTTCTAAAAAACTTCATTCTGATTTTCACAATAAATACGGAAGAAAAAATAATACAAAAGAACAATTTTTAGAATTTATTAATCATGGTAATACCGAGGAAAGTTAGAAGTTTAAAAGCTTCTAACCTCCGTAGAGCATAGGGATTGAACCTCTTAAAGAGAATAAAATATCCCCACGAGTGGTTTGCGTCCTAACGTAAAGACGAGGATGAAGATATATGCCGAACTTATAGGAAACTATAAGAACTAGAGGATAAAAAGCCTTTAGGATAACAAAATTGATGTATGGTATACGCCTAATGCTATTTATATCATGGACACAGAAGACATCAACACGTCTCAAAAAATTTGGGTATGGAATAAAAACGGATTAGGATATTCTAGTACAGGAATTAACGGAGAATTTGGATTAGCAATTGATTCATCGGGCTCTATTGTTGCAGACTTCATTACTACTGGAGTTATGTCGGCTGATAGAGTGCGCACTGGTAATATTATTTCCAATGACGGAACAGTTGATATTGATTTAAATAATGGATATATTAAAATTCAATCGCAAGAAAATGAAAATGCTACCATTATTGATTCTAGTGGTATGGAAGTTCAATCTGAAAATACAACACTTGCAACTTTCCGTGAAAAATCATATATTCCATATTTATATGCTGATGATGTTGAATGTAATAATCTTGTTAGAAAACATTCGTATGCGAGAGAATATTTTGTTGACGCTAAATATGGTAGTGATTTAAATGATGGTATCAATAAACCTTTTGCTACTGTTCAAAAAGCAATAGATACATTACCAGATGTATTAGAACATGACGTAACAATTCATGTTAAAACGTTAGCTAATGGTTTTAGATGTACTAATAAAGTTGGTAACGGTTTGATAACATTTTGTTTTCATAAAAAATGTGTTTTAAAAGGTGATATAGTTATAAGCGGATGCAATGGAGTAAGGTTTTTATATGATAGCAATGATAGTAATAATGGATACAGAACAGCAACAATATTAGGAATAATTTCAGTATATGAAACTAGACACGTAGAAATTGTCGGAATTGTCATAAACGCACAAAAACATAATGAGGCTATATACTTAGAAAGAAATTCAAAGGTTATTATTGAATATTGTGGATTTACAACTGCACTCAATTCTTATATAAAAACAACTCATTCTAACGTTTATTTACGTGACAATATCGGTGATTCAATTCCGTATTTTATTGACTCTTATCCTTGGACAGAATTATATTTTACATCTTATCATGTTCCTCAATATACACAAAGTTTATGGAAAGAGCATTCAGGCGGTACTACATTTGTCACAAATCATAGTAGTTTTAACGGAGCAAAAACACCGTTAAATAAAACCGCTCCATCTTACTCTACAACGCAAAAAACACAACAATGGAATTGTTATAATTATATCGGTCACGAAACATTAACATGGAAATACGATAATGCAGGTGTTATTAGACAGGGATATGTAGCTGCATGGAAGACAGGGCGATGGTGGTCTGAAATAGGATTTGATTACAATAATATTAAAAATATTATTTCTGGAGCAACTAATTATTCTGGTAGATTATATGTTAAACGTTCAAATACATCACATGGTCAATCTACTGGATCTAAAATTGCGTTATATGCTCAAGATGGTACTGCAATTAATACAACCGAAACATTTAAACGTGGTGAAGGAAAATGGATTACAATTCCTGGAGCTATTATTCAAAAAATAGCAAACGGAACTTGTAAATACTTTTATGTTAAATGGGATGCAAACGATTCATCAAGATATATTGTCTTTGATCCAGTGTTTAAGTTAGAAATAACCTATACCAAATAAAGGAAGTGATAGAATGGATACAGTTATACAATTGCTCAGTGAATTTGGCTTTCCGATTGTTGTTGCTTTATTGTTTGCGTGGTTCATTTATAAAATGTTCATTTTGTTTCACGAAGATGGAAAAGAAAGAGAAATTAGGGATAGAGAAACAATTACTCATTTAAGTGAAATCGTATCAACCAATTCAAAAGCATTGCTAAAAAATTCAGAAAGTATGGAGCGTATTGCTGATAAATTAGAAGATGTTGATGGTCGTATTTGTGACATCGAAAAGGATGTTCAGGAGATAAAAATAAAAGTCAATAACAAATAAAAGGTGATAAAAGTGGGACGAAATACAAAGACATATATAAAAGCAGGTGATGATTCCTTAACACACGAATGGCTCATAGAAATGTATTTGGAATATTTGAAAGCAGAGGGAAAAACACCGAAAACATTAAAAAATTATGAATCTGATTTAAGAATATTTTTTACATGGTATGAAAAAAACGCAGCTCTAAAAGGTAAACCAAAAGGTTTCGAAAAAATTAAAGTTCAAGATATTATTAAATTACAAGCACAATTATTAGAAAGTGGAATGTCAATCAATAGATATTCACGTTTGAAATCTGTTGTTTCATCATTGTCTAATTATTGTGAGTGCGTATTATCGGAAGACGAAGATTTTGAAGAATTTAAAGGATTTAGAAATATTTGTAATAAAGTTAAAAAACCAGTTAAAGAAGCTGTCAGAGAAAAAACAATTCTAACTGAACAACAAGTAGAACAATTATTAAACGAATTAGTGGAGCAAGAAAAATTTCAAATGGCTTGTGCGTTAGCATTAGCAGTATATGGAGGAGCTAGAAAAGCTGAATTACTTGAATTTAAAGTATCTTATTTTGATGTTAAAAATATAAAATTTGGTTCATTGTATAAAACACCTGAGAAAATTAGAACAAAAGGTAAAATGTTAGAAAAATATACAATCGCAAATAAATTTAAACCTTATTTTGACTTATGGATTAATTATAGAAAAGAAAACAATATCGAATCTGAATGGTTGTTTATTAAGAAAGAAGATGGTGAATGGAGAAAAGCAAAAGAATCACAACTTAATTATTATGCCGATGTTTTCTCTAATATGTTAAAAATAGATTTCTATTGGCATAGTTGTCGTCATAATTTTTGTACTTCATTGTTGGAACAAGGATTACCTGAAGCAGTAGTAACTCAAGTAATAGGATGGGCAAATTCAACAATGGTAGAAATTTATGATGACCGTGACAAAGATGATATGTTAGGTGAATATTTCAATGAAGATGGCATTATAGTCAAAGATAAAAAAGGATTGTCTGATTTATAAGAGATAGATAATAAAATCAAGATTTTGACAATAAAAAGGTTGGAATGTTTGTTCTAACCTTTTTTATAATATATATATAGATGTGGTGATAACATCTGACTATATTTTTCACAAGATATATCACGTACAATTTAATTTCGGTCAACAGTTAATCAGATGATGTCAACTGGTTAATGAAGTTAATGTTTTCAGACGTTCTATTAGTTAGATGTCGCGGTTCTGATATTAATACCTC
>JBGVIL010000021.1:0-3496 GCA_045123185.1 Bacilli bacterium | reverse complement strand
TTCTTCATAAATACCATACACTGCTTGGTGTGTATGTCCTTCCAACACTATTTCATGTTTATGGCTTGGTAGATTAATATTATGGTTATGTGTAGGAACGGTGAATTTATGTTTATGTCCAGGCAACTTGATTTCATGACTATGAGTAGGAACTTTAAATTTATGAGTATGGTCATCTGCACTACCACTACCACTTGCATTACCACTTACGGTAATAGAGTGTTTATGACTACCACAATTTACATTATGTCCATGTGCAAAAGGAACTATATGCCAGTGAGTATCCATGTTGTCTGTTAAACTTTTCGGTCCGCTCGATGTTACTGCATTATCATCATATCCATTAGGTAAATAAGTATACGTACCAGAAGTACCTACAACAGATGCATCGCCTGCACTACCACTTAATCCACTTAATTGTACACTCATATTAATTTTTACTGTACCACTTCCACCAGTAGATACTGCATCAAACGATTTGGTTTCAGTTGTTTGAATATTATCTTTCCCACTTTCGGTAGATATGGCTTCGAAAGAGGTTGTTTCTGTTGTTGGTAAATCTATTTTTTCTGACTCCGTTGTTGGTAATTTTATTACTTCGGAAGAAGATGTTAATATATCAAAAATATAAGATTGAGCAGTACGACTAAACGCTCTAAAATGTTCAAGGCGTACAATTAGTGTCGCATCAACATTAATTTTATCACTATTAGTATCTTTATCTAATGTAGTTGGAATATAGAAATAAGATTTAAAAGGATGTGTATAATCAAAGTTATCTCTATCATTTACTTGATAACAACTAAACATACCGTCTGGAGAAATAACAATTTGATTATTATGTTCATTTTTCATGATTAATGTAGTATTATTACTATTATCTACGCCTAAAAATATTTGCGTTAATTGGTCTTTTTTACTTTGGTCATCAGATGCAAAATCATCTTCTGTTAATCCTTCTCTAAAGAATTGTAATGAAGGATTATTATTTTTATCTATTCCTAAAAATACACGTAAATTGGCTACTGCATCTTTAATACTAGAAATAAAAATACCATATGTATTTCCAACTTTGTCTACTTTAAAAGAGTTTTCTCCATTACCTAAATATAGTTTTTCACCGATAATAATTTTACCAATTAATTCTTCTGCCATGATACCTTCTGGTGAAATAGCTACACGACAAGTTTCCCATCTATCATCTGTCATAGCAATTAAATCATTAATCAACGCTAATTGTTCGTCATTGTTCTCTGCATCAATTAAGAAGATACCAGCTTCACTCATATCAATAATATTTTTTTCTGATTGAGAACGAACTTTTTGGGCTGCTAAATCTAAACCTTCATTCAAGATTTTTTCTAAGTCAACAACATTTGTACTAATTTGTTGCCATACTGCTTTATAATAATCTGTTAATGATTTAGTAGCTTTAACAGTTTGAGTTGTTTTACTAATTGATTTAAGAGCAGATTCTGGAGCTTCTGCACCATTTGTGAATGATAAACTAGATACATCGTCTTTATTAGGGTCGATTGTAAATCCATATAAACTTACCGTACCATCTGCATTAGTGATTTCATTACCTTTGTCTTCAATCTCCATTTTAGCACCTAAGAAGATGCAATTAGATAATGTTTGCCCAGTACGTTTAATAAATTCAACAGAAGAGTCAATAGAAAAGTCAATAATAGGTTTTTGGTATTTTTTAATTTGTTCTTTAGTATAATTATATGTAGCAAGAGCTGTTAAGTGTACATCATCTGTAATTGCTTTTTCAATAATATAATCAGATAATTCTTTTAATAAATCATTATTAAATAATTTAACTCCACCATATACTGCATTTTCTTTTTGAATTTCAATACCAATATTAGTTAATCTACCTTCTAAAGAAGCACATTCGTCTTTTAATGTCTGAATTTCTCTTAATTTATCTTTTACTTGTTGTTCAAGATTTGCCACTATAACTTTTTGGTCTGCCAAACGTTTTTCAAAAAGAGGTAACGAACCACCACTAACTTGTGTTTCTTTTGCCAATCTAGCTTTTTCATCACTAAAATCTTTAACGTAAGCAGTTAAGATTGTATTTTCATAAGTATATTTACCTTCAATTGATACAAGTTGACTATTTGCTAAAATTAATGCTTGGTCTTTTTCATGTTTTTGTAATAATAATTGTGAGAATTCTGCATCCTTTTCAACAAGCAATTTATCATATTCACTTAAAGCGTGTTGTAATTCATTAGACATAATTCCATTGTCAATAAAATAATCGAAACATTCTACATAATCTGTTCCTAGAACATTTACACTAGCAATAGATGTATTAGAACTTTCTACTGTTAAACGAGTTACAAGTTGGTCTAATTTACGTTGTTTCGTAATTTCTTTAACTGCATTATCATATGTTAAAGCAATATTTGTCATTTCTCCAAATTCTTCTCTATGACATACATCTATACATTCTTTGGCACTATCGAATAAAATAATAACATCAAATGCTTCGCAAATTTTATTTAACATATCCATCCAATTTGTAGCAGTTGTATCGAATGTTCTAAATTTAGTTACTTGATTTTCTACTAGATTACCTAATTCCCATTGAACTGCCATAGACATAACTAATCTTAAATTTTTACAATTTACAAAAGGGAATTCTTGTCTTGTGACATTACCATTATTATGAGTTAATGTAAATTCAATACCATAGAAATTATTTTTTGTACTTACATATTTAGCATCAATCTTTTTAACTGGATATGCTAATGTTTTAAATTCAAAAGTTAAAGTTTGGTCTGTATATTCTCTATTATTAGCATCATATACTTTACAGTGAGCTACAATTTTCATTTTTAATGGTTTATTATCTAAAGCCGAAATAGTAACGTTCATATTATTTATAATTACATCTGTAACTGTTTTATCAATAATACCTAAATCTAATCTTCTAGTTTCAGAACACATTTGAATTTCTTTTCTAGCTTTATCAGTAATATTTCTAACTGTCCAACCAGTTTGTTGTTCAAACCAGTTTAACATACCGTCTGCTACTTCAATGGTTTCATTTGATGGTTTATATAACTGTCTAGTAGCCACATCTGTTGCAATATAAAAGTCTGTATTATTAAATTTATATTGACGTTCATATGCAGTAAGTTGTTTAGTGCAAATTGTATCTGTTTCAGTAATGTTTTCTTCTTCGATTGAAAACACATATTGTTTATCATCAATAAATAATTTTAATTGCATTTTCCCCTTAATTGCATTATACACATATACTTCTTCTAGTTTTCCGTTTCTTTCTAAATGAGAAGGAATTGTAAGAGTGATTTTAGTAGGCTCTTGAACATATGTTCCCATTTCAAATACAATATCATTAACAAATTCGATTGGAATATCTGTTAATTCTTCATGTCTATTTTTCATTAATATTAATTCATATACGCTTTTCTCTTTAAAAAGTATTGGTCGAAACACTTTATCAAACCTCCTA
>JBGVIL010000020.1:0-94126 GCA_045123185.1 Bacilli bacterium | reverse complement strand
TACTAATATTACTGAACCTGCTCTTCCTACTAAAGCACACTACACAAGTGCATGGGCAGCATATGTATTAGATGGCGGAAATAAAGAAGTTCAAGTAGTTTATACACCAGTTACTTACTATGTAACATTTGTTGCAGAAGGCACTGAAGTTGCTAAACTTCCTTACACTGTAGAAAATACAGCAATTGCTGAACCTACAGTTCCTGTAAAAGTAGGTTATACTGGTGTATGGGAATCATACACATTAACAAGCGGTAACGTAGAAGTTAATGCTGTATATACAATTAATCAATACAAAGTTACATTTATGAATGGTAGCGATGTATTAAGCGAAGAAACTTTAGATTATGGAACAACAATTAATGCGATTGCTAATCCTACTAAAGATGGATATGAATTTGTTGGTTGGTCTATCGATCTTCCAAATACAGTTCCTGCAGAAGATTTAGTAATTAATGCATTATGGAAGAGTTGGACATACACTTATACATTTGGCGCAAATGGCTCTGCTTCTCATTATGATGGTAGTGAAATTAACACTTCTGATAAATATGAATCAATAGAAGATGAAAATACTACACTTTCTTTCTCATCAGTGACAAAAGTCTATGATGGTGCAAAAGATAATCAAGGCAATAGTGCACTTAAATTAGGAACAAGTAAAATTGCTGGTGCATTTACATTTGCAGTTGATGACGATGTAAAATATATTGTTATTTATGTTGCTCAATATAAAGATGATGCTACAACTGTAACAATTAATGGTACAAAATATACAATTACTACAGCTTCAGATAATGGTGAGTATACTTCGATTATTATTGATACTACATCAACTAAGGAAATTAATTTTGCTGTATCTAGTGGATATAGATGTATGATTGATAAAATATTTATGAGCCGTAAAGAATTACAAAAAGCTACTATTTCATTTGATTCAAATGGTGCCGATGGTTCAATGACGGATATTGTTGATATTTTAAATACAGAAATTGTTTTACCTTCACTATCTGGTATTGTTATTCCTACAAATAAAAAATTTGACTGTTGGAACACATCTCCTGATGGTAGTGGAACTTCATACAAAATTGGCGATACAATAACTTTGTCATCAGATTTTACTCTATATGCAATTTGGTCTGATAACATTCCAACAGAAATGACAATTTCTGAAGCTTTAACTCAAGAAGATGGCATAAATGTTATTATTGAGGGTGTAGTTGATAGTATTGACTATGCATGGAATGAATCATATGGTAATATGTCAGTGACAATTAAAGATGAAACAGGAAGTATTTATGCATATAGATTAGCAACACAAGTTACTCTTGGTGATTTAGTTAGAATCACAGGGCAAGTTGGTTCACATGAAAGCAGTAAACAATTAGTTGAAGGTGCAACTGCGGAAATTATAGGTCATGATACTTCTTATGATACACCTGAAGGTGCTCAAATGTTTGATAAAATTACTGATATAAATCAACTTGTTGAGGGAACAAAAATTGTGTTAGTATATAATAAAAATATATCTATGGGAACTCAACACAGTAAGGGATATAGAAATAGCGTAAGTATTAGTGATATTGAATCTGCAACAAGTCTAGATGCTAATATTTCGGTTATTACTCTTGAAAAGGTTGGTAGCAATTGGGCACTCAAAGTAAGTGATGGTTATTTAGCTTTAACAGCAAATGATAATAAGTTATATACTGTAAGCAGTTCATCAGCAACTACTGCTCAATGGACTATATCAATTAATAGTTCAGGCGAATTATTAATTCAAAATATGTCTTATACAAACAGATATATTCAATATAATACATCTAGTCCTAGATTTGCTTGTTATAAATCTACTCAAAAGAATCCAACAGGTTATATATATAATGAATAATATAAAGAGTTAGGAATTTTCCTAACTCTTTTTTTCTTATCTTATAACGTTTGCTAAAAGTGACTAGATATGGTATAATACTCAATGAGGTGATTTTATGCAAATTAAGAAATATATATCAATGCTTTGTTTTGTTTTCTTATTTATGTTACTTGTAGGATGTACTACAGGTGGAGATAATTCTAATAAAGTCGTTGGATTAGAAATTGATGAACAAACATTCCAAAGCGAAGTAGTAATCGGTGAGTTTAATATTCGTACATGGAAATTAAAAGAAGTATATGGTGATGGTGGATTTAAACTTGTTGATTTTTCATATGATATGTTAACACTTGAAGATGTATCAAAACTATCAGTTGTTGGTACACATACACTTACTTTTTCTCATAAAGGTAAAACATGTGAATTTGAAATCACAGTTAATGAACCAAGTAAAGATGATATTGTTGAAAAGTTAAATGATGTTCTTGGAAAGTTAAGCGTTCCTGAACAAGTTTCTGAAAACTTTACATTAACTACATATGTTGAAGGAATTAGTATTACTTGGGAAAGTAATCGAGAAGAACTTCTTATTAATAAAAATACTGCTGTTGTAAACAACACTTGTGAAAATAATGTCGTAGTTCATTTAACTGCAACTTTATCTTATTTTAATGAAACTATCGAAAAAGAATTTGAAGTAATCGTTGAAGGAGTTAAACACGAACACGTTTATGTTGATGGATATTGTGAATGTGGAGAAAAAGATCCTAATTACGTTGAACATGTTCATATCTTTGTTGAAGGTAAATGTACTTGTGGAGAAAAAGATCCTAACTATGTAGAACATACTCATGTATTTATTAATGGTGTTTGTACATGTGGTGAAAAAGATCCAGATTATGTTCCAGATCATGGTGGAGTAGAATATGTTGGTACATATTATGATTCTGCAAATCTTGAACTTGATGATACTGCATTACTTTTAGAACTTCGTAAATTAATTACAAATACTCATACTAAAGAAGTAACATATGGTGATCTAAGATATTTGTTAGATGATACAGATGGTGCTGAAGACGATGAATCTAAAGTATTATGCTTATATTCAAGAATCAAGTATAGTGGTAGTTGGGATGGCGGAAATAGTTGGAATAGAGAACACGTATGGCCTAAATCTTTATCATGGTTCCCTAGTGTTGGTAATGGAGATAAAGGTGCAGGTGCAGACCTTCATCATATTAGACCTGAAGACAACCGTGTAAATTCTGTTCGTAATAACGATAAGTTTGGTGAAGTAAATGGTGGTTTAGAAGTATTATCTTCTAAAGGTGTAAAATCAGGCTGCTACAGCGGTGGTGGATATTTCGAACCACAAGACTGTGCAAAAGGTGATACTGCAAGAATCTTATTCTATCTATTCACAAGATATAGTCAAGCAGATAGTTATCGTTTTACAGCTGTTGCACAAAGTTTAGAAATGTTATTAGAATGGAATAGACTTGACCCAGTTGATGAATGGGAAATGGAAAGAAACGATGAAACAGCAAAAATCCAAGGTAACCGTAATCCATTCATTGACCATCCAGAACTTGCTGATATTATTTGGGGGTAATGTAAGTGACAGAAAAAGAGTTTAAAAAAATAATTACCGATATCGATAATGTTTCTTTAAATAAACAAAAAGTTGCTGAACTAACTAACAACGTAATTGAAAAAATTAATAACAATTTACATCAACAAATTAAAATAAAAGAATATGTTCCATCTAGTTATATGGCAATTGGTATCAATTATAATCCAGATGTTATATATATAGCTGTTGATGTTGTTGACATTAAAAACAATCAATTAATCTTTAACGCATTTGAAAATGCTTTAATATTTTGTGGATACACTAAGATTGAAAGAACTTTAAATGTAATTAAATTTAGTGTTGAAGAACTAACATATATATTAGAACTAAGAGTTGATGAAGTTACTCCTGTTGAATATATTAAATCTTTTGTTAAGAAATTTGATGAAGTTGCTTCTAAATATACGCTTCTTCAAAATGCATTAAAACTAATTAACTTCTTTGAAAAAGATGAAGATATTAAAGATCTTGATTATAAAGTACTTATTAATCTATTATTTAAATCACTTGAAGGTGATGTAGAAAATAAATACTATAAATACTTAAATGTACTTATTAAATCACTTGATGATATGAGTAATAATAAAAAGTATGTTTTATTAGATGCTGTAACTAATATTAACCTTTTTGAGGCAATTAGTGAAGTTAAGTTAAATGAATACAGAAAACTAAGAAAAGCATTATCTAAAGCTGTTCAAACCGAATCTGAAAAAACACTTGTTGATAGTAAAGTAGAAATAGTAATTGATGTTAATCCAATCTTTGATTCAGTTAACAAAACTTTTAGTTGGAGTTATGAACTAGTAGATAAAGATGTTAAAAACAGTGGTGGAATTTATTTAAACAATGAGACAGAATATCAAACAGCTGTTTTAAAAGGAATCTTTAAAGGACTAAAAGTAATAGTTGATAATAACTTAACTAAGAAAAAGATTATCTTAAAGTGTGATTATGATGGTATCTTATCTGATAAGATGAAATCAAGTGATGAAAATAAATCAAGAATGAAAACTATTAATTCATTAATTGAAAAACATAGTTTAAAAGTAACATGTATAAAATAATTAATAAACCCCTGTTGTTTCGACAGGGGTTTAAATATATTATATATATAGTTTAAATAAATAATTTATGATATAATGTAATAGAGGTGATGATATGAAACAATACAAATGGATTATTATAATTGTATCAAGTATTCTTATTCTTAGTGTAGGTATTATAGGAATAATACATTTCACTAAAGATAATAATGAACCTTCTAATGATGAAAACATTAAAGTAACAATTGGTCAAAATGGTAATTGGTATATTAATGATGTTGATACTAATGTATCGTCTTATAATATTGGAAATCAAAAAACAACAATTTCAACAGGTAATGGAAAACCTGAAAGTGTGAATGCATATAAAATATATGTAGATATTGATAGTTTTGATTATTATCTATATGTTAACGGCGAATGGGAGCTTAGAGGAAATATCAAAGTAAAACCTTTAAAAGTATGTAATGAAGGCGATTTAGAATTACATTTATTAGAAGATGGAACATATGGTGTTTATAAATGTAATAATGAAGCGGTTGTTGATTTGGTTATTCCGTCATATCATAACAAGAGACCTATAACAAAATTAATGGAAGAAAGTTTATCTTCTTGTTCTCAATTAAAGAATTTAGAACTCCCTTATACAATAAATGAAGTATGTAAGGAAGCTTTAAATCTTTCAAATTTAGAATTTAATGAATATGAAGGTTGTAAATATATTGGTAATAAAGAAAATCCATATTTAGTTTTAATTGACGCAACAAACAAAATGTATATTCTTGATAATACTAAAGTTGTATATTTAACAAATTTAATATTTAAATTTACTTCTCAACCAATTATATCTAATAATAATAGATGGTTCAAACTAATAGATGGCAATCTTTTTAATAGAGATGTTACTAAATTAATAAAATATAATAAAAGTAACTTACACAAGACGTATACAATTCCAAACACTGTAAAAAGTATTGGTGAATTTGCTTTTTATGATTGTAGCAAAATACAAAGTGTTATAATTCCATATAGTGTAAAAAGTATAGGAGCTTATGCATTTTATTATTGTAATAATTTAAAAAATATTACAATTCCATATAGTGTAAAAAGCATTGGAGAATATGCATTTTATAATTGTGAAAATTTAGAGAGTTTGGAAATTCGAAGTGGTGTTGAAAATATTAGTGCATTTGCTTTTAGTAATTGTATAAATTTAACGACTTTGATTATTCCAGGTAGTCTAACAAGTATCGGAGAAAATGCATTTTATCAATGTGATTCATTAGATTCACTATTCTTTAACGGGTCAATAAAAGATTGGTGCAATATATCATTTAGTTCTTTGTATAGTAATCCAATGGCTTGTGGTCCTAATTTCAATATCAATAATGCACAAGGTCGATATTTTCAAATTCAATCAATAGAGATTTATAATGATGTAACGAGTATTGGGAGTTATCAATTTTGTTGTTTTAACAACTTGCACAGAGTAATTATTTCTGGAGACGTAAAATCTATTAAAGATTACGCATTTTATGATTGTGATAATTTAGAAGATGTTGATATTCTTAACTCTGTAAAAAGTATAGGAGATTATGCATTTTCAAACTGTGATAAATTAATGTTTATGAGTATTCCAAAAAATGTAACACATATTGGAAAACATGCATTTTTTGGCTCTGAAAATTTAGATACTGTTCATTATGGTGGTACAATCGAAAATTGGTGTAATATATCATTTAGTTCCCCACATAGTAATCCAATGTGTTATGCAACTCATTTTGATATAAAGGATATAAATAATAAATCTTTTGAACCAACCGAAATAGTAATACCTAATACATTTATAATGATTGGTAGTTATCAATTTTATGGTTTCAAAAATATAGTAAATATAGAAATACCAAACAGCATAACTAGTATAGGAACTGAAGCGTTTGCTCATTGTGAAGGTATAACGAATATAGAAATTCCGAATAGTGTAACAATTATAGATGATGGAGCATTTTCTGGATGTAAAAATTTGACTAGCATTGTTTTACCAGTTGGTTTAACAAATATTAGTCATTTAATTTTTTCTAATTGTGAAAGTTTAACTAGTATAGTTTTACCAGATACTATAACAAGTATCGGTAGTTCAGCATTTTCTGGGTGTATAAATTTAACGACTATAGTTTTACCGGACGGTATAACTAGCATTGGTAATTCAACTTTTTCTAATTGTGGAATTTTAACAAATATAATAATTCCAGAAAGTGTTACAAATATCGGATCATATGCATTTTTTGGGTGCGAAAGTTTAACAATATGTTGTAAAATGGAATACAAACCAGATGGGTGGAGTGAAGATTGGAATTCAACTAATGTACCTGTAGTTTGGAACTATAAAGAATAACATATAAATTAAAACTCTGTTTAAAAGATTAAACAGAGTTTTTTTTGTTGATCAAGATTCATATTTCTACATTAAATGTTATTTTATATAAGTATAATTAAATTATGTTTTTAGTTGTTGTTTATTTAGATTTAGTAATAATCACTACGATTCTTGTAAATTATTTGTTTATTGTATCTATTGGTTATTTAATAGGAGAAAGAACAAGTTTTATTAGAATATGTTTAGGGTTATTAATAAGTGTTATGTCATTATTTCTTTATATAGTTCCAATAAAGTATATATATAACTTAAGATATTTTATTGGATTACTAATTGGAATAGTAAGTTATAAAAAAGGTAAAAATAAAGTATTGGGGATTACTTTTATGTATTTGATTAATTTAGGGTTTATTGGTAGTTTAGTAGTGTTTCGAATAACTAGTATTATATTGTTGGTAGTTGTTGCGGGATTAATTGTTTTGATGCATACAATTATCCATTTTACAAAGCCAGTTATAAAACCCAATTGTTTAACATATAATGTATTAATTGATAAAGTTAAACTAAGTGGTTTTTTAGATACTGGTAATAGTAGTAGTTATAAAGGGTTACCACTTATATATATAAATGAGGTTTATAAAACGAAAGTATTTAATTTTATTGGTCGGTGTAAAATTAGTGTTGTGACCGGAGATGAGCTTGTTGATATATATATGGGTCCAAAGATCTTTGTTAAAAACAAGAGTTATAAAGTTTATTATGTCTTTAGTAAAAATATATCAAGTGATGTTATTTTAAATATTAAAATGGAGGGGTTATATGATAATTAAGTGTTTAGAATTTTTAAAAAGATTATTGAGTAAGTTTAATAAAAATGAATGCTTATATATCCATAGTAGTAATGCACTTCCTGCACCACTTGACAGTGATAAAGAAAAAGAATTATTAGAACTAGTTGAAGCAGGTGATATAGAAGCACGTAATACTTTGATTGTTCATAATTTAAGATTAGTTGTTTTTATCGCAAAAAAGTTTGAAAGTACAAAGATTAATATTGAAGACTTAGTAAGTATTGGTTCAATGGGTTTAATAAAAGCTGTTGGAACATTTAAACTTGATAAAAACATTAAGCTTGCGACTTACGCATCTCGTTGTATTGAAAATGAGATTTTGATGTACTTAAGAAAAACACAAAAACAACGTCAAGTTGTCTCCCTTGATGAGGTTTTAAGTATTGATCAAGAAGGTAATGAAATGATGTTATTTGATGTACTTGGTGATAATTCGCCATCAAGTTTATCAAAATTATTAGAGTGTGAAGATACAGAAAATCTATATAAAGCTCTTAACAAACTTAAAAAAAGAGAAAGAGAAATTATTGTTTTAAGATTTGGTTTAGAAGGTAGTATTGAACTTACTCAAAAAGAAGTCGCAGATAAGCTTGGTATTAGTCAGTCATATATATCAAGACTAGAAAAAAGAATTATTGATAAGATGAGACAAGATATTATTAATATGGTAAAAGTTTCATAAAGTTTTGAATAAATTATATTAAATCACCCCATAATTATAGTGTGGGGTGATTTATTATGAAAGGTAAAGTAGAGATTACAGGAGTTAATACATCTAACTTAAAAGTCTTAAAAAGTGAGGAAAGTATTAAACTTTTAGAGAAAGTCAAAGAAGGATGTATGGAATCTAGGGATCAACTTGTAGAAGGCAATTTAAAGCTTGTTTTAAGCGTTTGTAAGAAGTTTTCATCAAGAGTTGATAATCTGGATGACCTTTTTCAAGTTGGCTCTATGGGCTTAATTAAAGCAATTGATAATTTTGATTTATCTCATGGAGTTAAGTTTTCAACATATGCTGTACCGATGATTATAGGTGAAATTAGAAGATACTTAAGAGATAACTCAAAAATTAGAATATCAAGATCACTTAAAGATATTGCGTATAAGGCATTACAATTTAAAGAACAATTTATTCAAAAGTACTATAAAGAACCAACAATTGAACAAATTAGTAAAGAATTGTTATGTGACGAAATTGATGTTATTATGGCTTTAGAAGCAATTCAAGAACCACTGTCAATATATATGCCAATATATAATAATGGTAGTGATGAAATCTATTTAATTGATCAAATTAAAGATGATAGTTATGATAGTGATGAAAGAATTAATAAAATGATTATTGAAGAAGGGATTGAAAAACTAAACCCAAGATTAAAAGGTATTATATATGATAGATATTATAATAATAAAACCCAAATGGAAATCGCTGAAGAAATTGGTATAAGTCAAGCTCAAGTATCGCGTCTAGAAAAGAATGCTTTAAAAATTATCTTTGATGAAAAATAAATATTAAAATATGATATAATATGCATGAGGTAAAACATCATGCAAAAGTTAATAATAAAAAATATAGCAATATCAGCTGTGCTAATGGCACTTGGTGTTATACTTAAATACTTTAGTATAACAATACCACCAACATTAAGAATTAGTTTTTTTGCTGTCCCACTTATCCTATCTGGTATAATTGGTGGAATACCTTTGGGACTTGTTACTGCCTTTGGTGCAGATTTAATTTATGGTTTGTTTTTAAACCCATATCCATATAATATTGGTTTTGCGTTAAGTGCTTTGTATTGGGGAGCGCTTGGTGGAATCTTTCATATAATAGTTAAAAGAAAAGAAAAACTTCCACTATTATATATTATTATTGGAATATTTTTTACATCACTTTTAGAAACACATACGAATGTTTTAATGACACTTTGGTTATATGGAACTCATACAGCATTTGTTGATTTACTGCAAAAGTATTTAGTGTTAATCGTAAAGTTTCCATTTATCGTGTTTGTTATTAAAATATTGTATGAGCGAGTTATTAAGAAACTTAATCTTATTAATTAGCAAACTATTTGAGAATTTTGAAGTTTTTTAGTATAATAATAAAGGAATAAAATATAAAAATTTGAGGTAATAAAAAATGAGTAAAAAGAATTTAGTAATGTTAGCAATCTTAGATGGTTATGGAATTAACAATAACGAAGTTGGTAATGCGATTTATCATGCTAAAAAACCAAACTTAGATCGTATTTTTAAAACTTACCCATATACAGAAATTGGTGCATCTGGCGAAGATGTAGGTTTACCTGATGGACAAATGGGTAACTCCGAAGTAGGTCATATGAACCTAGGAGCTGGACGTATTGTTTATCAATCATTAACTAGAGTTAACATTGCGGTTAGAGATGATAAATTAGCATCAATGCCAGCAATTGAAAAAGCATTTAATCATGCTAAAGTTAATGATGGTGCAGTTCATATCATGGGTCTTATGAGTGATGGTGGTGTACACTCTCATATCGATCACATTGTTTATTTAATGAAAAAAGCTAAAGAATATGGTGTTAAACAAGTTTATGTTCATTCATTCTTAGATGGACGTGATGTACCACCTCAATCTGCTAAAGAATTTTTACAAGTTATTAAAGATAATTTAACAGAAGGTATTAGTGCTGGTGTTGTAAGTGGTAGATACTATGCTATGGATAGAGATAAAATCTATGAAAGAGTACAACTTGCATATGATGCATTAGTATATGGTAAAGCACCAGTTAAAGATTTACTTGGTGGAATTGATGAATCATATGCAAATGGTGTAACTGATGAATTTGTTGTTCCATATATAGTAGATTCTAATGCTTATATTAAAGAAAATGATTCAGTAATTTTTGCAAACTTTAGACCAGATAGAGCAATCCAAATTTCACTTGGTATTACTAATCCATCTAAAACAACTTTAACAAATACTAAAGAATTTAATAATATTTGTTTTGTTCAAATGATGTTATATTCTGAAGATGTTAAAGGTGATGTATGTTTTGGTCTTCAAACTTTAGATAATTTATATGGTGAAGTTATTAGCCAAAATGGTTTAAAACAATTAAGAATTGCTGAAACACAAAAATATGCTCACGTTACATATTTCTTTGATGGTGGAGCTGATAAAGAGATTGCAGGTTCAAGTAGAATCTTAATTGATTCACCAAAAATTGAAACTTTTGATATGATGCCTGAAATGAGTGCATATCAAATATGTGACAGAGTATTAAAAGAAATTGAAAGTGAAGAGTACGATACAATTATCTTAAACTTTGCTAACTGTGATATGGTTGGTCATACAGCTATTATGGATGCAACTATTAAAGCAGTTGAAGTTGTTGATGAATGTATTGGAAAAATTGAAGAAGCAGTTAAAAAAGTTGGTGGTACTTTAATTATTACAGCAGACCATGGTAATGCTGATATGCTTGTTAATGAATTAGGTCTTCCTCATACTGCTCATACAACTAATCCTGTACCATTCTGTATTTTAAAAGAAGGATTAGAACTTCATGAAACAGGAAATCTTGGTGATGTTGCACCTACAATGTTAGAACTTTTAGGTGTCGAAATCCCTAAAGATATGACTGGTAAAAGCATGATTAAAAAATAAAGGAGAATATATATGCCATATATTAAAGAGGTTTACGCAAGAGAAGTACTAGACTCAAGAGGAAACCCAACAATCGAAGTTGAAGTAGAAACGGAAAGTGGTGCGAAAGGTCGTGCGATGGTTCCAAGTGGAGCTTCAACTGGCGTTCATGAAGCATTAGAACTTCGTGATAAAGATTCTAAAAGATATAAAGGTAAAGGCGTTTTAAAAGCCGTTAATAATGTTAACGAAGAAATCGCTCCTGAAATTATTGGATATGATGTTACTGCTCAAATGTTAATTGATAACTTAATGATTAAGTTAGATGGTACACCAAATAAATCACGTCTTGGTGCTAATGCAATCCTTGGTGTTTCTATGGCTGTTGCAAAAGCAGCTGCAGATTATTATGGTATGCCATTATATCAATACTTTGGTGGATTTAGTGCACATCTTATGCCAACACCTATGATGAACATTTTAAATGGTGGAGCTCATGCTGATTGGTGTATTGATTTCCAAGAAATTATGATTGTTCCATCAAAAGCTAAAACTTTTGCTGATGCTGTTCGTATGGGTTCAGAAGTATTCCATACTTTAAAAGAAGTATTAAAACAAAAAGGTTTAAATACATCAGTTGGAGATGAAGGTGGATATGCACCTAAACTTTCTTCAAACGAAGAAGCAATTCAACTTGTTATTAAAGCAATCAAACAAGCAGGTTACAAACCTGGTGTTGACATTTTCTTAGCTTTAGATGTTGCATCTAGCGAGTTCTATGATCCAACTACTAAAAAGTATCATTTAAAGAGTGAAAATAAAGAATTAACAGCAAAAGAACTTGTAAGTTTTTATGAATCAATTTGTTCTAAACATCCAATTGTTTCTATTGAAGACGGACTTGCCGAAGATGACTGGGAAGGTTGGAAATATTTAACAGCAAGACTAGGTAGTCGTGTTCAACTTGTTGGTGATGATTTATTTGTAACAAACACTGAACGTTTATATAAAGGCATTCAAAATAATACAGCTAATGCTATCTTAATTAAAGTTAATCAAATTGGTACTTTAACTGAAACATTTGCTGCAATCGAAATGGCCAAGAAAGCTGGTTATGCTGCAGTAATATCACATCGAAGTGGGGAAACAGAAGATACTACAATTGCAGACATTGCTGTAGGTTTAAATGCTGGTCAAATTAAAACTGGTTCACTTTCAAGAACAGATCGTATTGCTAAATATAATAAATTAATAAGAATCGAAGACGAACTTTCAGGTTCAGCAAAATTTGAAGGTATTAATTCTTATTACAATATTAAAAGATAAAAAAAATCACATTGGGAAACCAATGTGTTTTTATATTTCAATTTGTTTTTTCTTCTTAAAGTATATATATATAATAAGTATACCAATACCTGCAAGTACTCCAATAATACTCATAAGTTGAGAAGGAGATATTCCAAGTGTTGTCGCACCGCGATTATCAAATCTTAAGTATTCAGCAAAGAAACGATATACCGAGTAACTAATTAAATAGATTGGGAATTGGAGCTTATTAACTTTTAATAAAACAACAAATAAGATAATTAAGAATAATGATTCAATAAGTTGAGTTGGAATCACTTTAGTAGTTTTAGCATAATAATTTGCTGAAACTAAAGCTTTCGAAATTAATGAGTTATCTTGTTTCATTACTCCTTCTTGATATGATGGTGATGTTTCTAAATATTCTTCAAAGAGTTTTTTATAAGCATCGCTTCCATAGACAGTATAAATGCCATTGCCTTCATATCGGTAACCTTCACCTGGGAAGTTAATACCAATGAACGAATCTGTTACCTTACCATAACAACATCCTGCAGTGAAACATCCAAGTCTGCCAACAGCATGACCTAAGATTATTCCCATCGCAACAATATTAAAGATTTTAAAAATATGTTTTCTTTCATCTTTTAAGAAGAAGAAAATTAAAATAATAAATACGACTAAACCAGTTAAACATCCTGCAAGGAAAGTAATACCGCCATTACCCCAACCTTCACCATTTAAGTAATGAAATAAATCATCAAAAAATCTTGCACCAAGATAAAATGCAATACCACCATAACAAAGAATAATGATAAAACGGTCCTGTGATTTTTTAGAAAAGTTTAATGGTTTTACTTTTTTAAAAATAAATAATACTCCGAGTACTGCACCTAGAACTACTAGTAGTGGAAACAGTATACTACTTTCTTTGTAAAACATAAGTTCACCTCTTTACACAATTATATAATAAATTGTATAAAAAGTCAAAATGTTTGTTTATTCTTTACTTTATTATTTTTTTATTATTTGATATAATGTCACTATAGAAATAATATTTGGTGATAATATGGAAAAACTAAACAAATTAATAAAAAACTTAAAAGAAATTGAAACTAAAATTTTACAATCTGAAATCTTATTACTTGTATATGATGAAATCAAACATCAAAAAGTAGTTGAGTATTTATTAAAACTATTAAATGAGTCTAAAAAGTTATTAGTAGAATATAGTGAAAATAAACTTGATAATATATATAATTATATAGATAATAACTGTTTCGAAATGGAACAATTAGTTGAAGATTTAAAAGTTGAATTGGAACGCTTTATTAAAGTAGACGCATTTGTTTTCTTACATAATAAGACTATTGATGAGTTATATGATATGTTAGAATATTATAAACAAGTATTAGACCATGAAGGTACCATGTTTAACGCATCTAGATTAATTAAACAGTACGCAAATAATATTATTTCTGATTATGTAAATGTAATTAAAGATTACTTAGAAAAATATGAATCACCAAAAGTACAAAGTTTACTAAATGTTAATTTTTTAGAATCAATTATTAATCATTATTTGATTACATCTAGTGATTGGAGTCAAGTTTATAAAACAACGAAGTTTACAATTAAATCAATTGAAAACAAAACTTCGGAATTTAATAAAGTATTAACCGAACTTACTAAGTTTGAATATGCATACTTTTTGGTAATGGTAGGTGATTAGATGTATACTTTAGAACTGAACGCAATTAACAAGATTTTAATTAATAAAGGTTTTATTAATATTGTTATTAATGAGTCATTAAAAGAATCTAAACTAGATAAACAAAGAAAAGCTTTGTTTACTAGAATTGTATATGGAACTGTTGAAAACAAAATCTTACTAGATTACCAAATTAGCTTCTATTTACAAAAAGATTCACTTTCCAAAGAATTAAAGAATTTACTTAGAATGGCAACATACATGGTTCTATATATGAATATATCTAACCACCATGTTGTTTTAGAAATCGTTGAAATGGTTAAGAAGTTATCACCTAATTATACTAGTTTATTCAATGGTATATTAAGAAACATTACTCGTAGTGGTGAACAAGATGTTTATTTTGATGACTTTAATCGAACATTAAGCGTTAAATATAGTTATCCTATAAGCTTAGTTAGTTTACTTAAAAAACAATATCCTGATGATATTGAAAGTATCTTAGCTCATGATACGGATATATATAATGTATACCGGATTAATACTTTAAAAACAACGGTTGATTTTATTAAAGAAGATTTAAAAGACTACGATATTGAAATAGTTAATAATGCAATTATCACTAAAGCTAATTTAACTAATCTTAATATTTTTAAAAAAGGTTTCATTGTTTATCAAGACTTATCAAGTCAAATGGTTAGTGAAGTAATGAATCCAACTGAAAACTCTAAGATCTTAGATATGTGTTCTGCACCTGGATCAAAAGCTTTTCATTTGGCCGCAATCACTAACAATAATTCAGAAATTACATGTTGTGATATATATGAACACAAGATTAAGTTAATTAATGACATGGCTAAAAACTTAGGGGTTACATGTTTAAAACCAATGGTTTGTGATAGTGTAATGCAAACATATGAAGAACCTTTTGATTATGTTTTACTGGATGCACCTTGTTCTGGACTTGGTGTTATGAAACATAAAGTTGATTTAAAATATCAATTTAATATGAAAGATGTTGAAGACATTATTGTACTTCAAAAAGCATTACTTGGCCGAGCATCTAGAAATGTTAAAGTTGGTGGTACATTAGTTTATAGTACATGTACTATTAACAAACAAGAAAATGAAGAAATGATGAAGTATTTCTTAAAAAAACATAAAGAATTTAAACTGCTTGAAGAACATAAATTATTACCAACTAATAAGAATGATGGTTTCTATATTGCGAAACTAATAAGAGAGAGTTAATATGCGAAATATATATGATTTATCTAAAGAAGAATTAGAAAACTATTTTGAATCAATTGGTGATAAAAAGTTTAGAGCAGTTCAAATCCTTGAATGGCTATATCGTAAAAAAGTAACATCATTTGATGAAATGACTAATTTATCCAAACTAGCTATTCAAACATTAAAGGATAATTTTATTATTGAGGGTTTAAATTTAAAAACAAAATTTGTTTCTAGTGACGGAACAATTAAGTTTTTATTTGAACTAAATGACGGCAATTTAATCGAAACAGTATTAATGCGCCATAACTATGGTAATAGTGTATGTGTAACAAGTCAAGTAGGATGTAACATGGGATGTTCGTTTTGCGCAAGTGGCGAACTTGGAAAAGTTCGAAATTTAACACTTGCAGAAATGGCATTACAAGTTTTATATGTTGACAATTATTTAAATGTAGAAAATCAAAGAGTTTCTAATATTGTTGTAATGGGTATTGGAGAACCTTTTGATAATTATGAAACATTGTTGAAATTTTTAACTATTGTTAATTATCCAAAAGGTTTAGAAATTGGTGCGAGACATATCACTGTTTCGACATGTGGTATTGTGCCTAAAATTTATGAATTTGCTGATTTTCCACTACAAATTAATTTGGCAGTAAGTTTACACGCCCCAACAAATGAGTTAAGATCTAAAATGATGAAGATTAATAAAGTGTACAAAATTGAAGAATTAATTGAAGCACTTAAATATTATCTTGACAAAACTAACCGACGAATTACTTTTGAATATATCTTAATCAAAGGTGTAAACGATCGTGACCAAGACGCATTAGATCTAATAAAACTTGTTAAAAACATTAATTGTTATGTCAATTTAATTCCATACAACGAAGTTATAACAAATCCATACAAAGCATCATCACATGAAAGATGTGAAGAATTTTTTGAAATCTTAAGAAAACATGGTATTAACGCAACACTTAGAATGGAACATGGAAATGATGTTGCAGCTGCCTGTGGTCAGTTAAGAGCTCAAGCAATTAAAGGGAATATTAAGTAGTGACTGCAAGAATTATATCTTTACTTGCTGATTTATATAAGATTCAAGATTTAGAAACCAAAGAAGTTTTATCAGGTAAAGCAACAGGTCTTTTTAGATATAAAAAGATGAGTCCAAAAGTTGGGGACATTGTTGAATATGATAAACTTCCAGATAATCAAATTTATATTACCAAAATTCATGATCGAAAAAACGATTTAGTCAGACCAGCCATCAGTAATATCGATCAAGCTATTGTTGTAATGAGTGTATTAGAACCTAGCTTTAACGATAATTTATTAGATCGTTTTTTAACTATACTAGAATTTAATAATATTGATGCGATTATTTTATTTTCTAAATGGGATTTGTTAGACAAAGTTGAAGAAATGGAAAAAGTATTTAATTACTATAAATCATTAGGTTACCAATGCTATAAAGTATCGACCAAACTAGATACTTTTGATAATAAACAAATTAGCAGTTTATTTAAAGGAAAAGTTAGTGTTCTAACTGGACAAAGTGGTGTTGGTAAAAGCAGTCTATTAAATTATTTGTATCCAAACCTTACACTTAAGACTAATGAAATATCTAAAGCCCTTGGACGTGGTAAACATACAACTCGTCATGTTGAGTTATTAGAACTAAGTGAAGGACTGGTCGCCGACACACCAGGATTTGGAACAATGGATTTTTCAGGATTTGCAGAAATTGACATAATGCATAGTTTTAAAGAGTTTTTCGAGTACTCTAAAGAGTGTAAATACAATGGTTGTTTACATATTAAAGAACCACATTGTATGGTAAAGGCCAAACTTGACTCAGGTGAAATTTTAAAAACACGTTACACAAACTATTTACAATTTATTGAAGAATGTAAAAAACTAAGAAAGTGGTGATTTAAAATGAAAGTTTCTCCATCAATTTTATCAATGGATTTTTCTAGAAAAGAAGAAGAAATCAATAAATTAAATCAAACAGACGCAGAGTACATTCATCTTGATGTAATGGATGGACACTTTGTTAGTAACAAAACATTTGACGAACAGTTTATTAAAACAATTAAGAGTGACAAAATCTTTGATACACATTTAATGATTAAAGATCCACTTAAAGAGCTTCATAAATATGTTCCATACACAACATATTTAACATTTCATTATGAAGCCGAAACGAAAGAAAATATTTTAGAATATTTAAAAAATAAAAAAGATGATTGTCTAATTGGACTTTCAATTAAGCCAGGTACTGATGTTCGAGTACTTGATGAAATGTTACCTTATTTAGATTTAGTACTTGTAATGAGTGTTGAACCTGGAAAAGGTGGACAAAAATTTATGGAATCTGCCCTATCAAAAATAGAGTATTTAGTGAATAAGAAGAAAGTATTTAACTATAAATATCTAATTGAAGTAGATGGCGGAATAAACGAACAAACAGCAAAATTAGTGAAAGGGGTTGGCTGTGAAATAGTTGTTGCGGGGAGTTATGTTTTTTCAAGTAGTGATTATCAAACAGCTATCGATAAAATAAGATAAAATGGAAAGACAAATTAATGTGATATGCGGATTAATAGTTGATGGTGACAAGATTTATTGTGAACATGATAACAAAGATAATATATATGATCTTTGGAATTTTATCACTTTTCCGGCCTTCAATTTTGATGAAGCAATAGATCTTTTAAAAGAAAAAGTAAGACAAAAATTAAAAGCAGAAATTACAGATATAGTTGAGTTTGTAAAGGTTCCATACTCTCAACTTTCAATCGAAGTTGTGACTCATTCATATATATGTAAGATATCACCAAATTATAAAATTCCTAAAAGTCGTAATGCCGGATTTTATACAATTGATGAAATTTGCAAGTTAAGATTAACACCAATTCATCATGAAATTTTTCTTGATTATATTGCGGCTCATTCAGAAATTTAATAAGCAAATTTTTCCTAAAACAAAACTTTTATAGTTTTGTTTTTTTTATTTTTGTAGGATGTAATATTTTCCAAATTAAAAAACATTTAATTATCGACTTGCAAAAAAAGTGTTATTTTGGTATAATAATAAGCGAGCGATTTATGCAAATAAATTTATAGTAAATATGGAGGTAAGTATGGCTCATTTAAGTGCAAATGCTGTAAAGCAAATTAATGAAATCATTGAAAGATATCAAGATGAAAGAACTCCACTAATGATGATCCTTAGTGCGATTCAAAAAGAATTCGGATATATTCCACTTGATGTTCAAGAATTAATTTCTGAAAAAACAGGTATTCCTGTAGCAGAAATTTATGGTGTAGTAACATTCTATTCTTTCTTCTCATTAACTCCAAAAGGAAAATACGTTATTGGTGTATGTTTAGGAACTGCATGTTACGTTAAAGGTTCTCAACAAGTTATTGACAAATTCTCAGAACTTTTAAATATTAAACCAGGTGAAACATCTGAAGACGGTCTATTCACACTAGATGCATTACGTTGTATCGGTGCTTGTGGTATCGCGCCTGCTCTTACAATTAATGGTAAAGTTTATCCAAAAGTTGCAATTGCAGATGTACCAAAAATTGTTGATGAATATCGCAAATTAGGAGGAGCTAACTAATGATTAGAACTGAACAAGAATTAGCAACAAAGATTTCTTCATGTAAGTCATGCTTAGAAAAGAAATTTAATGGTGAAGGTGGAAAACGTGCTATTATTATCTGTGGTGGTACTGGATGTATTTCAAGTAACTCATTAGAAATCTTAGCTAAATTTGAAGCTTTAATTGAACAAAATAATTTACAAGATAAAGTAACTGTAAATAAAGTTGGATGCTTTGGTTTCTGTAGCCAAGGGCCATTCGTTAAAATTTTCCCAGAAGATACACTATATCGTGGTGTATCACCTGAAGATGTTGAAGAAATTTTCAACACTGATATTTTAGGTGGACAAATTGTTGAAAGATTATTATACGTTGATCCAACTACTGGTGAAAAAGTACAAAAACAAGAAGATATTAACTTCTACAAAAAACAAAAACGTGTTTCACTTCATGGATGTGGAACAATCAATCCTGAAGACATTAATGAAGCTTTAGGTGATGGTGCTTATGTTGGGCTTCAAAAAGCTTTAAAAATGACTCAACAAGAAGTTATTGATGAAGTTTTAAAATCAGGTCTACGTGGTCGTGGAGGCGGTGGTTTCCCAACTGGTAGAAAATGGCAATTTGCATTAAACTCTAAGAGTGATGAAAAATACGTAGTTTGTAACGGTGACGAAGGTGACCCAGGTGCATTCATGGACCGTTCAATCTTAGAAGGTAACCCATTAGCTGTTATCGAAGGTATGGCTATTGCTGGTTATGCAATTGGTGCTCAAAATGGTTACTTCTATGTACGTGCTGAATATCCAATCGCTGTAGATCGTTTAAGAATGGCTATCAAACAAGCTAGAGAATTAGGTCTACTTGGTGAAAATATTTTAGGATCAGGATTCAACTTCGACGTTCATATTCGTTTAGGTGCTGGTGCATTCGTTTGTGGTGAAGAAACAGCATTATTAAACTCAATTGAAGGTAAACGTGGTATGCCTCGTCCTCGTCCACCATTCCCAGCTGTTAAAGGTTTATGGGGACAACCAACAATTATCAATAACGTAGAAACACTTGCTTGTGTTCCTTACATCTTAAGAAATGGTGCAGAAGAATTTGCATCTGTTGGTACTGAAAAATCTAAAGGTACAAAAGTATTTGCCCTTGGTGGTAAAGTTAATAACGTAGGTCTTGTTGAAATTCCAATGGGAACAACTCTTCGCGAATTAATCTATGATATCGGTGGAGGTATTCCAAATGGTAAACAATTTAAAGCTATTCAAACTGGTGGTCCATCAGGTGGATGCTTAACAGCAAAAGACTTAGATACTCCAATCGATTATGATAACTTAGTGGCACTTGGCTCAATGATGGGTTCTGGTGGAGCTATCGTAATGGATGAAGACAACTGTATGGTTGACGTTGCTAAATTCTATATGGAATTTATTTGTGATGAATCATGTGGTAAATGTTCTCCATGTCGTATCGGTACTAAACGTATGTTAGAAATCTTAGATAAGATTACTGAAGGTAAAGGTACTATGGAAGACTTAGCTGAACTTGAAGAATTATCATACACAGTTCAAGCTAACTCATTATGTGGTTTAGGACAAACTGCTGCTAACCCAGTTGTATCTACAATGAAACAATTTAAAGATGAATATATTGCACACATCGTTGATAAAACTTGTCCTGCACATATTTGTAAGAAACTAACTCAATACTATGTTGTTCCAGAACTTTGTAAGAAATGTTCATTATGTGCTCGTAACTGTCCAGTAGGAGCTATTTCAGGAACACCTGGTAAAGAAGTATATGTTATCGATCAAAACAAGTGTATCAAGTGTGGTCTATGTGAATCAGCATGTAGATTTAAAGCAATCATTAAGAAATAATAAGGGAGGAATCATAATATGGCATTAGTAAATATTAAAATCGAAGGTCATTCTTATCAAGTTGAAGAAGGCTTAACAATTCTTGAAGCCGCAAGAGAATGTGGTTATGAAATTCCATCTCTTTGTGCTTTTAATCATGGTGAATGTAGTTTAGCATCTTGTCGTGTATGTTTAGTTGAAGTTACAGGTGCAAGAGGACTTGTTGCATCTTGTGTATATCCTGTAGCAGAAGGAATGGAAATTAAAATTTCTACTCCAAAAGCAACTGCAGCTCGTCGTGCAAGTGTTGAATTATTACTTTCTAACCATAATCAAAACTGTCAACAATGTGACAAAAACGGTCACTGTGAATTACTATACGTTGCCCAAATCACTGGTGCAAGAGAAGGTAAATTCCAAGGTGCTAAAACACCAGTTACAATTGATCAATTAACTCCATCAATCATTCGTGATACTTCTAAATGTATCCTTTGTGGTAGATGTGTTGCAAGATGCGTATCTGCTCACGGAACTGGTATTTTAGGATTTGAAAAACGTGGTTTCAATACTATCGTATCTCCAGCTGAAAACCGTTCATTCGGTGAATCTCCATGTATCTTATGTGGTCAATGTGTTAACGTTTGTCCAACAGGTGCACTAATGGAAAAATCAGAAATTAGCTTAATTGACGAAGCTAAAAAAGCTGGTAAATATTTAGTTGTTCAAACAGCTCCAGCTGTTCGTGCTGCTTTAGGTGAAGAATTCGGTATGAAGATTGGTACTCCTGTAACTGGTAAAATGGTTGCAGCATTAAAGAGACTTGGATTCGACAGAGTTTATGATACTAACTTCGCTGCTGACTTAACAATCATGGAAGAAGCAACTGAACTTTTATCAAGAATTGAAAACAATGGTGTATTACCAATGATCACTTCTTGTTCACCAGGTTGGGTTAACTATGCTGAATACTATTATGCAGATCAATTAGACCACTTATCAAGTTGTAAATCTCCTCACCAAATGCAAGGTGCTATTATTAAATCATACTTTGCTGAAAAACAAGGTATTGATCCAAAGAATATTTTCGTTGTATCAATCATGCCTTGTACAGCTAAAAAATATGAAAAAGATCGTAAAGAAATGGAAGTTGATGGAATCAGAGATGTTGATGCAGTTTTAACTACTCGTGAACTTGCTAAACTTATCAAACGTTCTGGTATTAACTTCAACAAACTTCCTGATGAAGAATTTGACCAAGACATTATGGGTGAATACACAGGTGCTGGTGTAATCTTCGGTACTACTGGTGGTGTTATGGAAGCAGCTTTAAGAACTGCATACTATGTACTAACTGGTAAAGAACACGAAGCTATCAAATTCGAAGCTGTTCGTGGTATGAAAGGATTAAAAGAAGCTAGTCTTGAAATTGCTGGTAAAGAATTAAAAGTTGCAATCGCTAGTGGTATGAAAAACGCTAAAGTATTATTAGACCAAATCCGTGAAGGAAATAGTCCATATACATTTATCGAAATCATGGGTTGTCCTGGTGGATGTATCAATGGTGGTGGACAACCATTTGTTAAACCAATGTTCTTACCAAATGAAGATACTAACATCTTAGATACTTACAAAGAATTACGTGCACAAGCTTTATATTCTGAAGATGAAAGACAAGCTTTACGTCAATCTCACAATAACACACAAATTCAAGCTTTATACAAAGAATATTTAGGTAAACCAAATTCTCATAAAGCACATGAATTATTACATACTACATATTCTGGAAAAGTTCGTTTTCCAAAAAATGAAGAATAATAATTAAGGGTCAGTATACTGACCCTTTTTTGTTAAATATATATTTTTCTTGTAAAACAACATAATAAAGTGGTATAATAATGCAAGATGGTATGTAAGAAGGAGAAAAATATGAAGTACTATTTATATAACCCATTATCAAAAAATAAAAATAGACCAGAATTTCTAGATAAGTTAGATCCTACTACATGTGAAGTTATTGAAACTGATGTATTCAATCATGAAGAATTTGTTTCCTCTTTAAAAGAAGATGATGAAATTGTGCTAGTTGGTGGAGATGGAACAGTAAATTATTTTGTTAACGCAATTGATGATATTTTACTTAAAAACAATGTGTATTTAAGAACAAATGGTCATGCGAATGACTTTATTAATGATATTGAAAAGTATGATGATGAAGTATTATTAAATCCATATATTAATAATCTTCCAAAAGTTGAAGTTAAAGAATTAGATAAATATTTTATTAATGGTATTGGTTTTGGTTTAGACGGATATTGTTGTTTAATGGAAGATAAACTAAAAAAAGAAAATAAAAAAGTTGATTATAAAAAAATTGGAAAACGAGGTATTTTAAAAACTAAACCTTTTAATACCACAATTATTGTTGATGGAAAAACATATGTTCATTCAAATGTATGGTTTGCGTCTTGTATGAAAGGTAGATACAACGGTAGTGGAATGATGCTATCGCCATTACAAGACAGAACTACTGGTGATGTTTCTTTAATTGTTTTTACACAAAAATCTAAGTTAAAAGCACTAAAATTATTTTCTAAAATCTTTAAAAAGAATCATTTAGAAAATACTGAATCATTTATTGTTTATACTGGTAAAACAATTGAAGTAACAAGTAACATTCCTCTTACTCTTCATATTGATGGAGAAAAAGTAACTGATGTTACGACATATAAAGTAAAGATAAGTAATTAATAATATTTTTGTATTGTACAATTAAAGGCAGTACTGAAAAATTAAAAGGAAATATATATGATAAAAAAAATATTTTTAATAGTTTTATTTTGTTTGTTAATAATTAATTTGAACAGTATTACTTCTTTTCAACAATCAAATTTATCTTATTTAAAATCTAATATTAATAATATAAATTTTGCTGATGATAAAGTAATTGTTGTATTAAAAAATGATCCCTTAATTAATTATAAAACTTATACTGAATATGATTTTAATGAAATAGATTGTAATAATGTGACTGAAATAAGTTATGATTCTGAAAAAAGGGATGAAAAATGTAATAGAATTTTATGTATTGAATTAGAAAACTCATCTAAAAGCTATGTAATAGAAGCTATTGAAAAATTAAATAATAGATCAGATGTTTTATATTCGGAACCAAACTACATTTTAAACAATCAAATTGATCCAAATATGCCTACAATAGGTACAAATGACGGACAATGGTTTATTGATGAATTAAATCTTATTCAATGTTGGAATATAACCACTGGATCATCAGAAGTAAAAGTTGGAATAATAGATTCAGGAATTAATGGTAGTCATCCAAAATTAACAAATTCAATTGATACTCAACTGAGCAAAGATTTTACTGTTAGTAATTCAGAAGATTCAACAGCGTTGATTGATACATATGGTCATGGTACTCATGTTGCGGGAATAATTGCTGCTGATTACAATGAAAATAATCACACCTCTGGAATCACTCCTAATATTCAACTTGTTTCTTTAAAAGTTACAAATAATAGAGAAATTGATTCTTCCTATTTTATATCAGCAATAAAGTACGCAGAATTTAAAAAAATTAAAATATTAAATTTTAGTGGTGGATGGCTTAAAGAGTATATAGATTACCGTTTACTAGAAGAAGTTATATCAGAATATAATGGTATTTTTATTTGTTCATCAGGAAATAACGGATATAATATAGATACACAACTATTTTATCCAGCCTGTTTAAATTTAAATAATATAATATGTGTTGGTGCTATTGCTAGGGATGGTTCAAGATGGGTAAATAATAATATCGATAATCAATTATTAGGAAATTATTCTTCAAATTATGGGCAACAAAATGTAGATATATATGCAATTGGAGAAAATGTTTATAGTACAAATTCGGACAGTTATTCATATAAAAGTGGAACATCAATGGCTGCACCAATTGTTACTGGTTTATGTGCGATGTTAATGTCGATAAACTCTAATCTTTCTATTCATGATTTAAAAAATTTAATATTAGATAACGCTATTGATCATGAGATGACTTTAAATAATTTGGATTTAAATTCTGAATCAATGAACGTAAAAAAAATTAATATTCTTGGAAGCGTTAAAGCATTATTAGAACAAAACATAAGTAATAACTCTTTTATACTTAATGAAAATTTATATTACGAAACTGTAATAGAAAATAATGGTTCTAATTTTCATGATAAAAATAAAATTTTAAAAATAAATGTGAATAATTTAAATTTATATGATATTCTAATAACAAGTGATTTAAATATAAATGTGTTTATTTTGGATGAAAATTTAAACTTAATTGATATACATACTCATACAAATAGCGTTAGCAATCTTACTAAAATATATTTAAATTTGTCTTTGGGTACATATTATATAATAGTATATTCTGATAATAATGTACAAAATAATTATATAGAAATGAATGTTCAATTGCACAATCATGAATACTGTTGTAGATATTTATGGAACAATAACAGAATGCATAAAAAATTGTGTTGTTGTAATATATTTCAAACGGAAGGTCATGCTGTCATTCAGGGTACTAACAAATGCATATTATGTAATGGTTTAGCAGAAATAGGATTTAGTAGTGGAATTGGTATTATGAATGAAATAACATTAAGATCAAAGAATGGAAGTTATATACTCTCAAACGGTGTAATTGTCTTGGTAAATGAAGATGTTAATTCTTATTTACAAGGAACATTGTTATTTTATGATTTGAATAATCCGGAGGTAAAATAGATAATGAAAAAGTTAATGAAATTCTATTTACTTATGATTTTAGTTGGTGTATTGTCTTCATGTAGTAATAGTAGAATTTTTGAACATAAATCATATAATGTAACTTATAACGAAGAACTTAATGGATCAACAGAAGTTATTTTATCACATGGAACATATAGCAATTTTATTTTAGCAAATCAATTACCAAACGAATATGAATTAGAATATTTTGAAAATAATTTTTTGGTAGTTGTTTACTTATCAAAAGTTAGTACAGATAATTGTGAATATCGATACTTTAAAATTGAAAATAACACTTTAGTTCTTGATTTTGAAACAAATAATAGTAATTCAAAATATAATTCTACAATGTTATTTTTGATAGAATTTGACAATCGTTATATAGATAAATTTAATAATATTCAAATAATTTTAAACGATATTGAAATAAAAAACAATATTGATGATACAACAACACATGTTCAAAATATTCATGGTAGATATGGTTATTATAACGGAATGGTTCAATGTACAAGAACTTATGATGAATATCATGAGTATATTTCAGAACATTCATTGGATGAATATAAAAATATTAGAAATTTGAAATATACTGAAGAATTTTTTCAATTAAATAGCATAATCATACTTTATCTAAATGCTAAAAGTAAAGAGAATGATATTTTTATTAATACAATTGTTGAAGGCAATAATTTAATAATAAATGTAAATAGCTTGGAAACATATAAAGATGAAACTGGTTATATATGTATAATAGAGGTTGATAATAAAATATTAAATATGGCGAATAATATTGAAGTCGTTCATAATGATGTTAATATTACTAATCAATATGATGTTCCAGAGTATAAGTATTTTGTTTCTACAAATTTAACAGATATTTCAGGTTATGACGATCCAATTATTATAGATACTTGGCAAAGATTAATTAAACATAGTTATTTTAATGAATACTTTGACTATTACAGAACGTACGATTTTGAAAATAAATCATTAATTTTATTTATTGGTGTAACTGGTTCATCAATGTTTTTTGAAGAAGTTGTCAAAGTAGTAGAAAACAATACTATGACTATTTCTGTTACTTTTGCAGGATATGGCGTACTTACAGTCTTAACATATCATTTTTTTATCATAGAAGTTGATAATTCAATATTAGAAAATGCTGATTTGTTTGTTAAAATAAATAGACAATTTTGATTATTATAATATAAAATAGAAGTTAACAATTTAATTTGTACATTGTTAACTTTTTTATTTTTAAATTTGATAAATTTTAATATAACTTAGTTTATTTCTTAAATTCTCTTCACAATTAAAAAAAATATGTTATAATAAATTAGTATGAAAGGAGTGACTACTATGCTATTCGCAAACGTTATTATTGATAACCCATCATCACAAGTTGATTGTCAGTTTGATTATGTCATTCCTGATAAAATGAATGTTTTAATTGGCACAAGAGTTAAAGTACCATTTGGTATGGGAAATCGTCCTACTCTTGGTATTGTTTTAGATATTAGTGATAAAACTGCATATTTAGGCGAAATTAAGCCGATTTTGGAAGTTTTAGACGAAACACCAATTCTTACTCAAGTTCAAATAGAACTTGCTAAAAACATTAAACTTGAAACAATAAGTCCAATGTCTAGAATCTTAAATCTAATGATACCAGAAGGTTTAAGACTTCAAACAATTAAATATTATGAAGTTATAAATGGTTCTAATTTAGACGCAAATCTTCTTAATTTATTTAATGGTGAAAGACTTGTTAAAGTTACACCTAAGTTTAAAGACTTTGATAGACAAATTAAAACTGCAATAAATTGTGGTGACATTGTTATTAGATATGACGCAGTTCAAAAAAAACAACCAAAGTGGATAAAAAAGTATTCAGTATATTATGATGAATTTGAACTACATTTAATGAGTCAAAAGTCAGAAATGAGAAAAGAAGTTTTACACTTATTAAAAGAATATTCAAAAGGTTTACCATACGAAGACTTAGAATCAATGATAGGTGTATCAAAATATTTAATAACTAAAATGGTTAAAGAAGGTTATTTAAAGGAATTATATGAACCATACTCAAGAACTAAACAACAAATGGTAGAATATCATGTAAAAGATTTTAAAACATCAGCTGTTGTTGATAATTATATGATTAAATATAATGAATCTAATATGTTATTATATATGCCTTCAAGTAAAGATGAAGAACTAGAATTTATTATTAAGATAATAAATGACAATTTAAACAAAAAAGTTAATACATTAATTTTATGTAGTGATATTTTACAAAGTTATGAAATTGCTTCAAAAATTAGAAAACTTTTAAAAATTAAAGTAGCTTGTTTAAATTCTAATCTAACTGATTCGGCTATTTATGATTACTTTTATGAACTAGATAAATACCAAGTTTATGTCTCAACTCCGGCATTTAGTTTATGGAACTATCCAAATATCCAAACAATTATTATGTTAGATCAAGAGTCATCAAATTACCGTAATGATCAATCTCCAAGATATGATTTAAACTTAGTAATGCAAGACTTTATTAAATTACAAAAACAAATAAATAATTTAGATGTAAAACTCGTACTAGATAGCACAGCTCCACTTCTTAATACTTATAAAGAAGCAATGTTAGGTCACATTACGCTTTTATCAAATAAAGTTGATGATAATATTAATTATGAAGTAGTAAACTTAACAACGCTTGTTAGAGAACACAAATCAACAATCATTAGTCCAACACTTTATATGAAAATAAGTGAAGCTTTAAAAAAAGGTGAAAAAACAATTCTTATTTTAAATAATAAAGGTTATTCAACTAGTGTTACTTGTCGAAGTTGTGGCACAACATTAAAATGTTATAGTTGTAAAGTACCATTCCAATATCATAAAGATAAACATGAACTATATTGTCCAGTATGTTACCGTAAAACACCTGAGCCAAAAGTTTGTCCTGTTTGTAAAACAAATAAATTATCATATGATGGAATTGGTATGGAAAAACTAGAAGAAACGGTTATAAGTTTATTTGATACAGCAAAAGTTAAAGTATTAAATGAATCAAAACTTGAAGAACTAGAAGAAGTAATTGATAATTTTAATCAAAATGAATTAGATATTTTAATTACTAGTGATACTTTCTCAAGATCAATTGATGTAAAAAATTTAACAGTTGTTGGTATTATTAATTTAGATGTAGTGTTAAATACACCATCTTATATTGCGAATCACTTAGCTTATAGTATGTTACAACATGCTAAAAAACTACTTAATCGTGGTTCAATGATTATTCAAACAAGCAACACAAAGAATATTGTTTTAAAAAACTTTATTTTAAATGATTATGATGAATACTTTTATGAAGAATTAAAAATTAGAGAAAGCTTACAAGTAGAACCTCTTTATGAAGTAAATAGAATACTTGTTAAAGGAGATTTTAAAGAAGTATTTATTACAGCAAATAATATTAAGAAAACAATTCAAAATATTAATCCTAATATTTTAGTTATTGGACCTAGTTATAATTATAAAGAAAAAAAGGTTCAGTTAATTGTTAAACATAAAGATCCAAATATTAAAAAGATCTATATGCATATATATGAAATGTTTCAAAAGAAAGATACAATGGTTATATTTGATAGATATTCAAAAGCCATTAATTAGGTGATAAGATGTTAAAAATTGTATTTATGGGAACACCTGAATTTAGTGTTCCAATCCTGGATGCTTTATATAATACATATGAAGTAGTCGGTGTTGTTACTCAACCCGATAAATTAGTAGGTAGAAAAAAAGAACTACAAATGAGTCCTGTTAAAAAGTATGCGTTAGAAAAAGGATTAAAAGTAATTCAGCCAATTAAAATTAGAGAAGATTATGAAGATATACTTGCGTTAAATCCAGATTTAATTGTTACTGCTGCATATGGTCAAATTGTTGGTATGAAACTTTTAAATGCACCCCGTTTTAAAAGCATTAATGTTCATGGGTCACTTTTACCAAAACATCGAGGTGGTGCACCAATTCAAAGAGCTATTATGAATGGTGATAAAGTAACTGGTATTACGATTATGTATATGGCTAAGAAAATGGACGCAGGTGATATCTTAGCTCAAAAAGAATTAGAAATCTTAGATAATGATACTTCGACAACTTTGTTTAATAAGATGAGTCTATTAGGTCGTGATTTGTTAATGGAAACAATACCATTACTAATTGATGGTAAAATTACTCCAATTAAACAAAATGATGAAGAGGCAACTTTCTCATACAATATTGAAAGTACAGAAGAAGAAATTGATTTTGAAAAAGAAGCTATCGTTATTGAAAGAACACTAAGAGCACTTCTTGATGAACCTGGAATGTATTTTTACTTTAATGGATTTAATGATCCAAATGACCGAATTAAAGTTTATGATTTAAAAGTTGGAACTATATCTCACAACTTAAATCCTGGTGAAATTGTAAGTGTAAGTAAGAAGTATTTCACAATGGCTTGTGGTAATAATACTACAATTGATATATATGAAGTTCAACCAGTTGGTAAGAAAAGAATGAAAGCTGTTGATTTTATTAACGGTGGATTAAAGAAATATAGAAAAGAGTAATTTTATGAAAGAAGTTAAATTATATTATTCAAGAAAAGAAATGTTAGATTTAAACACTGAAACACTAAAAAAACGTGGTGTTACATTAGAAGATATCGCAGACATTGCCTACAATCAACAAGCTAAATATTCTGATAATGTTAAATATTCTGATTGTATAGAAAGTGTTGAAAAGATTTTATCACTTCGTGATGTTTTCCACATTTTACAACTTGGTGTAGAAATTGATCGTTTAGCTGAAGAAGGATTACTTCAAGGTCCAATTCAAGATATTATTAGACATGACTTAGGTGTATTTGGTATTGATGAAATATTAGGTATTGATATTGCAAGATTATATGGTTCAATTGGTCAAACAAACTTTGGTGATATTGATGTAAACAAACCAAGTGTTGTTCACCGTCTAAATGAAGAAGGAAAAGACTTAAACGGAATGTGTCATACTTTCTTAGATGATATTGTTGGATCTATTGCAGCAGCCGCATCAACAAGAGTTGCTCAAATAATTAGTGAAGATAAGGCCAAAATCAAGTAGGTATCTATGGAAGAATTTGTAAAAAAGATTCAAGTCGGTGAAAAGTTTAAAGTTAAATTTGTATCAATGACGCATGATGGTAAAGGTGTTTGCAAGATTAATGGAATGTTAAAAAACGATAGTCTTGCTGAAAACTTTCCAATCTTTGTTAATAATGCAATTTCTAGTGAAGAAGGTATTATTGAAATTACAAGTTTAAAGAAAACTTTAGGTAATGGTAAAATAATAAAACTATTTAAAGATAAAACCTCTAAATATCGTGTAGAACCAATGTGTCCAATTTATGAAAATTGTGGTGGTTGTCACCTAATGCATTTATCATATGAAGGTCAACTGGCTTTCAAAAAAAGTATGGTAAAACAAACAATGGAAAAGATTGGTGGGTTTAAAGATTTAAAAATAAAAAATGTTATTGGTTCAGTTAATCAAGACAAATACCGTAATAAAGTCCAAATCCCATTTGGTTCAAAAAATAATAAAACTGTATGTGGCTTTTATAAAAATGCTTCTCATGATATTATTCCATTAGAATCATGTTATATCCAAAGTGATGAAATGACAGAAATTGTAAGGTTTATTCGAAACTTATGTAATGAATTTAAAATAAGAGGATATAACGAAGAAAAACACACAGGTGATATTAGACACGTACTTGTACGTGAAAGTAAAGTTACAAATCAAATAATGGTTGTATTAGTAACACTAAAGAAAGATATTCGAAATATTGATGAATTTGTTAAAAAATTAGTTAACAGACATCCAAAAATAACATCAATCATGCAAAATATTAATAGTGCTCAAACTAATGTAATTTTGGGTGAAGAAACTATTAACTTATATGGCAATGATTATATTGAAGATGTTTTATTAGGTTACAAATTTAAAATAGGAACAACATCTTTTTATCAAGTTAATCAACAAACTACTGAACTTTTATATTCAAAAGCAATCGAAATGGCTAAATTTAAACCAACTGATAATATCATTGATGCTTATTGTGGAATTGGTACAATTGGTATTTGTGCATCTTCTAAAGTAAATCATGTATATTCAGTTGAAATCGTTAAAGAAGCTATTAAAAACGCTAAAGATAACGCTAAAGCAAATAATGTTAAAAACATTGAGTTTGTTGTAGGTAACGCATCAGAACAAATTGTTAAATGGAAAAAACTTGGTCTACAAATCGATGCAGTAATTGTTGATCCTCCAAGAAAAGGATTAGACACAATCTTTATGGACACAATTAATGAAATGGATATTAAGAAGATTTTATATATATCATGTGATCCAGCAACACTTGCTAGAGACATGAAATATTTAACAAATCTCGGATATACACCAAACTACGTTCAACCAGTTGATATGTTCCCACATACTAATCATGTTGAAAATATTACAGTATTAACGAAAGAATAATAAAATAAGAGTGATTTTAATCACTCTTATTTTTGTTTATGAAAACGATAACATTTTTATTTGCAAATGTAACATATATATGTTAAAATATAAATGAATATAAAAGCAAGGAGGAAACGATGCTTAAAAAAATATCTTTATTTTTAATTACTTCTTTATTTTTATTTGTAGTTGTTGGATGTAATTTTCAACAAACACCTGATAATAAAGAAGAAAAATTTACTGTTTCGTTTGAATGTGAAATGGAATGCGAACTTGAAAGTGTTGAAGTTCTTAATGGTGAATTAGTAGAAGAACCAAAACTTCATGAACATTCTGGATTTGTATTTCTAGGTTGGTATAATGGTGAAAATCTATGGGACTTTGAAAATGATGAAGTATCAAAAGATTTAACATTAACTGCAAGATGGGAAGAACACACTCATGAATTTATTGATGGAAAATGTGAATGTGGCGAATTAGAACCAGAACCAACTAAATACACATTGTCATTTGATACAGATGGTGGTTATATTATTGATGATGTAATGCTTGAAGCTGGTGAAACAATTATTGTTCCAAATTCGCCTACTAAAGAAGGTTTTACTTTTAAAGGTTGGGAACCGGCAGTTCCTGAAGTTATGCCTGAACATGATTTAGCTGTCAAAGCTATTTGGGAAGTAAAAACATTTACTATTAAATTTAATACAGGTGCCGGTACTAAAATTGATAATTTAACTTACGAATATGGTGCGATTGTTACTGCGCCTAAAGATCCAACAAGAGATGGCTATATTTTTGTTGGTTGGAATGCAGAAATTCCAGAAAGAATGCCAGCGAAAAATTTAACATTTACCGCAAAATGGGAAGGTCAAATTAAGACTATTTCATATTACTTAAATGATGGTATGTTATTAGAAACATATCCAACTAATTTTAAAGTAGGTGTTGGAACAACTTTACCAACTCCAACTAAAGAAGGATATGAATTTGCTGGTTGGTATACAAACGCTGAATTTACAGGTACAGCTTTAAATAAAATTGCAACAACTGTAATTACAGATGTTACTTTATATGCAAAATGGACAAAAGAAGCACAAAAAGTTACATATAATTTAAATGGTGGTAACTGGCAATATTCAACTCGTGATGAAATGGTTGAAGATTTCTTAAATGATGCAATGGCTTGGGGTTGTAAAACTGGTTTAAGACCTGATGGTATGGTTCAAGGAGCAGGTACAACTCAAGTTGGTTTTGCAAATAAATTCACAGCAATCTACGGCATCTTTAGTGATCCAACTTATGGTCCAAAATGGGCTTGGTTAAAAGACTATATTATTAATGTAACTTCAAACAGTTCATCTAAGAGTTATTTAAGTCAAGGTAATGAAGCATTTTGGAGATACTCACTAGGTGCATTCTTATTTGAAGAACATCGTTCAAGTTATCCAGTATCTGAGGACTTTACAGTAGAAGCTGCTGCAAATGGATTCTGGACAACTTTGAGTGAAAAATCACAAGCTACATTTGATATTTTAGAAGGCACTGAATTAAAAACACCAATTAGAATTTACTATGTATTTAAAGGTTGGTATGATAATCCAGAATTTACAGGTAATCCTGTAACTGAACTTTCTAGTAAAGTAACTTTATACGCAAAATGGGAAGAAGAAGTTCCAGTACAAAGTATTTTAATTACAAATAAAGTAGAAGGATTAGATCGTTTTGAAACTTATCAATTAACATGGGAATTAAATCCAACAAACGCTGCTATTAAAGAAGTTGAATTCTATACAAGTGATGCTAGTATCGCTATTGTAAATGATAAAGGATTAATTGAAACATTAGCAAACGGAACTGTTACAATTACAATTAAATCACTTTCTCCAAGTGGTGTAACTGATACAGTAACTATTAATGTAACTAGTCCTGATTATTTTGATGTAAGTTATGAGTCTACATCTTATGCTAATGTTGGTGAAAAAATTAAGTTAAATGCTGAGTACATTAAACGTGATGGTTCTAAACCAAATCTAGTATTCTCAAGCTTAAATTTAGATATTGCTGAAGTTGATACAACAGGTTTAGTTACTGCAAAATCTCAAGGTGTTGCTACTATTAGAGTACAACTAGAAAGTGATGCAAATATTTACTTTGATTTTGTTGTAACTGTATTACCAACTAATTTAAGTGCAGCACAACAATTTATGGTTGATTCACATGAAAGTAATATTTTTACAAGATATGATTTAGGTATTGGTGCAGGTACTCCTGTATATTATGCTGATATCTTTGGAAGTATTAATAAAATGATCTTTAATTATGATGCTGTTTGGCAAGATGATTATTTAGCAGCTTGTGTTGCTAATGGTCAATATTCAACAGGTATTAATGGAGTTGAGTTCGTAGTAGTTCACTATACTGCTGGTATGACTGTAGGATCAGATGCTGCAGCTACTGCAGCATATTTCTCTAGAGCAGAGGGTGTATCAGCACACTTCTGTACTGGTAATGATGGTATTTTCCAAACACTTAATTTAACTGACCGTGGATGGCATGCTGGTGATGGTGCAAGTTCAACATTTGAATGGAATCCAACTGGCGTTAAATACAATGAATCAGATCCTAAGTGGCCTGTTTGGGGAATTTCTAAGAATGCTAAATTTACAATCAATGGTGAAGAAACTTCTATTCAAGTTCCATATAAAGATCAACGTGGAAATGAAGGTTATGTAACAGATGAAAAATGGTTAAATGACCAAGGTTTCGCATTTAAAGTAGTTAATGGTGAATACTATATGGGAACTACTTGGTGGTGTTACTCAAATGTATATGAAGGTCGAATTTGTTCACGTGGTGGTAACAAACATGGTATTGGTATCGAATCTGCAGTTGATGAAGGATCAGACCTATGGTATACATGGCAAGTAACTGCGAAACTTGTTGCACAATTAATGATTAAATTTAATTTAGATATTACAAGAGTTGTTGGTCACCATTTCTTTGCTGCAAAAGATTGTCCACAACCATTACTTGAAAATGATCTAGAAATTTGGTGGGAATTTATTGACCTTGTTCAAGCAGAATACGAAGCTCTAACTACATACAAGAATTCAACATTTGAATTAATTGTTAAAGATGGTGGAGAAATTGTAAATGAATTTGGTAGAATAATTGCTCAACCCGAATATAGTAAAGTTGTCACTTATGAAGTAAGAATTAACAATGGAACTTCAGTTGAAACAGTTACTCTTGCAACAATGGTTCCTGGCCAATATACAAAATAAGATAATGAAAGAGAACTTTCTAATGAAAGTTCTCTTTTTATTAAACTAGATAATATATATGTAATAAGTATTTTTTCTTGAATTTATCACTATTTTTTGATAAAATAAAATTAATAGAAATATTAATAAAAATAAGAGGTAAATAATTATGAAATTAGAACCAATTGTAAAATCACTATTAGACACAGATTTATATAAATTTAATATGAATCAAGTAATGTTTCATAAACATACTGACTTAATTGGTGAGTATGATTTTAAATGTCGTAATGAAGATGTCAAATTTACTAAAGAAATGTTAGATGAAATTAATGAACAAATTGATTATTTATGTACATTAAAATTTACGAAAGTTGAACTAGATTACTTAAGAAGTATTCGTTTTATCAAAGATGACTATGTAGAATTCTTAAGACTTTGGCATCCATTAAGAGATTATGTCAAAACATCACTAAGTGAAGATGGTGAATTATTTATTAATGTTAATGGACCTTTATTTAGTGCAATGCAATTTGAAATATATTTATTAGAAATTGTAAATGAAGTTTATTTTAGATTTACTTATGATTATGATGAATTATTAAAATCTGCAGAAGAAAGATTAAATCAAAAAATTGAAGATTTTAAAAACGGTAAATATAATTTTAAATTTGCTGAATTTGGATGTCGTAGAAGACTATCAAGAAAGTGGCAGGATACAGTAGTAAAAAGATTTAATGAAACAGGATATTGTGTTGGAACATCGAATGTATATCTTGCGATGAAACATAATATTAAACCTATTGGTACATATGCTCATGAGTTTGTTCAAATGTATCAAGGTATTTCTAAAATACCTCTTGCTTATACTAACTATTACGCAATGAAAGACTGGTTTAATGAATATAACGGAGATAATGGAACAGCCCTAACGGATACATTAACTACTGATTTATTCTTATTAGATTTTGACTATTTACAAGCTTCTACTTATAGTGGTTTAAGACATGATTCAGGTGATCCATTTATTTGGGGTGATAAAATTTTAGCTCATTATAAAAAGCTTGGAATCGATCCTAAGAATAAAACCCTTTTATTTAGTGATAGTTTAGATTTTGATAAAGCAGAACAAATTTATCAATATTTTAAAGGTAAATGTAAAGTTACTTTTGGTATTGGAACTTACTGTTCTAATGATACTTTTGCAACACCTCTTAATATTGTCATTAAACTTCAATACGTTAATGGTAAGCCAGTAGCGAAATTATCAGATGTTGAAGGCAAAACAATGTGTAAAGACGAAGTGTATTTATCGCACTTAAAAGAAAGTGTAAATTACAGAGTAAAGATTGAAGGCAAATAAATTGAAAGTATTAGTTGTTGTTGATATGCAAAATGATTTTATTGATGGATCTTTAGGCACAAAAGAAGCAGTTCAAATTGTACCAAATGTAATTAATAAAATTAAAGAGTTTGAAAATAATAATGACTTAATTGTTTATACAAAAGATACACATTATGAAGACTATTTAACAACACCAGAAGGAATTAAACTTCCAGTTAAACATTGTATTAAAGGAACAAATGGATGGGATATACCAAATGATATTTATTTACAAGATAAATTAGTGTTTGAAAAAGAAACATTTGGTTCAGTTAATTTGATTGATTATTTAAAAACAATTGATTTTGATGAAATTCATTTTGTTGGTCTTTGTACAGACATCTGTGTTGTAAGTAACGTACTACTTACAAAAGCAACATTTCCAACTAAGAAAATTGTTGTTGATAGTTCATGTTGTGCAGGTGTTACACCAAAGTCACATCTTGATGCACTTAACACTATGAAGATGTGTCAAATAGAAGTAATATAACAAAAGCTTATAAGTTGACATATTTTTCCTAATGATATATAATTAAGTTAGGTGGAATATGTGTTTGATTTTATTTATATAGGAAATAATAAGAGGACTTTCTACCCAGAAAGTCCTCTTTTTTAGGAGGTGGGTTATGTAATATAAAAGTAGTTAATTAAAACAAATAAATTATAATTGTAGGAGGTAACATGCAAAACAAAGAAAATTATTCAAAAATTACATTTAAAGATGGTGAACAAATTATATTACAAAATTATCAAGTTAAAAATGATAAAATGATACTTTGTAAATATAATAATTCAGAATTAAAAAATATCCAAATAGGTGGAACAGAGTATTTAGAAAAAACATATGAGTATTTTAATAAGTGGGTAACTGAAGACACATTAAAATCTATTACTTATGTTCCGATGGAATCAACAACATTAATTGCTGAAAAAAAGACATTTGTATTAAAAACAAACCGTGAATACATAATAAATACGCTAGTAGACTATATTGACATACCAGTAATTTTTGAGTCTAATGATGCAGTGTTTTATGTTAAAAACGCATATTCAAGAAATGCACCAGTTAAATTATTATTACCAACAATTGGCGATTTTAAAGTTTATGATGTAAAGGTGTTACGTGTTCGAATATATAATATACCTAATTTAATTAATACAAATTTATCTATTTCATTGGATATTTATAGAGATATATCAAGAATGAATAAAATAGGTATGATTGATTTTGATTTTAAAATCATATCATCATATAATCCTTCAGGAGATTAACATGCGAAAAGATGAGTTATTAAATAAACTATATAAAAACAATAAAACAAAGATTAAAAAGAAACATAACTATTTACAAAATGAAAAACTCAAAATAATTGGAATTACTGGAAGTCATGGTAAATCGACTGTAGCATATCTTTTAAATGAATATTTAAAAAGACTAGGATATAAAACAATTTTGTATTCAAGCATAATGATTGATTCATCAACATCTATATACATAAATAATATTTCAACAGAAGTTCCAATTAATAACGAAGTTATGCTTTACCATGCATTGGAAGAAGCTGTTAATACATCTAGTGATTACTTAATATTAGAAGTTAATGATTCAACTATAAACAAAGGAATATGTGATGAACTTGATTTTGATATTAAAGTATTAACTAATATAGAACCATTAGAAAACCAAATGTTTGAAAATTATGTTGATTTAAAAAAACAATTCATAACACAGGGAAATCATAAAAAAATAATTGGTTTAGTAAGTGATGTTACAATCGATTTATATCATAAGATTGTAGATAACGATGTAATAACATATACAACCGAATATTTTTTAGAAAATAAAAATATTAATGAAAATGATGTATTGTTTTATTTAAAACCAAACAATAATAAATATCATTCATTTTCAGGACTTGATTTTGAAGTAGTTAATAAAAATGAAACATATAAAGTCAAAACAAACTTAAATATGCCTTTTCATGGGCTAAATATATTATGTTTAATTACATTGATTGATACTTTAAATGTGTTTGACAAACATATATTTAAAGAATTCATAAAGAATGTGACTATACCAGGCCGTGATGAGTTAATTAAATACAAGAATGGATATGTAATGATTAGTTCTGGTAGCATTCCTCAATTAGAAGTATTAGCAGATTATCGAAATAAAAATGAAATTTCTAAAATAACATTAATTACAGGTTCAACTGGAAATGTGTTTCCGACTTGGAATGAAGAATATACTTCACAAAAGTATATAGACCAAATGGACTATGATATGAGATTTGCTTATAATTACGCTATTAAATATGCTGATGAAATAATAATAACAGCTAATGATCCTGGCAATAATGATCTAAAAGAGTTATTAACAAAACAAGAAGAACTTATAAAAGGAAAAATAAAATATAAAGTTATCGAATCTCGACAAGACGCAATCCATTATGCACTAGATAATATTAAGTCCAAAGAAGTTGTTTTCATATCGGGTAGAGGGAACAGGGAGCTAATGTGTGAAAACAATGCAATAAAAAAACATTTAGATAAAAATGTAGTAGTTAATTATGCAAATGGGGGGAAATAATATGTCATTTTATTTAAGCACAATAAGAAATTTAATAATTAAAGACTGTCATATAGATTATAGTGACACAAATCGAATAAATATATATACGGATTCAATTGATATATCAAAAGATGAATATTTTAAAATATACATTGAAACATCCCATATTCAAGATATTGAAATAACAAAAGTTTTATGTGCAATAAATTATAATATATTACCTGATAATACAATTCTAAGGGTTGAGGCAGGAAATGAAATTATTGATGAATTTTGTACTGACTCAATCGAAAGAGACAATAATACTTTTTATATTGATGTGACAAAAGTATTTTTGAAAAACTTTCATTTTAACTCTTTTATAAAAGTAACAGTTGTTTCAGATACGACTATCAATCTTTTAGATTATATGAAATATAACTATACTAAAAATAATATTTATGTTGAATTTAAAACATCAAAATATGGACTCAAATACTTACTTTTTGATACTTTAGGAAATGATAATGTTTTAATTAATACTAATTCATGGAGAGGTCAATATTTGGGATCTGAAGATCACAATTTTACTATATATGATTCTTATATAAAAGTTGCATTTGTTTATGACTTTGAGATATTTAAATTTAATAATCCTAATATTCCTTTTTCTTTAAGAGGAATAAAAGATTTATATTACATGACACCATATAATTATAATTATCTTGTAGAGTTTAAATTAAATGGTTTAATATTGCTTATAACAAACTATTTACAAGAAACTTTGAATTATGTTCATACTGGTAGTGGTAGTTGTAGTGAATTTGATGGAAAAAAGTACTGTACATCTATTAATTCATCTTATGTAATTTACAGTGAAGAACTAGAACAATATTGTATATGTTATGAAAAAGATAAAGAAATAATACTTTTATCTGATGGAACAACATATAAAATAAAATATGACACTGGTGGAGTAGTTGAGTTCGACTATTCAAATAATAAAATCTACTTTAAATTAAATGAAAATATTATTCATGAAATAACGATTGTAAATGAAGGCGATACAGTTAAATATATATGTGATGATAATTATTATGTTGTTATTGATGAGTATAATATTAAATATTATATGGGTAATATATTAACAAAACATGTATATATTAGAAATAATACCTTTGAAGAAAAAATAAATAATATTTGTATTGAATATAATACCATAATTGATGATGAAAACATATCTGGATATGACGTAGATAAATATGAAATAAAGTATACTAAAGGAAAAATCAAAAAATTAAGAATTACATCTATTGGTGATACAACGCAGTTAGGGTATGGTACAATCAAAATTGAAAATGATAATAATGAATTCTTGTATTATAATTATGATTTAGCCACAACATTAAAGGAAGTACTAAATACTAAAACTGAATTAAATCAATATGTTTATCCTAAATTAGATATGAATAATAATATTATATATGGCGAACAAACTGCAGAAATAGACAGTATCAATATAACAGCTAATACTGATCCATGGACAGGTGTAACAACATATAATGTTAATAATGATAAGTTTGTTAAATTAATTGGACAAAATATTATAAAAGTATCTAATAGTTTAACTGATGAAAAAATATTAAAAAAAGAGATTAATTGTAATATAATGCCAAAAGAAGCTTGGAGGGTTTTATTATTTGTAAAATATCTTTCAAATTATCATGGTTCAGTTAAAGTTAAAATAACATTTGTCTCACCTGAAACGGAAGAAAACAATTATATTATTGAACAAGAATTAATTAAGCACTATTATGATTTTCAAGTAATTGATAAAGTTATAACAGCTGATAGAAGATATCGTCAAGTTAAAATTGAAGTAATTATGAATAATGTAACAAATGTATATGTTGGTAATTTATATTGTTACAAATCAAAACAAGTTTATAGTAATAAATATGATGATGAATCTAAAGTACAAACATTAGAAACGTCATCTAAAATTGTTGAATACTTATATGATCATAACAGATTAATTGGTTATAAAACTTCTTCGGGTGATTATATAACAAATGAATTAAATTTTGACAGAAAAATTGTTTTTGATCATTTAAATGGAATTGAAAATATTGAAGAATATGACTCATTAGGTAGAATTTCGAGACGAGTTAAAACTAACAGTAGAAATTTGAAAGAAGAATATCAGTATATATATGATACTAATATAAAAAATAATGTTGTTAAATTAATTGAAAATGATAAAGAGTGGAATGTTGAATACAATGATAATAATCAAATTTCAAAACAATACTATAGTAAAGAAAAAAATAATAAATACATTACTTATAGCACATTATATGATTATAACAACAATGATATAATTAAATTGACAAATACTAAAAATGTTCAAGATGGTAACAACAATACACTTGATGAATCTTTTATACAATATAATAAAATCAATAATGAATTAAATACTTACAATGGTTATCAACAAACAATACTAGCAGGTAATAATAAATATGATATATATTGTGATAAATATAATCGAGATACTTTAATTAAAATAAATGATGAAGAAGTGCAAGATATTGTTTATAACGATACTTTATCATCAGATGTAGTATCAAATAAAATAAAAGAAATTAGTAATTATAATAGTGATTTGATCAAAGCATGGTACTCAGAAAACAAATTAGCAAGTGTTAAGCGAGGGACTAAAGCAACAATATATAGTTATCTACCACAACTAGGTATAGGACGATCTAAAGTTGCAAAGATGATTCATGGTAATTTATTTAGTATAGAAGCACCAGTTAATGAAAATAACATAAATGTATCTCATACTATTGAATATAGCTATGATAATCAATATAGACCTGTAGAAATAAAAAATAATGATACAATTTTTAAATACCAATATGATAATAATGATAATATAAAATATGAACAAATTAAAACTAATAATTATGTTCAACATATTTTTTATAATAATATCCAAGAGAATAAATTTAATACTGTATATGGATTAATAGAAAAAATGAATAATTCTAATTTAAATGATTACATGTTTCCTAATAAATGCTATGAGATGATGTATAGTAATACATGTGATTGTAATGAAGTAGATTATGTTTATGATGATACTCTTGGTAAAATGATATATTCATTTAAAGATAATAATTCAAGACTAGGAATTAATTTGAATGAAATCAATAGCAAAAGAATTGATGGTCAAGAATATTTAGGTATAAAATATAGTAAAGATAGCTTTCAGTCAGAACTTGTTGATAATAAAATAATATCAATGTGGTTTAGAATATCACTTAATAATTTATCAAATACAACTAATACAATATTATTGACACTAAAAGGAACAGGTCAAAATTATGTTAAAGTCGTTGTAGATGAGAATAACAATATTAAATTACAAACTCTTAATGATGTATACAATTCATATATTAAAGTAATTTGTGATGAATGGATGTATATAGAGGTAGTCGCAACTTCAATTTTAGAAGTTAGGTTAAATAATCAAAAAAATACTTATGATATTAATTGTAACAATTTATTAGGAAATTTAAATAAATTTACTATTGGTGATGAAAATCAAAATGAAAACATTACAGAAAAGCGTTTTAATTTTGATGTAATGTTTGTATCTGTTGGAAATAAGCAATTAATTAATTCAGAAGATAATGTTGTTATTGATGAAGTAAACAAATACATTAATAGTATTAAAGAGGATAAATCATCACAAGCGATTATTTATAACAAAAAGAACACAACATGTTTCATACCACTTAATGGTACATATATTAATGATAATGTTCCGATAGATTATATTGTATCTAAAAATTTTACTAGTAATAATGATAAAGACTTGTTTTATTATGATTCATCTATAAAGCGATATGTACATTGTAGCAGATTAGAAAATTCGATATATTCTTTACTTGGATATAACTTTGGATTAAAAGAAAAGTATGCATTAAATATAAACTTTAAACTTATGGAATACCCAGAAATTAATACAAAAAATTATATTTTATCTAATTATGATATAAATAAAGTCTTAAAATGGGCACTTTTATTAAAAGATTCGGGAGAAATTTTAGTTGTTAAAAATGATAGAACAACAAACACAATAGAGTTTATTGATACTGATATATATCTAAAACTTGATGAATGGTATAATATTACAATAATAAATGATGATAACTTTAAAATTAAAGTGGATTTATTAGATGATTATAATGATAATAATGAAATTACTTTAGGTGATACTAATAGTTATTCATTAGAAGATTGTTTTAGTTATATTGGATCTAATATTCAAGTATCTAATAATGTTGTAAAACCAATTAACAATGTAAGTGGATTTTTCAATTCAATAGAATATGTTGATGGAACTAATCAAACATTAAGTGAAGATTTGCTAAATGAGTTTTATAATAATTTACCAATAACAATATCAAATGAATTTGATTCTGACAACAAACTAAAACAAAAAAGAATAAATTGTAATAATAAAGAGTTTACATATCATTATCGTTATTATGAAAATGAATATATAAACTATATTCCTACAGCAGAATATAACCCATGTAATGAATTAATTAATTATGAATATGATGACTTTAATAATGTTGTCGTTAAAGAAATTGTAAATAGTAGTGGTGACATTATTGAAAAATACAATTATGAATATGACTTTTTAAATAGACTAACAAAAGAATACAAATATGTTATTTCTGAACAGGGTCTTGTTTTAGATTATGAATATATATATACATATGACCAAAATAGTAATATCATTCAAAAAATCAAAAATAATGATATGACTACATTTACTTATGCTACTAATGATTCAGAAGAATTATATTCTAATGTGTTATTAAGTACAACAAAAAATGGTCAAACAACAACTTTCACATATAATAGTTTAGAAGGACCGACAAAGATCACTAAAGGTGACGAAGAAATTAATATTGTTTGGACCAATGGAGAATTAACTGGTTACGGCGAATTATTGTTTGAATACGATGAATTAGGTTTAAGAACAAAAAAGATTAATCAAAATAGTATAACTAACTATTATTATAATAATGACTTATTAATAAAATCAGTAAAAGATAATGTCATTATTAATTATTTATATGACATTAACAATCAATTATTTGGGTTTGAATATAACAGCAAAACATATTTGTATATTCGAGATTTATTAGGTAATATTAATCAAATTGTTGATTCGAATGGTAACGTTATGGTAAAATATAGTTATACAGCTTTTGGAGAAGTAACTATAGAAAACCCATACTCGGTAAATCATAACTTACATCAGTTATCAGAATTATTGATAGAGCACAATGCTTTGTTATATAAAGGATATTGTTATGATGTTGAAACTTCGTTATTTTGGGTATCCTCACGTTACTATTCGCCTGAATTATGCAGATGGATTTCACCAGATTCAATCGAATATTTAGATCCTGAAAGTATCAATGGATTAAATTTATATGCGTACTGTGGAAATGATCCCGTTAATAAGTATGATCCTACAGGTCACTTTGGAATTTGGGCAATTATAGGAATTGTAGGAGCTGCGATACTTATAGGAGGAGGAGCTCAATTAGCTTCTAATGCACTTGCCGGCGAAACAGGTAGTGATTTATGGCGAGGAGTCGCGGGTGCTGCTCTAGGTTCTGGTGTAAATGCATTAGCGTTATGTTTGTCTCCATTTACTGGTGGAGCTTCATTAGCTTTTGCTGCTGGGTTAGGAGCTGCAGTTCAAACAGGAGTTGATACACTTGAAACAGTTATTAGAGGTGAAACTGTGAATGGATGGCAAACAGTTGCTGATCTAGGTATTAATTTTATTACTACATTTGCAGGAAACTGGATAGGTTCAAAATTAATACCTACGAATAGTGGTTGGTTTGAACCCAAAAAATTCTTAAGTGTATTTATGAAACCATATGGACAAAAAATTTTGTTACAAACGGCTATCGGTGCTGGACTATCAGGAATAGTTAATTTTGCAAGAAAATTTGACTGGAGTAGTGTTGATTGGAAGAAGATTGTACCAGTAATACCTGTTCCTATGGTTCCAATTTATCCACATTTTTAGAGGTGAAAAATTATGGTTATTAAAGATAAATTAATAAATGAGTATCCGTTAATTAAAAAAATAGATTGTTCTTTTGAATGCTTTGAAGTTATGAAAAGAAGATATGTTATTTTTTATGATGAAAAAATCAATAAAGAAAATATGAAATCTTTATTGGATGTATTTAATGATAATTCAAAAAACAGCTTTACAGAAAGAAAAACATTAATTATTGTTGGTCATACGGATGAAAAGTTTAATAAAAAAGATTTGTTGTTTTTCAATGGAGTCGATACATTTGTGGTTTATTATTTAATAAATGACAATAATAATGAAATTTACTTTAATGATCAAAGAGTATTCTGGTTCAGTGTGGATTGGAAAAAAATTATTAAAAAATTTAATGAAATATTGAAATAATTAGCAAATTACTTTCACAAGCAAAACTAGGTGAGTTTACCTTCGGGTAGATTCACCTTTTCATTTAATCTATATTAATAGATTATTTAATAGAAAAATGGTATAATAAGTTATCAAATGAAGAATTATGAAATTTATAATTGATAGAAAGGAGTTTTAAGTTATGGAAGATAAAGAATTATTAAAATTAACTCCAGGTGAATTAGTTGATTTAGGAATATGCCCAACTTGTTTTAATAGAAAACATAATGGTGCTTTGTATGGTGATAATAGCGATAAGTTAATATATGAAGATGAAGATATAGAATGCTTCTTTGTAGGTAATCCTAGAGCTGATGGTCATATGTGTATATCTAGTATTAATCATTATCATGATTTAAGTGAAGCTCCTGATTATATAAATGAGAAGATTATTAGATTTACTAAGAAGTTTATGATAATTATTAAAGAAGTATATAAGTGTGAAAGAGTATATATGTGTACTATGTGTGATGGACCTAACAATCATTATCATATACAGTTAATTCCTAGATATAGTTTTGAATTGCGTGGTAGCAAGAACTTTGTTAAAGAAAGACATAGTTATGTTTATGATGAAGTTAAGTTTAATAAAGTAAAAGAAATGATAAATGACTATGTGTTATAAAAAAGGATGTGAAATTATGCTAAAAAACAAGGATTACCCTATATTGGAGTTCGATGATAATAAAGAAGCTTTAATTAATCCATATTTTCTTCAAAAGAAATATGGTGTTTTACCAATTAAAAAATTGATTATTACATTTTTTAAAGAAGCAGTTAATATGTTATTAGATGATGGAAAAATAAAAGAGTATTTAACAATTAGCGGAGAAAACGACTTAGTTTTATATAAATTTATTGATGAAGATGTTTTGCTTATGCATGGAACAATAGGTTGTCCTGCTTGTGCAGGATATATGGATGAATTAACTGGAATTGGCATTTCTGAAGTAATGTTTTGCGGTGGCGGTGGAGTTTTAGATAAAGACATAAAAGTAGGCGAATTGTTAGTCGTAAAAGGTTCTATTAGAGATGAAGGATTCTCTTACCATTATGTGAAACCATCTAGAATTATTAATTCTCAAGAAGATGTTAGAAAGATTATTTGTGCATATTTGAATGAAAATAATATACCTTATATTGAAGGGCTAACATGGACTACTGATGCGTTTTATAGAGAAACAAGAGATAAGATTATGATACGAAAAGAAGAAGGAGCTAAAATCGTTGAAATGGAACAATCAGGTTGTATTGCAGTAGCTCAATTCAGAAATATAAAATATGGAGCAATTATTTATGCTGGTGATGACGTATCTCAAGAAGTATGGGATAAAAGAAGTTGGCGAGATAGAAAAAGTATAAGATATTCTCTTATAGAAATATGTAAGGATTTAGTTAAGATTATTTAATTAGGAGAAGAACATTATGAAAACTTATACCATATGTGGAAGCATGAAATTTGCTGAAGAAATGAAAAGAATAGCTTATCAATTAGAAATTGAAAAAGGATATAATATTTTGCAATGCGTTTATATAGATAAACATATTCAACTGAATAATGAAGAAATACTTTTATTAGAAAAAGCTCACTATAAAAAAATTGATATTAGTGATGGTATTTATGTAGTTAATATTAATGGATATATTGGAGAATCTGTTAAAAAAGAAATAGAATATGCTAAAAAACATAATAAAGAAGTTTTATATCATTTCGAATAAAAAAAAGATTAATATATACGGGGTGGATTTTATGAATCGTAAAGAATTTTGCAAGCATCATTGGGAATATTATTTAGTATTGGAAAAAGATTTTCTCCAATCAGAAAGATATGTCAGTTTTGAACTTGGCGAAGATTATTTGTATGATGGTATTGAACATGACAATTGTGGAAATAGTAAAACATTCTCTAATGAATTTATTAAACAATATCAAGCAATATGTTCTGAGATTGATGTTATATTAAAAAGTATTTGTTTAGAGTTAGGTAATCAATCAGCAAATGATATGAAGAATGGTTACACTCCAATAGTCTTACAAAATTGGGTGAATATTAATACTCAAAAGGTAAGATTTAAGGATTTAGAACTTCAACCTTTTTCTAATTGGCAAAAAGAACCTAATTATAAATCTCCAGATTGGTGGACTCCATACAATAATGTTAAACATGAAAGATTGTGCAATTATCATAAAGCAAATCTTAAAAATGTTTTAAATGCTCTTGCAGGATTATATATATTAGAAAACTATCTTGTCAAATTCATTGGTGATAGAGATAACGATAGTGACGTTCCCAATGATATTTCATTAATATTCGGAATGATAGATTTTGAAACAAGAGAAACAGTTATAGGAAAAGATAGTTATCTTATAGCATCTAAAGATATTGAAGAGTTATGGAAATAATTGTTTAGGATTCACAATATTCATTATTTAAATCGATAGGGTAAAGAGCTTATATTATGAATATACGTTAAAAGATGAAGCATTTAAAAACTTCATCTTTTTTTAATTCTAATGTTAAAATTTGATTTTTTTAAATTTGGACCCTCGCATTTAGCATATCAAATGTCCGTTACTATTGAAGAGATATAAAAAAATAAAAAATTTTTGATTTTTACCCCGACACTTTAGCATCTAAAAGTCCGTTACTATTGAAGGGATATTTTCAAAAAGATTAAAAAGTTTCATAAAACACCCTCTCAAAATGGAGTTAAAATCTCCAGTAATAGTGAAGGGATGTGTTTGTGTATCTCTTCAAACAACAAGTGATGGAGGTGTTAATGATGGTAATTAATATTAATTAAAATGCTTAAAATATATCATTTTCGTGAACAGGATAAGGCGTGCTTCACTCTGCATCACAAAGTGATTTTCGCCTATGTTTAGTAACTGGGATACCCAGCTTGCATTTATTAAAAATATTAAGAAAATAAGGAGGACAAATTTATAGAGAAGAAAAACAAATTAAATATTCAAAGAGTTAAAATGTCATCAATCATTGATGATAAAAACAAAACAATTTATGTAATTAAAGAATCCGTTGGAGGAGAAAACAAAGTTACTAACATTATTGAAAAACTAATTTTAAAAGATATTAAAAATAACTTAACTAGTAAAGAAGAGGTTAACCATTATGATGGTAATTAAATCTATTGTGTGGTATAATATACTTGCTTGTGAAAGGTTATTTGCTTTAATAAAAAGGAGTATCCAAATATGAAGCGAAATAAACTTTACAACACAGCAATTTATTGTCGTCTATCATTAGACGATGGAAATGAGGGTGATTCATCAAGTATTAAAATTCAAAAAATGATGTTAGAGAAATATGCATTAGAACATGGGTTTACTATTTATGATTATTATATCGATGATGGTTATAGTGGTCTTAACTTTGAACGTCCAGCATTTAAAAGATTAATGCAAGATATTAGTGATGGTAAAATCAATTTAGTATTAACTAAGGATTTATCAAGACTAGGAAGAAATCATATTCAAACAAGTTACTTTATTGAAATATTCTTTCCAGATAATGATATTAGATATATCGCAGTTAATGATAATGTTGATACACTTTATGATAATAACGATATCGCACCATTTAAAAATATCTTGAATGATATGTATGCTAAAGACACTTCAAGAAAAGTAAAGACTGCTAAAAGATTATTAATGCAAAAAGGTATGTTTATGGCAGCTCAACCTCCATATGGATATAAAAAAGATCCAAATGATAAAAATCATTTAGTAATAGATGAAGAGGCTGCTGAAGTAGTTAGACTAATCTTTGACTTAGCATTAAGTAATATCGGTGTAGTTAAGATTACTAGGGAACTTAATAAAAGGGGTATTATGCCTCCAAGTATTTATAAAGCTAGTAAAGGTGACTTAAGATTTACTAAGTTAACTGAAACAAGAAGGCAAATGTTTAAAAACTATGACATTGAATCTTGGAACACTGTAACTGTAGGAGCAATCATAAGAGATATGGTCTATGTTGGTGATATGGAAAATCATAAATATGAAGTTAAAAACTATAAAACCAAGAAATGCACAAAAGTTCCTAAAGAAGAACATATCATAGTAAGAAATACACATGAACCAATTATATCTAGAAGTGACTTTGAACATGTCCAAGAATTAATTAGACATAGGCAACGTCCATCTAGACATAACCATCCAAATCTTTTCAAAGGAATTCTTAGATGTAAAAATTGTGGAAGACCTCTAAATCTATATTACAATAAAAGAAGAAGTGGTAAGATGGTATGGAGATATAGATGTGTTGGTAATTTTGTAAAGTATGGATTAGATGATGAACCTAATACAATAGGATATCTTGAAATCTATGATATAGTTAAATCTAAACTAAAGGAACTAATGAAGTCACTAAAATTAAATAGTGATGAATTTATAAATAACATCGTTAATAAAGTAGATACTGATGAACACATTAAAGTATTAGTTAGTGAGAAAAATAAAATAGTTACTAGACTTAATACAATTGACTCAATCATCATTAGATTATATGAAGATTTAGCAGAAGAAAAACTAAGTGGAAGTAACTATCAAAAGATGCTAGATAAGTATCAAGAAGAACAAAAGAAGTTAAACTCACAACTAATAGAAATTGAAAGTAAACTTACTCAGGAGAATAAGACGGAAGCTAATATTGAAACATTCAAGCAAATAGCAAGAAAGTATATTGACTTTGATGAGTTGACTCCTGAAATCATTAATAATTTAATATCACATATAACAGTAAGTCATGTGAAAGTTATTAATGGTACAAAATTTAGAGAAATAAAGATTATCTATAAGTTTATAGGTTAATCTTTTATGGGGATACTCGTAATAGCCCTGTCGAAACTTCGTTATTTTGGTTATCCTCAAGGTATTATTCACCAGAATTATGTCGATTTATAAGTCCAGATGATGTAGAATATCTAGATCCAGAATCAGTAAATGGTCTTAATTTATATTGTTACTGCAAAAATAATCCGATCATGTATAAAGACAACACTGGTCATTATCCAGAATGGGCTACTTTTAGTAATTTATTTGAAGGCACATCTACGGCTCTACAATTGATGTTAAATGGAGCATATATAGGCGGATATTTTAGTGTTGTTAATGCTGTAAGACCGAATAATATTGGTATTGGAATTTGGAATAAGCAAAGAACGGCAGCAATCAATAGTTTTGCGGATGATGTTAAAGCATTTAATAAATTTGGAAATATAATGGCCGCTATAACAGTCGCAATTCAAGTAGGTGAAGGGGCATTTAATGATTATAACAGAGGATATAGTACTGATAGAATTATATCTAATGCTGTTGTAAATACTGCAGTTTATTCATTAACAACAATTGGATTAGCAAAACTAGGTGGATTTGTAGGATCATTCATCCCAATTCCTATAGTTGGTACTGCAATAGGTACAGCAGTTGGTTATTTAGTAGGTTTAGGTGTAAATTGGCTTATGGAATTAGATGTAAATGGAAAATCGGTAATTGACCATGTAAGAGATTTTGTATATGATTTATGGAAAAGTTTGTTTGATTAAGGTGGCATTATGAAAAAAATTAGTTTAGTTTCCAATGGGTTTAAGTTATTGTCAATAATTGAATGTCTATTTACTATAGCACTTTGGTATTGTGTATGTTTTTTAGTAGATAATCTAATTATAGGAGCTATTATATTTATTACATTTGTTGTAATGTTTTGCTTATTTGCACTATATATTAGTTTTTCAAGTAAAATAATTATTAATAAAGATAAGTTGATTATTATACAAATCAAAAAAACAGAATTAAATATAAAGGATATTATTGATATTTATACTGAAGATCAAACATTAAAACAAAATATTATTTATATCTCAACTTTGGATAAATTGTATAAATTTACTGGATATAATACTCTTAAAGGGTGGGAATATAAAGTTAGTAACACTAAAAAAATAATTAAAATAATAAAAGAAACTTTAAAAAAATAAACAAACATCACTTTTAACATTAGGGGTGGAGCTGATTATCTCAGTTTCATCCTTTCTTACATTTAGTGGACAAGAGCGAAACCTGGGTATCCCAGTTGTCGCAACAGTCGAAAATGCTACTTGTTGCATTTTCCTTATTCTGCCTCTAAAATAAGCAAATTTGCAACACTTTTGAGTTAGATATTTAAATTTAATATTTTTGTTTTTAGTTGATTAATTTTGTATTAATATAAAAAATGTGGTATAATCATTATATGAAATAATTATCCACAAGGATAATCAAGATTATAATGTAGAAACTAACCTCTTTCTTGTAACATCTCGCTATTATAGCCCTGAACTAGGAAGATTCATCCAACCAGCAGATGTATCTAGTTTAAACCCATCAAGCATTAATGGACTTAACTTATATAGTTATGCGAATAACAATCCAATTAGCTTTTCATATAATAACTCAAGTGCTATTGGTAGTACTAGTGTTGGTGGTGAATTAGTAAGTTCTATTGGTGCTGGTAGTTCATTTACCGGAAATAGAAATCCTAATTCTACATCTAAAGGTGGATTAAATCTAGGTTGGATTGATAACAAATTAGACGCAGGTTCAACACTTCATGGATTATATTCTTCTGCATCAACAATTTACAATAACATAAGTTATTTTAGTAAAAATTTACATGCTTTTTCTGATGATATGACTATGCTTGGTGCTTCAATGAAGGATGGCGTTCTTGCATTTAATCAATTTAGTTGGGGTTTAGGTAAATCAGATATATTTGGTGTTGCATTAGGTGTTGGTTTAGATATTTATGATAGTGTCCAAAGAGGAGTAAGTCCTGGTGGATTCGTATTAGGAGCTACATTAACTGCTGCTAAAGGTGTAGGTTTAATTTATCTAAACAAAGGTATTTTGTACGGAGCAACTGCGTTAGGTTCTGCTATTTGTCCAGGTGTTGGTACTGTAGTGGGATTTGTTGTAGGTGGAGTTGTGTGTGTATTTGTTGATATCTTTGCAAGTAATAGGTTGGATGAGTTAATTGATAGTATTGCAAAATAGGAGGATAAATTATGAGAAAAAAAATAATTGCATTTTATGATGTATTGTTATTGTCTGTAATTTGTGGACCATTAATGATATGCTCAATTTTAATTTTTGTTTTTGGTAAACTACATGATTTAGAATGGATACTTAAATATTGGTATCTTGTGATCTTGTTTGCAGTAGGAATCATGCTTCCAATTGGGTGCAGTTTAATGATAAGATATATATCAATTAATAATAAAAATAGTATATATTTTCATTATTTTCCATTCACTACAAGCTGGAAAAAAGCAGCAAATAACATTGATGTAAAGTGGAATCAGAATGTATTTATTTCTGAAATAAAAGATATTGAAATTGTTAAACTTACAGAAGAAGAAAAACAGACAAAAGTTTATTATAAACACTGGTTTAATAAATATTTAAAGATTAATTTAAAATATGGTAATCCTAAATATGTTTATGTAGGTAATTATTCGAATTATCAAATTAAGAAAATTATAAAACTCGCGATGAGCAAGTAACAAATAAAACATAGAATTTAGACACTAACCACTTTGTTGGGGAAAACCAACGAGGTGGTTTTTAATATGTAAGCTAGGTTTCCTTGTTACTAAATATTTTGCGTGAAGCAGAGTGAAGCACGGCTTATCCTGTGCACAATTTTTATATTTCATAACTTTTTTAATTTTGACCCCGACATTTTAATAATTAAATGTTCGTTATTATTGAAGGAGGAATTTTGTATGTAAAGAATTAGTTATAGGTATTAAATTGGATGGGTTACATATTTTGTGATTGTAAGTATATTCTTTTTTAAAAATAAAATAAAAGTATTTGCAATAACAGTAATATTATGTTATAATTAGTTAGTTTTAAAACTAACTTTGGAGGGAAGTATGGATAAAGATCGTTTAATTCTTAGAAATATTAGTAAAACAGGAAAGATTTTTCACGAGTATGTAAGATCAGAATGTGAAAAACTTGGAATACCATCAAGTTTTCATGGAGTAATAATGCATCTGGCAAGATGTGATGGACAATCACAACTTGAACTAGGTAAAAAGTTAATGTTATCTAAACCAACAATTACATTAACTTTACAAAAGATGGAACTATTAGGTTACATTGAAAGAAAACAAGATGAACAAGATCAAAGAATTATCAGAGTATATTTAACTGATCTTGGAAAATCATTTGATGATGAAGTTCGTAATATTTTTAAAAGAATTGAAGAAAAAGTATCAAGTGTTTTATCAAAAGAAAAACAAGATGAACTATTTGAGATGTTAAACACCATTAACAATGAACTAAATAATTTAAAAGGAGAAAAATAATGCGGTTAATAAAGTATTTAAAAAAATACTGGCTATTCGCAATACTTTCTGCTCTTTGCATGGCGGGAGAAGTTCTATGTGATTTATTCTTACCACTTAGAATGGCAAAGATTATTGATATTGGTATCAATGAAAGTAATATGTCAGTAATATATGAACAAGGTTTATATATGATTATTCTAACAATTCTAGGTGGAATTGGCGGATACTCCTCAGCAGTCTTTTCATCAATTGCCTCTAGAAAATTTGCAAACGACTTAAGAAAAGATGTATTTAAACAAACAATTAATTTTTCATGGAGTCAAACAGATAAATTTACTGCAGGTTCACTAGTTACAAGAGTAACAAGTGATATTACTCAAATACAAATGTTAGTATCTATGAGTGTTAGAATGTTTGTTAGAACATTCTCATTATTCTTTGGTGGAATCGGATTTATGGTTGGTATTAATCCTCAGTTTGGATTAATTCTACTATGTGTCTTGCCACTACAAATAATTGTTTTAATATTCTTCTTAAGAAAAGTAAATCCAAAATTTACAGAAGTACAAGACGCATTAGACGATGTTAACTCTTGTATGAAAGAAAATGTTAATGGATCACGAGTTGTAAAAGCATTTGGTAATGAGGAATTTGAAGCTAACAAATTTAATGATGTAAGTACGACACTTGCTAATAAAAATTTAAGTGTTCAAAAGTTATTATCATTTATGTCTCCTTTCTTGACATTCTTACTAGATGTAACAATTATTTTGATTATATATGTTGGTGGACAAAAAGTATTTAACGATCCTACATTTAAAGTTGGTGAAGTATCTGCGGCATTAACATATATTATGCAAATATTAATGGCAGTTATGAACATGGGAATGTTATTCCAACATGTCGCTAGAGCTAGCGCTTCTGCAAAAAGAATTTTAGAAGTATTAGATACAAAACCAGAAATTGTTTCAGGAACATTAGAAGAAAATGTGGAAGGTGTAATTGAATTTAAAAATGTTGAGTTTAAATATCTTCAAAACTCAGAAGCAGTTTTAGAAGACATTTCATTTAAACTAAATAAAGGAGATACTTTAGCAATCTTAGGTGCAACAGGTTCTGGTAAATCAACTATAGTAAATTTAATACCAAGATTTTATGATGTAACAAATGGAGAAATTCTAATTGATGGTAATAATATTAAAGAATATAATATTAAATACTTAAGAGAAAATATTGCAGTAGTATTACAAAAAGCTGAAATGTTTAGCGGAACTATTAAAGATAATATTCGTTGGGGAAAAAAAGACGCAACTGATGAAGAAATCATTGAGGCTGCAAAAATTGCTCAAGCTGATAGTTTTATTACTAAATTTAGTGATGGTTACGACACAATAATTGGTGAAAAAGGATCGACTTTATCAGGTGGTCAAAAACAAAGAATATCAATTGCCAGAGCCATTCTTAAAAAACCTAAAGTATTAATCTTCGATGATGCAACTTCAGCAATTGACTTAAAAACTGAATCTAACCTTTATAAAGCATTAAGAGAAACATTAAAAGATACTACATTTATTTTAGTTGCACAACGTGTTGCATCGGCTAAATCTGCAGGTAAGATACTAGTATTAGAAGATGGTAAAGTATCAGGAATTGGAACAAATGATGAACTATTAAAAACAAATGAAGTTTATCAAGATATTTATTATTCACAACTAAAAAAGGAGGAAAATGAAAATGAATAATGGACAAAGACCTCCAGTTAGATTAAACGGCAGAATGCCAAGAAATATGTTTTCTGAAAAACCTAAAGATTCAAAAAGTGCTTTAAAAAGACTAATTAAATATTTAGGTAGTTCTAAAAATTTATTAATAATATTAATATTTGTAATTATTATTTCAACTATTGCTTCAATCTTATCTCCTGTAGTACAAGGCCAAGTATTAAATGCAATAGATGGTAAACAAGAACAATTATTCTTAAAATTACTTGTTGCTTTAGGAGTTTGTTATATTATTAATGTTGCCGCAATCTTTTTAAGAAGTTTTATCGCAGCATATCTATCAAAACAAGTAATACTTAAAATTCGTAAAGATTTATTTGATGAATTAGTATATTTACCAATAGGTTATTTTGATACTCATGCACATGGAGATATTATGAGTAGAATGACAAATGATGTTGATAGTATTTCCAATACTATTTCATCATCAGTTGCAGCACTTATATCAACCGCTTTAACAATTCTAGGTGCAGTATGTGTAATGCTTGTATTTAGTCCTTTACTTACACTAGTTGCGTTAGTTTCAGTTGTTTTATCAATTGTATTCTCAAGATTTATGTCTAAAAGAATGCGCAAATATTTTAAGAAACAACAAGAAATATTAGGTGAACTTAATGCTCAAGTTGAAGAAAGTGTAACTGGTCAAAAAACAGTAAGTGCTTATAACAAGGAAAAAGACTTTGAAGATAACTTTAATAAAACAAGTGACAATTTACAAACATATGCAATTAAAGCGCAAATATATGGTGGAGCAATGGGTCCTGTAATGAATATTGTAGGTAACATTGGATTTTTACTAATTGTTGTGTTTGGTGCTTTATTCAAAACATGGGAAATTGGTGCAGGATTATTTGGACCAATGACAATTGGAACAATTATTATTTTCACAAATTGTTCAAAACAAATTAACCGACCAATAAATGAAGTAGCTCAACTATATGTTCAAATTGAAACAAGTTTAGCAGCTGCAGAACGTGTGTTTGAAATTATGGACACAGAAGAAGAAATTGATGATGGCACTATTGTTTTACCTGATGATTTTGAAGTAAAAGAAATTAGTTTTGAAAATGTATATTTTTCATATGTTAAAGGTGAATTAGTATTAAAAGACTTTAATTTAACAATTAATTCTGATCAAAAGATTGCTCTTGTAGGTGCAACAGGATCGGGAAAAACAACTGTTGTTAATTTATTAATGCGCTTTTATGAAATTGATTCTGGATCAATAAAAATTAATGGTATTGATATAAGAGAAATTAAAAAGTCTTCACTTCGTCAAATGATCTCAATTGTTCTACAAGATACAGTTCTATTTACTGACACTATTTTGAATAATTTAAAATATGGTAAACAAGATGCTACAATGGAAGAAGTAATTGCAAGTAGTCATTTAGCAAACTCAGATAAATTTATTAAACATTTACCTGATGGATATAATACTCATCTTGCTAATTCTGCGGCAAACCTTTCTCAAGGTCAAAGACAGTTATTAACAATTGCAAGAGCAGCCCTACCTGGACCAAAAATTTTAATCTTAGATGAAGCGACATCATCAGTGGATACAAGAACAGAAAAAAATATCCAAGATGCAATGGTTAATTTAATGAAGAACAGAACAAGTTTAATTATTGCTCACCGTTTATCAACAATTAAAGATGCAGATAAAATTGTTGTAATGGAACAAGGAACAATTAAAGAATTTGGTAATCATGAAGAATTAATTGCCAAGAAAGGTATATATTATAATTTATATCAAACACAATTTTCAGGAAACACAATTTAAGAGGTAGATATGAAAACATGTAAACAAAGAAAACTTGGAAGAACTAATTTATATTTTGGAGAAATTGGTCTAGGATGTGAAGAATTTACAAAATTAGATCAATCAACTGCTAATAAAATTATTAATGAATCACTGGATTTAGGAATTAATTTTATTGATCTTTAGGCATCTAATCCGGCAACCAGAAAAACAATCGGAAAAGCATTATCTACAAGACGTAATGAAATGATTATACAAGGTCATTTATGTACGATATGGGTAGATGGTCAATATGAAAGAACAAGAGACATCAATAAAACAAAAGAATCATTTGAATCACTATTAAAAGATTTAAATACTGATTATATTGACATTGGCATGATTCATTATATTGATGAAGAAAATGACTTTGATGAAGTTTTTAATGGACCAATTATTGAATATGCTAAAACATTGAAAGAACAAGGAATTATTAAACACATTGGTATATCTTCTCATAATCCTTTAGTTGGAATAAAGGCTGTACAAACAGGACTTGTAGATGTAATTATGTTTAGTGTTAATCCGTGTTATGATTTACTTCCAGCAAGTGAAGATTGTGATATTCTTTGGGATAAAGAATCTTATAATAAAGAGTTAAATAATTTTGATCAAAATCGTTTAAGATTTTATGAATTGTGTGAAAAAGAAGATATTGCTATTTCAGTTATGAAAGCTTTCGCAGGTGGAGATTTATTAAGTGATGAAATGTCTCCATATAAAAAAGCAATGACTCCAAGTCAATGTATTAATTATTGTATTACAAGACCAGGTGTTAAAGTTGTTCTTTGTGGGTTTCATACATATGATGAATTTAAAAAAGATATTGAATATATATATGCAACTGACTTAGATAAAGATTTTTCAAGTATTTTGAATAATGCAAAAAACATTAAATTTACTGAACACTGTGTTTATTGTGGCCATTGTGCTCCTTGTACAAAAAAGATCGATATCGCAACAGTTAATAAATATTTAGATTTATGTTTAGCTCAAGGTGAAGTTCCAGAAACTATCAAGAATCACTATGCTTTACTTGATGTTAAAGCATCTAGTTGTATTGAATGTGGCCTTTGTGAAACAAGATGTCCTTTCGGAGTTAAGATTATAAATAAAATGCAACAAGCTAAAAAATTGTTAGAAGAATAAGGGTGAATATTCACCCTTATTTTCAATTTTAAAACTTCTTGATAAAATATATATATTTTGATATAATATACTTAGAGAAAAGGAGGCATAAAATATGAATGTTTCGAAAATATATTGTGTTATTGATTTAAAATCATTTTATGCGTCTGTAGAATGTGTAGAAAGAAAATTAGATCCGTTAACTACAAATTTACTTGTTGCTGATGGTGAAAGAACTGAAAAAACAATTTGTCTTGCTGTATCACCATCTCTTAAAGCATATGGTATATCAGGTCGAGCAAGACTATTTGAAGCAAATCAAAAATTAAAAGAAGTTAACGAAGAAAGAAGAAAACAATTACCAACTAAAGAATTTAGTGGTTCATCATATAATGACTTAGAATTAAAAACAAATAACAATCTAAAAATTGATTATATTATGGCAAAACCTAGAATGGCTCAATACATGAAATATAGTGCAGAAATTTATAATGTTTATTTAAAATATGTTGCACCTGAAGATATTCATGTATATTCAATTGATGAGGTCTTTATTGATTTAACAGGTTACTTAAGATTAAGAAAACAAACTGCACATGATTTTGTCAGAACTATGATAAGAGATGTTTTAAAAACAACTGGTATTACGGCAACCGCAGGAATTGGTACTAATATGTATCTTGCCAAAGTCGCTCTTGATATTGTTGCCAAAAAAGTCAAAGCAGATAAAGATGGTGTAAGAATTGCTGAACTTGATGAAATGAGTTATCGAAAACTTCTATGGGATCATCGACCTTTAACTGACTTTTGGCGAGTAGGACATGGAATATCGACAAAACTAGAAGAACATGGAATGTATACAATGGGAGATGTTGCACTTTGTTCTGTTGCAGATCCTAAGTGTTATCGTAATGAAGATTTATTATATAGTTTATTTGGTATCAATGCTGAACTTTTAATTGATCATGCTTGGGGATACGAACCATGTACAATCGAAGATGTTAAATCATACAAACCATCTGCAAAAAGTATTAGTTCAGGACAAGTATTACATGAGCCATATACAGTTGAAAAAGCAAGATTAATTGTTCGTGAAATGATTGACTTATTAACGTTAGACTTAGTTGAAAAAGGGATTGTCACCAAACAAATTACTTTAACAATTGGTTATGATGTGGAAAATCTAACTAACCCTAAAATTAGAGCACAATATTTTGGTGAAGTTACTAAAGATCATTATGGAAGACTCATACCAAAACATGCTCATGGAACAGTAAATTTCAAGAAAATGACTTCATCAACGGAAGAAATTACTAAAGGTGTTTTAGCTTTATTTGACCGAATTGTAAATAAATTGTTATTAGTCAGAAGAATTAATTTATCTGCGAACGCCATTGAATATGAATCAGATGTTAAAGAACAAATTGTTTATGATCAATTAGATATATTTAATATTAATAATCAAATGACTAAAGAAGAAGAACAACAATATCAAATTAAACTTCAAAAAGAAAAAGCATTACAAAAAACGGTAGTTAATCTAAAACAAAGATTTGGAAAGAATGCTGTACTTAAAGGTATGAATTTAGAAGAAGGCGGAACAACAATTGATCGTAACAAACAAATTGGAGGACACAATGCATAATATTGATGAGAAATATCAAAGTATTATAAATTTAGAACATCCAACTTCAATTAAACATAAAAGAATGAGTAGGTTACAACGTGCAGCTCAGTTCGCACCTTTTGCAGCTTTAACTGGTCATGATGATGCAATCAAAGAAACAGCAAGACTAACAGATAAAATGATTGAATTTGATGAAGAACAATTAACTATGTTGAATGAAAAACTTCAAATTATTAATGAATTTAAACATTTAGAAGAACCTGTTAAAATAATATATTTTATTAAAGATTCTAAAAAAAGTGGTGGAATGTATTTAGAAAAAACTGGCATAATTAAAAGAATCGATGAAATTGAAAGAGTCATTATTTTTAAAGATAAATCAATTATTCCGATTGATGATGTAATTGAAATTGAAAGTGATTTAATAAAAGAACAATTTATTTAAGTATTTTACAATTTAATAAAAGTTTAGTATAATACTAATAGGTGATTTTATGAAAAACGAAAAGAAAAAGAAAAATAAAAAAGATAAAGTATTAATGCCTTGGTGGATTAATTTAATTTTCTCAACATATTCTAAAATCTATTTATTATTAAAATATCGTCCTAAAATTAATCGTCGTGCTTTAAAAAAGCAAAAAAGAGGTTGTATATTAGTTTATAATCATTCTTCAAATAAAGACCATTATTTTGTAATGTCTGCTTGTAATTATCGACCTGTCAATTTTGTTTTAGCAAGTTATTTTTTCTTTAATAAAACATTATGTAAAATTTTAACTTGGGCAAGATGTATATCGAAAGATCAATTTAAGCCAGACATTCAAGCAATCAGAAAAATGAAAAAAGTCTTAGAAAAGAATGGGATTGTTGCGATTGCTCCTACCGGCCAAACAACAATGGATGGAAAACTACCATTTATTTCACCATCTATTGTTAAACTTGTTCGAATGACAAAAGCAGATGTAATGGGACTTCGTATGAATGGTGTTTATTTATCTCTTCCTAAATGGCGTAAATACCCAAGAAAAACAAAGATTAATTTAGAATTTGTCCCAGTTGTTAAGAAAGAAGAACTTGATAATTTAACTGATCAAGAAATATATGATAGAATTGTTAAATCAATAAATGTTGATGAATATTTAAATCAACAACGATTACCACATAAAATTAAAGGAAAGAATCAAGCTGAAGGTTTAGAAAACTTAATGGTAAGATGTCCTAAGTGTGGTTCAAAACATTCTTTTGTCACAAATGATAATTTAATTACTTGTACAAGTTGTAACAATCAAATACTTGTTAATAAATATGGTTTACTTGAAAAAACCAGTGAAGAGACAGTTACTTTTGAAACCATATCTGAACATTATGAATGGCAAAAAGAACAAATAGGAAAAGAAAGTGAAAATGAATCATTTACTCTTTCAACTAAAGTACAATTATTATCTAATAAGTTTACACCAAATAAATTCGAATTATTAGGTGAAGGTATAATTGTGATGAATAAAAATGAATGTTATTATGAAGGCACTTGTAATAATGAGCCATTTAGAAAAGATTTCAAGATGGAACAATTAACTCAATTACCTTTTGATCCAAATAGTCATTTTGAAGTTCCTAATGAAGAATGTTTGTATCGTTTTAAACCAATTGAAAAATCTAGTTATATAGTAGATTATGTTCAACTAATTGATTATTTAAATAATAATAAAAATTAAAAGGCATGTAAATGCCTTTTTTAAAAATTTCATCATAAGGTGGAAAAGAAATGAAAGTAAAAATTAATGGATATACTCAAGACTTAGTTGGCAAATGTGTTATTAATAATAAAACTTATAAAGTACAAAATACAATAAGTGAAGAAGTGGTTGAAGTTGATATTAATAAAACAACTAATAAATGTCGTTTAATTAAAGTAATTGAATCAAGTCCAAAAAGAATCAAAGTAAAATGTCCAATCTATGAAAAATGTGGTGGATGTAAATTATTACATATTGATTATCATGAACAAAATGTAATTAAAACTAATGAAGTAAAAGCAATTTTTAAAAGTGCAGGATTTAAAGAAAAAGTTAATGATATTATTGGAATGGAAAAACCATTTAATTACCGTAATAAAAATCAAGTAGTTTTTGGGGTTGATGAAAAGAATAAAATCATTAGTGGTTTTTATGAAGAAAATTCCCACAAAATTGTAAACTTTACAACATGTCTTGTTCAAGATGAAGTGAGCGATAAAATAGTTCAAGTAATTAAAGAACTGATGGAAAAGTTTAGAATATCTGCTTATAACGAACAAAAGAAACGTGGACTAATTAAACATGTTATGGTTAAAAGAAGTAAAGCATTAAATGAAACAATGGTAGTTATTGTGACTGCGGAAAAAGTATTTCCCGGATCAAACAACTTTGTTAAAGCTTTGCTTGCAAGATGTAAAGAGATTACAACGGTTATTCAAAATATTAACCCAAAACAAACTACCCATGTTTTAGGTGATGCGGAAGTTGTACTTTATGGTAAAGGTTATATTCATGATATTTTAATGGGAATGAAGTTTAAAATCTCATCTAAATCATTTTATCAAATTAATCCAATTCAAACTAAGAAGTTATATGAAGCAGCAATCAGTTCAGCAAAACTTTCAAAACAAGATATCATTCTTGATGCATATTCTGGTGTTGGAACTATTGGTATTTGTGCAAGTCCAAACGTTCAAAAAGTTATTAGTGTTGAACTAGAAAAAAGTGCACATATGGATGCAATCATCAATGCTAAACTTAACAACATAAAAAACGTACATTTTTATTGTGATGACGCAACGCGTTTTATTAATAATCTTGCAATTAAAAAAGAACACATTGATGTTGTTATTATGGATCCACCAAGAAAAGGTAGTGATTCAAGCTTTTTAAAAGCAGTTTTAAAATTAAAACCTCGCAAAGTTATATATATATCATGTGATCCACATACACAAATTAATGACTTAAAGTATTTAATAAATGATTACAAAATAATATATATTCAACCTGTCGATATGTTTCCTCAAACTGAACACATAGAAAATATCGTTACGCTTGAAAGAAAGGCATAGATATGGATTGGTATAAACTAGAAAGAAAACTAAAAATACAATTCTTAACTATCAAAATTAGTTTATCGGTAATTTTATTAAGTTTGATTGTCTTAATGATTGTTTATACATCTTTATATTTAAATAGTAAAGAGATAATTGAAGTAAGTGTGGGTTTATTTAAACATCAAAAGATTACTTATAATTATGAATATTTAGATGTAGTTTTAAGTCTTATGATTCCAACTACAATATTATTTTGTATTTGGTTATTTTGTATACTGACACTTAGATTTAAGACTTTTGACATTTGTAATTATAATATAACAGTAGTAAATTACATTTGTTATCAAGTGATCTATGTAGATGGTGTAAAATATAGTAGTAAGTTTCTAGTTATATTTAATTTACATCCTCATACGATAGAATTACCAAATGGAGTTATTTGTTATTTTGAACAACCTTATTTTCCTAACAAAATAGCGCGTGTGTATTTTTCGGATGATTATCCACCAATTGAAATATAAAACAACCTGTTCAATGAACAGGTTGTTTTTAGTTATTTATTATTTAAATAATTATTTAAATAATTATTTATATTATTAATTACTTTGCTGCCTAATCTTTCAAATGCTTGATAAGTAAATCCGCCAGATGAACGATTAATTGTGAATGTATTTTCTAAGTCCCAAATTGATAAATCACCTGCAGTGTTTAGCGTATCACCAAAGAAAAAGTGGTTTTTATCTTGAAGCCAAGTTTTTAAAGCTACTGGATCAAATCCGGGTCCAATTGATGTATTAAAAAGAATTCTTTTTCCAGTCATTAAATTAAACTGTTTTTCTTGAAGTAATAAAACATTTTTATTTAAAGCTAAGAATAAAGCTTCACTATTTTCACATACTTCATCAAGGGATTTATATGTAATACCTAATTCTTGTTCTAAATGTTCTTTTCTAGTACGACTATAATAGCTTACATCTGCACCAAAAAACTTTAATGCTTTTGCAATCATCATTCCACTTGTTCCAAGTCCTATTACACCACATTTTAAATTAGTAATTTCTTTAGGTAATAAATCCCATTTTAAAGATTTATAACCTTGTAGGAATTCTACTAGTTCATGAATAATATATTCGATTACTCCATTATCACCATAATCACGAACACCAGTAACAGTAATATTATGTTTTTCACAATAACTAATATCAACGTTTGCTGACTCTTTTGAATATAAAGAACAACACATTCCAATATATCTAATATTTGGACAATGACTTATTACATATTCATTTAGACTAGTCGTATAACTTAATAATACACAATCCGCATTATCAATTCGTTTAATTATTTCTTCATCACTTGTTGGTAGTGTATGATAAAATATAACTTCATTGGCATAATTAGATAATTCATTTTTTTGATAATCTAAAATATTAATCGGTTCAATAACCACAATTTTATTAAACATAAATCGATACCTCAAAGTAATTATATTATTTATAATATAAAATGTCAAAAGAAGTACTACTTGAAATAATTGTCAAAATATGGTAAAATATATTTGATATAAATAGGAGAATAATTATGTTTCAAATATTAGTAATAGATGATGATAAGAATATTCGTTATTTTATAAAAGAAGCATTAGAACTTCATAAATATACTGTCTTTACTGCAGTTAACGGAAAAGAAGCTTTAAATATCTTAGATGTTCAACACATCGATTTAGTAATTGTTGATATTATGATGCCAGAAATAGATGGTTATGAATTTACTAAAACAATTAGATCGACTAATGAAAATTTACCAATTTTAATGATGTCTGCGAAACAATTATCAATTGATAGAAAAAAAGGATTCTTAGCTGGTATTGATGACTATATGACCAAACCGATTGATTTAGAAGAATTATTATTACATATTAAAGCTTTGCTTAAAAGATATAAAATAGAAAGCGAAAGAAAATTAGTAATTGGGAATGTTACTTTAGATTATGATGCTTATACTGTAACAAGATTAGATGAAGTAATTGAACTTCCTCAAAAAGAGTTTTTACTATTATATAAACTTTTATCTAACCCGGACAAAATCTTTACAAGAATCCAATTAATGGATGAAATATGGGGTTACGAATGTGAAACAGGATGGGAAACTTTAACTGTTCATATTAATCGTTTAAGAAAAAAGTTTGATTGCTGGAACTCTTTTGAAATTGTTTCGGTTAGAGGACTTGGATATAAAGGAGTAATTAAATAATGAACAGAAGAAAAAATGAAAAAAGTTTTAGTATTTTGTTTATTATTGTAGTTGCAGTCGCATTAATTGTTGTACTTGGAATTATTGTTTTATTAATATATTTATTTAACTTAGGTGAATTACTAGAAATTTATATTGATAAAGATTTAAGATGGTTTGTAATTCTAATTTGGATTGTCTCTAGTATTACAGTAGGACTTGGGGTCTCAATGTGGTTTGGACAAATTATCATGAAACCAGTTAATCGAATGATCAAAGGTATGACTCAACTTTCAGATGGTATATATGATACTAAAATATATATTGGTAAAAGAAATGCGTTAAAAGATTTGTCAGATTGTTTTAATAAACTTGCATTAGAACAAAAAAAACATGATTCAATGTCAAATGATTTTATTAATAACTTTTCTCATGAATTAAAAACACCACTTGTTTCAATTAGTGGTTTAATTAAACTATTACAAGATGAAAATGTAAGTGAAGAAAAAAAGAAAGAATACTTACAAATTATTGATGAAGAGTCAAGTAGACTTGCAACTATGACAACTAATATTTTAAGTCTATCAAAACTTGAAAATCAAGAGATTTTAACTGATAAAGAAAAGATAAATATTTCTGAACAAATCAGAACAACCATCTTACTTTTAGAAAAGAAACTCGAACATAAAAAACTAGAATTATCGATTGACTTTGATGAATATTATATATATGGTAACAGTGACTTATTAAAAGAAGTTTGGTTAAACTTAATTGATAATGCTATTAAGTATTCTTATGAAGAAACTGTTTTAGAAATCAACATTAAACAGAATAATAATTTATTACAAATTGATTTTATTAATGTTGGTGACACAATAAAACCAGAAGAGATTGAGAACATCTTTAAAAAATTCTATCGTGGAAAAAATAATAAAAGTCATGATGGTAATGGAATAGGATTAAGTATTGTTTCTAAAATTGTAGAGTTACATAATGGAACAATTAAAGTCCAAAGTAAAGATAATATGACTACTTTCTCAATCGAATTTAAATTATAGGAGACTATATGTTAAAAGCAGTATTTTTTGATTTAGATGGAACATTATTACCTTTAAATGAAGAATCTTTCACAAAACTATATTTTGGGATGCTTTGTAAAAGAATGATTCCATATGGATATAAACCAGAAGAACTAGTTGATGTTATTTGGGCTGGAACTAAAAAGATGTATTTAAATGATGGTTTCAAGACTAATGAAGAAGTATTTTGGGATACGTTTGTTGAGTTTTATGGTACTGAAAAACTAAAAGATAAAGATTCGATAGATGAATTTTATACAAATGAATTTAGACAAACAAAAAATAGCTGTGATGAAAATCCCTATGTATTAGATATTATTAAATGTTGTCATGATTTAAATTTACTTACAGTTCTTTCTACTAATCCTATCTTTCCAAAACTAGGAACATTAACTAGAATGAGTTTTATTGGTTTAGAAGAAAATGATTTTGACTATATAACTACTTATGAAAACTCTAACTTTTGTAAACCAAATCCTGCGTACTTTAAGATGTTATTAGATAAATTTAATTTAAAAAGTGACGAAGTTATTTTATTTGGTAATAATACTTATGAAGATGGTGAATGTGCATACGCATGTGGTATAAAATGTTATATGGTTGGAGACTATATTATTAATCATCCCAAAACAGTTCATGAATTTGAGCACATTAATATGAGTGAAGTAATTAATGTTATAAAAAGTCATTGTAAATAATATTTATGTGATATAATACTAAAGTATTAGAGGACTATTATGAAAAGATTTTTAAGTTTATTATTTATTGTTATTTGTTTGTTACTAACATCATGTGATATGAGTAATTCAACAAACAAAGATCCTGTTCATGAACATGTATTTGTTGATGGTAAATGTGAATGTGGTGAATTAGATCCGGATTATGAAGAACCTAAAATATTATTTAAAGTAACTTTAGAATATGATAAAGAAACTAAAGAAGTAATTGAAACAGAAGGTTCTATTACTTTACCTATTCCTGAAAAAGAAAATAATGTTTTTATTGGTTGGTATTTAGATGATCAATTATTTGAAGAAGAAACAATAACTAGTGATATAACATTAACTGCGAAGTGGATTGAAATAGGAACAAAATATTTAGTATATTATGATACAGATGGAGGAAGTCTTCCATCTGAATGGACAAGATATTATTATTTCGGTACGGAAACTGAACTTCCAATACCTGAAAAAAAATATAATGAGTTTTTAGGTTGGTACTTAGATGAAGAATTTACTGATGGACCTTACACATCAATATCAAAAGATGAATATGGTAATAAGTTGTATTATGCTAAATACAAAGATAATGCTCCATACCGAAACATTTCTTATGAATTAAATGGTGGAGAGTTAGACCAAGAATTAACACAATATATTGCTGGTGAAAATACTAGATTATCATTTCCAAAAAAAGATGGCTATTATTTTAAGGGTTGGTTTTTAAATGAATTTTTTGATGGAGAACCAATTTCAATGATTGATGAAACTTTCGATAAAGATGTTGTACTTTATGCAAAATGGGTAGAAAGAAAGCTTGAAAATGCGACCGTTGCAATCTATGGCGACAGTATATCGACTTTTGCAGGATATATTCCTGAAAGCTTTGCATATTATTATCCACAAGCAACACTTGATGTACAGTCTGTTGGTGATACTTGGTGGTACAAACTTTATCAAAATAATAATTTAAATATTGTTATTAATAATTCAATTAGTGGAACAGGTGTATTAAATACTGGTGGAATGCCAGGTTATGCTGGTTTAAGTCAAAAAAGAGTTGATTTACTAATTCAAGAAAATATTCCAGTAAATGTTGTAATTATATATCTTGGAACTAATGACTGTAAAGTAGGAACAGATGTTTCTACATTTAAAAGAAACTATAAACAAATGATTAACATGATGTATGAGACACTAGGAGATGTTGATATTATTGTTTGTACACTAGGTGCATCAACATTTTCATATACAAGTTGTTATGATTTAAGAATAGCGTATAATAATGTACTTAGAGAATTAAGTACAGAATTAAATTTTGGTTTAGCTTTAATTGATGAAGTGATAACAGAAGAAAACAAAGAACAATATATGGCAAATATGTTACACCCAAATAAAGCGGGGATGGAAGCTATTTACGGTGCCGTAATGAGTGCACTTGATCAATATATAGGAGCATAATATGAATATTGGACAGATGTTTTTATTAGGAGTTGGTATGGCAATGGACGCTTCGGCTGTATCAATGACTAATGGTTTAGTTGAATCAAAAATGAAAAAAAGTAAAATGTTCTTAATCGCGTTTGCATTTGGTTTTTTCCAATTTGCAATGCCAATGATTGGATATTTTACTGGAAGCATTTTTAAAGACTTCCTAACACAATTTACAAGTTGGGTAGCTCTAATATTATTATCATTTATTGGTGGTAAAATGTTAATCGAAGGTATTAAACATTCTAACTGTGAAACTTGTGAGAATACTGTTCTAACATTAAAAGGTTTACTTATCCAAAGTATCGCAACATCAATCGATGCTTTAACAATTGGATTAATCTTTGTAGGTTGGAAAACTTCAAGAGCATTTCTTGCTGGTGGTATTATTGGTATTGTGACTTTTGTTTTATCATATATTTGTATAATTATTGGTAAAAAATTTGGGGACAAACTTAGTAATAAAGCCGAAATCATCGGTGGTATAATTTTAATATTAATTGGACTTAAAACATTTATCGAATATTTAATTGAAGTTTTATAGGAGGAATTATGTATCAATTTGATGTAAAAGATGCAACACTTAAATGTGTAGAATGGATAAAAGAGTTTTTTGAAAAAAATGGGCCAACATGTAATGCTGTACTTGGTATTAGCGGTGGAAAAGATTCAAGCGTCGCTGCAGCACTTTGTGTAGAAGCTCTTGGGAAAGATCGTGTAATTGGTGTTCTTTTACCTAATGGTGAACAAAGTGATATTGATTGTTCTTATCACCTATGTAATCATTTAGGTATAAAATATTATGTTATTAATATTGAAAAAGCTTTTAACGGGATTGTTGAAGAAATGAATAAAGCTTTAAATGTTTCTGAACAATCAGTAATTAATTTACCTCCAAGACTTAGAATGTCTGCGATTTATGCAGTATCACAATCAGTTAATGGCCGTGTAGTTAATACATGTAATTTATCAGAAGACTGGGTTGGATATTCAACTAGATATGGTGATTCAGTAGGTGATTTTTCACCACTGTCACATTTTACAGTAAACGAAGTTAAACAAATTGGAAAATATTTAGGTTTACCAATTAACTTAGTTGATAAAGTTCCAAGTGACGGATTATGTGGTAAAACTGATGAAGACAAATTAGGTTTTACTTATGAAGAATTAGATAAATATATTAGAGAAGGTATAGAACCAGCTAAAGAAAGAAAAGATCGAATTGACTACTTACATAGAATAAATCAATTTAAACTAGAACTTATGCCTTCATTTAAATACTTTAAGAATTAACAAAGGGTAAAACCTTTGTTTTCTTTTTGCAAAAAAACGTTATATGGTGTATAATACATAATTAGAGGTAATATATATGACAAAACTAGAATTACTAAAAAAATCAAGTAGAAATGCCAATCGTTTTATGAAACCAAATCTTGAAGAAGATGCTAATACAAGATGGGTTAATAAAGAAGTGAAAGAAAGTGTAACTTTATATGATGGGACAACTTTAAAGAATGTTTCTTATAAAGAAGGTTTAAAATGTTCAATATCAAGTGATGTTTATCTAACAGATGAAAAGAGCTTAAAGGTAGAAGGAAATACTTTTGCTGAAGGTATATCACCAAGACCAACACTTGGAATATCAATTGAATTATATGATTTAGATTTATCAAAATATAATCGTTTATCTTTTGATATTATGCCAGTTGCAACTGGTTATCAAAACTTCTATTATCATATTAGTATTTTAAATAATGGAAAGTATCATACTAATGCACCAAGTTTAACACCAAATAAATGGAATAAAGTTGTTTGGGAAATTGATAAGTATGATAGAACAAAGGTAAGTTCAATTACTATTACTGCATTTATGATGGGATGTCCGCCAGAAGGGCTACCAGAGTTTGTTCACTATATTGATAATGTTAAAGCAGAAGTAGTTGATGTTGATTATGATCTAGGTTGGGACTTAGAAAACCGAGTAGCATTTTCACATGTTGGATACTATCCAAATCAACAAAAGGTTGCCTTAGCAAAAGATACAACTGAAACTACTTTTATGATTTATAATATGAATGATGAATTAGAATATTCAGCAAAAATTGAAAAAGTCAATAATAAACTTGGAAAATTTGCTGTTTTAGATTTTTCTAATCTTAATAAATTAGGTGAATATTATTTAACAGTAGGAAACACCAAAACTAAGTCTTTTATTATTGATAATAATCCATACGACTCTTCAATATGGAAAAGCATGAACTTTTTAAGACTACTTAGATGTGGTGAAGATATTGAAGGAGTACATTCAGCATGTCATTTAAATTGTCGTACAATGCATCCTAATGGAAGTAGTGTGCCAAACTTTGGTGGATGGCACGATGCTGGAGATGTTTCTCAATTTGAAATTTGTACAGCCGAAATGACACATGCAATTTTAGATTTAGCAGAAACTAAAAAAGACAAAGATTTAGATTTATATGAAAGATTATTACAAGAAGCTAGAGTTGGTGCTAACTGGCTTTTAAGAACCAGATTTGGTGATGGTATGCGTGCTATGGCAGTACTTTATAATGTTTGGCGCGATAATGTATTAAGTCCTGATAATAAAAGTGTTTATGCAAATGTTGCTGAAAATGGTCCATTTGAAAACTTTACTTCAAGTGCTGCACTAGCTAAAGCATCTGTTATGTTTGGTGATGATCCAGTTTTTGCCGATTGGTGTAAAAGATCTGCAATTGGTGATTTTGAAGCCGCAAAACTAGGTTATGAAAATGGTATATATACAAAACGTTGGGGACCAAATATTGATTCACAAGTTGCAGGACATGGAATTATTGCAGCTGTAGAACTATATAAAGCAACACAAAATGAAGACTATTTAAAAGTTGCAAAAGCTTATGCTAAAATAGTTTTAAGCTGTCAAGAAACAGAAGGAATTGGTGAAGATAAAATTAAAGGATTCTTCTACGAAGACCCACTTCATAAATACATCTTAACTTATGAACATCGTGGTCATGAACAATCACCAATTCATGGTCTTGCAATGCTCTTAGAAATACTACCAAATGATGAAGAAGTTTCTTCTTGGACTACTGGTTTAAAACTTTATAAAGAGTATGTTATGTCAACAATTACTGACACTAAACCTTATGGTCTTGTACCTGGTCATATATATATTTTAGATAAAATTAATATGGATCGTTTTACTGTTCCCCCAACTCACGGAACTATTGAAGAAGCGTATATTAATCTACAACTTCAAGCAAAACAAGGAAGAAAAGTTTCTGATAACGCATATATTAGAACATTCCCGATTTCGATTCAAAGAAGAGGTTTCCACGCAACACTACTTAGTAAAACAAAGGCAATATCAATTATTGCTAAAGTGTTAAAAGATGATGAGTTAAAACAAATTGCAATTGATCAACTTGAGTGGATACTAGGAAAAAATCCATTCGCATCTTCAACAATGTATGGTGAAGGTTACAACTATCATCCACTATATGTAGCGTTTTCTCCACAAATGGTAGGAGCATTACCTGTTGGAATTATGACTTTTGGAGAAGCTGATTTACCATACTGGCCAATGATGACACAAGCTGTTTATAAAGAAATTTGGGGACATACAACAGGTAAGTACTTATGGGTACTTGCAGATATTGAGTAGGTGTCATATGAATAAAAATTTACAATTATTTACAACATTTTTTAAAATAGGTTTATTTACATTTGGTGGAGGACTTGCTATGATTCCACTAATTAGTAGAGAAACTGTTGAAAAACATAAGTGGGTAACTGATGATGAAATCTTAGATATGATTGCGATTGCCGAGTCAACTCCTGGTGTTATTGCGATTAACAGTGCAACTTATGTAGGTTACAAGGTCAATAAATTTTGGGGATCACTTTTTGCAACACTTGGTGTATTTTTGCCATCGTTTGCCATTATTTGTATTTTAAGTTTATTTATTGATCAGTTTTTAGCAAATGAAATTGTTCAATATGCATTTAGAGGAATAAGAGCAGTTGTTGGTGTGTTAATTCTTAACGCTGCGATTAAACTTATAAAAAATACACCAAAGAATTTAGTTAGTTTAATAGTCTTCCTTTTAGCTATTTCATTAACATTTATTTTTCCAAATGTATCAACAATTTACTTTATTATTTTAGGATTTATATTCGGTGTAATATGGTATGCCATTATTAATAAACCAAAAGAAGGAGGTAACAAATAATGTTAATACTTCTTAAATTGTTTTGGACTTTCTTTAAAATAGGTTTATTTACTATTGGCGGTGGATATGCTATGATTCCACTTATTACCCAAGAATCAGTTGCTGCTGGATGGGCAACAGAAATTGAACTGATGAATTATCTTGCAATTAGTGAATCAACACCTGGTCCTTTTGCAGTTAATTGTGCAACGTTTATAGGATTTTCACAATATGGTGTTTTGGGAGCATTTTTTGCAACACTTGGTGTAATCTCACCATCATTTATCATAATATTAATTATTAGTAAATTTTTAAGTAACTTTACAGATAACAAATATGTTAAAGGTGCTTTAAAGGGTGTAAAACCAGTAATCATTAGTTTAATTGCTGGAACTGCTATTACTCTAATGTGGAAAGAAGTATTTGATGGTTTATGGCAATTTAGTGGATTTGACTATAAAGCATTAATTATTATGTCAATTGCTTTTGTAATGACAAGATTTAAAAAAACAAAAAATCCAATACTGATTATCCTTATGGGCGCAGGTCTTGGACTGATCATGTATGGATTACTTCCATAGAGGTGTCATATGAAAAACCAAATTGTAGTTATTGATTCAGGTCTTGGTGGTTTAAATATTTTTAATACACTAATCAAACAATACCCTAATGAAAATTATGTCTATGTTGCGGATGAAGAATATTTCCCATACGGAACAAAAGATAAATATTTACTTAGCGAAAGAGTTCAAAAAATAATTGAACATTTCAAAGATTCTAAAGCTATCATTATTGCATGCAATACTGCATCTTCAGTATTACAATTTATGACTAAACAATATGATAATGTAATTGGTATTATTGAACTAACAGCTAATTATGCTTCAACTTTAAATAAAAAAGGTTCAATCTTAACTCTTGCGACAGACTTAACGATTGAACTTGGTGAATATCAAAAGTATATTAAGTTAAATAACAAAGAAGTAATACCAGTTAAAGGTAGTGAATTTGTTACTTTAGTTGAAAGTAAACAAAATATGACTGATACTGAATACCACACAAATGCGATAGAATTAATAAATAAGCATTTAAAAGAGCATATAAATTTATTTGATACATTTATTTGTGGTTGTACACACTTTGGATATTTAATACCATACTTCAAAGAAGTATTAGGTGAATCAAATTATGTAGTATCAGATTACGTAGTAAGCGATCACTTAAAACAATGTGTATCACTTAATCAAACACTTGATAATCCTAAAAGAATAGTATATTCAACAGCTCATATCAAAGAATTCCAAAGAAAAATGGAATCTCAAAACATATATTATCAAGTAGAATTATTAAATATTAAATAAATCGAAAATAGTTGGTGGATCACCTAGTACACCATTAGAATACACGCCACTTTGTTGAAAAATGAAGTGGCTTTTTTAATTTTGTAGTAAATTTTTGTATAGTGTGGTATAATTAATTATAGGACTTAGTGAGATAGAAAACTAAAATAAAATTGAGATTATGAAAGTTATACATTTATTATAAATGTATAGAGGATAAAAATGAAAAAAGATATTTTTAAAATTGTACCTTTATTTATCCCATGTTTAATAGCAATCATATTGGGATGTGTATTTTTATTTAGTGATATATATGATGGACCAACAAAGACAATTAGTGGTGACATTTCATTCTTTGATAAAGGAAGGCATCATAGATATGGTAGTACACCTATGTATATAGAAATTGAAGGAGATAAATATATTATTACTGGTGGTGTTAGATGGGCTACAGATTTATCAGATTTACAAGGTGCATTATCTATTGGTAAAACAGTAACTATTGAATTTTATGAAGAAACAAATATGAGATATGTCGTGGGAATTGAAGGTGAAAATAATTTTATAGTCACTAAAAATGATTATATTGAAGGACAATATCAGCAAAATCAAGTAAAATCAATAATATTCTTTTTCTTCTCATATACGTATTTCTTAATTATAATAATAATATTATTGTCTATGTCTAATAAGTTTAATTATCGTTATAATACTGGCTTTATTAATAAAGTATATATTCGTAAGAAGAAACTTATATTAAATATAATTATAAGCATTTTAATGATGGTGGGATCATTATGTGTATGTTTAATAAGCAAGTGGCTCTATATTCCAATGATTACACTGTCATTAGTATATTTATTTATTATGGTGGTGCAAAGTGATAAAATTTATTTTGGAAGTGGTGGTTTTGTTTTATCCGTTTGGGGTAAAAAGAAACATTATGGTTGGAATGCTATTAAAGAAATAATTGAGGTGAAAAGAAAAAACACTAAGATTGTAATTTTAAATTTTAAAGAAAATTATAAATATAATGATGATAGCATAACTAATTATGTATTATTGGCTAAAAAGAGAAAAAACAAATGTATTTATGTCTTATATTTAAAGAAAAATATGATAAAATCTTTTGATGCTTTATATAAAAAATATTTTAAAAAATCATTAATTAAGTAATGTTTTATATTACCAATATAAAGGAACAATGTAATAATAATGAAAAATATGAATCTTCAGAATGCGGAAATGAATTTTCCAATTTTCCGTAATTTGCTAAAATAATCCCGTTTCAATAGTTTAAAAATCCCGTAAAATTTAAAAATTACGGGATTTTATTGATTTTTTATGGTTGCGGACACGGGTATCGTAGGGTACGCCCCTAGTCCACCAATAATATGCTAGTCTGGTTTGTTGAAAAAACAAGCCAGTTTTTAATTTTGTAGCAAATTTGTGTTGTATGTGGTATAATCAATTCTGGAAGTGATAAAAATGAAAAGAGAAGTTATTAAATTTCATTCTAAAATTACTAGAATATTGAGCTTTTTTCTCTTATTAACAATACCTGCTTTTGTTATAGGGCTTATATACAGTTTTAATATATATGCTTTATTTGGTATAATAGTAATAAGCATTTTATTTATATTAATTGTTATTTGGGTTAATTGTAGAGGTGTTATCATTGAAGAGGATAAAATAATATTCATTGAATTTTCAAAAAAGGTAATTTTAATTGAAAATATAGAATCCTTAAATCTAGGTAGAAACGGTTATATTGTAATATCATATAATGGAAAAAGTATACAAAGAGCAGGGTATATTGATTTTTTATCAAAATTACCTAATGAAGATAAAAATAAAGAAATTATTAAAAAGATTTATAAATTAATAAAAAAATAAGGAGCGTCAAAAGTGAATAAAATTGATAACTTTTTAATTAATCATACAAGTTCGTTTGTTTGTTTTTTATTTGCATTTCTTGTTTTATTCTTTTTAATGTTTTTACCTTTTGATTTTTATAATCAAAATAAAATTATAAATAGTGAGTTAAATGAAATTAATTATATTGAGGGAGAAGTTATTAGAGTTCAACCCCCAAAAGGTAAAAAGACAAATTATGATTTTTTAATTAAAGATTGTGATAAAGAGTTTTACATACATGCTAAATATGTAAGAGAACATGATTTTAAAGAGCGAGATTATATAAAAATTTACTATGCAGATAATTTATGGATTCGTGGATCTTATCATGAAATTGTAAATTTTGAGCATAACGGGAAATTAATATTTTCTTTAGAGCAATATAAAGAAGAATTTATTCCAGAAGTATATATATTTGGAATTACTGGAACTATAGTAGCATTTATTACATTAATTATTGTTGGTATTATTTTAATGTATAAAAATAAACCTGTAAAAAACATAAGAAAATATGTTGAAGAAAATAAAGAAAAATATGGATTAACAGATGAACAAGTAGAAGAGGTTATAAAACAATTTGAGTTTTCTCCTAAAGTAACAAAATTAGATAAACCTAAAGAAGAAATATATAAATTATTTAAAGATACTATATATGTTAAAAATAACAGAACATATACATCTGGTTTAGAATTAGTAGAAAATGATAAGTATGGAGAAATATTTTTTGATGTATTAGCTGATACTGTTTCAGAAAATGAATTAAAAGTAATATATGATGATTGTGTAAAAGATGATGGAGCAATATATTTAATTTATCAAATAAATAATAAAAAAGCAGTAATTAATATATATGATGATGAGGTAACTAAACTATTTAATATTGATGAAAGTACATTATATTTCTTCAATACAAAGAAAAGTGAACCAACTAAAAATGAAATTAATGAGTTTTTAAAGCAAGTAGAATACTATAATAAGTATGAAGAAAATATATTTTTCATTAAAAAATAGAATATTATTAATATATATTAGATGAAATTGAAGTTTCAAAGTTTGGAAATGAATTTCCCAATTTTTCGTACTTTGCTAAAGTAATCCCGATTCAATAATTAAAATTCCCGGTTTTTATATAGAAACCGGGATTTATTTACAATTTTAATAGAAATGACGTGGGTACAGACAAGTAATCCCCTAGTCCACCATTAGAATACACGCCACTTTGTTGAAAGAAGAAGTGGCTTTTTTATTTTGTAGTAAATTTTTGTATAGTGTGGTATAATTAGATATAAGAATTAGTCAGAGAAATAATTAAAAATAGATTTGAAATAATGTAAACTCATAGAGATAGATAAAATAAGGAGAGATAATAATGAAAGGAAAAAGTTGTTCAATACCTGCAGGAATGGTCTTTAAAAAATATTATTGTTCTCATTGCGGTGCCAAGTTAGTAAAATCAAAAACGCATAGAGTGGTATCTAAAGATGATAAAGACTATTATCAATATCGAGATTATGGTACATTTCCTAGATGTGATTATGATGTTTATGATTACGAATTTAAGTGTGAAAAATGTAATAAAAAAATATCATATGATGAGCAATGCATTATAGAACGCATACAAAAGAAATTAAAGAAAAAAGTTTTATCAGAACGCGAAATAAAAAATAATTATAATATTGATAAAATTAAACATAGTAAATGGATTTTAGTAAGAAATATAATAATACCTATTCTATTTTTAACAATTTTTATGCTATTGTATTTTATATTTAAAACTGATAAAAGCAAGGAAGAAGTTTTATTTTGTTTGATAATTTATTTGTTAAGTAGTGGTATTATAATTTTTATGGCGATAAGAAGTTATTATGGAAAACACCGATTAAGAATGCATCAAACATATTCAAATGAGGAAAGATTAAAATTTAAAAAATTACATGCATATGCTAGCAATAATAAAGAATTAATTAAAGAATCAGAATATTGTTACTGTTTTTATTGTAAAAAGCAATTTGAAAGTAAAGAAGTTGTAAAATATTTAGAGGGTGAAAATACAGCATTATGTCCTCATTGTGGTATTGATGCAATTATACCAAACAATGTAGATGAACCTATAGATAACGAACTTATCGACGGAATGAATAAATATTGGTTTTAAAAAGGAGAATAACAAACTTTAACTTGTGAAATTTAATTTTATAATTTTTGGTACTTTGCTAAAGTAATCCCGTTTCAATAGTTTAAAAATCCCGGTTTTATATAGAAACCGGGATTTTATTTGTAACTATAATGAAAGTGACGTAGGTAAAGACAAGTAACCGCCTAGTCCACCAAATAATAACGCAGAATAGGATACAATTATTTGTGCCAATTCTGCGTTTTTTATTGTTTTTTATTTATGGTTGTGATAAAATTATTTAGAGTAGATAAGATTCCTTGGAGGATAAAAATGAAGAAACAAATAATAAGCGAAAAGACAAAAAAAGAGGCAATTCAACCAACAATAGGTTTCACATGTGCTTTAGCAATGGTTGTTTTGTGTGGTTTGTTCGACGTTAGAGAATTAGGCGTTGATATTGGTGCGGGCACGGAAACAACTATGTATTGGATTGTTAGAATTATTTGTATATTATGTATTCCACTAATGGCATTTTTGTTATTTAAGTCTGTCAAACAACTTTTCAAAGGAGAGTTGATGCTTAAGATTTCGGAAGACGGAATCTACTTAAATATTCATAAGGATTTGAACACCACAATTCAATACGAAGATATCGAAAAAGTATCATTTAAGGAATACCCTAATGATCAATATATAATTTTCATATTTTTAAAGGATCCATCCAAATACTTAAGCGAAGCACAAATTGAAAGAAACTATAAGGCTAAAGAGAAGATTCCTGAATCCGGAGATATTGCTATCCCGTCACTTTTTCTTAAGGAAGAGAAAGAAGTCGTCATTGACATAATCAATTCATATCGAATGCATGTTGATTGAGTGCTTGTTTTTTACAAAACAATATCAGTAAGGATATAAATTTTGCACCCATTCGTTAAAATTGAACCCATTAGGATTTTGTATCCTTTTCGTTGCCCTTTTATAATAATATGCTAGTCTGGTTTGTTGAAAAAACAAGCCAGTTTTTATTTTTGTAGTAAATTTTTCTGTAGTATGGTATAATTAGTCATTGGACTTAGTGAGATAGAAAACTAAAAATTAAATTGAGACTATTAAATATCAAACAAATAGATTTAATAGGAGGGACTTATGAAAAAGTTGATATATTTTATTATGTTATTGACATTATTGATATGTACTACCGGATGTGTAACATTTCATGAAAAGTTTGAAAGAGTGGATAATATTGAAAATATTTTATCAATTGAAGTGTATTTTGTTGATGTTTCATATGATGCACCGTTGGACAATTTACCTGCTACTGCGCTACCTATAAAAATACTAGATAGATCATTATTTGAAGAAGTAATAAAGGATTTAGAAAATCTAGATTTTAAATCAACTTTATTAATAATTGCTGCTAATGATCCGAATTTTTATTTATACGGATATGTCATTAAAATAATGTATGATTCTGGTGTATATCAACTAGTTTCTAATGCAGGTTCAAGTTATACTTATGATTCAAATGGTTTTTTAAATTGTTTTCATGGTACATTAAAAGAAGATGTATGGAAAAGTCTCATTATAAAATATATAGGTGAAGAAGAGTTTAACCAACACAAATTACCTTTTTAAACTTATATATGTAATCAGTATTCAAAATATACATATAATATTAGTGTAGCAATTCCTATATCTTCTTAAAAATAATGAAAAGTATTTCCTTTATTTTAATATTAGTGTATAATACTAGTGATGAATTGGTGCGAGGGTAGCACCACAAAAAGAAATCCCATTTGATGATACAGTGTGAGGGTCACACTGAAAAAAGAAATCCCAAAGGAAGATTAAATACCTTGCGTTAAGCAAGGTATTTTTCTTACAAGAAAGGAGAACTATAGAAATATTTTGAAAAAAATAGTGAAAAAATAGTGAAATAATAATGAAATTGTGATATAATATATATGGGTGATATTATGATTAAAATTACATTAAATAATCAATTATTAAATTCTTTAATTAAAATTGAACAAAATAAAACGATTTTAGAAAATACAAAAGTTTCTGTTGGGTTATCTAATAAATTTAGAAAAAACACTAGAAAAAGAAGTTCTTATGCATCAAATGCTATAGAAGGAAATCCTCTTTCATATGAGCAAGCAGAAAGAGCTATTGAAAGTAAAAACAGACATTTTCTAAAACCAGAACAAGAGGTAAGAAATTATTATTTAGCATTGGAACTTTTATCTAAAGAATTAGAAATCAAAACTCCTTTTTCTATAGATTTATTATTAAAAGTTCAAAAACAAATAGTATCAGGAGAAGATAAAAGCAAAATAGGAATAAGAGGACCTATGCCGCCAGGTATTTTATTTGCGGTATATGATAGTAAAACTGGTAGACCTGAATTTATACCGCCAGAATATGTGGATATTCCTCTACTTTTAAAAGAACTAGAAGATTATATAAATAATTCAGATGATCATCCTATTATTAAATCAGCTATTTTGCATTATCAATTAGTAACTATCCATCCATTTGAAGATGGAAATGGAAGAACAGCTAGAATAATGTTAAACTATATTCTTTCATATTATGGATATGGTTTTAAAGAAATAGGCTCATTAGATGAATATTTTTCTTATGATTTAGAAGAATATTATTCATCTTTACAAATGGGCTTACCTGTACTTTATTATGAAGGTAGAGATAATCCTCCACATCCTGAAATATGGATAAATTACTTTGTTAAAGTATTTATTTTGTATTCAGAAAAAGTATTAAAAATTGCCACTTCATCAGTTAATGATAATGAAAAGCAAAGATTTAATCAATTATCTATAAAAGCTAAAAATTTACTTAATTATTTAAAAGATGAACAAATATTAGAATTTTCTCCTATAGAACTTGCACCTATATTTAATGTCTCTAACAGAACAATTATTAACTGGTGTATAGAACTATGTGAAAATGGTTATTTAAAACCTAATATGGTTAATAAAAGAATAAGAACTTATACAGTGGTTTGATAATTTAGAATAATAAACATTAGCAAGAAACTATTAAATATGCAAAAGCATTTGATGAATTAAAAGATTATGAAGAATATACATCAATTCTTGTAGAAGGTAATGAATATAAAAAAGAAAAGACTTAACGAGGAGATACTAAAGGGCATTTAGAAATAATTAATGAATTATTAAATAAATAGTTTAGTCAGTTAACCAAAAAGGTAAACTGACTTCTTTTCTCAAAAACTAGTTAATCTACATTTTATACTGCAAAAAAATGCGTAAATACGCAAAAAAACATAATAAATTAATTGATTTATATTCTGAAATAGGGTATAATATAATTGTAATTATTTGGAGGTATTGCTATGATTATTAAAAGAGATATCTATTTAAATAAATTAATTGATTCAATGAATAATGGATTAATCAAAGTCGTTACAGGAATTAGAAGATGCGGAAAATCCTTTTTATTATTTAATTTATTTGATGAATATTTAAAAGATAATAATATTGATAATAATCATATTATAAAAATAGCATTAGATGATCGGGCTAACAAAAAATTAAGAGATCCAGATGAATTATTAAAACATTTAAAAGATAGAATTTTAGATAATGAAACTTATTATATTTTATTAGATGAAATTCAAATAGTTCCAGAATTTGAAGATGTTTTAAATAGTTTATTGCATATTAGTAATGTTGATGTATATGTTACTGGAAGTAATTCAAAGTTTTTATCATCAGATATTGCTACTGAATTTAAAGGTAGAGGAGACGAGATTCATGTGTTGCCACTTTCTTTTTCTGAGTTTACATCCGTTTATTCTGGTACTTTAGAAGAAGCATTTAACGAATATATGCTTCATGGTGGTATGCCACTTTCTTTAGTTTATAAAACTGACGATAAAAAAGAAGACTATCTTAAAAATTTGTTTCAAATGACCTATTTAACAGATATTGTAGAACGTCATAAAATTAAAGATTCTCGTAAAATAGACGAATTAATAAGAGTTTTAGCATCTTCAATTGGTAGTTTAATAAATTCAAATAGAATTGCAAATACATATCAAAGTATTGTCGATAAAACAATAAGCGTAAATACTATCGATGATTATTTAAAATATTTAGAAGAATCATATATTATAAAAAAGGCAGAAAGATATGATATTAAGGGTAGAAAAAATATTGCTGCATCTAAAAAGTATTATTTTATTGATCCAGGATTAAGAAATGCAAAATTAGATTTTTTACAATCAGATTTTGGTCACGTTATGGAGAATATTATTTATAACGAATTAGTATATCGTGGATATTCAGTTAATGTTGGAGTAGTTGTTATTAATTCTAAAAATGAAAATAATGTATCAATAAGAACACAATTAGAAGTGGATTTTGTTGCAACAAAAGGAAGTAAAAAATATTATATTCAATCAGCTTATAAATTATATGATGAATCAAAAGTTGAACAAGAAAGAAGATCGCTTATTAATATAGATGATTCGTTTAAAAAGATAATTGTTGTAAGAGATCCAATTAAAGTTATGCATGATGAATATGGCATAACTTCAATTGGAATTGTTGAATTTTTATCAAACATTTATAGTATGGATTTATAGGAATGTGACTTATAGTCCCACACACATTATAGAAACATAGATATGGTAGCAGTTAAACATTAAGTATAAAATAAAGATATAGTTTTAAACGAACAGATTCAATTCAGTTGTTCGGAATTTCCGAACAGTTTGCTAGTAACGGAAAAACATATAATATAAAGTATTATAATCTAAAAACGATTATTGCTATTGGATATTGAGTAAGAAGTAACATTGTAACTAACTTTAGAAAATGGGCGACAACAACTTTAGAAGAATATATGGTTAAAGGATTTGCAATAAACGATGATTTATTAAAACGTGCTGGTGGAGGAAGATACTTTAAAGAATTACTTGCAAGAATCAGAGATATTAGATCAAGCGAGAGAGTATTTTGGAGACAAATTCTTGATATATTTGCAACGTCAATTGATTATGATTCTAAACTTGAAGTATCACAAGAGTTTTTAAAACTGTACAAAACAAAATGCACTGGGCAACTCATGGTCATACCGCTCCTGAGATAATAGTAGAAAGAGCAAATGCAAAAAAAGACTTTATGGGTTTGACTTCATTTGATGGGGATTATCAAACAAAAGAAGCTGCTGAAATAGCTAAAAAACTATTTATCAAAAGATGAAGTAGATATTATATTTTGTAGTGAATTTTTTGAAGATATGTTATTATAAAGTATAGAATTTTATTGAATAGAAAATTAAAATATGATTGAATTTAAAGAGAGTATATAGATTATTTGATACAATTGTTTGTAAAAAAATAATTATATAGGGAGTTTATATGTTAAGTATTACATTTAAAGAAAAAATATTAGAAAATAAATTAAATATATATTTTGTATCTCAAGCAGATAAAGATTATAATATAACAAAAGAAACTATTGTACCTGCTAATCCTTGTTGTAATGGTTACTCAGTTGCAAAAGCTTTTACTGTAACAGCTATAGGAATGTTATACGATAAAGGATTATTAAAACCTGATAGTTTGCTTACAGATATTTTATCAAATCATATACCTAATAATATTGATCCTAAATGGCATAGAGTAACCATACATCATTTAATGAAACATAAAGTAGGATTTGGGTGTGGAATGCTTGACATAGATTGTGAGGATGCATCATTATATCCGACTACAGATTATTTACAATTAGTATTAAAAACAAATTTGAAATATGAACCAGGAACTACATATCAATATACAGATGCTGCTTATTATCTATTATCAAGGGTAATATATGAATTAACTCAAACCGATTTAAGTGATGTGTTAAGACCAATATTAATGGATTTAATGAAATTTAAAGAGTATTCATGGAGCGTTTGTCCCAAAGGATATAGTATTGGTGCAACTGGGTTGTATTTAAGAACAGAAGACATGGTAAAACTAGGTATCTTGTATTTAAATAAGGGAATGTGGAAAGAAACGCGAGTTTTATCCGAAGAATGGATTGATATGGTAATAGCAAATGAATATGAATTTTCATCACTTGGCAATGGATGGTATGGCAAAGGTGGAATGAGAGGGCAACTATTAATGTTTAATATGGAAAAAGGTAAAGCAATTGCGTGTCATTCTTATGAAAGTACAATTCCATATAAGATTTTAATGGGTGATGAATAAAGAAAAATATCAAACAAATAAAGCAAGTTTTTATTATGAATGATATCTTTTATAGTTATTTATGGTAGGTTTACCCTTGTTTTTAATATTACAAAAATTCATTTACAAAGTTGTATGTGGTTAGTATTAATTATGTTTTACTTATCTAGATGAATTACCTGTTTTATAATTTAAAAAACTTTTAACATAGAAAATAATGATAAGGAAACACTTATTTTGTGATAAATAATATTATACTTTGCTATTAAGCAAAGTGTTTTTTTTACTTAATAATATCGGTAATACAGTAATAAATATGAACATTTAAATAATATTTTTTTATTTTTTGAAAAGTAATATTTATATTTATGATATAATATACCTAAACATTTATAGAGGGAAGATAAGAATCGTGAAAAAAGATTTAAAAACTAAACTTATAAGTAGAAAGATTAAAAAGCCCAATTCATTCTTAATGTTTATGATTATGCGTATATTAGGCATATTAAATAGAAAATATAAAGTTAAATTTAGTTACGACTATAATCCTAAAACGATTAAAAAACAACCTACTATTTTACTATCATCACATTCTTCTAGACTTGAATTTATATATATGATTTATGGGTTTAAACGTAATGATATTAATATGGTATGTGGTTATCAAAATATTATTAAAAAGGGATTATATGGCTTATTTATAAAACTTGGTGTAATATCTAAATATTTATATCAACCAGATATTGTATGTATGAAAAATATCTTAAGGGTTTTAAAAAGAAATGGCGCAGTTGGTATTTTTCCCGAAGGAATTCAATCAACTAGTGGGAGTACTCAACCGATTAATCCTGCTACAGCACAGTTTATTAAACGTTCAAAAGCAAATGTTGTAATATCTTCTTCAGTTGGTGCATATCTTGCGACTAACAGATATTCAAAAGATCGTAAGAAAGGTTATATTGGTGTTAATTATAGTTTAGTATTTACACCTGAAATGTTAGATAAATTAAGTGAAGAAGAAATTAATCAAATCTTACTGGATAAAATTAAATACAATGATTTTGAAAACAATAAAATATTACGTAATAAATATATTGGAAAAAAATCAAATGCTTTTGGTATAGATAAAATATTATATAAATGCCCTGATTGTAAAACTGAATTTACTTTAGAAACAGAAGAAGATACAATTGTTTGTAAACATTGTGGATTAAAAGTAAAAGTTAATGAATACTACGACTTAGAACCAGTTAAATGTAATAATATTCCAAAAGACATTGATGAATGGTTTAAATGGCAACGTCGATGTGTTCGAAAAGAAATTTTAAATGATTATTTTAAATTATCATTTGACGGATCAATTTGTACAATAAAACTTGATAAATTAAGAAAAGAAGAAAAAAGTAAACAAGTATTATCAATAGGTAATGTTACTTTAAATAATAAAGGCTTATTTTTTAAGGGAAGTCTTAATGGCGAAAATATCGATTTTACTTTTAACGCAAATTCCATTTATTCACTTACTTTATCAACTAAAGGTTATTTAGAGTTTTATTCTGATAATGAGTATTATATGATCTATTCAAAAGAAAAAAATAAGGAATTAATCAAGTGGACTTTAGCATCTGAAGAAATCCATAATCGATATGATGAAAAATGGGATTTAGCATGTTCTGATGTCTTTGATTATAGTAAAGGTGATATATATGACACAATCTGAAAAATTAAGTGTAAAAGTTAAAATTGGCTTAAGAAGTTTTATTACTGTTATTTCAATTTTAGTTTTAGTATTAATTGTTGTAGGTGTTTTGACTTATGTAATACCGGCAGGTAAATACACAATTTATACTACTGACGAATCTAAAATAGGACAACCATTTTATGAGTATACTACTGATGATTCATTAAATAAGCAAATAGTAATTAATTCATACCGAGAATTAACAATTGATGAAAATACGACACGTGTACCATTTTACCGTTGGTTAACTTCGCCAATTGAAGCTTTATTCTTAGGTAGTAATAGTGCTAATATGATTATGATTATTGCGTTACTTTTAGTACTTGGTGGAACATTTAAAGTACTAGAAAATAGTGGTGGATTAGTTTCTTTAGTAAGAGTTATAATGGTTAAACTAAAAGCAAAGCGTTTTATTGCGATATGGGCAATAACCGCAGTTATTATGATTTTATCAGCTGTATTTGGTTTACAAGAACAACTGTTAATTTTATATCCAGTATTTGCGATGCTTTGTACTGTTCTAAACTGGTCCAGCTTTACTGCTATTTCATTTATACTGATTGCATCTGGTGTTGGTTTTACAACAGCAATTACAAACCCTTTGACAATTGGTACAGCGTCTTTAGCTGCTGGTGTTAGTGTTGTTGATGGTTTATGGTATCGTTGTATAATCTTTTTAGTAATGTATGTGATTACTTCACTATTCTTAACATATCTTGCAAAAAAAGATGAGAAAAAAGCAATCGATAAATTTAATGAACAAGAATTCTTTATGGTAACAGAGGAAGAACATAAAGAAGATGTTAAAAAAGCAAAAATGATTATTTTGTTATTCTCAATTGCGTTATTATCAGTAATTATCACTACTTCAATTAAATCATTAAGATCGCTTGCAATGGTATTTATGGCAGTAGCATTTATTGTTGGTACTGTAATTATTGGCAGAAAACTACTTGGATCTTATAAACAACTATTTAGTAGTTTCTTAAAAGGTGTTGTTGATGTTTTACCATCAATTGTTATTATTATGATCGCATTTGGTATTACTTATATTGCTCAACAAGGTAATATCTTACATACAATCTTTTACTACTTTTACAACTCAGTAACTAATATCTCACCATATCTTGCAGTAATTATCTTATATGTATTTGTTTTAATTATTGAATTCTTTATTCCAAGTGCTTCGGCGAAAGCTGTTTTAATAATTCCAATGTTAACACTTGCACCAATTGAAGGAATTAGTATTACGGTAATTATTTTAACTTATCTTTTTGCAGATGGTTATACAAATGTTTTATACCCAACATGTGGAACACTACTTGTTGGACTTGGTCTTGCTAATGTTAGTTTTGCTGAATGGTTTAAGAAGACAATTTTATTCCAATTACTTCTTATGATTCTGTCAATTGGCTTCTTAATGTTAGCAGTATTTATCGGTTTATAGAAAAAAAGCAACAGTTTCTGTTGCTTTTTTAATTTCAATTCGTTTTTATTGCAATAAAAATTTAATTATATAGTATAATATAATTAGAAAAAAAGGAAAGGAAAAAAATATGAAAAAAAGTCTATTAGGTCTAATAATAATACTAGTATCATTATTTATTATTGGATGTGGATCACTACAACAAACTTCTCTTACATTAAAAGATTCGGAAGTTGATTTATATGTTGGTGATACATATGAAATTAAAGTAGTACTTAAAAATTCAGAAAATGAAATTATCTATAATGTAATTGAAGGTTCAGAATTTGTTGTTTTAGAAGAAAATGTTGTAACTGGTGTAGTTGAAGGGACAGCTACTATAGAAGTTACAGTAGAAGGATTATCTCATTTAAAGAAAGAGTTAACAGTAAATGTTATGAAAAATGAAGAATTAACTCATGAACACGTTCCATGTAGTGAATGTGGAAAATGTACATCAAGTGAATGTGATGGAAATGAAGAAGATAAATGTTCAGGTCATGCTGTAATAGTTCCTGAACTAAAAGTTGAAACAAAGGTCATTGAATTTACATCTTTATCACAAAAAGCTGAAATTATCGCTGAAGTTTTAAATTTAGAATGTAATGTTTTATATGAAGTAATTGAAGGCAACGATTTAATTGACATAGAAGCTTCAACTGTTATGCCTGCATCTAACAAATCAGGTACAGCAACAGTTAGAGTATCAGTTGAAGGATATCCTAATGTTTACTTTGACGTAGTAGTAAATATATATATTAAAACTGTTATTGACGATGTAAAACCTGTTATTGAATTAGAAAATGGTGCACAAAATGAATTGGTACTTAACTGGAACAAAGAAGCTTCACGTGATTTCTTAATGAATGGAATTAAAGCATACGATGATGTTGATGGTGATATAACAAGTCTTGTAAAAATTTCACATGAAATAAATAATAGACAATATGGAACATACAAAGTAATGTATGAAGTATCAGATAACGCAGGTAATATCGCAACATTTGAAAGAAGTGTAAAAGTTGTTTGGGACTATGCAGTTAAATTTATTGGACATCAAGGATCATATTATGGTGTTGCAAACAGTGAAGAAGCATTCTTATATGCTGCAAGAACATTACAATATCAAGCATTAGAAACTGACGTTAAACAAACTAAAGATGGTGTTTTTGTATGTTGTCATGATGACACATTTGGTGGATTAACAATTGCAAATACAAATTGGGAAGATTTAAAAGATGTAGTTGTAAATTCTAGTAGAACTGCAGGTTATCCTAGTCAATATGGTGAAATGCCAGGAACTGGTAAATACTCATCTAAAATTTGTACACTTGAAAGATATTTAGAAATTTGTAAAGAATATGGTATTATTGCGGTTGTTGAATTAAAAGGTTCTCCTGGTATTTCTAATAGTGACCAATCAAGAATGCCTGAACTTATGGCTTTAATTGAAAAAGTTGGAATGCTAGAACAAACTATATTCTTAGCAAGTGCATATAACTGTTTAATTTGGGTAAAACAAAATGGTTATGATTATATTCCATGTCAATATTTAGTTGATTCATTTGCATCTGAAACTGTATTTAATAGATGTGTTACTTATGGACTAGATGTTAGTGGATGTGTTACATATGGTAATGGTCAAAACGAAAATACTGCTGAATGGGTTGCAAGATATCAAGACGCAGGAATACAGGTTTCTACTTATACATTTACACAATATAGTGATTATAAAGATGTTCAAAAATGGATCAATATTGGTGTTGATTTTGTAACAGTTGACTGGCATAGTATGCATAAACTAGATTTACCAGATAATTCTGATATTGTATATCATACAGTTAAATTCTATGATAATGAAAACAAACTAATAAAAGAAGTAAAGGTTAGAAATGGTCGTGCTGCAGCATCTCCACTAGCTCCAGAAAAACTTGGATATAAATTTACAGGTTGGAGTGAATCAATTGAAAATGTTACAAGCGATATGGAAGTAGTTGCAGAATACGAATTAGTTGAATACAAAATTACATATGATTCTAATTTATATGTAGTTAGTAAATCAACATGGGCTACAAAAGAAGATTTTGTAAATGATTTCTATAATGACTTATTTGATTGGTTAGTTGCAAATGCAGCAAATTTACCAAATGTAACAGTCGAAAATGGTAGTTACAAAATACATGTAAACTCTACTGAATATGGAAGTTGTACAGTATCAAGTGCTCAAGATATTAAAGATTTATATGTTTATACATTTGAACGTACTTTCGCAACTATGATTTATAAACCAATTGAAGGAACTAACTCACATGACTATGTTCCTGAAATTGATAATAATTATTTCTTAAATTCAGAACCATATCGTACTAAATATATTGAATGTAATTCATATTTCTTAAAAGCGATGGAAACTTCTTATACAGGATATAGTTATACATATCATCAAGCATCTAATAACCGTGTTCAAATTTTCTTTAGATTCCATCAATGGTGTAATGGATCTGCAATTAGTGCATTTAATAACTATCCTGAAAAGAATATGATTAAATACTTAGTAGGTGTAGAAGCTATTATGCCAACAGATCATCTTATTTATACAATTGAAGATGAATTTGTATTATCACTTCCAACAGCATCTATTCAATTCTTAGGTTGGTATTTAGATCATGATGGAAATGGCGAACAAATTCTAAAGATTGAAAAGGGCACAACTGGTGATATTATTTTATACGCTAAATGGGAAGAAGTAGTTATTCCTGATGTTTATTCAAAAGTAAATTATGAGCTTGATGGTGGAACAAATCATGCAAGTAATCCAACAGAATATTTAGAAGGTATTTCAACAATGTTATATCCTGCTGAAAAACCTGGTTATGTTTTCCTTGGATGGTCAAAAGACAAAGGAAGTAACTCATATATTACATCAATTAGTGAATTAACTAGTGGAGACATTACACTTTATGCAAATTATGATTTTGCTACATATTCAATCGATTATGATTTACAAGGTGGCGAATGGGGAAATAAAGCTGAATTTACTGGTACTCCAACTACAACAATTAAAACAACTGCTAAAGATAACTTCTGGGGTGGTGCTTATGCTAGTGATATTTTCTTAAACTCTGCATCAAGCGATCCAGCCGCAGTTTGGTCATTTAGAGTTGGTATTGGATATAGTGAACAAATGGGTATTTACTCAGTAATTAGTATTGCAGATTCTGGTGAATCATTTGATGAAACTGGAGTTGAATATGTTATTACTATTTCATCATCATATGGTAAGTATGGAGACACAAGTGCATTTAGATCAAGAGTACAAGTCGGACAAGGTGTTAAATTTGATGGTGATCCTGCTACAGGTATCGCAACTGTTGAATTCTATGATCCATCATCAATCTCAGGTGGAACAGTAGAAAACTATGTTGATGAATACACAATAGCTACTCTACCATTATTGCTACCTACACCAAAACTTGAAGGTAAAGTATTTGTTGGTTGGGCATTATCTAGTTCTTCAACTGAAACATTTACTACCTTGCCTGCAGGCACAATGGGTAATGTAACATTATACGCAGTATTCAGTGAATAAATAATTATATTATTAATAAACTTAAATCCTGGTTTTTAACCGGGATTTATTTATTTTTTAAATTAAAAAAAGTTAACTTAATTGATTTAACTAATTTTATATATTATAATATTAAGTAAGATATCAATTTAATAATATGTTTTATGAAGGAGGACAACATGAAACTAAATCAATACTTAAAAACTTGTAATCAAATTTATCATTTAACTCTTGATCCACAAGAAGAAAGTGTAATTAGAATTCACCTAATTCCACCCAAAAAATTAAAAATAAATATACCTTGGGTAGTTATCTTAAATGGTTATTATATTTTACCACTTCAAACTGGATGGGCTATTTTATTAAAAGAGTTTATTGAAGCAGTTAGTAAAGATGAAGGTAAATTTCAAAGTGTTAAATACTATATTGAAAAAGCAACTCAAAATACAAAAGAAGTTTTCCCTAAAGCTCCCCTTAGTCAATTAAGAGAAGATTTGGATGAAATATTAGATACTTTTAAAGCAATTGTTTCTAAGAGAACAGTCTCATCTAATATTGGTTTAATGACTTTTAAAGAGTACCGTAAATTCATGAATGCACCACATAGAATGGATTTAATGATTTCTTCAATGGAAAAGAATGGTTGTTGGAATTGTAATCAAAAATGTCTACATTGTTATGCAAGTGGTGAATTACTAAGTAACGTTTCAGAATTAACTACAAAACAATGGAAAGAAGTAATTGATCGTTTAAAAGAATCAATGGTACCACAACTAACATTTACAGGTGGAGAACCAACATTAAGAGATGATTTAGTCGAACTAATTGATTATTCAAAATGGTTTGTGACAAGACTTAATACTAATGGAATATTATTAAGTGAAAGACTTTGTAAAGAACTTTATAATGCTAGTTTAGATAGTGTTCAAATTACTTTTTATTCTTCCAAAAAAGAACTACATAATATGTTGGTTGGTGGAAATCATTTTGATCAAACAGTTGAAGGAATTAAAAATGCTGTAAAAGCTAATTTAGATGTTAGCTGTAATACACCACTTTGTAGTATTAATAAAGATTATGTAGAAACTATTCGTTTCTTAAAAGGTTTAGGCGTTAAGTATTTTTCAGCAAGCGGTTTAATACCATCAGGTAACGCAAAAACTAGTGAATCAGAAATTACTAAACTTACTAAAGAAGAGATTACTTCTATTACCAAAGAAGCTTATGAATATTGTAAAGAAAATGATTTAGAATTATCATTTACTTCACCTGGTTGGATTGATGAATCGGATTTAACAAAGATGAAAATGGTAACACCAAGTTGTGGCGCATGTTTATCTAATATGGCTATCGCACCAAACGGAGAAGTAATACCATGTCAGTCATGGTTATTTGAAGATGGATTTGGTAATATTTTAGATGTTGAATGGAAAAAGATTTGGAATCATAAAGATTGTAAGAAAAGACGAAAATTTTCTTCTAAAAACAGTCAAGTTTGTCCACTAGGGATGGTGAAATAATGAAGAAGATATTTTTATTATTAATAATACTTTTATCACTTGTGGTTACTGGTTGTGATGATACTTTTACACCACTTGATAAAATACATGAATATAAAATTACTGTTAATCCAAATGACGATGGAACATTAAAGATGAAGTATTATCTAAAATGGGAAGTTTTAGAAGAAGGTGATGGTGGCGTAGATTTTATTACGGTTGGTGTTGCGAATCGTTTTGTTTACGATATTAAAGGATTAACAAATAATATTGATGAAATTGATTATTATTCAGATGATGGTTCAACAATTCGAATTGATTTTAAAAATACTTATCATAAAGGTGATATCTTTCAAGTTGAATTTAGCTTTACCCAAAAAAGAATATTTAGCATAAAAGGTGATGAAGTTCAATATTCATTTGAACCTGGTTGGTTTGAAGAAATTCAAGTTGACAAACTTACAGTATATTGGAATAATTCAAATGTTCTTAAAAATAACGCA
>JBGVIL010000019.1:0-11821 GCA_045123185.1 Bacilli bacterium | reverse complement strand
TATGGAAAATAAAATTAAATTAAATGTAGAAGAAAAAGTATTAAGAATATCAATACCAACAGATAATGGAGTTATTGTAGTAAACAATCCATCTGATAAATTAAAAAATGAATTAGTAGGTTTATTAGTAAATTGTATAGTTGAAAACAAAGATTTTGATGAAAGAAAACTAATGCAAGACTTAATTGACAATTGTACTAATGTAGAATTTGAAGGTGATATATTTGAGGCTACAAATTTAACACATGAGGCAAAAATGATAACTAATGAAATATTAATAATATTCCAAGAAATAATAGCGGAAGCATATCAAATAATTAAATTAGCTATGCAACAAGCTAAAAATGAAATGTTACAGAATGAAATATTAGATGAAAAAAATGAAGTAATTGAAAAAGCTAAAGAGATACAAGAAAAAGAAGAAGAAATTAAAGAAGAAGTTAAAGAGGAAATATCGCATAAAACAGTAAGAAAACCACAAAGAAGTAGAGGTAGAGTTAATAGAAAATAAATAATTAAAAAAATAGAAGGGAGGTGATATCGAATGGTGTTTGGTAGTGTTGGGGAATGTATAGCCTACATTGAAGCAGCTATCCAAGATTGTATGCCTCCTTTATCTATTGAAATAAAAAGAGTAATGGATGAAGTAACTCTTGGGCAAGTACGAGGATGGTCGGGTCAAATATTTAGTTCCGTAATGCCAAGTAGTGGAGGAATGAGTGCAGAAGCAAGTTTTGAAGACACAGGAGGTTGGTATTCATTAATTACAGGACAATCAGTAGGTAATCCAATCAAATTCCTAGAGGCTGGTACAACTTGGAACAGAGGTGCAACTAGTATTATGTCAACTGCACTTGGTCGTTGCGAAGGAGAAATACCTCAAAAATTTTGTGCATTAATGAGAGCACATGGCATACCAATTAGTTAATAAAATAAATTATTAAAAAGGTGGTGAAACAATGAATGAGTGAATTTAAAATTAAAGTGTCTGTTGAGTTAGATAGTTCAGACTTAGAATCGAAACTTAATGCGTTAGGAAAAGACCAAAAAATAAAAATTGATATAGACTCATCAGGAATAGATAAGATTGAATCTCAATTAAAAGGTCTTAAAAAATCTTTTCAAGATGCATTTAAAATAGATTCTAAAACATTAAGTGATTTGAATAAATTAACAAATGCTCAAGAAAAATTAACTAAACAACAAAATAAACAATCATTAGCTAATCAAAAAGGTGAAATGAAAAATTTAGTTAATGAATATAAAGATTTTGCTAATGCATATTCTAAATTGCAGAAACAAATGAATAGTGGTAAATTAGGAGAAGATTCTATAAAAAGAACCTCTGAACAAATGTCCAAATTGAAACAAGAAATGGGACAATTGTATGATAAGATGGACTTAAATGCTAAACAACAGATAGATTTATTTAATACTAAACAAATGAACAAAGGTATAGCTGATATGAATTCGGCTATGAATAAAATAGAATCACAAGCAACTAGTTTAGGCACTAAATTAAATAGTATATCATTTGACCATATAGATACATCTAAAATAGAAAATATCCAATCTGAATTAAAACAAATTCAAGATATAGCAAAGCAAGACATTCAATTAGATTTAAATGTTGGGGATATATTATCGGACTTAAATAGATTATCAAGTGAAATTAAAAATTTAGAAAAAGTTGAAAATCTTGCTAGTTCATTTGATAAAATAAGTGGTTCTATTAAAGATGCAGGTGGAGATGTAGAAAAATTCGCTAGTTCTATTAAGGAACTTGAAGATTCAGCAGATAAAATAGATGGTTCTTTTGAAAAAGCATTTAAAGGCGTTAATAGCGAATTAAAAGATATGCAATCTACCGTTAAAAAAATGTCCTCTGATACAAAAGGTAAGGGATTATTCGGAAGTATACTTGGTAGCAAGGATGATTTCTTAAACAACTTTTCATCATTTACATTAGCAGAAGTTGCTGGAGATTTTATATCAGATGGTATTAGAACTATAGCAAGAGGTTGGAAAGATGCAGTAGTTGAAACAGACGTTGCTATGACTGACTTAAGAAAAGTATATGATAATAACTTAACAGGAGATGCTTTAAAAGGATATTTAAATAATGTAACGGAAGTTGCAAAAGGTACAGGTAAATCTTCCGTTGATGTTATACAGGGTACTGCTAAAGCTGTTCAAAGTGGTATTAAAGACATAGATGACGCTTTAGTATTTGCAAGACAATCAGCTATGTTTAGTAACGTTGGTGATGTTTCTCAAGAACAAGCAGATACAATGTTGGCTTCTATAATGTCAGCGTATGGTGGAGTAGAAAATAGTTTAAAACCAGTTAGAGAACAAGTCTCAGGTATGGGTAAAGATTATAATACCTTAACGAAGTTCATGGACTTGGCAAATCATGCTGGTAATAAGTACGCTGTAACTACAAGTGATATAGGAACAGCTTTACAAGCATCTTCCGCAGCTCTTAAAACTAATGGAGTAACCATGGAAGAGTCAGTGGCGATGGCGGTCGCGATGAATGAGGTACTTCAAGATTCGAGTAAATCTGGTAACGCATTAAAATCTATAAGTGCCAATATGGCTGGGGTAACAGTTTCAGCTAAAGACGGTACTATTCAGATGAATAAATCTGCTAAAGCATTAAAAGAGATAGCAGGAATAGAAGTATGGAATAAACAAACAGGTCAAATTAAAGATATGTATGAAGTAATGGATGAACTATCAGGAAAATGGGATAGTTTATCTGAAGTACAACAAAATGCATTAGGAACGACCATAGCCGGGAAGACCCAGCTTAATGCATTTAACGCACTTTTATCAAATTGGAAAACTGCCAAACAATATATGGAAGATTATAAAGGCGGATTAACAATAGGAAGTGCTGAAAGAGAGAAACAATATTCTCCGTATGTAGAGAAATCTGCATAGGACACAACTTTAATTGCAGGTACATCCTAAAGCTCTATACCACAATATTCCCGAAAGGAGAATATGAAGGTGCGAAAGCAGAAAAAACATAGAGATGGTTATATGGTTAAATCCTAAGTAACCTAAATAATGGAAGTTCATGCAGGTAAATTCCTAAATTTATAAAAATAATTCTAAATTAGTAACAAATAGATAATTAAAATAGTATAATATAGAAAGGAGATGATAGAAATGGCTAAAAAATTAACTTATCAAGAAGTTAAAGAATATATTGAAAGTTTTAATTGCAAGTTATTATCAGATAAATATATAAATACTACAACATCATTAATTATACAATGTGAATGTGGTGAAATATTTGAAAGAACGTTAAAAGTAATTAAGAAAAGTCCTATATGTAAATGTAAAAAATGTACACAAGAATATTTAATAAAAGGAAAATTAAAACCATTTGAAGAAGTTATTTTTGAAGTAGAAAAAAGAGGATATAAATTATTAATAACAAAAACAGATTATAAAGGCATTGATAACAAATATAATTTTATATGTCCAAAAGGGCACAAAAGAGAGATGTATTTGTCAGATTTGTTAAATGGACATGAATGTAAAACATGTGCAACTGAAAAAGTGATGGATAAATTAAGATTATCATATAAAGAAGTAAAAGAAATATTTGAAAAAGAAAACTACGAGCTATTATCTAAAGAATACATTAATACAAATTCTCCATTAATGATAAAATGTCCTAAAGGGCACATAACAAATACTATGACACTTGCAAATTTCAACAAAGGACATAGATGTTCAAAATGTTATAATATAGAAACATCAAAAAGACAGACTGTTTCATTTTTAGAAAGAAAAGAATCGGTTGAATCATTTGGATTTAAAATTCTAATAAATGAAGAAGAATATGAAAACGGAAGTGTTAAAATACCTTTACAATGTCCGAATGGACATATATTTGATATGAGTATGCACGATTTTAAAATGGGAAACAGATGTCCAATATGTGATGTTTCAAAGTGCGAAAAGAAGATTAAAGATTATTTAGATTTTAACAACATTGAATATATACAACAATATAGAATTGAGGATTGTAAATGTTCTAGAACATTGCCATTTGATTTTTATTTACCAAAATATAATATATTAATAGAATATGATGGTAAACAACATTTTTTATATGGAGGATTTGGTATTGATTTATTAGAATTTATGAATTTAAAATATAGAGATAATATTAAAACTAAGTATTGCGAAGATAATAATATAAAATTAATTAGAATCCCATATTGGGAATTCGATAATGTAGAAAAAATATTAGAATTAGAATTAAATTTATAAACATGGAAAAACTTCAACGACTATCTCGCAAGAGAGTAAAACCACAAGCGATTGGTGGAAGAAAAGGGTTGCCCCTAACGAGTAAAGCCGAGGGTGAAGAAATAGTCTACTCACGTTCCGAAAGGAAGTGTATGGAATAAACCATAGTCTATTGTGTAGCGACTATAGATAAATATTAAGGAACGCTCAATATTTAGATTCCATAGCAGGAAAATGGAATGTAATTAAAGAGAATATGAAGGCTGCCGGAAATACTTTAGTTACATCAGATATGGCTAAAGGATTTTTAGATATTGGTATAGTATTATCTGAAGGATTCAATAAAGGTATACAAGGATTATCAAAAGGTGTATCAAGTATACTTAAAGGAAATGTATTTACAGATATAGAATCATCTATTTCAGATAAGTTATATGGAGCATTTGAAAAAATAAATTTAGGAAATAAATTCCAAGGTATACTAGACGGATTATTTGGCAATATATCTATTTTTGATGGATTTGGAAATAAATTAGCAACTAGTTTATCTAATAGTATAGGAAAAGCATTTTCATTTGCATTTAGTCAAACTAGTATGGGTAAATTCTTGAAACCTATTACTGATGCGTTAAATGTGGACGGATTGTTTGAAGGTAAAAAATTAGATAATCAAATAGATAGTAGAAATGAAAATATTAACGCTATAAAATCAGAAATTAATGGACTTAAAAATCAAAAACAAGCTATTGAAGATATATTACCTTCATATGAAAAACTAACTCAAAAAACAAAATTATCTGCTAGTGAATCTCAACAATTAGCTGAAATGAGAAATCAATTAGCAGATTCTAATCCAGATTTAGTTTTAGGGTATGACCAAAACGGAACACCAATTTTAAAAAATCTTCAACTTCAAAATAAACAATTAGAATCTCAAATAAAATTAAAACAACAATCTCAAAGATTAGAAGAAAATTCTTTAGCATTAGATACTCTTCAAAGACAAACTTTAGGACAAAAAGAGTTCAATAAAGCATATAAAGAATATAATGATATGCAACTTGCATCAGACACTAAAAGAAAAGAAGGTTTATTTGGTAAAGAGTCTATGCAAGATTATGCTAAAAGAGTTATAGATGATAATAAAAAAATAACAGAAGCTAACCAAAAAGCATATGAACAAAGATTAAAAGACCATCAACAATACGTACAAGATGAACAAGCTATTCAACAGAAATATATGAATGAAATGACACAGAAATCTTCATTTAATAGATTAAGTGATGAAATGAAATCTGGAATGTTAACATTCATGGACGCTTTAGATTGGTCTCAATTTTCTCCTGCAGAGGGTAGTCAATTTGCAGGAATGTTAGCTAATTTAGGGGACAAACTTGTTCCTACTACTGAGGCTATGGGAAAACAATCAAAAGCTATAGCTCAATTAACACAAGACTACGCTAACGGTAAAACTAATTTAATAGATTATACAAAAGGATTAACTGAACAATATGAAGCAGCTGGAAAATTTGATACTGAATCTTTCACGGCATGGCGTCAGGGATTACAATCTTATGTAGATACAACAGGAGATTTACAAGGAGCAAATAAAGCCATAAATGAAATGGCTACTTCTTTAAATAAATTAACAGGAATAAAAACTGATACGTGGAAAACTGCTTTATCATTCGACCCTGCACCTATAGATGCTTCAAATAAAGCATTACAAAAATTCTTAAACTCATATGGAACAGGTGTTCAAAATTTAGGTAAAGGTGGAATGGCTGATAAATTAACTAGTCAGTTTGAAACATTACAAAATTCATATACACAAATGACATCTGATTTAGCAAGTGGAAAAGAGATAGATGTTGAATATTTAGTTAATGCAAAAGTTAATCAACCTGAACCTATAGCAAATTTAATAGATGAAATTGTGTCTGATAATGAAGTAACAGAACAAGAAATAGATTTATTATTAACAGCTCAAGCTGAAATTCTTAATACAGGAGAAATTTCAGATGAAACTATTAAACAAATAGCGGAAGCATTTGAAATGACAGAAGAAGAAGTTAGAATTGCATTAAACGTAAAAACTGATATAAAAAATACAGAAGGTATAGAAAAAGTTAATTCTCTTTGGGAAAACATTAAAGATAAAACAGTAAGTTTAACAACTAAATTAATAGGTAAAGAAAATATAGAAAAAATAAAAGGAGTATGGGAAAATCTTAAAAATAAAACTGCCGAATTAACTACAAAAGTTATCGGTAAAGAAAATATAGAAAAAATAAAAGGAATATGGGAAAATCTTAAAAATAAAACTATTGAATTAGTTACTAAAGTTAAAGACTTTGATTTTAAGGAAGCATTTGGAAATCTTAAAAATAAAGTAATAGAATTAACGGTTAAATTAATAGGCCAAGAAAATATAGAAAAACTTAAAGAGGCATGGGCAAATTTTAAAAATAAAACAGTTGAATTAATAACTAAGATTCAAAATTTTGACTTAATAGAAACTCTTAAGTCTACATGGGAAAATATTAAAACTAAAACTATTGAATTAACTACTAAACTTATAGGCCAAGAAAATATAGAAAAACTTAAAGAGGCATGGGCAAATTTTGAAAATAAAATAGTTACATTAACTACAAAAGTTACAGAAGAAATTCTACCTAAAGTAAAAGAAACTTGGGATAGTTTTGTAGATAAGATTGTAAGTTTAACTATTGAGGCAAAGGAAACTGCTATATCTAATGCTAAAGCAATTTGGGATAGTTTTGTAGATAAGGTTGTAAGTTTAACTACTGAAATTGTAAATTCAGAATTAGTTCAAGAGGCTAAAGCAATTTGGGATAGTTTTGTAGATAAAACAGTAGGATTAACTACTGAAGTTAAAAGTGAGATACTATCAACAGCCAAAGAAATGTGGGATAGTTTCGTAGACAAAACAGTAAGTATAACTATGGAAATTATAGACCAAGGTATAGCCGAAGCTAAAGCTGCGTGGGATACTTTTGTAAATAAAACAGTAAGTATAATATGTTCAGTTCTTAATGGTAGCGTAGTGGAAGATTTAAAAGCAAATTGGAATTCTATCGTACCTAAAACTGTTCAACTAATCGCGAGTGTAGTAGGAAGTGGAACTCTAGTTAATTTAAAAAGTTTATGGGCTTCTATTGTAACTAAATCTGTTCAATTAATTGCAAGCGTAGTAGGTTCTGGATTGGTTAGTTCTTTAAAAGGTTTATGGAATAGTATAGTATCTAAAGCAGAAACATTAACAGCTAAAGTAATGGGTAGTGGACTTGTATCTTCCTTAAAAGGTTTATGGAATAGTATAAAAACTAAAACAGAAACGTTAACAGCAAAAGTATCAGGTAGTGGTGCTGTATCTTCCTTAAAAGGTCTATGGGGCAGTATAGTATCCAAAACTGTTACATTAACAGCAAAAGTTGTAAAAGTAGGAAGTTCTATCATAAATGGAATTAAAGGTATATTCAGTTCAGTAGATGTGCCGATTGATGTTAATCCTACATTTAAAAATGTTCCTATAAATTATTCTCCAATTAAACCGATAACACCTATGTTAACTAATACTCCATTAGCTAATATTCCCGTATCTTTTAGTGCAACAGACGATATGTCAACTGTTACAACTAGTGATGTATCACCTATTAATGTACCCGTTTCAATGAGTGCAAATAATGCTTTTGGTGGTACATTAGATAAAAATAAAATATTACCTTCATTAGACTTTGACATATCTCATATTAAGAACTTAGAAGAAGCATTAAAAAGATTAGGTAAACAAATAGATTTCTTAAATGAAAAATCTGAGGCAGTATTTGGACAAGAGAAGATAAACTTATTACAACAACAAATACCTTTATTAAGAGAACAACAAAAGATACAAGAACAGATAGCTAAAAATGAAAGGGCACAAAATAATGAACTTGTTTATTGGTTAAGCCAACAAGGGTTCGCATTTGATAATTTAGGTAATATTTCTAACTATAATGATAAATTATTAGCAATGGAACAAAATGTTGAATCATTAAAGAAAAAATATGATAGCCTTAATGATGCAAGTAAGAAAAATGAAACAGCTATTAAAAACGCTAAAAACGCATATGACACTGCTAATGAAACACTTTCTAAAACTAAGGATTATCTAGGAGAATATTTTGATACTAACAATAAAGAAATAACTGAAGCAAGTGAAAAATGGTGGGAATATGAAAATCAAATAAGAGAAGTTGAAGAGGCTATCAGAGAAGCAGCAAATGCACAATTAGAATTTAAAATAGATAGCACATCTGATTCAATAGATTTATTAGATGCAAAAATAAAAAATATGAATGGTCGAGATAAAATTAAGTATCTTGAAGAACAAAATAATTTATATAGAATACAACAACAATTACTTAATCAATTAGCAGAGCAAATGAGAAGACAATTAAATACATTGAATCCATTAAGTGAAGAATATGCAGAACTATCGTCTGAAATTACGAAATTATCTACCGAATGGTGGAAAACAGAAGAAGCTATTAAAGATACAACTAGTGAAATCGAAGAATTAAATAGACAAATGAAATTATTATCAACTGAGGCAAAACTTGAAGGATTAGATGAATTATTTACTGAATTACAATTTCAAATTGATTTTATAAAAGAAAAATCAGACTACGCATGGGGTACTGATAAAATAGATGCTATGAGAGATTCTATTGGATTGTTAAATGGACAATTAGACTTACAACAACAAAAAATTAACTCTATCAATGCTCGCTTAGCCATATATCAAGACAGTCTAAAAAAATATAATTTCCAATTTGATGCAAGAGGTAATAGTACTAACTATTCTGAAGTATTAGATTCGTATAAAAATTCTACTCAATTAGAAGAGATAATAGACTTATATAAAGAATACAAAGATGCACATGAAGAATTGCAAGACCAAATGATTGAATATTGGAAAATAGAAAATGAAATAAAAGATTTACAAAAGGAAAAATTAGAAATTACACAAGATGTAGAAGAAGAGATTACTAAAATAATAGAAAAAGAATATGAAAAACGTAAAGATGAAATAGAAAAATATACAGATGAAAGAATAAAATTACTTGAAAAAGAGAAACAAATATATAAAGATATGCGAGATGAACAAGAGTACCAAAAATCTATTAATGAACAAACTTCAGAAATAGAAAAAATAAATTCATTAATAGCAACTGCTTCAAGAGATACAAGTATTGCAGGACAAAAACGTCTAAAAGAATTAATGGAAGATTTAGCAGAAGCACAAAAAGAATTAGAGGAAATGACACAAGATAAGATAGATGACGATTATTCTAATAATATAGATGATGAAATAGATAGATTAGAAGAAGAGCAAGACAAACTTATTGCTTCGTTAGATGAAAAATTCTCTGAAACTAATATTGCTAAAATGGTTGCACAAGCTATGTCAAGTGGTTTTATTGAAATAAATGGCGAAGTAAAAAGTTTACAAGATGCTTTAATTCAATCAGTCAACGATTCAACAGAAGGTTATTCAGTAATGGCGGATGTAGTCAAAAATGAATTAGTATCTAATCTTAATGTTGCTTTAAGTACTATGCAACAAATTGCAGATATTAATGAAAAATTAGGATTACAAAGTTTCAATGTTATATCTGCTACACAAGCTGGAATAACTAATGTACCTACTTATGCTAGTGGTAATAGTAGAACTGTTACAATTGGAGATACTATTATTAATGTAAGCGGTAGCGTTGATGATATTACATTGAGCAAAATTGAAGATATGATAAAAGAAGAAAATGAAAGAATGTTAAAAGAAATTACAAGTGGTATATAAAGTAGGAACAAATTAATAATTAAAATAGTATAAATATAGTGTAGGGATTAGAAATAGTTCCTACACTATATTTATATGAATACATGAAATGTTGTATCCATCTTGTAGAAAGAAGGTGAAGTAAATGTTTGTGAACCCCAACTTTACATTTAATGGAATTTATAGTCAAGATATGAATGTATCAATTGCTACTTTTGATACAAATATGTTTAATGATATAGGAGTAGAATATACATCTGATATATCAATCGAAAATGACTTAGTTGAATATAATCCATATTATACTGAATCATTTTCAGAATCTAGTGATATAGAATTAAATTTAGTAATATATGACTCTACCACAATGGAAGCTATCGATATTGATTTAGTAGACATGGAACAAATTATGGATTGGTTATGTACGGAAAATTTTGCACCATTTATATCGGATGACGATAGGGATTTAATATATTATTTTAAGGTTATTGGTATACAGAAAGTATTGACATTTAATAATAAAGGATATTTAAAAGTTACATTTAAACCTTATAGCAAATATGCGTATAGAAGAATAGAATCTGAAATAACAGTAAACGAAAATATATCAATAGAAATATTTAATCATAGTAGAATGATTTATTATCCTATAATAGAAGTTACTAATTTAGGGGATACGTCAACTATAAATAAAATAAATAATATGACAATATTGGGATTAAATACTAATGAAAAAGTAATTATAGATAATCTTACTAAAATAGTTCAAACCGATAGTGGAATTAATAAATTTAACTGTTGTAATAGAAAATGGATTAACTTTAAACCTAGAGTTAATAATACTATAACATTAGGTGGCAATTGTAAGGTTAAAATAATATGTGAATTTCCACTCATAAAATAGGATAAGGAGGTGAATCAATGAAAATCAATATAAAGAGCATAGGTCAAATTGAATCTCTTGTCCTTTGTAAAGTTTCAAGACAACCAATTATGGAGCTACCTACTTCTACTATTGTATCAATTGAAAGAACAATAGATGAAGTTGATAAATTAACTTTAAAGATAAATAAATATATTATAAGTCAAGACGGAAGAAAAAAAATAAATAATCTTGCTTATGACGAAATAAAACCTAAAAGATATTTACTTTTAAATGATAATGAATATTTTATCATAGAAGAGATAAAAGTAAATAAAATAAGTGGTAGTTTAGAAGTAATAGCTATGAGTGGAGAACAAATATTAATTAGAAGACCTATTGATATGGAAGATTTTGGTGTACAAATTCTAGATGATGATATAGAACAAGATATATATAGTTTAAATTCTTTACTTAAAGAAGTAGGTTGGAGTTTAAATTATGTAGACCCTTTAATTGTATATAACGAAGATAAAAGTCCATGTATGAGATGGCAAGAGTCAGTAAATACAAATTATATGGAATTCATTAAGAATGATTTAGCAGAGCAATTTAATTTTCTTCCCATATTTGATTCAGTTAATAGAAAGATAGATTTATTAAATCTTGATACAATAGGTGAAGAAATTAAGATATGCTTATCAAAAGATAATTATATTAAATCTAAAACTAAAACTAATAATTCAGAGGAACTTATTACTTTACTAAAATTAAAAGGTAATGAGGAATTGGATATAGGTAGATATATAATAGGTGGATATGACTTTTTAATGGATTTC
>JBGVIL010000018.1:0-3073 GCA_045123185.1 Bacilli bacterium | reverse complement strand
AAGAACCATTATAATTTTCTCCACTGCTCATTATTCTTAATTTAACAAGATGAAAGTCAGGATTGTTTAATGAAAAATCATTTGACAAAGAGAATTTAGAAGGTATTGAAAACTTTTTCATTATCTCACCTCCCTTCTAATATTAAACAAGATTTAATTTATTATGAACTTTTAGTGTAGTTTTAGATGCTATTACATCATCTTTATATAAAAAATAAGACTATAGAAATTAACTCCTTAATCTTTAAAATTTCTATTTTATTTTTATTTAGTTCGCAATATATTTCTATTGTGAATGATAGATTTATATTATGTTTTTCAAATATTAAATATATTCAATCAAGCAAATACTTTTATCTGATGTTTGGTCAAGATTAGCAAAATCAATTAATTTTAAATTTCTTTTTTCTTCACTATCACAAACATAGAATAGTTCTTTTTTATATATGAATCCTTGCCAAAAATACACAGTATTATCATCTGTACTATCAAATAAAACAACTGGAGATTCTTCACTATTTTGAAGTTTATAACTCACTACCGCTGTACTACTCATTGCTCCTGAAGGAAGATACATATAAAAACCAGTTATAATGGAGTTCAGCGGCATTTTTATGTTTTCTTTTCCATTCAAATAAGGAAAAGACCCAAACCAATTCTTAACGCTTATATATTTTTTATTTAACATAGCTCTACCAGAAACAAGTCCATTTATTTCATAATCTGGATAGTTAACTGTATTTCTAAATTTAATATGTGGGAGAGCTCCTTTGTTATAATGATTATCATAGCTATAAACTATAAAATCATTAGGTTCTTGGCTTAGTTTACAATTTTGGTAAATTATATTTTTTATATTTGAATAACCTTCCGTTCCTAATCTATATTGATGTTTTCCTAAAAGAGAACAATTATCAAATACAATCGAAGGCATACTAATATCACTTGCATTAAAATAAGCGTTAATCCAGTTTTTACTATCAGTGTCAAGTTCATAACATTCTAAGTCACAGTTTAAAAACTCAACGTTACCCATAGACCAATAACATTCAATTAATTTTGAATTTCTATTCCTACATTCAAACCTTACACCATTTACAAAAAGTCTACAAACACCATACGCATGATAAGGGTTAGGAAACTTAAAGAAAGTACCACCTCTCGCATCTTCTGAATCGAATTGTGTATGTATAAAACTACCACCATACACATTTATGTTTCCGCCTCTATACATATTTATAAAATTACCTTCATTAACTTCATAATTACAACCGAAGAAATTATAATTCAAGAATTGGTCTCCATCACTCCCAACATCAGAACCACAGTATAAGCAATCTTTTATAGTCCCATTGAAATTGCAACTATAAAATGAAAACTCACTATTATTATTAGTTCCTTTTAAATCAATAACTCTATTAAAATTACTAAAAAAACAGTCTGTGAACATATAATTTTGAGCCCCACCATTTGAAATAGACAACATAAAGTTTGTATTTTTTTCTAGGTTTCCAGAAAAACTTATTCCTTCAAACCTCAAATTTAACCAAGTATCATTATTTTTAAAAAGGTATTTATCATTTTCGCTAGGATTAAAATAAATATGTGTTAATTTACTACCTCTACCTCTAAATTTTAAACCACCTGTACGTCTTGTATATTTCGATAGTATATCAATATCATTTACTTCAAAATTACCCGCAGGTAAATCTATAACAACTTGCCCTTGGTCGTGTTTAGACCCACCATTATTTATTATTTGTGAATTTATATATTTTTCCATTTCTGAAAAATTAGTAAAATTACTATAACTCGTACCTATATCATTTATCAAGTTTGCATTTTGTTCCAATTGTGAATCAACTTCATCTAATCTATCACCTAAACTTGCATAGCTTTTTCCGTTTTCTCCATCTCTCGCATCTATTACTTCTGCATTTAATTTATTAACAACATCTCCACCAATGGCGCCCCCATCGCCAGAGATTACTTTTTTCGCAAAAGGCATTTAAATCACTCTCCTTTCATTAATATATTCCACTAGCTTGAACTTTTCCGCTTTCTATACATATACAAGAATATACGGGGCAATCTAGCATTTGATATCCTTCATTTGGTTGTAATGTTATTAACTCATCTGATTCATTTATTCTTAAATGTATTATAGTTTCACCTATATTATATATATCAAATTGTGTTAATATTAAACTACCTTTTACCCATCCGTCTTTTACTATAAGTTCTTCTCCTGCGGTTACAGTTTTATAAATTCCAAATGGTTTTTTATAACCTTGTCTAGTCATATTTTCACCTCTTTACATTAGAAATATAATTTATTAGATATAAATATTTCCTTATCTGAATAATTATTATATATATTCTTATTAAATTCAAATACATATAATGTTTTATTATAATTTCTTACCTTTTGAACTAATTTTAATTTACTTTCTAATTCTTTAGCAGTATTATCATTATAAGTGCAGATAAACATTATTTACCACCACCGTTTTGAGCTTGGCCTGTATTATTCTCAACATTGTCATTTTCTGAATTACTAGGTCTACCATTATCTTCACCATTAGCACCATTATATGAACTAGCAACAGGATGGAAATATTGTTCTAATCCTAATGTACTTTCATATAATAAAGAAGATAATGCTGTTAAAGGAGTATATCCACAAGCAGCTAAGTATCTTAACTTATTACCACCTATTGTAATAGACTCTCTTTCTGATGCTTGTATATCTTTTTTGTTGAAATAAGTATTTCTTAACATTTCAACTTTCCACATAGCATTACGTTTTTTATTTTTTATTTCATAATTTATAAAATTACAGAATATTAAATTTAATCTATCTACTACCATTTCATCAGTTTTTATACTATTTAATACTGATTCATTTGAACTTCTAGCACCATTGAATAACTCACTATTAACACCACTTGATGTATATACTGATTCATATGCTTTTTGCGAAGCTGTTAAAGTAGATTGTGCTTGTCTTTGAGTAGTAAATACTTCCATATTTAATGGATTCGTGGTAATGGCGCATCCTTTTGGCAAGTTC
>JBGVIL010000017.1:0-2912 GCA_045123185.1 Bacilli bacterium | reverse complement strand
GTATTTGCTATACTATTTAACAATAATTAAAAATAATAGGACTAACAAATTACAATTTTTTAATTACTTTATACGAAAGTATAGATTAATTTTTCTTTTTATGGTATCATAACAACAGATAGTAATTTGTAGAATAGATTGGAGAAACAATGTCTTTAATTAGTGTAAATAATTTATCATTTAGTTATGATGGTAGTTATAATAATATTTTTGAAAATGTTTCATTTAATATAGATACTGATTGGAAATTAGGTTTAATAGGAAGAAATGGAAAAGGCAAAACAACATTTTTAAAATTATTACAAGGAATTTATGAATATAAAGGAACAATATCAAAAAATGTTGATGTTGATTATTTTCCATTTGAAGTTTCAAATAAAAATAAAATAGCAATAGAAATTGTTAATGATATTTCGCCTAATAGTGAAGATTGGGAAATTATAAAAGAATTAAACTTGCTTAATACTAATCCAGAAATATTATATAGAAGTTTTAATCAATTAAGTGGTGGTGAACAAGTAAAAATTCTTTTAATAAGCTTATTTTTAAAGGGAAATAACTTTTTGCTTATAGATGAACCTACAAATCATTTAGATATTGAAACTCGAAATAATTTAGTTAATTATTTGAAAAAGAAAAAAGGATTTATATTAGTATCGCACGATAGAATCTTTTTAGATAAAGTTATAGATCATATAATTGCAATAAATAATACTAACATAGAAATTCAACAAGGCAATTTTTCATCTTGGAAAGAAAATAAAGATAGACAAGACAATTTTGAAATAATGCAAAACGAAAAAATACAAAAAGATATTAGTAGGCTTGAAATAGCTTCAAAAAATACTGCAAAATGGTCTAATGAAGCTGAAAAAGCCAAAAGTCAAAAATATAATTCGGAAACATATATAGATAAAGGATTTATTGGGCATAAGGCTGCTAAAGTAATGAAAACTTCTAAAGTTATGGAGCAAAAAATCGAAAAATCAATAGCTGAAAAAAGTAATTTGTTAAAGAATATAGATAGAAGTGATAATTTAAAATTAATCCCTTTAACAACTAATAGAAATCCATTAATTTGGTTGAATAATTTACAAATAAAATATAATAATAAAGAAATATTTAATCCAATTTCTTTTGAAGTAAACGACGGAGATAGAATTGCAATAATAGGCAAAAACGGAATTGGAAAATCAAGTATATTAAAATTACTATTAAGAGAAGAATTGCAGTATAATGGTAATTTTAAAATTATTAATGATTTAAAAATATCTTATGTATCTCAAAGCACAGATAACTTAAAAGGAAAATTAAAGTTATTTGCTAAAGAAAACAATGTTGATGAAAGTATTTTTAAAGCAATGTTAATTAAAATGGGATTATCACAAAATGATTTTGATACTAATATTCAAGATATGAGTGAAGGTCAAAAGAAAAAAGTTTTAATAGCCAAAAGTATTTCAGAACAAGCAAATATTTATGTATGGGATGAACCTTTAAATTATATAGATATTATAACAAGAGAACAAATAGAAGATACAATTTTAAAGTACAATCCTACTATTATTTTTGTAGAACACGATGAAAGATTTATTGAAAAAATTGCAACTAAAACAATAAAATTAAAAAAATAAGTATCTAACAAATTACAATATGGAAGTGAGATGAGTTAATGAATATTCACTTTGGATTTTCATATATAGGTTTAATATTTTTACTAATGTTGATGTTACCAAATATTATATGGAGTAAAAATAAGCCTAAAGGCTATGATAAATATGTAAAAAATGAAAATAAAGTATTACTACTATTGGAGTGGCTTGGAGAAATGCTAGTAACCTGTCTGTCATTGATATTTAGTGATTTTAATATAAATAAAATATCAAACTGGTCTAGTATATTGTTAATTGCCTTTATTATAATGATTTTATACGAAATATATTGGATAAGATATTTTAAAAGTAATAAAACAATGAAAGATATGTATAGTAGCTTGTTAGGAATACCAGTTGCAGGAGCTACTTTGCCAGTAGTTGCATTTCTGTTACTAGGTATATATGGTAGAAATATATTTCTTATTATATCAACAATAGTATTAGGAATAGGACATATAGGAATACACTTAAATCATAAAAAAGAATTAGAATAAGAAATTACAATTTTATAGTTATTGATTTATAGTAATTTACCGAAAAGATTGTCAGTAATGACAGTCTTTTTTGTACGACAAGCAGTTATACAAATAGATTAGTTCAGTGCAACTAATCTATTTTTTATAAGAATTATAAACGAATTAAATGCAATTATTTTTTTATTATTTATTGACATTTAATTATAACTACTATAAAATATAGTAGTATAGTTTGTAGTAGAAAGAAGGGCTTAAATATATGAAAAATTATGACAACTATTTTCTTCCTGTAGATAATATGGAAGAAGCAAAAAGATATTATGAGGAAATATTGGGGTTAAAAAAGAAATTTGATTTTTCTGATAAGGGAATGGTTGCTTATAATATTGGAAATGAAGAACCTGCAATAATTTTAAAAGACAAAAATAAATTTGAGAATTTAAAGCCTACAATATGGTTTGAAGTAGAAGATGTTGCAATCTTCTATAAAGAAATGTTGAATAATGGTATAAAATTTTTGAGTGAGCCTTTTAAAATTGGAACTGGTAATGCAGTCGAGTTTGAAGATCCATTTGGAAATAGACTTGGCGTTACAGATTATATTAAGTAAGAAGTAGAGATTATGTCAAATATAGATTTGGTATTATTAGGACTTATTAAACAAAAATCACAAAGTGCTTATGATATTAAAAAAAATATAGAATATCGTAATATACCAAGATGGGTAAAAATTAGTGAACAGTCTATTTATAAGAAAGTATTACAATTAGAATCAAAAGAA
>JBGVIL010000016.1:0-3938 GCA_045123185.1 Bacilli bacterium | reverse complement strand
CAAAAAAGGGGAACTAGTCCCCTTTATTATTTTATTTCAGTACAACATACTTCATCTAATTTATTTTCAAAATATTCTAGTCTTTTGTTGATAGCACTTAAATTGTCATTAACTTTTTCTAATACAACTGAAAATTTATTTATTGTTTCAATGTACTTTTCTTCCCTTTTTTGGTTTTCTTCACGCTCTGCTTTAATGATATAATTAATAAAATAAGCACAAGCAATCACGCAAACTATTGGAAAACCTAGGTTAGTTATTAAATTTGTAATTTCATTTGTCATTTTTATTCCTCCTATCCTATAACTACATTGTTAGATACTGTACATTCCTCACTAGCGTTATTTTGTACTGGACTAGCGTTATTACTTACATTACAACCTACAACATTACTTCCTACTAATATACCTCTTAAATTAGCTATTGAATTTGCAGTAACCATAACACCTTTTGATGTTTCACCACTATTATTACCTATTGCAATACTATATCTATCAGCTTCTTTTCCTACATCTTTGAAAGTGTTACTTGTTATTGCACCACATAATCCTCCATAGAAATATATGCCATGCCTTGCTATATTATAAAATTTGTTATTAGATATTGTTACAAAGTTAGCAGTGCAGCCAATTCCATAACCAGCACAACATGTAACATGGTTATCAGTTATATTAACATGCTCTATTCTATATTGTGTTTGATTATTTTGCATATTTAAACCAACAAATCTTTCATCTCCTAGCCCCTCTGTACTGTTAACATAGTACCCTACATGAGTATTACCTATTACATTTAAATAATTAGATGGGTTCTTTATATTTTCACTAACTAGGAAAAATCTACAACTTCTTGCAGTATTATTTGTTACTTTTAATCCGTCAAAGTCATTGATATTTATTGCAGTATGAACAGTGTCAAATGTATTATTGTTTATAATTATATCTTTTTGAACTGATCCCTCTTTAAAACTGTGACCACCTATACACTTTGTTCCTATGTTAGTAAAGTAATTACCATCTATTATTATAGATTTATTAGCAGTACCATCATAGATACCAAACCATGGAAATTGTTCTTCACTTATCATACTATCAATTTGTAATGCCTCTGTACCACTATCACCACTTGTACCATAATTTTCAAATCTACAGTTTTTAATATAACCTTTACGAACAGCATTAAATTCTATCATATGCCATTTTTGTAGATTTTTAAAAGTACAATTTTCAATTTTTATATTTTCTGCATGCCCTATGCCAATTAGTGTTAAACCTTTATTATTATTTTGTCCATCAAATGTTATATTTTCTATTGTGATATTTTTAGTGCCATTATATTCACTTGCGTACCCAGTAGTAAAATTAGAGAAACAACAGTTTAAAGTATTAGTCTTTATTATAACTTCACCTAATCCAACTATCTTTGTATTACTAGGTATGAATATAATATCATTTAATATATATTCCCCTTGTGCTAGGTAAATAATAGTAGGTTTTGTTTTTGCTTCTTCTATTGCATTTTTAAATTGTTCTACATTAATACATATTTTAATAGTTTTAATATCTTTTAATTCTGCATTTATTTCTTCTTTAAACTCTTCTATTAAATTTCCTGTTTGTTCTTCAAAATTATCCATTAAATTATCAAGTTCAGTTTTACTTTGATTAACCAATTCAACTGTTTCTTCGATTCTATTATTCATTGTAGTATTCATTTGATTAACTTTATTTTCTGTTTCACTAGTTAATTGATTAATACTGTTGCTTAACTCTGATGATAATTGATTTAATTTTTCTATATTAATTAAGTTTTCTAGTGTTCCATCTTCTATCATTGTATCAATTATAGTTTGTACTTCATCAGGTACTCCTTGATCCTTTAACCAGTCAACAAACTCAAAAGCATTATTACAATTTTCAATTACTTCATCTATCTTTTGTATAAGTTTTGAATTAATTTCTAGTTGGGTATAATCTTCTAAATCATACACACTGTTTAAAAATCCATACATAAATTTATCTATCATTTATTTGCCTCCTTTTTTATAAAATTTTAATTAATTCATTCGCTATTAATATTGCATAGTTATTATATAACTCTTGTGTTCCGTGTAATCCATCAGGAGAATATATTTCCCTCCATTTACTAGACCAGTACAAACAATTACCTTTATTATATAAATCTACGTAATTTATACCATAATATTTACATTTTTCTTTAACTGCGTTTACATAGTCTGAAAGTGTATTACCATACATATTAGCTCCCTCTTCTGCTCTACGTGGAGGTGTACCCATAATTAATTTTATTGTTGGTTTTTCGTTTCCTATATGTTTTATTATAGTATCTAACCCACCATAAAATGATAAATTTGTAGTGTCTTCCATTTTTCCTAACGGTACTTTTCTATCTGTTGCATAATCATTAGTACCACCCATACAAAATATTGCGTCTACATTGTCAATATTTTTTATTCTTAAATTCATTGGATTAATACCTAAAATATGACCATCAGTCTTATCAGTTGATGAACCATCACCAGCTAAAGTACTTCCACTTATTCCATAATTAATACATGTTGCTCCTGTAAGTTCTGCTACCAAAACGGATATTGGTTTTTTTACCTGTTCCCATGCAACTGCTCCATTAAAACCCCATGTTAAACTATCACCCAAAAATGCAATTTTTTTCCCTTTAAGTGGTTCTGATTTTTTACTTGTGAAAATTTTATTATAATTATAAGTTGATTCACTGTTTTTTATAAAGCCAACAAATGGTATAGTTCCACTTTCTAAATTTAATTGCAAAAGATAATCAGTATTAGCAATAACACGTCTTTGTAAACCTTGTGGGCTATAATCATTAAAATTAACATTAAATATATTAGTTGTTTTATTTTCAATACTTGTGTAATGATAATTAAGATTTATAAATGAAGTATCATCAGTATTCTTCGCATACACTACAAACATATAAACACTACTACTATTTAAATTTGTCCAAGCATCAATAGGTATATCAATTTTTATACTTGTTTCTCCAGCTAAATTTATTGTTTTATTTAAGGTGTATAAATCCTCTCCCCAGTCATTATTATATTTTTCAGTTGCATATTTTCTAATAGCAAATGTAAGGACTATATCTTCTGTGGTATCAACTTCTACATTTTTAATTATAAATCTATCATATCTTTTTATCTCATCATTGCAAATAAAAGGAATAGTAAAACCCTGAACACCATAAGCCCCGTTTATTACTCCACTATCTGTTGAACCGATTAAATATTCAACACCGCTTGCTTCACTATCTTTACAATTTTCTTTTATAACTTCACTTATTTTATATAATTCTGATTTATTATTTATTTTTCTATCTGTGATTGAATTGTCTGCAACAGTTGTTGTTGCTTGTGGATTATTGTTTAACCAGTTGTTCACTTGTTCTTGGGTAGGTTGCCCAAGGTCTTCATAATCTGGTTTTTTGCTTAATTGGAAATTAATATCATCTAATTTTGTTTTTAATTCTGCTTTTAACTCTGTTTTAGTATTATCAATTTTGTTATTTACTTGTAATTGAAAATTTTCATCTATAATTTGTTTTTTTAATTTTTCATAATCTTTTTGTAACTTTTTGGATAATGCAGTATCAATGTATTTTATTTGAGTTATTCTATCTTCCATCTCTTTTAATTTTCTATAAAGTTCTTTTATAGAAGATAAGTCATTAACATTTTGTTTAAATAAATTCTCAATATCAACTTGCATTTTGTTGTTTTCATTGCTCATTTCGCACCACTCCCTTATAATTAATATATATTACAAAAAGAGGGAATTTTTTACCCTCTTTTAAAAAATTTGCATAAATAAATCGTTGCATTCTTCAAAAATCATTAAATCAATATTTAATAACACTTGCCTCCATTTATCTAATAGTTCTGC
>JBGVIL010000015.1:0-9964 GCA_045123185.1 Bacilli bacterium | reverse complement strand
AAAGATTTAAAAGCAAACTTCCATCGTGATGTAGTTGCTGAAGGTGTTGAATATCGTTTAAATGGTGTTCGAGTATTACCTACAAATCGTGTTGCTGATGGAACAGTTATTGTTATGCATAAATCAGCAGTAGCATTTGGTGTACAATTGGAACAAATGGAAGCATTACGCTTACAAGATTCATTCTCTGATGCTATTCGTGCATTAGAAGTATTTGCAGTTGAAGTTGTACGTGAAGAAGCAATCGAAATCGTAAAACCTGCAGAATAATAAAAGGGGTTGATTCCCTATGTTAATTGATGAAAAAACATTATTCTTAAAATTAACAAATACAGTAGAGGTTGATGATGTGTATTTTGGCTATCTTTTAAATGTAGCTGAACGTATCATCATCACCTATACTAAAAATCCCTCTCTAGAATTAGAACTTTATAGAAACGAAGTAGTGGAACTATCTGCACATATCTTTAATGTTCAACAAATGAATATTAAGGCTATTGAGAATGGTAATGTTAAAGCATTATCAAACTCAGGTCGCTCAGTAACTTTCATGTCTGTCGAAGAAATTAATGCTATTGTAATTCCAGAACATATCAAAGCAAGATTACCTAGAGTTAAAGTAAGGATTTGGTAGTATGTCATTAAACGATTTATTCTACACAGAACAATGTACCTTACTTGAACAATTGGGTTCTGACAATAAACCTAATATGTATGGGATTGTGACTGGAATTACATATCAAGCATTATCCGAAGATGTACCTTGTTGCATTACTCCTGTTTCTTCTACATACGTTAGACAAAAATACGGAATGGATATTCAAGTTAGTTTTGAATTATCTATGGACTATGTAGATGATGCAGAGAAAGCTAAACGTATTACATATAATGGCGTTGATTATGAAGTTAAAACTTTTACAGTACATCCTGCTTTCATGTGTCTACCTAAATCTATTACCTTTTTGGTAAAAGAGGTATAGTTATGAAATATGAAATCAAGATAGACTTAAGAGGGTTAAACAAAACTATTGATGAAATACAAGATGCAGTAAAACAAGGTACTGAAAATGGACTTAAACAAGTTGCCAGTGAAATGAAGCAAATGGAACATGACATTATCGATGCTAATATCGGTGGTGACGGTTCATATGTTCGTACTGGTAAACTTAAATCATCTATTACCATCATGCCCATTACCTGGAGTAATGGCTTAGCAGAGATAAGTGTCGTTCCTAAAGGTTGTAATTATGCAATCTACAATGAACTAGGTACAGGTATCTATGCAGATAATGGTAATGGTAGACAAGATGGTTGGGTATATCCTCTAGGTAATGGAGAGTTCCGATTCACTATGGGATTACCGCCTAAATATTTCGTTCGAGATACTAGAGAATTTTATGACGCTAAAAAAGTGTCTGTTTTTATAGAACAAAACATTTATCGTTTATTATAGGAGGTGGTAGTTATGCCAGTTATGTCTGTTGATTTAGATATTAACAAGGGTTTAGCAGAGGTAACAAAATTGCCAGTCTATATCTCACATCTCCCACAACAAGGAAAGCTACCACTTCTTGTTGTAGACTATTCGAATGTTGATGATAAACGTATTAGTGGTAAAGTTATCACTAGACGTTGGACTGTTGAAGTTATGCTCTTTGTAGAGAACCCTATGCATACATTTGTGTATGACGGAATGATAACAGATTTCTTTGAACCATTTGCAATTAAAAAATATCAATCTCCAGTAGAATATGATGAGATTTATTATCAAGAATTCAGATTTGAATTTATAGAAAAAATAACAGAAGATGGGTACGAATTGTACCTATAATAGAAAGGATGATTAATAATGGCAGCTAACCAAGGTATGATTAGTAAAGGCATTACCTTAAAAATTGGTGATTTAACTGTAACTGGGCTACAATCTACACCAGAAATTTCAGAATCTAAAGAAAAATTAGAGACAACAACTCTTAATTGCTAGGAGCGTATAGCAGTGATGTTATAATGAAAACCATGTGAACCTTACTAAGGGTGTTCTCATTAGAGAGCTAACGGTGAAAACCTAAGTCAAAAGATATGGTGATACCGTGCCAAGTCTACTATATGTAGAAAGGTGTAACGACTATGGGTGATGAATGTAGCCCAGTACACTAACTATTGGTACGTTAGTGGAAGTGCATGGCAACTTATTTTTAAGTTGAAGAGATAGTCTATTCCGACTCTTAAATGAGTGTTAAAGTATTAGGAAACTAACGGTATATAAAGTGCAAACGCAAATAAAACATATATTGATGGTCTTAAAGACTTCGGTGACTCTTTATCTTTCACTTGCTTATATTTAAAAGAAGAATTTATGCAAGTTCGTGCTTTAGCAGATGGAGAAGGTAAAGAAGTTGAATTAGCTTATCCTGACGGAATGACAGTTAAATTTACAGGTTCTGTATCAACAGTATTATCTGGTGCAGAAGTAAACTCTGTATTAACTTACTCAATCGAAATCACACCAATGTCTGATATCGAAATTGCAGCAGGTGAATAATAAATATATAGAGTCCTCTATATTTATAGAGGATTCACTTATGTTTATTAAAAAACATAGGTAGTTATTACTACCTAAATAAAATCAAAATCAAAAAATCAAAAGGAGTCGATTAATAATGATTAAAGCAGTAGAATTTCAAGGTATCAAATTAGCAATGGGTACTAAAGAGAAAATCCAATTAGAACGTGCATTAGGTGGACAATCACCATTAAACTTTATCTTTAAAATGGTTGGAAATGGAGATATGCAAGAATTAGACTTATCTCAAATGCAATTACCATCATTAGAATTTATGGTATTAGTATTACTTCATGCAGCTCAAAAATTAAATCATGGTATTAACCAAGACAAAATGATGGACATTGTAGACGCATTCTTAGAAGAACCAGAAAATAGTGTTATGTCTTTATTAGCAGTTGTTGTGGATGTTTTAAAACAAGCAAAATATCTTCCTGAAGATGCAGAATAATTATGATAGTTATACACGATGAAGATAACTTCAAACTGTATTATCCACGTCTAACTATTAAAGCTTGTATGACACTAGACTCTTTATTTGGAGATGTTACTGCTCCAATATCTAATGGTATGGTATCATTAGAGAATCAATGTTTAATCCTATCACTATGTTTACAAGACGAACAATTAGGTGAGGATGAAATATATGATATATTAGACCTAGTAGACGACCCAATACAGCTGATTTTTGACTTGTTTGAAGAAGCTGGACTAATTAATCAAGATGTAGATGAACAGCCTGTTAGCGATGAATCTCAGTCGCTAGAAGATAATGCTAATGTGACATTTACTCAATATATGGACAAACTATTGCAACAGTGCATGGAAATAGGCATGACAGAAGCAGAGTTTATGAACAGTACCTTAAAGCAAGTTACAAGATATGCACAATCATATCAAGTGAGAGAAAAAAATAAGCTAGAACAACAAGCACTAATGGACTATACACTTGCTAGTATGATTCGTATTGGATTTGCCAGCTGTATTGCTAAAGGTGTTGAATATCCATCATTGGCTCAAGCATATCCATTTATTAATGATATACCTAATAATGCTGAACAAGACAATACTGTTGGAGCAGATGGTATGACTGCTGAAGAACGTGAAATTGAACGTAACAGATTAAAAATGATGGAATGGGCAGAAGCCATGAATAAAAAACGTAAGAAACAAGAAGAAAAAGAATCCAAAGGTGAGTAGGGTAGCTTAGACTACTTGCACTCACCTTTATTTTTTTGATCAGATATTCCCCAAATATCTTTTAGCAGTCGTACATTACTGTATTTGGGGTTTTTATCATATAGTAGATAAATTAATCACCAATAAAACTCAGTCGCTTAGCGACGATTATACGATGAAGAGGAGTGTGATAATATGGCAGACAATAAAGACATTGAAATTCGAGTCAAAGTAGACACCAGCGACGCCAAGAAAGAACTGAAAGATTTTGAAAAGTCTTCAGACAAAATGACTAAGAAAGTTGTCAAAGATACTAACGATATGAATAAAGCACAGGAACAACTTGAGAAAGAACTTAAAAAAGTTAATACATCAATGAAAGACGCATTTAAAAATGTAAATATCAATGGATTAACTAAAGCTATGAAAAATGTTCAAAATACAGTGTCTAAAACATTATCTAATGTTCAAAAACAATTTCAAAAGGCATTAAATGTTAAGGCTAACATTGATATCAATACGAATACAACAACTAGTAAATCTGATGGTGCTGATAATAACTACCAAGGAAAATCAGTGCTAGGTTCTACTTTGACAGGTGGAGCAATGGGCGCTTCTATTGCCAAAGAAATGGCGCAAATTCGGGATGCTATTTTACAAACGACTAAAGAGAGTGGTACTTCATTTAATACACTTTCTAATGATATGAAAACAAAAATAGTTGATGCTGTCACAATAAGTAAAAAAGCCATAGAAGAAATGGAAGCAGAGTTCAATCAATTAAAAGTTGAAGGTCTTGAATTCGACCCTAAGGACGCATTAATTGGGGAAATTGATAATATCACAGAAGACATAAAATACTATGAAGAAGTAATAAACGAACTACAATATGAAATAAACGACTGTATGCAAGATATTGAAGATGGTATAGAGTATTCAAATAGTTCACCACAGGAAGTTATTGAAGACCTTAAAGAACAGCAAGAAGAATATAGAAAAACACAGGAGGCGTTACTCCAATACCAAAATCAATTAAAGATGTTTATGACTATCGGTGGTATGGATGGATTGACTGATGACATTGAACAATTAGCGAAGGCATTCAGTGAAGTTAAATCAAAAGCTAATCTAGAAGCACTTGTCGAAAAATTAAAAGAATTTAGACAAGTTCTTGCTAATGCTGGTATAGATGTAACTGTTTTTGATAAAGCAATTTCAGAATGTGAAAGTTCCATGCAAAAAACAGGTCAAATAACCAAAGGAACCGTAGAGGCAGTAAGTAGAATAACTACCGAAGTAAGAACATTTAAAAAAGCTAGTGATGAAGTTGTCGACTCAATGAATAAAGTTGAGCGTAACGCAAAAGAACTTGCAGATGCAAATTTATTAGCTAAACCTTTTATTCAAGCAAAACAAGCTATTCCTGGTATGGCTAGATTATATGATAATATTACTTCTAGTTTAAAACGTTTAGTAGCGGGATATAAATCTGCTGCTAAAGGTGGAGAAAAACTTGCTAAGTCAAACAAATCTCTATCTACAAGTTTTAAATCATTAATGTCATCACTTGCACCATTCTTAGGAATTGCTGCAATTTTCTCAAGCATTGGAAATGCAATCCGTAATGCTATGGAGTCTGTCGAAACTAATAATATGTTTGATGTAGTATTTGGTAGTTCGGCACAAGATATGGATGCTTGGGTTTCTGAAATGAATAAGACTCTTGGCTTAGGTATTGTAGATACTAAACAATATACTGCTACCATTATGCAAATGGCGAAAGCAATGGGCTTAAATTCTCAACAAGCCATGGAAATGTCTAAATCAATGGCATTACTTGCTGGGGATATTTCATCTTTCTATAATGTTGATTTATCACAAGCACAACAAGATTTGCAATCTGCACTAAGTGGAAGTAATGAAGTGTTAACAAAATACGGTATCGTATTACGTGAGGATACTATCAAGCAAACAGCATATCAAAATGGTATTGCTGCAATGGGGGCAGAATTAACATCTGCTCAAAGAGCTATGACACTTACCATGATGGTGGAACAGCAACTTGGTGTAGCTAACGGAGATTTAGCACGAAGCATTAATTCTCCGGCAAATCAAGCACGTATTTTGAGAGCTAATCTACACGACTTATCAGTTGCTTTAGGTAATTGTTTCATGCCAATTTTAACTGTTGTCTTACCTATCTTAAATAGATTTGTTGCTGCATTAGCTTCTACTATCAACACCATAGCTACATTTGTTCAAAAATTATTCTCACTATTTGGAATTTCTACTGGAGGTTCATCTAGTGGTGGAATACTAGGCAATGTGGCTGACTCTGCAGGAGATATTGGTACATCTCTAGGAGATGGATTATCTGATGCTGCAGGTGGTGCAGGAAGTGTTGCAGATGACTTATCCGAAGGTGCAAAATCTGCTAAAGAAATCGTAAAAAGTTTGATGGGCGTTGATGAAATTAACAATCTATCACCTGACAAAAACGATAGTGGTAGTGGTTCAGGAGGTAGTGGTTCTGGAGGCTCTGGAGGCTCTGGTGGAGGAGCAGGTGGCGGACTCTTTGATGGTGTAGCAGATTCTGCACAAGAAGCTGGAGATAAAAGCGAATCAATCTTTGGAGAAATTGAACAATGGATTAAAGATTTAGCTAATGCCATGAAAGAAGTATGGGATACTCTCAAAAATGGATGGAATTCAGTCAGTGGATATATTACACAATCTGTTGCCAATTTAAAACAAGCATTCTCTAATCTAGGTACTGCAATTAAAAACTTCTTAATTGGTGCATGGAATAATGGTGGAGAAGAACTTGTTTATAATTTTGGTAGATTGGCAGGTGCTATTGTAGGATGTGCCATTGATATTGCTGGACAAGTTGTTCAAGCATTTGCCAACTTATTCAACTATCTAAATCCAGAAACAAATTCAATCACCAAAGGTTTTATCAGAGCATTAAATAGAATGTTAGTGGCAAGTCAAGACTTTGCTTTAAGTTTAGGTAAATGGTTCTCTATCTTTATGAGTAGTGGAGGACAAGCATTTTTAAATGTTCTTGGTGATATTGTATTACTTATCGGTACTATTCTAGCAAACGTATTGGCAGATGGTATTACACTTGTTACAAACTTCTTTAATTCATGGGCAGGTCATGCAGTTATTAAAACAGTAGCTATTACATTAAATGTTTTAGCAGGTGTTATTAAAGCAGCTTTAATTGTTATTGATAAATGTAGATATGCTATCTATGCATTAATCTTAATGTTTGGTGCATTTAAGTTATCTAAAATTATTAATGATTTTAATACGTTCCAATTAAGTATGATTAAATCTAAAGATACAGTATTAACATTCGGGCAAAAATTAGCTTTTGCACAAGTTCAGTTTGGTGGATTTAAAACTGCAATGTTAAATACGTTAAGTAGTTTTAAAACATTTATCGTTGATGGATTGAAAAGTGCAATCAAATTCACTATCGACCTTGGTAAAGGTGTTGTCGATTTAGTAAAACACTTCAAAGCACTTGCTATTCAACTTGCAAGTAACGTAATAAAAGGAATAGGTAGTATTATTCAACATCCTATCCAATCAGTAAAAGCATTAGGTTCTGCACTTATGTCTGCTACAAAAAGTGCAATTTCATTTGGAGCATCAATGATTAAAAGTGTATGGAGTGCTATAACTGGTCTTGTTTCAACGTGTGCCACTGGTATTGCTTCATTATTAGGATTATCTGTTGCAGAAGGTACTGCTACTGCTGGAGCAGTTGCTTTACAAGCAATATTAAGTGCTTTAGGTATTGGTCTAGTCGTAGGTGCTATTTTAGGGCTAATTGCAGTTATTAAAAACTGGTCTACGATTACTGCTAAAATTAAAGAGTTATGGCAAAAATTCATGAACTTCTTAGGTGAAAAATGTCCTTGGTTAAAAGGTATCTTTGAAGCTCTTGGAAACGTATTCTCATGGATTGGAGAAAAAGTAGGTTGGCTATGGGATAAAGTAAAAGGATTCTTTGGATGGTCTGGAAACAACAATCCTACAGAAATGGCTGAAGATACAGATTTGGCTATGGAAGGTTTAGGAGATACTGTCGAAGAAACATCTGACAGATTTGGTTCTGCTTGTTCGTCCATTAATCAATCATTAGCTTCACTTGAAATAGACTCTACAAGATTAGCATTATCATTAGATGAAGCAGAACAAACATTTAATGAAAAATTCGATAGAATGTCTAAAAATGCTAAAGACTACTTACAAGCCATTGCAGACGGAAACCAAGACTCATTAGACCAAATGGGTGTAGATACAGAAGCCGCATTAGAAGAATTAAGATATACATGGGAGCGAAGTTCTGAAGAAGAAAAAGCTATCATGTATGCTAAATATGGTGAAATCAATGGTATCACAGACAGTTGGATGAATTACACTGGATTATCATACGACCAAATGGTTCTACGTCATGCTTCTTATATTGAGAATGTTAATAAAAATGAAAAATTATCTGCACAAGAAAAAGATAGATTAATCAATGAAGCAAACACTAACTTTAGAAATTCATGTGATACTCAATTAGCAGACTTGAAAAAACAATTAAGTGAAATTGATAAATTAGAAGGTATTTCTAATTCAGACCGTATTGCTATGAAACAAGAGTTAAAAGACCAAATTGCTTCTATCGAAGAAGGTATGACTAAAAAGTCAACAGATTCAATTAAAACTGTTGAAGATGCTACAAAAGCATCAACAGAGGTACAAAAAGATGCTTACAGTACAGTAGGAGAAGCACAAGCAGGTTCTCTACAAGAAGTTAGTACCAACCTAGAGGATACTAAAGCAGAATTAGATTCATTCTCTGAACATAGTAAAACAATCGCTGAAGAAATTCCTACTCATTGGGAAGAAATCGGTAAAACTATTTCAACAGAATTTACGAAAGCAAAAGACGACGTAATTAAAGCGTTTGATAGTATGAACACAGCAGTTAAAACTCAAGTGTCAACTCTTAAAACAAACTTATCTAGTGCATTTAAAGGTATTACTACTGATGCCAAATTAAGCACAACCAATATGGCTACTACCGTTAAAAATGCATTCCAATCTATGTCAAACGCAGTTAAACAACAATTGAATGCATTAACTGTTAGTGTTAAAAACTCATTCCAATCTATGAGTACAAACATTAAGTCTCAACTTAATTCATTAAGCTCTAGTATTAAAACTTCATTTAATAACATTGCAAATACTATTAATAATGCGTTTAGTAATATCTCTAGCAGATTGGTTAGTACATTGAATACGATGAAATCACAAGTTTCTAGTGCTATGAATAGCTTAAAATCAACATTCAGTAGTTCTCTAGATTCAATCAAATCGACTACTCAAACTAAAATCCAACAGATTTGTACAACAATGGTTAATAAAGTTAATCAGTCAAAAACTTCTATTTCTAACGCATTTAATAACATTGGTACTGGAATTGGAAATAGCTTAAACAACTTAAATAATCAAGTTAAAAATAAAATGAATGCAGTTGTAGCTTCAGTTCAAGATGGTGTACGAAGAATGAAAAATGCTACTAACTTCAATTTCCCAACTCCTTATATGAAAATGCCTCATATCAAAGTGACAGGAAATTGGGATTTTGAAAAGAAAAAAGTTCCATCATTCTCTGTTAATTGGTGGAGTAGTGGTGCTATCTTTAACAAACGTACAATCTTAGGTAATATGGGTGTTGGAGATGCACAAAATGGATTTGGTAATAATCCTGAAGCAGTACTTCCACTTGATGCTTTATGGTCTGAAATGGATAAACAATTTGCTAAACAAACAGCTATTCTTGCTAACAGCAAACAACCTATTAATGCAGAATTAACAGTCAACCTAGATGGTAAGAAAATTGCAAAAAATACATATAAAAATCTCCAAGAAATGCAACGTTTAGGTCAAATCCAATATTAATATTCATATCAGAGGGTGGTAAGTTTTGTTTACCACCTTTTACTATGGATGTTAACTCATAAACATACACACTAGCCTTAAATAAATCGGCTCTACGGAGAGTTAAGTGTCTAGTGGATAAATTAATCACAATGAAAATAAAACGCTTTAAATCAGCGAAAAACAATGAAAGGAATGATTATACATGGATGTAGTATTAACAATAAACGGAGTCATCATGCCCACTCCAAGTTCAATGTCTTGGACGCTACA
>JBGVIL010000014.1:0-3460 GCA_045123185.1 Bacilli bacterium | reverse complement strand
ATTACGTTGTTGACGTACATTTAAACTGTCAGTAGTAACAACATAGTTATTATAATTACCAACTTTAAATTTACCTGTAGATGGTTGTGGTTGTGGTTGGCTAGGTTGAGGTTTTGGTTGTGATGCTCCATTTAATTTATTCAATTCTGCTTGAATCATATTTAAGAAACGTTGCCAACCTTTTTCCATAGTTTTATGAGGGCAGTTTTTACCAGACCAGTCTTTATGACGTTTTACTCGGTCAATTCCCCATCCACGTTCTTTTAAAAGTTTAGCTACATATGCTGCACAGTTTCTTTCAGCTTGTTCAAATAAATTAGCATCCCCAGTTGAACGTGCAATTTCGATACCGATTGATTTACGGTTACCTGTTCCACTTCCTCCATCTCCAGCGTGCCAAGCATTACGGTTAAATGGAATAGCTTGAATGACTTCTTTCTCATCTACGCATACGTGATATGATACTTGATTATTGTTACTAATCATATATCTAATCTCTGCATCTGCACTAGCAGAGTTAGAAGTATTATGAATTGTAATGTACTCCGCACTCATTGAATATGGACATTTAATTGAATATTTACTTGATGAAACCATGTTTTGTCTAAATGTATATGACATTATTTTTCGTCTCCTTGTTTTGTAGCTTGAATTTGTTTTTGTAATTCACGAATACCATTAGCTCCACTGCTAACGATTAGCCCAGTTAGGATATAATCCACTAGAGGAATTACTTCCCCAACTCCTAACATCACTAAGATACCGATATGTGCTGATACACATAATACGATTGAAATAGCAATAGATAATAATACTTTCACATTAATTAAATTAAATAAAGAATATCCTTTTTTAATTTTAATAGCTTTTTTAATTGCTTCTACTGCTTGTTGCACTACTAATGCAACAATAATGACAGATACTAATTCCATCATTTTAATTACCTCCTATTTTATTGTCCTAAAATTATAATATTACCATTTTCGTCTATTGATAAAATCGCATCATTAATTAGAGGTTCTACCTCGTATGTAAAAGGTGGTGTTGCTAGTTGGCAACCATCAGTATCTCTAATTACAAATTGTATTTTGCTTTTACCAACTTCACTAGTATGTTTTGGTAGTAACTTTACTTCGATTGTTTGTCCATCAATAACAGTTGTTTCCACACTATCTCTACCGTCGGGTGTTTCAATAAAAGCAACTGCTTGTAATGGGTTGACCCTTTGAAATTCTCGTAATTCAAAATTATATTTTTCAACTTCAAATTTAATTAATAAACTATCATTCTTATAAAAATTCAATGGGGTACTTAATTTTACAGCCCTATTATTTTCATAAATTGTTAATGTTACTCTTTTAATCATTGACATTTTTCTCACCTCTATCCATATATTAAAGTGGAGCCTATATAAACTTTCACTATTTCAGTATTTCCTATATAAATTGATTGAACTGTTGTATCACTAACAATAATATTAGTTGTTTTTGTAACTGGTTCTTCATATGTTGATGATATTGATGGTGTATTAGTTAATGTTGCCATCCATTATCACCCTTTAATCATATAAATAGTAGTATTTGATTTTGTTCCAATGGCATCATATTGAGATTGAGTACCTACCCAGATTGTATATCCACCAACCGTATTAGCATTTGCTATTGCTTGATTAACATAGGTTTCGGTAGCTAGTCCGTCAATACTAGGGATGGTAGGTTTGTCAGATAATTCATTGTAAGAGTGCTGATGTTCTTTAAGTGCTAAGTGGGTTAGGCTTTGATGTCCTGTCAAATATTGATTATGTGTATGAGTATATGGTGCATATTGATTATCATGATTATGTACTAATTCTTCTTTTGTTGCTAAGTGTGAAATATCTTGATGTTCTGTAAGATATTGTTCATGAGTGTGTTCTTTGTCTGCTTTAGTCAATAAATCATCTTTGGTAGCATATCTATCTAATTTAACACCTGCATTTCCTCCACCTAATTGAGCATTTGCTATGGCATTATCCACATATGTTTCAGTGGCTAGTCCATCAACACTAGGAATAGTAGGTTTATCTGATAACTCATTATATGAATGTTGATGATTTATCGTAGCGTATCTATCATCATGTGTATGAGTTGTATCAGATTTAGCGGATAAATTTATAACCATTTCATCTTTTGTTGCAAAGTTATCAAAATTAGGTAAAACTGGAATATCTTCAAGTTTTGCATAATCTTCTAAGTTTGCCGCACCGAATAATGATGTTTTTGCTTTGTAAGATTTTTCATCTTTTGTTATAAGCATATATGCATTATCCAAGTCTTCTATCTCATCTAAATCACTAATTGCATTGTATCCATTACCATGTCCATGTACAATAGGAATATCATTTTCAGATGTAATAATATTTCCATCTTCATCAGTAATGATTTCATAGTCATTGATTAAATCATTAACACTAAACGTGAAACATGGTGTAGCACATTGACAACCGTCCTTATCTCTTATAACAAGTTGCATTCTAGAAGTTCCAATAAATGAAGTATGATATTGCGACAGATTAACCTTGATTAGATTATCATTTATAATTGCAGTTTGAATGCTGTCAATTCCTTCAGGTGTTTCAACATAAGCTATTGCCGAAAGTGGAATAATTTTTTCATAACTAGTATCATTATTAATGTTAAAATTATATTTTTCAACTTCAAAATGTAATGTTAATGTATCGTTTTTATAAAAATTTAAAGGACAACTGAGTTTTACGGAATTGTTATTCTTATTGATAGTCAATGTTACTCTTTTTATCATCGACATACGTGAGTTGCCTCCTTACTAAAATCCAAAGATACCATATAAGAAATTGCGTGTTGGTTCAATATCTTCTTCTAAGTCAACATCTTTTGTACGATTTCTTTGAATACCTAATTTATATAATCTATTATGTGCTTTCCATTCACTGATGTAAGACTCAGCACTTCTAGTAACTGGTAATCCTAATTCTTTACGTCTTTCAATTATAATATATACTGCTTGTTCAATTTCACCGTTTGTATACTTGTAGCTATCATAAACTTTTGTATAACGTTGATGATATTCAACTTTCATTATATCACTCCTATCCAATTAATTGCCAACCAGCAGGATATGTACTAGGCGACCATACATTTCCATCTATTGTTGACTCATATACTTTACCCTCAAACATTACTTTATCACCTTTTTTATAAGGGTTTGTTGCATCAGGTTGAACCCATTCAGGTACAGTTTCTACTTCAGGTTCTTCGGGTTCTACTGGTGTTTCGGGTTCTGGTTCTGGTTCAACAGGAATTTCAGGTTCAATAGGTGTTTCAGGTTCTTCAACTTTTTCTTCAACTAATTGCCAACCACTAGGATTTGCAGATGGCGACCAAACGTTATTGTCAATTAATGACTCATATGTTTGCCCCTCAAACATGACCTTATCTCCTGT
>JBGVIL010000013.1:0-2480 GCA_045123185.1 Bacilli bacterium | reverse complement strand
TTGATAGTCGTCTAATAAAGTCAACATCATATCAATAACATCTTCAAACTCCATGCTCTCACTCCTTTCTATAAGGAGCAATAGCTCCTATTTATTAAATGAACGACCTAAGATTTTTTCGAATTTATCAATTTTACTATTACTATCTAAAATTCCTTTATCAATTTTATTTTGAATAATAGCAGTAGCATCAAGTGCTAAAGTTCCACCTTCTGCTCTTGATTCGTTTACAAGTCGTTCAAACTCTCTCATATCAACAGAATTAATATCTTCATCTAGTTCTGTTAAAATATATAATCTACGATAAATGTCTTCTAATCCTAAACATTGGATAATATCATCTAACACTTCTTCATCATTTTCGTAATCATCAAGCACTAACCAGGGATTGTGTAGATATGAGTCTGGCATAGCAATAACGTCATCAATAGTCATAGCTACAACTTCTCCTTTACTATCCCATTCATACATATCATTTTTACCACTATAACATACACTACCTACGATAGCATTTTGAACAAATATGTCTGTATTTTTATATTTGCGTCTTAATCCCTGTTTTGTTAAACCTTTGTCTACAATTGTACCTCTATTCACACGAGTTTGTTTTGGTGGTAAATCGTCTTCTTTAGCTTCATCAACTTTACTCATTAATTTTTCAATCATGGCTTGTTGTTGAGCAATTAAATCTTTTAACTCTGCAATCTCTTCATCTTTTTTGGCAGAAGCAGATTTGCGAGTTGGTTTTTTTACTTCTTGTTCTTCCATTCAAATTCACTCCTTCAAATATTAGTGTTTTCTTTCACACCATTGGGCGAACAATTTCACATATACATCGTTCTTTTCAAATATTAGAGCGACTTTGCCATTACTTCCGATTTTAATATCTAATACGGTTGCTCCATTTTTAATATAAAATCTACATTGGTCGATATTATAAATGGCAACTTTATTCATCCTAGTCACTCCTTTCAAACAAGAATAGAGATATAAATACCTCAATGAAAGAGATGATAGCAACTATCATCTCCTATATCAAGTATTTATTATTCTGAAATATTAATAGTACCTAACATACAACCAGTGATTACATTGCATCCAAATGAAAAACGAACTGCAAATTCAACAGTATCGTCAACACGAACACCAGATTCGTTAATATCCATTAATTCTGGTTCAACTACCATTTTAACTGGTTTGATTACATTGTTAGGAATAACATAGATAACGTCATCTTTCATAACATTTTCTTTTAATAATTTACCTTGTTTAAATGCATTTGGTAATTCTACCATAGTTTCACCATACCATACACCTAAACGTCCAGTAGCTACTAATTGTTCAATAGCATTGTCTGCTTTATGGTCTGCTAACATACCATCTTCTAATTTTTCTAATGCAACATCTGTACCAAATAAAGTAACAGAAGAAGCACCTGAAGCACGTTTAACGTTAGCAATCATGCGTTTGATTTGTTTACGGTTGTAAGCACCAACATGACGGAATTGAGAAGGTAAGTTAGCACATACTTTTTCGAATGTTTCATAAGTTTTTTCTGCAATAAATTGAGCTACTGCTTCATTTAAACGAGCTACTAATTTAGACCAGTCTGCACGACCTAATAAAATACGAGCGATATGTTCGTATACTTTAATACCGTAAGTAGCTACTTTAACTTCTAATTCTGCACCTTCATCGAATCTTTGACGGTCTAATGAAACACGTCCGTCTTTAGAGATACGAGAAACTACAACTTCGTTACGAGCTTCTACATAGAATACAGTTTTGTCTCCACGAGCTTGAGAACGTGATTCAACAAAACGGTCAAAGAAAGCATTACGCCATGCTTCATTAATAATTCCTTCACGGATAACTTCTTCAATAATAGCGAATACACCATTACGAGCAGATTCGTTACGGAAAGCTAATACAATATCTTTAACTTGACAATTTTCTTTGTCAGTAATTCCTAAAACTTGGAAGAAAGCATCAGAGATTGCTTCATCTGGAGTTTTTACTTCTCCTTCTGCAAAGTTCGCAGGTACAACAACTTTTCCATTGTAGTTGTCAATCATTAATTGAGCTACATCTTTAGCTGTGAATTTCATTCAGAATTCCACCTTTCTTTTTATCTTTTTTATAAATTATTTTTCAACTTCAACTTTAATCATTTTAATAGTAGCAGGCATTAATTTAGCATCTTCTCCACCAACTTGAGCTACACCATCATTAGCAGCTAACATAATTGGCATCCATAAATCAACAACAGATACAATACGTAAGCAACCACTATCTGCTTTAACGAAACGTGCTCCGTTTGCATCTTTTTGTTGTACGTTTACTTTGTCACCAACTTTTAATGCAGCAGCGTCTTTGAAATAAGCATCAGAATATTCAATACGGTCTAATACTGATAATTGATAAGCAGAATAAGTTTCACCTACTTCTAAAACGAATTTACCGATTTGTCCATCAATTGT
>JBGVIL010000012.1:0-3032 GCA_045123185.1 Bacilli bacterium | reverse complement strand
ACTAGTAACCTGTAATGTTGAAATAGGCATATGTGATTCATTTAATATATTTGATATAGAGCCAGGGGATACAATAAAACTTAATACTGAAAAGTATAATTTAAATATAAAGATAAGAGTATTAGAATATACAGTAGATTTAACTAAAAATACTGTTAATGTATCTTTAGGAAATGCAATATTTAGAGATATAAAACCAAATATATATAGATATAGTTAAAGGGTTGGATAAATTCCAACCCTTATTTTTTTTCTTCAATTTTAATTAAATCCCCTACTGAACATTCAAAATAATTACAAAGTTTATCTATATCACCTTTATTAATATTATTAAAAGTATTATTGTAGTATCTGCTTATTGTTGCTGCACTTATTCCAGTATCTTTGGATAGTTTAGTTTGATTCACATTTTTATAAAACATCAATGTTCTTAAATCAAGTTTCAAATCATCACCTCCTTATATATATTATATAAAATAGAAAGAAAAAAGGCAACAAAAAAATAAAATTAAAAATCAAGAAAAAATTTTTCTAAAATAGGTTGACAGATACAAATAATGGGAATATAATATAATCATAAAGCAAGTAATTACAAAATACATTTTAGGAGTTGATTAAATGAATAATTATCAAAAAGCTATTAAAGTCAAAAAAGTATGTGAAAGCGTTAAAAACAATTCAACTGGATTCTATAGAAATTGTTTTGGATTAACTTGTCCTTATAAGGAATATTGCATTAATTCAGACATATTATTATTTTCCCCAGAAAATCAAAGTACAGAAAATGTTGCTAGGGCAATAAAAGAAGAAAACTGGAAAGTAGATTAAATTTAATTAAAAGGAGTGATGTTAAAATGTCAGCAACAAACAGAACCAATGTTCGTAAACCATATGACTTTTATTCAACACCTATCGACTGTATAAAAACATTATTAGATAATATTGATTTAACTAAATACGGTAATAAAGTTCTTGAACCATCAGCAGGTAACGGTAATATATGTAAAGTATTTAAAGAGTATTATCCTAATAAAGATTTAACAGCAGTTGAATTAAGAGAAGAAGAATATAATAATTTATGTCAATTAAATATTGATGATGTAATTATAGATTCTTTTTACAATATAAGAGATAAATTTGATATTATTATTGGCAATCCTCCATACACAGAAGCACAAGAATTTATAGAACACAGTTTTGAATTGTTAAAAGAAAATGGAATTTTAATATTTTTATTAAGAACTAATTTTCTTGAGAGTAGAAAAAGGTATGAGTTTTGGAAAAAGTATCCATTAACAAGATTGTATACATTATCTAAACGACCTTCTTTTACCGGAAAAGGTACAGATGCTACTTCATATAGTTGGTTTATATGGGAGAAGTGTTCAAATGGTCAAGAAATTAAAGTAATTTAAATACAAATAATAGTATAAATGAAAATAGAAAAAAAATTTCTAAAATAGGTTGACGATTACAAATAATGGTAGTATAATATAATCATAAGGTAAGTAAATGAAGGAGAGATAAATATGAGAATTGAAGATTTAGTAAAGAGATTTAACGAAACTACAGTAGAAGATATATACGGAGCAATGAGTGATATAGAATATATAAAAGCATCATTTGGATTAGACATTAACATTCAAGAAGAAACTCAATATTTCCAATTAGAAGATGGAAGATATATCACATTTGATTTTGATTTTAAAGCTAACAGTACTTGGGTTTATATTGACTTATATGAAGCTGATGAATACGAACCATATATCGAAGAAGAAACTGAAGAAGAAATTAACTATGAACTAGAAGATGGTGAAGAAGAATAATAAAAAAGGGGAGAAATCCCCTTGAAAAAATTCAATAAAGGAGGTGGTTAAATGGAAGAATTAATTAAAATCACAACTAATGACGAAGGAAAGCAATTAGTAAGTGCGAGAGAATTATATAAAGGATTAGGATTAGCAAGAACTAAATGGACTCCATGGTACATCAAAAATATAATCGAAAATGAATTTTTTAAAGAAAATATTGATTGGACTAAGGTGTCACTTGAAGTGACAGGCAACTAAAATTTTAAATATAAAGGAGATTGAGAATTATGAAAAAATTATTTATTAGTTTATTATTAGGAGTTACTTTAGTAGGATGTTTAGTTGGTTGTGGAGAGGCAACAGTTTCAAAGAAAGATTATGATACTTTACAAAACTCATTTAACGATACAACAAAAGAATTAGAAAGAGTTAAAACTGCAAATGGTATTCTTGAAACTGAAAATGAAACGCTTAATAATCAAATTGAGTCTGCAAAAGATTACCTAGAATTAGATCCAACAGAGAAAGAATTAGTAGATGCTAAGATAAAGGAAGTTAATGAAGCTACAGAAGCCCAAATAGCTGAAGAAAAAGCTAAGAGAGAAGAAGAGGAAAATGCAAGAAAAGCTGCAGAGGAAGAAGCTAAGAGACAAGAAGAAGCTAAGAAGGATAGTCATATTGGGGAGACTATGACATTCACTACTAGTGATTATAGTGGTACTGTCGGAGATTGGACTTTAACTATAAACAATGTATATAAAACAGATGAAAGAAATATGTTTGAAGACCCTATTAATCAAGTAGTTGTAATAGAATATACTGTGGAAAATATTAGTATTCCTAATAATGACTTCTATTGTAATTTAGGATTTGACGCAGAATTTTATAACTCTGACGGATATAAATGTTCACCATATCCAGGAGGAGAATCTGTAAGTGATTTAACTGAAGGAATGAAATCTAATGGTAAAGCATGTATTGGAATCAATAATGATACTCCATATTTAGAAATGCATTTTGGTGGAGTAACATACAAATGGACTTTCTAGAAGATAATAAAATCCTATTTTAACCCTATTAAAGGCAATTAAAATGTTATATAATAGTATTATATATAAAAGAGAACTTCGGTTCTCTTTTTTTATTTCAATTTAAAGGTGGTGAGAATATGGCTATAAAAGGAATATATGTTGCTGATGGAACTACTAAATATACTTCTGC
>JBGVIL010000011.1:0-2014 GCA_045123185.1 Bacilli bacterium | reverse complement strand
ACACAAGGTCGTGGAAACTTTACAATGCAATTCGATCACTATGACGAATGCCCACGTAACGTTGCTGAAGCTGTTATGAAAGCTCGCAGCAAGTAATTAGTCGTTTTGCTTGCAAAATTAAATATTTTATTGTAAAATATTAAAGTAAATTAAAAAAATTGAAAGGAAAATTATTATGGCAAAGGAAAAATTTGTACGTACTAAACCCCATGTAAACATTGGTACAATCGGACACGTTGACCATGGGAAAACAACTTTAACATCTGCTATTACAACTGTATTAGCAAGCGCTGGTCTAGCTAAGAAAATGGATTATAGCCAAATCGATGGTGCACCAGAAGAAAGAGAACGTGGTATTACTATCAATACTGCTCACGTTGAATATGAAACAGCTAAGAGACACTATGCACACGTTGACTGTCCAGGGCATGCTGACTACGTTAAGAACATGATCACTGGTGCTGCTCAAATGGATGGTGCTATCCTAGTTATTGCTGCAACTGATGGTCCTATGGCACAAACTCGTGAACATATCTTACTTGCTAAACAAGTAGGTGTTCCAAGAATCGTTGTATTCTTAAACAAATGTGACATGGTTGATGATGATGAATTATTAGAATTAGTTGAAATGGAAGTTCGTGAATTATTAAGCGAATATGGTTTCGATGGTGACAATACTCCAATCATTCGTGGTTCTGCATTAAAAGCTCTTGAAGGTGAAGCTAAATATGTTGATGCTATCAATGAATTAATGAACACTGTTGATGAATATATTCCTGATCCAGGTCGTGAAACTGACAAACCATTCTTAATGCCAGTTGAAGATGTATTCTCTATCACTGGTCGTGGTACTGTTGCTACTGGTAGAGTAGAACGTGGTACTGTTAAAGTTGGTGACACTGCTGAATTAGTAGGTATCAAAGAAACTCGTTCTGCTGTTATCACTGGTGTTGAAATGTTCCGTAAATTACTAGACCAAGCTGAAGCTGGTGACAACGTAGGTTTATTACTTCGTGGTTTAAACCGTACTGATGTTGTTCGTGGTCAAGTATTATGTAAACCAAAAACTGTTACTCCACATTCAGAATTCGATGCTCAAGTATACGTATTAACAAAAGAAGAAGGTGGACGTCATACAGCATTCTTCAGTAACTACCGTCCTCAATTCTATTTCCGTACAACTGACGTTACAGGTGTTATTACACTTCCAGCTGGTACTGAAATGGTTATGCCTGGTGACAATACTGAAATGCACGTTTCATTAATTCACCCAATCGCTGTTGAACAAGGTACTAAGTTCTCTATCCGTGAAGGTGGACGTACTGTAGGTGCTGGTAACGTTACTAAACTTTCTGAATAGTAAATAGTTACTTTTTAACAGTAAAACAAATCTTGAATTAAAATAGACTCATATCTTATGATATGGGTCTTTTTTTAGAAAATTTTGTAAATTTTTTGCAATTTCCTCTTTACAAATTAACCAAAATTTGGTATAATAAACATAAGTATTCAAGTAATATGATAATAAAAAAAATACTCATTTTAAAAACATATTAAAATGAGCGTAAAAAGGCTTGTCACCCAATATTTGCAATTTAGATGACTAATATATTGATATTTAGTTATTTTTGTGTTAAAATTTAAGTGCTACATGAAAGCACAGCCTGTTTTGTTCATGTAATAAATGATTCTGATTAGTTTATTACTGCAGGCAATTAACGCAGCAAGTTTTGGTAGACCTTGTTGCGTTTTCTTTTTATAGAAAGTTTTTATGCTTGAATCGATGTTTTTAGCTTTAGTCATTTGTTGTACAATTAGATAAATTAAAGTTCTTAAGTGTTTATTACCTTTTTTAGTTATTTTCTTATGAAGTCCTAAATCATCACCTGATTGATATATTTTTGGATCGTTACCAGCAAAACTAATAATAGCTTTATAAGAATTGAATCTATTTATATCACCAATTTCAGCAATAAATCTAGAAGCAAGATTTTCTTTGACACAAGGAATAGTT
>JBGVIL010000010.1:0-3284 GCA_045123185.1 Bacilli bacterium | reverse complement strand
TTAATTTCAAACTCACAAAAAATAGATAAGTTTATGGATACGGCTCAAAAAGATGAAAGTTCAAGTAATGCAACTTCTACTGGTGAAAGCACTGGAAATAGTAAAGAAGAATATACATTAACCAGTCAAGGTAATATTGGTATTACATCATCAGCAGAACTATTAGATAAATGGAGGCAAGTGTTATTAAATATTGATTTAATGATTTTTGAAGAGTGCAACGACTTATTTATGCAAATTTTTTAAAAGAGGGTAAAAAATTCCCTCTTTTTGTAATATATATTAATTATAAGGAGTGATACAAATGTCTAAAGAAAATAACAAAATGCAAGTTGATATTGACACTTTAAAAAAACAAAATGGTAATGACTTATTATCTATAAAAGAAATTTATAGTAAATTAGAAGAAGTAGGAGAAAAAATTACACAAATTAAGTATATTGATAATACATTAGTTAAAAAATTAAAAAAAGAATATGAAAATTTAAAAAAAATAATTTTAGACGAAAATATTCAAATATCTTTAACTAATAATATTGAAACAATTAATTCACAACAATTAAAATTATCTAATAATATTGAAACAATTAATTCACAAATGGATATAATTGATAATAAAAAAGCTACTAAAATAGAGGTTGATTTAGAAAGAGAAAGAATTAATAATTTAATTAATATTTCAAGTGGTAAAGTTGATAACGTTGAAATATCAGACGCAAGAATAGGAGCAAATGGAATTATATACGATAATTTAGGAAATACTATAAGATTACAATTAAACGAAAAAATTGATGGAGATATTTCAAATAGTAAATATTACTGGGAAACTGGTGCATATAGTGGAACTGGTAAAAAAATAGGATATGCTAACGAAACTCATACTAGAACAATAACGTTTTTACCAACTAGATTAAAAAGCATAATTAATAATAACAACAAAAGTATTGATTTATTGGTTTATGATAATACTGGAACTTTTGAAAATATTATTTCTATAAAAACAGGAACAAAGCAAATACTTGAAGATAATAAATTATACAATATTCATATGGCTGTTCCATTTACAGAAATATCAACTATTATAAACTCTATAATTTTTGAAAGTAAACCTAATAAATATGATAAACTTATTTTAGAGGAAAGTAATAAAACAAAAAAAGAAATAGGTATACCAGTTGATTGTAATGAAACAAGTTACACTAAAATAAGTATAAAACCAGACGGAAGTTCAAAAACTTATGATGGTTGGTATACTAGTGATTTTAGAATTTGTAGTGGTTATAAATATTTAATTTGTGAAGATGTTGCTTTTTTTAAATCAGTTGTATTAAATGCAATAAGTTTTTATGATATTGATAAAAATTATATAGATGGTATTTATCACCCTAATATAATTGGTGAGGGTGGTAATGGCTATTCTATGTTTACTGGAAGTGTAAAAATACCTGATAATGCACATTATTTTAGAGATGGTAAATATAAATATAATTCCGTAGAAAGCAAAAACTTAATTTCATTATGTAATGTTGAATTACCTATTACAAAAATAAAGAGTGTAATCACAAGGATAGATAAAGAAATAGAAGATTTAAAAAATGAAAAAGATGAGAAAATAAATATAGGTAACATTTTATGTATTGGCGATAGTTTAACTCAAGGAGATTACGGAAGCAACCCAGCTGGTACAATAAATATAAAATCAGAAAATTATCCTTTTTATTTAAATAAATATCTTAATAAATTTGTAACAACAAATGTTATAAATGTTGGTAGATGTGGTTTTACTTCTACTGCATATTGGGAAAGTAAAGTAAAAACTATAGATTTCACAGATGTAAAAACTATAGTAATTATGTTAGGAACAAATGGATATTTAACAGATACTATTGAAGCTGATACCAATATAACAGATGAAGAAACTTATGAAAGTTATGCGAATACTCATACAGGTAATTACTGTAAGATAATAGAGTATTGTTTAGAAAAAACTTCAAATTTATCACAAATAATATTAGTAACACCTCCTAAAAATAGACAAAGAGATAATTTAAAAATGGAATTAACAGGAGATGTTATTAAAAAGATAGGTAAAAAATACAGCTTGAAAGTTATAGATGGTTATAACGAATTTGGAATTTCTCCATCTAATTTTAATACAATGTTACCTATTGATGGACTTCACGGTGGAAAATTAACATATAAAAAAATAGGAACATTTATAGGAAGTAATATTTTATCTAATTTAAGTTATGAAATAGATGATTAATTTAGCAAATAATTGATTTATATTACGAACTAATTAAGGAGGCAAATTTATGATAGATAAATTTATGCATGGATTTTTAAACAGAGTGTATGGTTATGATGACTATACCCAACTAGAAATTAATTCAAAACTAATACAAAAGATGGATGAAGTAATTGACAACTGCAATAATGCTTTTGAGTTTGTTGACTGGTTAAAGGAACAAGGTGTACCAGATGAAGTGCAAACAATAATAGATACAATGTTAGAAGATGGAACACTAGAAAACTTAATTAATATAGAAAAATTAAATCAATTATCTTCAGAGTTAAGCAGTAGCATTAATCAATTAACTAGTGAAACAGAAAATAAAGTTAATCAGATGAATACTACAATGAATAATAGAATTAATGAAACAGTTGAATTGGTTAATCAAAGTAAAACCGAACTTGATAATTTAATGGACAACTTTGAAGTACAAACAGGAAATTTAATTGAAGAGTTTAAAGAAGAAATAAATGCAGAATTAAAAGATATTAAAACTATTAAAATATGTATTAATGTAGAACAATTTAAAAATGCAATAGAAGAGGCAAAAGCAAAACCTACTATTATTTACCTAGCACAAGGAGAATATATATTAAATGATATTATATTCATACCTAGTAATACAAAGATAGTTGGACTAGGTGATGTTATAATAAAGACTAATACTTTAAACTGTTGTTTCTGTAATTATACTACTGGTTTTGCAAGTGAATATAATGGTACTAAAAATATCACAATAGAAAATATAACATTTGATGGACAAAATAATAATAAAGGATTAACATTAATTGGTATAGGACATGCTGAAAATGTAAAAATTGAAAATTGTACTTTTAAAAATCTACAAAAGTGGCATATGATAGAATTTAATGCTGTTCGTAAAGGTTATATTAAAAACTGTAGATTTGAAAATTATGGTACAAGTGGTGATAGTGGTACTGAGGCCGTTCAACTTGATAGCATGATAAGCGAAGAACAATTTCCATGGCAT
>JBGVIL010000009.1:0-2314 GCA_045123185.1 Bacilli bacterium | reverse complement strand
TAAATACAATATTAAAAGAAGGATAAAACAAATAAAAAAGGAGCTATACCATCCCTCAAGGTATAGCTCCTTTTTCTCCTCACTGCCCTATAGTGAGAATCAGAACATTTTTATTATACCATAATTTGTCAATAAATAAAAATAAATATTTTGAAAAAAATTTTAATTTTAATCACACATTAAGTACCAGTTGCATATTATATAGTATAGAACATAAAAAACTAAATAAAAAATTCTTGGAGGTAATGTTATGAAAGAATCAACTATAAAATTATTATCTATGGATCAAGCTTATTATTTATCAAGAGTATTAGCAGCTAGAGATACTTTTAAAGCTAGAGGTAAAAATTTCGTATCAGTTGAGAAAGATATGGATGGACATTACAAAGTTTTCTTATTAGAACACTTAGAAAGAGGAACTTTTGATGGTGAGATAGTTGAATATATAGAATTATAAATAAAAAAATACCAGGGTAGGCATCCCTGGTATTTCTTTGTTGATTTTACAAATGGCTATTAGTTGCCAACTGTAACAGTAGTTGATGCTGTTACTCATTTTTTAATCACTGAAATTGGTTAATATAATTGTAGCACAATTACTTCTTATATATATCTATAAAACAATTTTTTATTCCTTTTTCTTCAAGTAGCTTTAGTTGAGCTTCTGCATTTTCTCTATTAGAATAACTACCAGCTACTACCCTGAAGTATGTTGTTGATGGACTAGCTTCTTTATATGTTATTTTATAGAAGTTACATATCCCCTTACATATAGCTTTAGCACAAGTTCTTCTATAACCATCCTGTTTTAGGAGTTTAGCTTCTTCTTTATTATCCATGAATCCACATTCTATAAGTATAGATGGCATTTTACTTTCTCTAGTTATATGAAGGTTGTTATATTTAATCCCTCTATTTCGTAGTTTAGTAGCTAAGATTAATTCCTTTTGGACCTCTTGAGCTACTTGATCTCCTATAGTTTTAGCTTTATATGCAAAAGTTTCTATACCATTAGCAGTTGACCATGTATCACCTGCAGCATTTGCATGTATAGATACTAATAAACTAGCATTAGCTTTATTAGCTTTATCAGTTCTAGTTCTTAATGGAGTATCTTCTTTTGTATCTGATACCATATAAGTCTTAAATCCTTGATATTCTAGTTCTTCCTTTAAGTATTTTGCTACAGCATAGTTAAATTCCCATTCCCTCATTGAACCATCTGGAATTCTTTTACCTGGTGTATTATATCCATGCCCATTATCAATAGCTATAATCTCCATGTTCTCACCCTATTTCTTTTCTTTTTCTTTTTTTCTTCTGCAGTAGGTTCGTGGTTAAAATTTGGTTTTTCTTGCATTTGTTTTTCAAGTTCTCTTAATCTATGATCTTCTAAATCAGTTACCATTTTTATGATCTCATGTGCATCTACCCACTTTTTCATAAAATCACTCCATTTTTAAGGATACCTATTATACCTTTTATAAAATTGAAGCACCTTAGAATTGATTTAAATAGGTCGTTTTTTAATTAAAATTTTTTTCTAATACTTTATCTAGCTTTTCTTCTATTCTTTCAGTATTATCCTCTACATTTTCAACTCTAGTAGTCAATTTATTAATAGAATCAACATATTCTTTTGATATTTTAGTGAAGTTGTCTACAGATTGCTTAAACATTTCTCTATCTTCTTTTCTTTCTTCTTGTTGAATACGTCTATCCTCTTTGCTATCATCTAAATATTTTTTTAGTAGAACATATCCTATACAACCAATTACACCTAGACTGGAAAATTGTGATATAAATTCCTCCACATTTATCACCACCTTGTATAAAAAAGACTATAGAATAGTCTATAGTCTTATTTTTGTATTAACTTATTAACTAGCTCCTCTAACATAGCTACTTTATTTTGTAGCATAGTAACTACATTGCCTATACCCTTTTTAACTTTTAAAGTTACTTTAGGGTTTAAAACACCACTTTTAACTAGTAGATTAGTTTCATCGGCATATGTTATTAGGTCTAAGTTAGTACATTCATATACTTTTTCAGTAGATGCTTTTTTAACAGTAGTTGTCATATCTGTTATATGGTCAACTTTAGTTTCATCTCCTTCTGTATATGGTACTTCTTCACTTCTAACATGATAATAGTATTTATTATCTGAATGTTTTTCTATAGTATCAAACTGTCTTAATATTGGTTTTTCCCAAGTATCAGTTTCTGTATTATGGTATAAAATACGTTTTTTATCCTCTTTAGTTTCTTCATTGTTTTGGGTTAAAACACTTATTTCATCTACACCATCGCC
>JBGVIL010000008.1:0-2102 GCA_045123185.1 Bacilli bacterium | reverse complement strand
TGATACTTTGTATTTGTAAAATAATTAAATCAAATAAAATAGAAGAAAGAATAATTAATTCTCTATCAATAGTTTTATATTGTCCGATGTTATATGTATTAGTTGAAATGTTAAAAATGTTATAGGAGGGTTTAAAATATGAGAGATGGCCTTGAGAAGTTACTCTTTGATAAATTTTGTGAATTATTACAAAAACATTCAGTACCTAAATATGCTGTTGACGAATTAGATTGGTTAGTTTTTATAAAACATGGAGAAGAGTTTTGGGCATTATCTGAAAAAGACCAAATGGAAGTAAGGATGTATATTGAAACACTTAGAAAAATACATGGGAGATAAAATCTCCCAATTACATAAAACTTATGATAAAGCAATTGCAGATAATATGATTAGAGGTGATTATATGTTCTTTAATGGATATAAATTAGGTGATATAGTAGAAATAAATGGTGATAAAAAAGGTATCATAATCCACACGTATGTGCTAGGAACTTATTTTTTAATAGAGTTGTTACAAGATGATGAAAGAACAGGTATAACTCAAATAGTACATTGGAATGAAATTAAAAAATGTTAAGAGATTTAAAGGAGGGAAGTGAAATATATGGAAGAAAGCAAATTTATAAAAACAGATAAATATGAAATATATAATTATGATTGTATAGAAATGATGGATTTACTTATAGCAGAAGGTAAACAAGTTGATTTAACTGTTACAAGTCCTCCTTATGATGACTTAAGAGATTACAAAAATTCCTTAGTATGGAATTTTGATATATTTAAGAAAGTTGCTAATAGACTATACAGCATAACTAAAGATGGTGGAGTTGTTGTATGGATAGTTGGAGATAAAACTATTAAGGGTAGTGAAAGTGGTACAAGTTTCAAACAAGCATTATATTTTAAAGAAATAGGATTTAATTTACACGATACTATGATATATGCAAAGGAAAACCCAATACCTTTAAATCACAATAGATACGAGCAACAATTTGAGTATATGTTTGTGTTAAGTAAAGGCAAGATAAAAACATTCAACGGTTTACGAACTGAATGTAAGCATTATAATAAACCTAATAACCCAAATTATAGACTAAATAAAAGTGGTACACTTGAGCAATGTAACACACCACAAAAAATAAAAAAAGATAAGTTACTATATAATATATGGTATTATTCAGTTGGTGCAAATAAAACAACATCTGATAAAATAGCCTTTAAACATCCAGCAATATTCCCTGAAAAACTAGCACAAGACCATATATTAAGCTGGTCTAATGAAGGCGACATAGTGCTTGATTGCTTTATGGGGAGTGCTACAACAGGCAAAATGGCTTTATTAAATAATAGAAAATTTATAGGAATTGAAAAGGTAGATGATTACTTTGAAATAAGCAAACAAAGAATAGAAGAAAGTTTAAAAAAGTAAATGAATAAGGAACAGATAGATAATTTAAATAGTATAATATAATATGGGCTACCGAAAGGTAGTTCAAATATAAAATATAGGAGTGATTAGATTATGGCTATAGATTTAATGAATTTACAAAAAAATAAAATATCAAGAGATTTAGGAAGTTATATGTGTTTTTATTACGGAAATTCCAAGGTAGGGAAAAGTACATTAGCTAGTAAATTATATGGTGATGATGCTTTATTTGTTGCTACAGAAAAGGGCTATAATGCTTTAAATGTATTTGCAGTTGATTTAACAAGTTGGAATGAAACAAGTGGTTTATTAAGACAATTAAAAATGCCTGAGATTAAAGAGAAATTCAAAGTTATAGTGATAGACACCGTTGATATACTCTTCGATTTAGCCACTAGTTATATATTAAAAATAAATGGATGTACAGATTTATCAGATAAGCCATTTGGTAAATTATATGGTGAAGTAGATAAGATATTCAATGAATTTTTATTAAGTATAACTAGATTGGGATATGGTTTAGCTCTGATTGGGCACGCTAAAACACAAAGTAAATTAGCTAAAAAGGGAAATAATGAAGTAGAATCTGATTACACAATACCTTCATTAGCAAGAAGAGGATATCAAATAATTGCAGCTATGGTTGATAATATATTCTATATAACAATAGACG
>JBGVIL010000007.1:0-2157 GCA_045123185.1 Bacilli bacterium | reverse complement strand
TTTGATACAAAACCAGTCACTGGTAGAAGTAGACGAAGAGGATTTTAAAGGTAAACCAACTTTAGGTTTACCTTTTTTATTTTATTTTGTATAATAAACATGAAAGGAGTGTTTAGATGAAGTACAGCGAATATGTAAACTTACATAGTCACACCGAGTACAGCAATCTTAGAATTAAGGATTCTACAAACCGTTTAGAGAATATGGTGCTATATGTGGCAAATGAACTTAAACAAAAAGGATTTGCACTTACAGACCATGAGTTCATAGGTCATCACGTTAAGGCACTAAATACGGTTAAAGCTCTTAAGGCTAAGGGTAAGATTCCAGAAGACTTTAAAATTATACTAGGTAACGAGATTTACTTATGTGACGAAGAAAAGCTTAAGGCTCAACTAGAAGCTAAAAACGGAGTACAGTTTCCACACTTTATTTTATTAGCTAAAGATGAAATAGGGCATAGACAGCTTCAAGATATTTCAACTAGAGCATGGAGCCATATGTTCAGTTACAGAGGGATGGATAGGGTTCCAACTTATTACGAAGATATTGAAGATGTAGTTGATGCTAATCCAGGACATTTAATTGCAAGTACTGCATGTTTAGGTGGATTTTTAGCTAAAAAGATTCTAGATGGAGATTATCAAAGTGCTACAAACTTTATTGCTTGGGGACAAGATGTATTTGGTGCAAATAACTTCTTCTTGGAAATGCAACCACATAGAAAAGAATATGATGAAAATGGATTAGAAATCACTTCAGAACAAGAGATTGTAAACAGATGGATTTGCTCACAAGGCTTTCCAACAATCATTACGACTGATGCACATTATTTAAACGAAGATGCAAGGGAATTACACAAGGCGTACTTAAAATCAGATGAAGACGATGAGACATATGCTAGTGGTGGTCGTGAAACAGATGCATTCTACTCAACAACATACTTTATGTCTTCAGATGAGATTAGAAGTAAAATAACATATTTGCCAGATGATTTTATTGATAGTTGTTTTGCTAATACTATTAACATTTGGTCTAGATGTGGAGAATATGATTTGGCACAAGCAACAGTAATTCCAGAGGTCCCAATTCCAGAGGAATGGTATTATGACAGAGAAGTATATCAATTCGTGATGGAACATGATTATCAAAATATAGACGAAATGCTAAATAGTAATTGTGAATATGATGAATATTTAATGAAGTTAGCATTTGATGGAATTAAGGAACGAAGCATTCCAGTAGAAGAATGGGATGAAAGTTTACAACGATTAGATTTAGAGATGTACGAACTTCTAGGTATTAGTAAAATTAAAAATGTTTCAATGTCTAAATATTTCGTAACGATGGCTAAATTAATTGATATATTCTGGGATGAAGCAGAGTGTATGACAGGTTGTAGTCGTGGTTCTGCAGCTGGATGGATACTAAATTATTTAATCGGCATTGTCCAAGAGAACCCATTAAAACAACCAGTGGAAATGTATCATTGGCGATTCATTAGTGCTGAGCGGCCAGAGTACCCTAAATGTGTTGGGGTTGTGGTGGTGAACCAGTAAATACTGGGTGTGAGTTATAAACTTGCTAACGGTTCAGAGAATGGAAACATTGTCATGAGTAAGGGAAGCTAAGTCCTATAAGGATATGCTAATACCGTGCTAAGCTCTTAATAGCTCCGAAAGGAGTGAAGTTTCAATAATGTATGGTTTTATTTATATAACAACAGATTTAACTAACGGAATGCAATACATTGGTAAACGTGTGATTAAAGGAAATTCTGAAGATAATACATACTTAGGTAGCGGAAAGTGGTTAAAACGTTCCATTGAAAAACATGGTGCAGAAAACTTCTCAAGGGAAATTATAGAATATGCAGTCAATGATGATGAATTAAGACAATTAGAAAAATATCTCATATGGTTAGCAGGAGCTGTCGAAAGCAAGATGTTCTACAATATCCAAGATGGTGGTGGAGGCGGAGACAACACTAAGGGATGGACAGAAGAAGAAAGACAACAATTCTCGAAAACCATGAGTGAAGCAACAAAAGGTGAGAAGAATGGAATGTATGGGAAACCACATAAAGCTGAATCAAGACAAAAAATGAGTGATAATCACTGGACAAAAACAGCCGAAGGAAAACATTATTGTAAAAGT
>JBGVIL010000006.1:0-2571 GCA_045123185.1 Bacilli bacterium | reverse complement strand
ATGGACGATTTTATAGATGGCAGTTGCTAGTTATAAAAATGAATATTCTCAAAAAGAACAATTGGATAGATGGGCGGAGTTAATAGCATTTTGGAGATGGTTCCCAGACCTATTCTTAGAAGCAATCACTCCAACAGAAGTGGATGAAGAAACTGGAGAAGTTAAACGTATAGGCATAACACTTGGTGCAGACCAAAAATTATTATTGAGAACTATGTGCCGATTTCCATATAATTATGAGGTATTATCTCGTGGTTATGGTAAAACAACGTTTGAAATTGTAGCTCTTTATATTATGGCAATTTTATATCCAAATACAACTTGGTCTATGTCAGCACAGACTTTACAAACAAGTGCAGGATTTTTTAGTGATAAACATGCAGATATCTGCAGGTTCTATCCTATTATTGCACAAGAAATAACAAAATGTAGAATTACTGATAATGCAGTTGAAATAGAATTTAAAAGTGGTTCAGTAGTAACTAATGTAACTAATGGTTCAAATGCAAAAGGTCTTCGTAGAAATGGTATCACATTTGAAGAAGCAGCATTAATGGATTTTGCAAAGTATACAGATAATACAGAGCCATTAACATCAGAACCATACAAATCACAACGTTATCAATCAGTACATGACCCTTATATGATTAATAAACAAAATTTCGTAACGACCGCATATTATAAAAACGAAGCATATGATTTCTGCAGAAAGATGATAATGGATAAAGCAAACTGTGAAGGACCATTTGTTTATGGTGCATCGTACAGACTTCCAGCAAAATTCGGAAGAGGTCGTAGTGCAGAACAAGTTGAAAAATTAAGAGAAAAAGTTGGAGATTTGATGTTCAACTTCAACTACGCAAGTCGTTGGTCTGTTAATAATGGGCAATGTATTGTTAATATTGATTTATTGAGAGAATGTCAAACATTAAATACACCAGAGCTTAAGGGCGCAAAGAATGGTGAATATTATGTTTCTATTGACGTTGCACGTTCATCAAAAGAATCAAATAATGCAAGTGCTATTGCAATATTAAGAGTTCGTAGAGATGGAAAAGAAAAGGTAAGAGAAATCCAAGCAGTAAACTTAATTAAGTTACGTAATGGATTAAACTTTAAACAACAATCTGTTATTTGTAAACAGGTATGTAAGCTATTTAATGCTCAGGCGTTAATAGTCGATGTCAACGGACTGGGAAAAGGTTTGATGGATTATTTACTTGACGAGAACATTCTAGACAATGGCGAAGTATACGAAGCATATGATACAATTAATTCAGATTATAGAAGCGATTATCGTAATGCTAAAAAGATGGTATACTGTCAAGAAGCACAATCTAACAACTCTCAAATGATTACTAATTTTATTAGCGTAGTGGAAACAAAAATATTAAGATTACTGGAACCTTTTGATGTTAATAAAGCATTAGATATTCCAGATGAAGATTATCTCATTAGCGACATTCTTCCATTCTTAAGAACAGAAAACTTTATAGGAGAAGTTCAAAACTTAACAGTTGAACAAATTCCTGGTTCTAATAAATTGAAAATTGGGCAACTTGTAAAAGCTGACAAAGACATCTTCTCAGCTGTGGAACAAGGGGCTTGGTATATCATGACATATTGCAACACTGGATATGAAGAAGAAGATATCGACTTAGCTTCTTTCTTTAAATCGGGGTTCAGTAGCCCTATAATTCGCAAGAGATAGGAGGTTGAGAGAGTGTACGAAATAAATGAATTGTTAGTAAAATTAGAGCAGTCAAAAAATGATGAAGAATACTATAAAAACTATTTAGAGTTCGCTAAATCAACAGCTCTGCAAATTAAAAACCACAGTAATCAAGACAGTTGGATTTCACAACAAGTCCAACGTAAATATAATTCATATACTTATGATGAAATTGAGGAATTCTTAGCAAATCCAAGAAGTAATGAAAAACAATTACGAGAACTTGCAAGATACTTAGAGAACACTAGCCAAATGTTCCAACGATTGATTGGATATCTACCTAGTATCGCTATGGTATGTCCAGTATTAATTCCTGCAAGAATGGATTTAGGAACAATCAAAGTAAAATATCAAGATGCTGCAAACTATATGTCTTTATTAAATTTACCACATAATTTATTACAAGTCTATCGTGTATGTTTTCGTGAAGATGTATTTTATGGATTAGAATATGAAACAAAAGATGCATATTTTATTAAACAACTAGACCCAGATAGATGTCGTATTAGTGGAGTTGAATATGGTTCATATGTATTTCAATTTGATATGTCATTCTTTGATAATACTAAAAATACAGACGTAGATATTGAATTACTTGATGAATATGAACAATATATCCCAGGTTTCTTCACTAAAGCATATAATGCATACAAAAAAGATTCAAATTTAAAATGGGTAGAATTGCCAGCAGAGAATACTATCTGTATCAAACTTAAAGAGGAATTAGATTACTGCTATCCTCCATTTGCGAGTGCATATAAAGAGATAAAAGATATCGAAGATTATAAGTCACTTGGAAAAGTTGCAGAGGAACAAGCGAACTATAAATTAATTGGTTT
>JBGVIL010000005.1:0-5818 GCA_045123185.1 Bacilli bacterium | reverse complement strand
AATGAGACAATAAAATTATAGAGTTAGAATATTTTCTAACTCTTTTTTTATAAAATAATATAAAATTCGAGGAGATGAGACAAAAAATGAAAGATACAAGAGCATTAAGCGTTATTACAACTATTATTACTTTAGCGGTAATTATCGTTTTATCGATTTGTTAGAATAATTTTCGACAAATTGTTTATAACTTAATATAAATTAAATAAAGGGGATTAAAAAAATGAAAAAACAATGTCAACATCAATGGCAAGTAACAAGAGAATTAAGTGAATTAGAAAGAAGAGTTTCTCATAAAGAAGTGGAAGTTCGTTGTAAAAAATGTGGACAAAAAGGTAAAGTTAATTATAGAGATTTAGAATGGTTAATTAAATAGGAGTGATTAATATGAGACGTAAACAAAGAAAACAATTATTAGATGCTTTGCTTATGATTGTAGTTGGTGTTTTATCAGTATTATTCTTATTATGTTTTAAATTTATTTCACAAGTTGTAGGTTGTGCTGTTATAGTCATTGCAATGATGTATCTTATGATGAAAATTAAATAAAGGAGATTGATAAAAATGGAAAGAGAAATTAAAGCAAGTGTTTATTCAATTATGTATAATTCAAGTTTAACTAATGATGAAAAATATAATAGATTTGTTGATTTAGTTCTCAACGCTTATCAACAAGGTGGAAAAGATGAAAGAGAATGTTATGAATCGTTATTAAATTCTGATTATAACGAGTGGTGATAAATATGGGAATTGTTTGTGAAAAAGGTATAAATGATATGCCTAATGGTTGGATAAAAAAAAGCGAATGGAATAAAAAGGTTTATAATAAATGGAAATGTATGTTAGAAAGAGTTTATTCAGAGAAAGTTCATAATAATTCACCAACATACATTAATACAACATTACAGCTGGAAATGCACTGGCTTAGTTATTTCGTAGAACATTTTAAGGAAATTAATGGATATGATGAAGAAAAATTTCTAAGTGGAGAGTTAGAATTAGATAAAGATATTAAAAGTAATGGGCAAAATAAAGAATATAGTGTTAATAATTGTATGTTGGTTTCAAGAAGTGAAAATAGTAAACAATCTAATAAAACAATGGATTATAGTTATACACAAACAGAAGAATTTAAACAAAGAATGTCAAAAATAAACAAAGGTAAACACAAAACAGATGAACATAAAAAGAAATTAAGCGATGCGAAAAAAGGAAAGTATAATGGTAAAAATAATCCTCGATCAAAGAAAGTTGCTCAATATGATTTAGATGGTAACTTAATTAAAATTTGGGATTGTACCAAAGAAATATCTGAATATTATAAATTTAATAATAGAACTTTAAGATGTCACTTAGATGGAAAATGTAAGACGCACGAATATAAAGGATACACATGGTATTATTTAGATTAAAATATTTTAAAGCGTGTTAAATGACACGCTTTTTTATTTTTTATCATATAATTAAATATAATTAATATTTTGAGGAGTTGATAATTATGAAATGTAAAGCACGTACAGATGTATTTGAAGAAGAATTTGGATTCCATATTATTAAAGATAGATATTATTTTGTATTAGAAATTGATTCTAAAAATAAATATGCAAAAATTAAAGCTGAATCTGGTTCTACTGTATGGATCGAACTTTATAATATAAAAATAATTCATTGAAAGCGTTTTAATGCTTAGGTTTCTGTTCATCCTACAAAAGATGAAAATGCTTAGTACATCTATCTAAATAAAAAGGAACGAATCACTTCGTTCCAATAATTTATTCTGTCCCTCATTATATTAATTGTCGTCATCACTTCGGAATCAATTAAATTTTATTTAGTCATCTTGCTTTTGCAAACAGAATCCTCCGCTATTTTTGATCCAATGGTAAGTCTCACCATAATCACGCCTATCTTTTAGGATCATCATTCTTTGTTCGAGATTGATGCGTAGTCGAACTGCACAAAGCACTACAGATTAACGACACTATGCTTAGCAGTTTGGTCATAGTGCAACCTAAAATTCTTTTGGAAATTATCTGCTATTTTTCCAAAAAGATGTTTACTAGCAATCTCAAATGTGCTACAATAAACACAGATATTCAGTTTGAATATACAAATCATACTTTCTTCCTATTGGACAACGATTAGCGGTCGTTGTCCTTTTTCATTTTTTCAGAAATAGAATGAATTTTCAATGAAAAAAATAATAACAGAATAAAGTTTAACTTTTATAGGCTCATTTGAGCCTTTTTTTTTGCAAAAATATCCTAATAAATAGCAATATTTAAGAACTTTTCGCATATATTATATTGTAAATGATAATTAAACAGAAGGGAATTGATAAATATGGAACGTATGTTTATAGAAGGTGAAGATAAAGGGATTAGAGGAATTGAATATGTTGAAGGAACAGATGCAAATGATAATATGGTTTGTATGACAAAAGATGATTTTGATTATTATTGTGATGAAATGTCATATTATGCAGTAGAAGATTATAAATATGATTTAAAAAGACATCCATTAAAAACTTTATTTAAATTATATTTTAATAAAGAATAAATTAATTGTCATATATTTTCTAAATTTACATATATTAATAGTGTAAGGAAGTTAATTAAAATTTAAAGGGAGATGTTAGTATGTTAAATGGTAAAAATGTAAATTGTAGTATGGATATTGAGTCAGTACACATTACGTCTTTGACTTATATGAGCGATACTTGTTTAAAACGTGGTGCAAGTTGGTCTTGGACTGCTATGCAAGAAGACAAAAAACATATTGAAGAAAATACAGTGACTTATTTAATAGAAGCAAATAATAGCTATAAAAAACCTGTAACATTTAAAATTCTTTCTATTACTGATAAACTTACAGATCGTGATAATATTCGCAAAACATACAAAGAGGTTGTTATGGAAGATGTAGACGGTGAATTTGGTAAAATTATCTGTAACACAAATGAAGTAAGAGCAAATTCAAGCGCATCTAATAAAAGTTTAAAAAATAAAATGTCTGTCGAATATCGTAAAACATTGACTAGAAATCAAAAAGCCACACAAGGATTAAATAAACAAGTTAAAGATTTAACCAAAGATTTAAATGAAGCTAAAGCAGTTGATAGAATTCATCAACAACAAGCCACCAGAAAATATGCAGAATTGCATGAGCAATATACAGAACAAACAAAAAGAGCAGATAAAGTAGAAAATCAATTAGTTGTAGCAAACAATAAATTAGAAGTTTTAGAACAAAAATTGGATGAAGTTCAAAATAATTATATTAATAAACTTAGTACAGAAGATTATGTTAAAATTGGTAGATTATATGCAAAAGCAATCTTATATCGACAATCCGACGATAAATTTAAAAAAGAATGTGACAATTATCTTTCAACAAGAAATCAAAAATAATAGGCTGAAAAACCTATTATTTTTTTTGGAATATTTTTAAATATTTTGCATATATTATTAGTGTAAAGAGATTAAGAAAGGGGATGAGAGTTATGATGGTAGAATTACCAATGAAACAATGGGGTTCAAAAATGATTGTGAACTGGAGCGTAGTAAATGGTTCATATCAATTCGGAGAAAGTATTGTGGAAGTAATTACTAATAAAATGGTAGAAAAAATAGCAAAAGTAAGTGGTAATAAACGTAAAGAACGCAGATTAGAAGTAAGATTAAATGGTTTTGAAGATGTATATGAATGTGGTACTGAGTCTTTCAAAAAAGGTGCATTTCTTAAAAATTTAATCAAAAAATCTATTCATAAAATTATTGAAACAATGGTGAAACCAACTAATTATCTACCTATGATTTACAATCCAATTCGTAAAAACTTTTTAGGTGAAACAGATCAGGAGTCAATGGATTATATGTTTATAACATTGGCATCAGCTAACGATGAAAGAGATTATAGAACAAAATGGAAACAATTTGCTAAAAATTATCATCCTGATTATTTAAGAAGAGAATTATTCCCTCATGAAAAAATTATGTATCAAGTTTTAAATGAAACAAAAGATTTTACTATCAGATATATTAAAAACACAAATGAGTTTATTAAAAATGCATGGAAAGATGAAGAAGTAGGATCAAAAGAAGATATTAAAAAAGATTTGGAAGATAAATTAAATATGGATTTAACCGATGAGGAAATTGAAGAATTTATTAAAACTGTTATGGAATACTAATCGTATTCTTCTGTCAAACAGTTAGAAAATCTACTTTAATTTATTGTGATTAAGAGTATAGATATTTTTACGAAAAGTGTAGGGAGAATAACGTAGACGAGTAAAGACCTACAAATATAAAAGTTCTTGCGTTATTTTGAATAAAAGTATTTATTAATTACTCATAATATGATTATCAGATAATGTTTGACTAGGAGAATTTACGACAAGTAATCAAAATTAGTCACCAAAATTAGAAAACTGCATATAATTTAATATAAATATTAATTGAAAGGATTGATTGAAAATGGCTCAAAATCCAAAAGTTTCTAAAAAAACAACAACTACATTAACTGTGAAAGGTTTATATAGTAGAGATGGATCTATTATTCTTCCAGATGATGAAGGATGTATGGATCTATTAGCACTAGCATCAATGTTTCATAATTGTGATGTAAAAATTACAATTAAAGCAGAAGAAAACGAAGAAGATGAAGAAGAATAAAAAATAAAAAAAGTAGTCATATAATTTATAAAATTACATATTATATAATATAAGGTTAGTTGAAGAAGCAAGTATAACGAGCAGTCGTCACTGTGTTATATTTGCACTTGAGCTAATCTCTTGCTCAAATAACTTTAAAGGGGATTGATGTTTATGAAAGAACGATTAAACAATACACTTCAAGAAGTTGAGTTATTAATGCAAGGTAAAATTAAAGCTTTACATTTCTATAAAGTACATTACAATGAAGATAGTTGGTTAGACGATGAACGAGTATTAGATGCAACTAATTATTTAGATGGAAAAGGTATTTTCTATATATTAAAAGATATTAAAGATGAAAAACATGGCGAAGGATTAGAATTAAAATTAATTAATGACGATGAAGAAATTGATTGTTTATATGAAGATTTAAACTGTAGAATTGTACTTGATGGATTAAATAAAGATGAGGAAAGATTTTTAAATAAATTAGATAAAATGAACGTTAATACATTTCATTATTTTATGACAAAAGAACAAATTGAAAATACACGTTGGGAATTAATTAAATATATTGTTGGAGATGAGTTTAATTTTGATGTCTTTTATTCTGAAGGATTAGTTGTTATTAATAGATAACTCAAATAAAATTTAAAGGAGATTGATAGATATGAGTAAAGTATTAAATTCTGATGAGTTTGAAAAAGAATTAAATAAATTAAATGAGATTGAGAAAAATAGAATTGTTGTAGAATTTGATAAAAACGTAAATATAGATGATATTTTAGAAACATTAAAGTCAGTTGATGAAATTAAAATTAATTTAGACGATAAAACAGTCTTGAGACTTCATCATAATAATCGCTATATGATAAACGATGAACTTTATGGATTTAATGCAACAGACACTGAGAAAGGATTTACGGAAGATAATAATGGAAAACGTGTTAGCAATAATTTTACTGGTGATGAACTATATAGAAAATATATTTCATTTTTATTAAGCGTCGATTGACGCTTTTTTTTGTTATTATGGAATATTTTGTCATCTAATAAATATAATCTAATATAAATTAAATGAAAGGAATTGATAAATATGATTGAACAAGTTATTTTAGTTGCATTATTTCTTGGTTTATTAGCGTTTGGCGCATTATCTT
>JBGVIL010000004.1:0-2888 GCA_045123185.1 Bacilli bacterium | reverse complement strand
ATAATTGATTTAATTTATCTATATTAATTAAGTTTTCTAGTGTTCCATCTTCTAACATTACATCAATTATAGATTGTACTTCATCAGGAACACCTTGTTCCTTTAACCATTCAACGAACTCAAAAGCATTATTACAGTTGTCAATTACTTCCTCTATCTTTTGTATAAGTTTACTATTAATTTCTAGTTGGGTATAATCTTGTAAATCATATACTCTGTTTAAAAATCCATGCATAAATTTATCTATCATGTAAAAACCTCCTTAATTATTTCGTAATATTAATCAATTATTCGTTAGTTAGATTATCATTTCTAAATCATATAAAGCTCGTTCATACATTTTTTGTGCGCCGTCTATATTGGGATGAACACCATCTGTAAAATTAGTAGAATCATAAGTTTCACCATCTTGATTTTTAGATAAAGCTATATCCATTCTTATTGTATTCCATCCATTTGACAAAATATAATTTCTCATTTTCTTTATTTGATCTGGTTTTTTTGTAAGAGGTGGACAAATTATAATAGGTATTGCACCATGCTCAATTATAAGATTATATATATTGTTTATATTAGTTACCCATGTATTATAACCATCATCATCGTTAGCACTATCATTTGTACCAATCATTATAAATACATATTTAGATTTTATATTTAATTCATATAGATTTTTTAATCTATTTAATGCTCCTGTACTTATATCATATCCCTTACCAAATATAAGTGCATTACCATTAAAATAATTATCTCTAATTAAACTACACCAACGTTTACTTATATCAAATGTACCTAATGCTAGTCCTTCAGTAATACTATCACCTATGAAAATACCTTCAGCATATTTAGGAAAAGTCATTGAATAACCATAATTAGTTATATTTACAGAACCCTGTTCACAAGCTATTCCATTTTTTCCAATACCCCAAGCACACGCCAAATTTAATTCTTGACTTGTTTTCTTACCAGATTTTTTATCAAATATTGAAATTGTATGAGTAAGACCATTTTTATAAACTAAAAAAGTATATTCTGTATTAGCTTGTATATTAAAATCAAGATTAGTGACTACATCCGGTTTATTAAATCCAGCAGCAACTTCTGAAGGAAATGATGTTGTAATAGTATTCTTTGAACAATCTAATAGTGTTTTTGAAAATTTATCATTCCATGTAATTTCTGTTATATATCCAAATTTAGTATTTAAATCACTAACTTTAAAATCAAATTTTATTTTATAAGTATCTGTTGCTATATCTTTATCATAATATATTTGACCGTTTTGATTAATTGTTACGTTACTTGTTCCAATAGTACAATTAGTTTTAATATATTTATCTATCATAAAATCATTGTTAAATATTTCAACTAGGTTCATCCTTTGATTTAATGATACAGGCATTGAATATTCACCAAAACTTACTTTATTATCTGAAATATTTTTTATATTATTAACTTCATTTTTAACCTCTTCGATTTGTGTAAATGAATTATATTTTTGTATCTTTATTGAAAAATTTTTATAACCCTGTACTGGAACAGGTAAAGAAGCCATATCATATTCACCTATTCCATCAGCCCACGTTGATGATAATTGAATAAAATTTATCGTACCATTATTATCTCTAACAACATTTCCTTTAAGGCAAATATAACATCCACCATCCGGTATATCATAATTAATTTCTCTTTCGCCTGTTTCACTTCCTGTTAAATTTCTTTCATCTATTACTTTTATTTTTCCATCTTCTTTAATGGCAAAACCTACCCACATGTTATTAGTTTGGTATTTTTGAATTGAAATAATTTTCTTCCCTTTTATTAAATAATCTATTAAAAATACTTGCATTGCTTTATTTTCATTACTAGATGTACTACATTCAATAGTTTCATAATTAACCAAATATGATTTAACCTCATCATTAATTTCATTAAAACCAAATTCTAAGTCAGGACTTAATTTATCCTGTGTTATACTCCCATCGGCTATAGTTAAATTAGCTAAAGTTCCATCTTGTATTTGTCTTTCTATTTCTTCTTTAGTTACTCTTTCAAGTACCTCAACAGTAGTACCTTTATTCGCAATAGTATCCAAATGTGAATTAATTGTTTCAATATCATTATTTAATTTTTCTTTAATTGTTTCAATATCGTTATTTAATTTTATTTGTAAATCTACATCAAAATTTATTTCTTTTAATTTTTCATATTCTTTTTTTAATTTTTTAATTAATGTATTATCAATATACTTAATTTGTGTAATTTTTCCTCCTAGTTCTTCTAATTTACTATAAAGTTCTTTTATAGAGGATAAATCATTTACATTTTGTTTGAATAAATTCTCAATGTCAACTTGCATTTTGTTGTTGTCAATGTTCATTTGTATCACTCCTTATAATTAATATATATTACAAAAAGAGGGAATTTTTTACCCTCTTTTTTTAAAAAATTTGCATAAATAAGTCGTTACACTCTTCAAAAATCATTAAATCAATATTTAATAACACTTGCCTCCATTTATCTAATAGTTCTGCTGATGATGTAATACCTATGTTACCTTGACTGGTTAATGTGTATTCTTCTTTACTGTTTCCAGTGCTTTCACCAGTTGCAGTTGAATTGCTTGTGCTTTCATCTTTTTGAGCTGTGTCCATGAATTTATCAATCTTTTCTGAGTTTGATATTAAACTAGGTGTTAATTGTCCAGCAGTTGAAAGCCCATTACTTGTAGCGTTACTTTCTTGACTTGAATTACTATTTGAAGTTAATTCTCTAACATAACTCTCTTTTAAATCTTTATTTAATAAGAAGTCAACGCTTTTCGCTGCTATTTCAGTTTCATAGAGTTGTTTATAATATGGAAATATGTCGTTCAACTTGCTCATTAA
>JBGVIL010000003.1:0-6718 GCA_045123185.1 Bacilli bacterium | reverse complement strand
ACCACCTGAAGTAGAAATTCTATTTCCATCTGCTCCTAACCATTCAATTTCAAGTCCGAAATTGACAGAACTTTTATATGCTTCATTATCAATAGCCACATAGACACTTGCAGTAAATACTTGGTCTTGTCTAGCTTTTACATTGCTACTTCTAAATCCAATCCATGAATTTTCACCAGTAGTATTGATAGCAATAGTTCTTCCACCCTCAGGGCAAATCCAACCACCCATAAAACATTTGCTAGTATCGTTTGAGTAATATCCTTTGGGGAAATCATTTTCTAAAGTTAAAAAGTCACTATTTGATAGCAAGTTGCTATATGTAGCATTTGTGATGTTATCAACTTTATTAGTAATAGACACTTGGAAACTATCTTGTGTAAGTTTCATATTAGCAATTTCATCTTTAACTCCAACAGTCGTTCCATCTTCTTTAGTAATAGTCGTAGCACTTACTAAACCTTGAATAGCATTAGCTTGTTGAGTAAGTTGAGAACTATGCGTATCAATTGTTTCAGTTTGCCCTTGAATAGTCGTATTAAGTTGGTTGAAGGCAGTGTCTAGACGTTTTCCATCCATAGTAATATGAGCAGAGTCTAGTGTGTTTGTATTACTGCTAGAATTAAAAGATTCGCAGAAGCTAGTCCAATTGATTTTATCTCCAGTAATTGCTTGATTATTAATCATATTAGTTTTAATTAGTCCATCTGTAATAGCAATTTCTTTTAAACCATTTTCATCTAATAGTAAACCACTACCATTAGCATTATAAACTTGGTATGAGAAGTTACCATTTGTATCTTCTCCCATGTAAAGTCTAGTATTGCCATCAGAGTCAATAAATCTAATGGTATTGTCTGCAATTGTCATATGTCCATTAGTTGCTTGGATTTGAATTTTTGAAGTATCAATCACTCCACTTGCTAACTTACTAACTGCAAGGCTCTCAATCATTTCAGATTTAACAACAGCATTATCAATCACTGCGTTTTGTGATGTTAAATGAATTGTGTTTATCTCTTCGCTTGTGATAGTTCCTGCTAATAAATTTTGAATGTGACCTACTTTAGCGTATAAATTATCAATTTTACCTACTACTGCTTCAATTTCTTCGAACTGTCCAATATTAGCAATTAATTGTCTAACTTGCATAACTTCGGTATAAACATTATCAACACGACTTGTCAATGTTCCTTTATATTCACTGACAGTACTTTCCCCTTGTTTGACAAAAGATTTAATAACATAGTTTGCACCTTTAGCACTAAATGTGATTTGCAAGTATTGAACTGGGATTGTGTAATTAACTCCTTTATATTCAAAACTGACTAGGTCATAAGGTTCTATCAATAAGTTTGCTTGAGCATGGTTAAATTCAAATGCCTCATATTCAATGGCTTGGAATTGAGTTAATAATGCATTCAATTGCTCTTGAGTCATATAGCAGTTACTCAAATTCAGTGTCTCTGATAATGGTGCAGAACCACTAATTAACTCTGTATCTCTTCCAGTTGCACATACAATTTTGTTAACTTTGTATGAGTTGGTTTTCATAGTTGGTTTTTCTAAATCTGTCAATACAATATCGGTAGAATTTAGGTTCGTAAATTTAATATGATTATCTCGTGTAAAGATGATATTTTTACCTAGCAATCCACTGATTAATGATAATTGCTCTAGATGTGTTTTCCCTTCAAAATTCATACCCTTTTGAGTTTGTTCAGTTCCATCATCACCAGTAGCTGTAACGTCACCTCTCGTCAGTGGCAAGTTTGGTAATGAGTCAACCCCATCAATAACTACACCTGTTTTTGTTGCGATTTCATTAAGCATACTGCGAACGGTATACCCATCTTCTAAATCACCAAAGAAACCTTTTGACAATCTTTCATATGGTTCTATGTACGCCTTAAACTTGGTAATATACTCGTCTTTGTTCGCACTGACAACGATAAATTTATGAAATGGAATATTACCTACATTCAACTCCACAGAATCCATGAGAACGCAAGAAACCGTATTTAACAGCGTAAATTCTAATGTTGGTATAATTACAACCCCACAAGCTAACTCGCTTGTACCGCTGTCATACGTTAGTTTAATAGTATCTATAATATTAGATAATGGCACTTCGACATTATTAATTTTTAGCGATAGAAAACCATTATCGTATGTTGCTTTATACATTTAATCACCCTCCTTATTTCTCAATGAGTATTAGACTAATTTCTTTGAATACTGGCACATTATCTATATAACTATACATCTGTGCAGTCTTATCGCTAGCATAGAAAGTGGCAGTACGCATTCCACCGTCATGAATATCAAAATATGTAACTTGGAAGAAAACGTCATCCATTGCTTTGAGTAATGTACTCATACTTTGGACATCCATAGCTCCCGCTTTCCACGTTAGTGACAATTGAACTTTTACTGCTACTCTATTTCTTACAAGGTTACCGTTAATATCACGATATGAATCTACATCTAAATCACTTCTTGTGTATCCAAATGAACTTGGACATTTAATTTCTTTACCATTTATTAATACTGGGCTTGACATTATATCATCATTCCTTTCATTGTTTTTAGCTGATTTAAAGCGTTTTATTTGTTAAGTATATAATTTATCCACTAGCACCAAAACTCTCTGTACAGACGATTTATTTAAGGCTAGTACGTATGTTTATGATTAATATACATAATGAAAGACAGGAGAAAAATCCTGTCTTCTATATGAATACTATTTCAAATCCATGTCAAATCCACTTGCCCCAGCTTTGACATTTCCTTAATATTGTTAACTGTTCCACGCGCAACTTCTTTACCATCCATTTGTAGTATGATTGTTGCATTACCATTACCATTTTGCATACTTTGCATTAACATTCTATTTTGTTCTGCAAACATTTGAGATAGTTTATTATAGAACGTATCCAAAGGAATTACTGCTTCATTTTGAGACCCTTCTCCAATCATGGCAAGTGTGGCAGAATCAACTACCCCACCTTTTGCAAGATATGGAATTTGAGGAACGTTAAGTTCTCTTAAGAACTGGAATGGTCTTGCTCCTAAAACACTAATGTTTTTAAGTCCTCTAATAGCACTATTTATTCCTCTAAATGGAATACCGATGATATTGTTTATACCTCGAATAGCCATGTTCAAAACTTGTTTGAAGGCATTACCCATACTTGAAGTAATATCACGGAAGAAAGAGCCACCACTATTAAACACTCGTTGTAAGTATTGCCAAGCACTTTGTCCACCATTTCTGATACTGTTCCACATATTACTGAAATGTTGAGATACACGTTGACCTAGAGAACCGTACCAAGTACCCATACCTTGCCAGACATTTTTAATTCCATCCCATGCTCTAGTTCCTAAATCTCTTGCAGTGTTCCACATATTACGGAAATGGTTGATTATAGGAGAAACAATGTTATTGTAGCACCATTGGTTAGATGTACTCCAAACAGACCTGATACCGTTCCATGCTTTGATACCCCATTCTTTTACTTTATCCCAGTTTAAGATGACTAAAGCCAAGACAGCGATAACTCCAGCAATAATAGCAACAAGTGCACCTGCACTGATTCCCATTGCACCTGCAACTGCTGTAATTGTACTACCAACTGCACTTACTGCTCCACTTAACATAGTTTTAGCTCCGCTGAGTACACCTGGGAAAGCTAATTTAATTTTATCAAGTGCTAACATTCCGGCTATTTTCATAGTTTCCCATCCACTCTTAATAGCTTTTAGAACGGTTGGAAGTTTACCAAGAGCAGTTTTCACCAATCCTACTCCAGTCTTAATTGCACTAATTCCTTGAGCCACTTTGATAAATGCAGCAAATCCAAGTTTGACTGTTGCGACTACGCCGATAAGTTTGTAAAGCATATCTTTATTATCGCGAATCCACAATAGGATATCTTTCAATCTTTCGGACAACCATTTACACAATTCACCTAGGGTTCTAATCACTGCTTGACCTTTAGCACTATTTAAGAAGTTTGTTATCCAAGTGACACCATCTTTTAATGCTGTGACTAAAATATCACCAACAATTAATGCACAATCTCCTAAGTTGCTTAAGAATTCTCTACCTCCACTATCCATGAAGAGTTTGAGCCATCCACCAGCAGATTTGATAAAGTTTTTACAAGCATCGACTAATCCAAAGAAATTGTTTTTTAATGATTTGAAGTATGGATTATTTACAATAGCGTCATGAATGCGTTTAGCAAATTCACTAACACCTTTTGTCACTTCACTTGCTGTATTATTGCCAGCATTACCACCAATAGAACCAATAGTAGGTATACTACCAGTAGAACCACTATTACTGCTTGAACCACTTGATGATTTATTTGTATTTAACACATTTAGCTTATCAAAAGAAGCTAGAGATTTAGCCATCTCTTTGGCATCTTTGTTGGCTTCACCAAAATTGTCTGCAATGACACCACTACTGTCAGCTACATCACTAAACGTATCAGATACAACACCACCACCACCACCAGTAGATATATTGACACCAAATAATGCAAACAAATCACTGATGCAATCAGCTATTTTTTGAGTAACAACAGTTAAGATTTGGATTAATTTGTTTGCTAAAGGTAAAATAACTTGAATTACAGGCATAAAACAGTTACCTAGTGCTACTTTTAATTCGTTAAGATTGTTTTTTAAAATTCTTAATTGATTTGATGGCGATTGCAGAGTTTTTGCCATATCACCGTTAGCTTGTCCGAGTTGTTGTTCCACCATCATGGTAAGCGTCATTGCTCTTTGAGCAGCAGTTAATTCACTACCCATAGCAGCAATACCATTAGTATAAGCAAACTGTTTGATAGTATCTTCTCTTAAAATCACACCGTATTTCTGTAAAGTTTCCGAACTACCACTTAATGCAGAACGTAAATCCTCTTGTGCTTGAGCAATAGGAACATTATAGAATGAACTAATATCACCAGCCATAACTGCCATTTTTTGTGACATATTCATAGCTTCGTTAGATGTAAGACCCATAGCACTACCCATCTGTTGAATGATGGCAGTATATTGTTTAGTGTTATTTACACCCAATCCCATCGATTGATTAACAGATTTAATCCATTTGTTCATTTCATCAGCTTTATCTCCGAATACACTCATATACATATTATTGCTTTCTAATGCTTCCATAGCTTGTGTAGTTGATTGTTTAAATAAATTAAACACTCCAATAATAGTTAAAAATGGTGTAATAGTTGCTAATAATCCTTTAAAAGATGCTGTTATGCCAGCATTAGCAGATTTGATTTTATTAGCAGCTTGTTTATGTGCGTCTGCTAGTTGTTTTGATTTATTTTTTAGATTATCTATATACTGTCCTGCTTTTTGCATACCACTAGAGAATGCCTGTTTTAAAGCAGTACCAAAGTCTTGTAGATGATGTTTTGATTTTACAAGCACTTGACCTAAAGTAGATGTTTGTTGTCTAAGTTCAGCTTGTCTTTGTTTCATTAATGCTTGTGCTTGAGCATTAGCTTGAACTTGTGCATTGTATGCTTTAAATTGTTGACAAACTCCAACTAATGAATCTCTGAATTCAGCAGTTAATTTTGTAGCATTAGCATCAATTTGTGAATATTGTTGTAATATATCATCTACACCTTTAATGCTTATACCAACTCTATTTGCTTCCTGTTGTATTTTTTGTAATTCATTAATTAATGGTTGTGCATTTGCTTTGGTTTGTGCCTGTTGGAATTTTTCTAGTGAATTAATAAGTTGTGTTGTATCAAAGTTGTCAATAAAGTTGATTTTATTGACATTAGCATTTAAATTATTAACTTCACTATTCATCTGTTGTAGAAGTTGTTTTGCACGTTCTATTTCTTCAGGTTTTAATGGAGTATTAATACCTCTTGGTTTTGTTAATTCGATAAGTTCTTTTGCCGCATTAGACATTCCAAAAGTCAAATCATCTGCTTCTTGTGCAATGCGTCTAAGTTCTGTTTTAAATTCTAACATACCTTTTTCAGTTACTTGAATTCCTTGGTCAAAACCTTTAAAATTTTCTTGTAAACTTGCAATGCTAGATTCTGCAACTTTTAAGTTATTTGCAAAATCATTCATATCAAACGTTTCAGCAGTTAAACCTTGTTTTTCTGCCATTTCAGCAAAAGCTTGATTGATTTGATTTATTACTGGTCCAACTTCTGCTTTGATATTTTTCATTTGTTCAATGAAACTATCGTCTATTCCATCAAATACCATGCTTAATGTTTCGGCTTGAGATTTCACACCTTGCAATCCTTTGGCAAAGATTTCTTGTGCTTGTTCTATACCTTGTTTCATTCCTTGAGCTAATTCTTTGGCAATTTTACTTCCGATAGCTCCGCCAGTCATAGTAGAACCTGCTAAAGAACTTGCCATACTACTTCCACTAGACACTCCATTAGATTTATCAGTTGTAGTGCTAACTTTTACACTACCTTTAACATTAAAAGCATCTTGTAATTGTTGCTTAATATTAAATGCAGTTTTTATTGCAGTATTTTTCATGTCGTTCATAGTTTTATTAAAACCATTAGTATTGATATTTTTAAAAGCATTCTGCATCTCTTTGCTAGAGTTTTTTAATGTTTTTTGTAAGTCTTTAAATACTTTGTTAATCTTGTCCGTATCCTTAGACATACGTTTAGCATCACTAGAGACATTT
>JBGVIL010000002.1:0-4926 GCA_045123185.1 Bacilli bacterium | reverse complement strand
TTATAACTTCTTATCTTATCATAATTATAATAAGCCATGTTATTCCTCCTATTCAAAAAGGGGAACTAGTCCCCTTTATTATTTTGTTTCAGTGCAGCACACTTCATCTAATTTATTTTCAAAATATTCTAGTCTTTTGTTAATAGCACTTAAATTATCATTAACTTTTTCTAATACAATTGAGAACTTATTAATTGTTTCAATGTACTTTTCTTCCCTTTTTTGGTTTTCTTCTCTTTCAGCTTTAATAATATAATTAATAAAATAAGCACATGCAATTACACAAACTATTGGAAAACCTAAGTTAGTTATTAAATTTACAATTTCATTTGTCATTTTATATCACTCCGTTTATAAATTAATTTTCATTAATTTGATTTATCATTTCTTTTAATTCATTAATTTTTGTATCTATTGAATAAGCTAATATATTAATATTATTGTTTATTTCATTTCTTAAATTATCTATTTGTTTTTTATTACTTAAATTTTCTAGTGTTCCGTCTTCTTTCCATGTAAAAAGTATATTTTGTACTTCTTCAGGAATGCCTTGTTCCTTTAGCCATTCAACGTATTCAAAAGCATTATTGCAATTTTCTATTACTTCGTCCATCTTTTGTATAAGTTTACTGTTAATTTCTAGTTGGGTATAATCTTCTAAATCATACACTTTGTTTAAAAATCCATGCATAAATTTATCTATCATTAATTTACCTCCTTAAATAGTTCATAATATTAATCAATTGTGAATTAACTTTCTATCAATCCAAAACCTTTGAATACAGGTTGTTTCGGGTTTATAGATTTAATTGTTTTAGACGTATCAATTGTTTTATCAACAGTGTATTTTAAATCATGTGAAATATCTGTAATCATATGCTCACTTATTGTATCATCGTTATAGGTTATAATTATATTCATACCTATAGGTAAATAATTACTACCAGTAGTTGAGAATTTATTTGAATCTATAATACTAGCATTTGTTGTTATATTTGCTGTTGCCATTCTTCCATAACCTATTGATGGTTCTACACAAATCCAACCAGCATAACCCCCAACCGAAGGATTAGAATTGAATATAATATCCCCTTTTCTATATAATGTATATACTGTTCCATTTGGTTTACTGTTTCTGTATTCCATTCTATTTCCGTTTAATGTAAATCCTATATCCTGTTGTAGATTTCTTAAAAATTGGGACTCTCTACTACCAAAACCTATATTCGATTTAATATCACCTATATCTAATAGTTGACTTGCACCAAATGAAGAATTTTTAAAATAAAAATTAACTTTTTTTGTTTCGCTTTTAACTAATGGGCAATATTGTGATTTATATTGTGTATATCCAGCTACATTATCAAATGTAATGTTGACATCATCAGATGTATCTCCAGTTAAATAAAAAGCACTTGTTTGATTATTATATGGAATAAGTTTTCTATTTATCTCAATTCTACTATTTGTTATTTTTATACAATATCCCTTCCCATTATTTACTAACATTACACCTTTCCCAATTGTTAGAGAGTTGTCCATTAAACCTAATGAAATTAATTTTTTCCCAAAAGGATTGGACGTAGTTATTGCATTATCGTAAGATAATTGATTTATATTTATAGGTCTATTTTCAGTATTGTTGGAACCAGTTAATGCAAATGCAAATCCATAGCAATAATCAAATCTTATTCTATTAACATGAAAATTAATTATTTCACATTTTTTTAAATCAACCACATCTCCTTTAAAATATTTAAACTGACAGTTATCTAATTTAAAACCCCAATCAACACTACTCCCTTTTGATATATATGCACTATCACATGGTGTAGAGTTTTCATTTCCATTCCAACCTATAAAAGCAATATTTGAGAAGCCATGATAAGGAGTTGCTCCACTTGTTAACGGGTTAATTATTATACTACTTTCTTCTCCACCATCACCATTATATATAAGCGAAGATTGATTTATGCTTTCTCCAATTATACTCGGTGAATCAGGCCATTGTAATTCATGTACACAAAAACTACCTGATAATTTTATTGGGATTTTACCATTTGAATTTGACCAATCTATAGCTTTTTGAATAGCAATGGTATCATCAGTTATTCCATTCCCAACAGCACCAAAATCTTTAACGTTAATATAATTACTTGTGTGAACATCTATTCTGTTTATTTCATTCGCTTTAGTATCCAATTGTGAATTAATTGTTTTAATATCATTAGTTAATTTTACTTGTATATTTTCATCTAAAATTATTCTTTTTAAATTTTCATATTCTTTTTTTAATTTGTTTGCTAGTGTACTATCATTGTATTTAATCTGTAAAATTTTCTCTTCTACTTCTTTAAATTTTCTATAAAGTTCTTTTATAGCTGATAAGTCATTTGTATTTTGATTGAATAAATTATCAATGTCAATTTGCATTTTGTTATTTTCAAAGCTCATTTATATCACTCCTATCATACGTTTAGTGAATTGATATAACAAAATTAGATTCATACGTTGTAGCTCCACCCCATGTAATAATTAATTCTTTGGTAATGTTATCAAAAGTAACATTTGTTATAGTTCTTTCATTTAAATCAGTTCTACCTGCTTTATCTTGTTCACCTAAGAAAATCCATTCCTCTGCTTGGTCAGTTCTTCCACACATAATCCAATATTTAATTACATTTTTATAATAATTTGTTACTGTTATCTCTAAAACTGGCGTTCTATAATAATTCATATTGTCATAAAAAATATTTCCTAAATGGTATTTTAAATCTTCTAAAGGTATTCTAGTTTCTGTAACATCTTCATTGTGTTCACTATAACTACTATGAGTATAACCAAGATAATAACCTTTTGCTTCTTTTTCTTCTATAAAAGGTTCTAATTGTAAAAATTCTAAACCAAAAAAATTACAGTTTTCACACTCGATTGTTATTGTGTGCCAACCTTTTTGAGTTATTAAAAGTGGTATTTCTTTATTTGTTATATACTCTTTTTTACTTGTTTGTATATTCTTTTCACTATCATTTGTAAGAGTATAAACATTATTATATTTTTTATTTGTAGTAGAATTACCATATACAGTTTGTACCAAAGATAGTTGTGATGTCTCTGTTCCAAAGTCTAATGACATTTTAAAAGTGCAATTACTATACACATTAACTATTGGAATAACCACCATATTATCACTATTTGTATAGAAAGAATAAGTTAATTTTCCACCTTCTTCAATTTTTGCATATATGCCTTGTCCCTCTGAAATTTCTTCAGGTGTAAAAGGAGCAGATATGCTAGAAAGTTTTGCTTTACCCTTATAATAACAATTATCTATTTGTGGTCTTGTTAATAAAACATCGTTAACACTTACAATTTTATTTTTTGTATAACCTAACATAAAAGCAGTTAATCTTGCACCTAATACTGAATAACCATTACCATTAAAATGAGTATCGTCAGAATAAATTGTACTTGGATAACCTTTAAACACCTCTCTAGTATCTAATACTGGTATATTATATTTTTTTGCTAGATTAATTAATCCATTACCAAATGTGTCAATGTTTAAATCATCAGCTAGTTTTGTTTTAGGAGGTGTTAATAAAATAACTGGTATATTCCATATTAAGTTTTGTAGAATTATTTGCTCAACCCAGTAAATATAAGTTTCAATATTACCAACATATGGGCAACTTTTGTTTCTACTATCATTTGTACCAATCATTATAGCATTAAAATCTGCTAAAACTTTTTCGTTCCACATTCTCATTGAACGCTCGGCATGTATTCCTGCATAACCTCTATTAATTATAGTTATATGACCACTAAACATAGACGATAAAAATTCTTGCATTGCCTCGGGATAAGTTTTACTTGCTCTGTCAGAAGTATTTTTACTTCCATCAGGTGCAGGAGTGCTATCTGGAGGACGCCTATCATCACTATATTTATCTGCACCATATGTTAACGAATCACCTTGAAAAATACCTGTAACATCATCACCTTTTATCAGTTTTCTAATACATTTAGAAAATAATTGAGTTTGTTTCATTTTATAAAATTCAACATCTATTTGAGTATTTTCTATATAATTACTAGAATTTATATCCTTAGCAATCCTTGTTTTTGTATTATTATCCATTTGTGCATTAATTGTTTCAATATCATTACTTAATTGAAAATTACTTGTTTTAATATCGTTAGTTAGTTTTGTTTTAACTGTTTCAATTTCTTCACTTAATGTTGCTGCTGCATTTTCATCTAAAATTATTCTTTTTAATTTTCCATAATCTTTTTTTAATTTGTTTGCTAGTGTAGTGTCAATATATTTAATCTGTGAAAATCTTTCTTCTACTTCTTTTAATTTTCTGTAAAGTTCTTTTATAGAGTATAAGTCATTAACATTTTGTTTGATTAAATTAACAATGTCAACTTTCATTTTGTTATTTTCTTTAGACATTTGTATCACTCCTTATAATTAATATATATTACAAAAAGAGGGAATTTTTTACCCTCTTTTAAAAAATTTGCATAAATAAGTCGCTGCACTCATCAAATATCATTAAGTCAATATTTAATAACACTTGTCGCCATTTATCTAATAGTTCTGCACTAGATGTAATACCAATATTACCTTGACTAATTAATGTATATTCTTCTTTACTATTTCCATTACTTTCACCAGTAGAAGTTGCATTACTTGAACTTTCATCTTTTTGAGCCGTATCCATGAATTTATCAATCTTTTCTGAGTTTGATATTAAACTAGGTGTTAATTGTCCAGCAGTTGAAAGACCGTTACTTGTAGCATTACTTTCTTGACTAGAGTTGCTATTTGAAGTTAAATCTCTAACATAACTCTCTTTTAAATCTTTATTTAATAAGAAGTCAACGCTTTTCGCTGCTACTTCTGTTTCATATAGTTGT
>JBGVIL010000001.1:0-2520 GCA_045123185.1 Bacilli bacterium | reverse complement strand
TTATAACTTCTTATCTTATCATAATTATAATAAGCCATGTTATTCCTCCTATTCAAAAAGGGGAACTAGTCCCCTTTATTATTTTGTTTCAGTGCAGCACACTTCATCTAATTTATTTTCAAAATATTCTAGTCTTTTGTTGATAGCACTTAAATTGTCGTTAACTTTTTCTAATACAACTGAAAACTTATTAATTGTTTCAATATACTTTTCTTCTCTTTTTTGGTTTTCATCTCTTTCAGCTTTAATGATATAATTAATAAAATAAGCACATGCAATTACACAAACTATTGGAAAACCTAGGTTAGTTATTAAATTTACAATTTCATTTGTCATTTTATATCACTCCATTTCTAAATTAATTAACTATTAATTTGATTTATCAATTCTTTTAATTCATTAATTTTTTTATCAATAGAATAAGCTAAATTATCAATATTATTGTTTATTTCATTTCTTAACTTATCTATTTGTTTTTTATTACTTAAATTTTCTAGTGTTCCGTCTTCTTTCCATGTAAAAAGTATATTTTGTACTTCTTCAGGAATGCCTTGTTCCTTTAACCATTCAACGTATTCAAAAGCATTATTACAATTTTCTATTACTTCGTCTATCTTTTGTATAAGTTTTGAATTAATTTCTAATTGTGTATAATCTTCTAAATCATACACTCTGTTTAAACACCCACACATAAATTTATCTATCATGTTAAATCCTCCTTAATTAGTTCGTAATATTAATCAATTGCGAATTAAACTATATCATTATATAAATGCTCTAATGTGTAACATATTTCTACATCTTCATCTAAAGATTGTGATAATGTTATTATAAAATCACTATTAACTATTTTCCCATATACACCAATATTTCTATTAGGGGATAAACTAAATATTATATTACTATGCACCAATCCGTGTTGAATAGTTTTACTTGTTTGTCCACTTGCAATTGTAACTCTACCAATTGATTTTGTTTTAAAATTAGTATTATTAGAATAACTGTAATTTCTAAATTTATCAAATGCTTTTATATTAAAATAATTGTTTGTAAATTTATTAGTAACACTACCGCCATAATCAGATGAAGAACCAATAGAAGCAATAGCATTTGATGTTCTTGGTGCTATTGTATTATTAGCAACAATAGTTTGTGATAAATTACCTAAAATATTTATTCCATACCTTGAATAAAAATGTATATAATTCCCCTCAATTAATCCGTCTTTTAAATAATTTATTTCAATACAATCTCCTCCGTTGTCACCGTTTAGATAATGTGTCAAAATATTGTTTTTACTTATTCTTATACCATTATTCAGTGTGTTATCAGCGTTTGCAGTTATCCTAATAGCAGGATTTAATGACCTACTTGATATATACGAATTTGTTATTTTTCCATTGTCTTGACTTTCAATGATTACAGGCTCATCACAATAATCTATCATACAATCATTTATAATAAAATTATCTGTTTCACAAATATAAACGCCTTTTGCAACACCTATCATTTGGCAACTTTCTAAATCTAAACCACAACTATAAGCTGTATTATCACCATAATCGTACACTCCTATGTTACCATTTTTGAAATTGCAATCCCTTATTATCGTATTAACAGTATGGCTTCTAAAAATACCATTACAATTTTCAAAATAACAATTGTGAATATTACCTTCTCTAGCACCTATAAGAATTATTCCATAAGCTCCATTAGTTGTAATATCATTTGATTTTATATTCAAAAATCTATTATTAAAAATTGAAAAATCATTAAACATTGTTTCACTGTCTTTCATATTTAGTTTAATTCCTACTTTACAATTTTTAAATATAAAACCACTTATACTCGTAAAAATATGATTGTTTTGTTCAAATATAATATCATAATTAATACTTCTGATAGTTGCATTATCAGCCTCTATATATATTTCTTTATTAGGTAACATTATTTTTGAAGTAGTGTAATATCCTTGTGGGAATTTTATTGTTTTTACATTCTCATTTATATCGTTTAATGCTTTATTAATAGCAGAAGAACAATCTATTGTCCCTGTATTATCTGCCCCATAATCTAAAATATTTAAATAACCTAGGTTATTTATTTTACTTGTATTAGTGTCCAATTGTGAATTAATTGTTTCAATATCATTAGTTAATTTTACTTGTATATTTTCATCTAAAATTATTTTGTTTAATTTTTCATATTCTTTTTTTAATTTGTTAACTAATGTATTATCAATATACTTAATTTGTGTAATTTTTTCTCCTAGTTCTTCTAATTTACTATAAAGTTCTTTTATAGCTGATAAGTCATTTGTATTTTGATTGAATAAATTATCAATATCAATTTGCATTTTGTTATTTTCAAAGCTCATTTATATCACTCCTATTATACGTTTAGTGAATTGATATAACAAAATTAGATTCATACGTTGTAACTCCACCCCATGTAATAATTAATTCTTCGGTAATGTCATCAAAAGTAACATTTGATATAGTTCTTTCATTTAAATCAGTT